>JBHJHA010000058.1:0-70467 GCA_050331235.1 Leptolyngbyaceae cyanobacterium
GCTGCTCTCAAATCAAGACCTAAAGGCCGCTGAGGTGTCCTGGGCCTACAATCGGAAGGCTGATGCGGGTCCCTTAACAGTCCAGGAACTCATTGCCTGGAAGCAGCGCATCTGGCAGTTTCAGCAAGCCATTCTTAGCCAGCCCTCGCCCGCCCAGGGTAGCCTGTTTCCTGCCTCCCCTTAGTCTGTGGAAGACACCCTCAACCCCTTTATGCAGCCCCAAAGAAACGCAGAGTTTTGGCGGGGACACTTTAGCGACGCGGGTAATGCAGCGCTCTATTTTGTAGTTGACCATGAAGCCAACGTTTTGCTGTACGTGGGCGAAACAGTAAAGGCAAACCAGCGCTGGAAAGGCACCCATGACTGCAAGCGCTACATTTTGAACTACGTGGCCGCTCATCGCAAGGTGGCGGTGCCTGTGGAAATCAACATTGGGTTTTGGCCCTACGCCGCCCAAGACCGCAAAGCTCGCCAAGCTTTAGAAGCAGAGCTAATTCGAAAATGGCGATCGCCCTTCAATAAAGAAAATTGGCGATTGTGGGCCACTCCCTTTGTCGCGGCGGCTGATAGCTAAACCGGGCCAGCACTCAATATGACCAACAGCCTTATACAGAGTTAGGACTTACATCGCCCAAGGCGAGCAACGCTGAAATCTGGGCGATCGCGTCAGTCCACAACACCAGGCTCTTTATCAAATCTCCAAACGTGAACAAATTTCGCAAATCATTCACTCAGCCTAGAAAAGGCAAGATACATTAACTTTTATTGCGGCAAGTTTTGGAGGTGATCCACTCGCCGCCCCGTCTGGTTGCATCAATGTTGGGCTATCGAGGTTCTACAGCGGCTCTGCGCAACCTGGACTATGCCATGGGTTCACCCTCGTAGCAGGGAATATCACTCTTCCGACCGACGAACTTGAGGCATAGCGTCAATTAAATTAATAAGTCAAGCAAACTAATTTTTTTAGTTAAGAAAGGCGTTTTGGCCTGAGGTTTAAGCAGCCATCAGTGAATAATCAAAGATGATGACGGATGTAGCTGTTCGAAAATCCCAATTGCTGGGAAAACATTCAAATAAAAGCACGAAATAAAAGCACAAGAGCTACGGTATGGAGTTTCCAATTAATGTCTTGCTAGTGGAAGACGATGAGGTCGACGTGATGAATATGCGTCGAGCTCTCAAGCGCAAGCAGCTTTCAGTTCCTTTACAAGTAGCAAGGAATGGCTTGGATGCGTTGACGCTGTTGCAAGACAGTGCCGCCGCCGCTTTCAGGAGAAAGCGACAGCTCGTACTGCTCGACCTCAACATGCCCAAAATGGGTGGGCTGGAGTTTTTAGGCGCTCTGAGGCAAGACCCTGACCTTCGTTGTTTGCCTGTGGTGGCGATGACTACCTCAGACGATCCGGCAGACCGGCGTCAGGCTTATCAGCTCAATGTGGCGGGATATGTGTTGAAGCCAGTAAAATTTGCCGAGTTTGCCGATCGCATTGAGACGTTGGTACGCTACTGGTCCTACTGTGAAATGCCCAAATAATTTGGAAGACGCGATCGGCCAATGACATCTACATCTGATGCAAGGGTGACAGATTTGAGCCTCTCGGAAAATTTTCTGAGAATTTTGACGGTAGACGATGACGCCGCCGATCGCATGCTGTTTCGCCGCACACTCCGGCAGACCAGGCTCAATATCGCCGAACTGGCAGAAGCGACGGATGCTCAAAATGCAATTGCCACGCTACAGGCGCATCGTTTTGACTGCATTTTCATCGATTACCGGTTGCCTGATCTCAATGGCTTACAACTGATTCAGCAACTCCGCTCCGAGGGGGTAACGGTGCCCCTCGTCGTCCTCACGGGCTTGGGCGACCAAGAGACAGCCGTGGAATTGATGAAGGCAGGGGCTTCTGACTATGTCGTCAAATCGCGGCTAAGTGCTGACCTGCTTGCCCAGTGCATCCGCAGTGCACTGCGCATCTTTGAAGCAGAGGAAGCTGTCCGCCGGGCCCAGCAAGAGGTACAGATGACCAATGCGCTGTTGGTACAGCAAAACCGGGCGCTAGAAGACCAACGTCGGGAAATTCAACGGCAAAACTTGGAAATCATGCGGGCATCTCAGCTGAAGTCTGAGTTTCTAGCGACGATGTCCCACGAGCTGCGGACTCCTCTCAATGCAATCATTGGTTTCTCGCAACTGCTGGGCCGCCGCCGCAACGATAAATGGACGGACCAGCAAGCTGAGATGGTGCAGCGCATCTACCGTAATGCCCATAATCTGCTGGGTTTACTCAACGAAATTTTGGATTTTTCTAAGCTGGGTGCCCGGCGGCTAGAGCTACAGCCCGTGCCGTTAAATGTCATCGGTCTGGCTGAGGATACTGTCTCAGAGATGCAGTCCCTAGCAAAACAAAAGGGCTTGCAGCTCACCTGTGACTGCAAAATTGACGATCCCATGATTAAGAATGATCCGCTGCGGCTGCGCCAAGTCATGATTAATTTGCTGTCCAACGGGATTAAGTTTACCGACGTGGGCCATGTCACGCTGACAGTCAATAATGCTGATGACTCTAGTCCCCATGACATTTTGATTTCGGTGACTGATACGGGGAGTGGCATCCATTGTGATGATGTAGATAGTATTTTCGAGGCGTTTCGGCAAATTGATCAAAGCAGTACTCGCAGGCATAACGGCACTGGCCTCGGGTTAGCGATCGTCAATGCCATTGTCGGGCTGATGGGCGGCAGTATCAGCGTCGAGAGCAATCTTGGCCAGGGCAGCACCTTTGAGGTCCAAATTCCCCGGGTTGTTGATCGCAGCTGATGACTTTTGAGTTTCCGGTAACGTTTCAATGGGGGGCAGCGACAGCGGCTTACCAGATCGAAGGGGCGGCGATCGCCGAGGGGCGTGGGTTGAGTGTCTGGGATACCTTTAGCGCTATCCCTGGTCGCGTTCAAAACGGTGATACTGGCGCAGTCGCCTGCGACCATTACTACCGTTATCGTGATGACATCAAGCTGCTGGCTGAGTTAGGAGTCAAGCATTATCGACTCAGCATTGCCTGGCCACGCATTTTGCCAGCCGGGACCGGCGTTGTTAATCAAGCCGGATTGGCCTTTTACCAGAGGTTAATTGACGCACTGTTGCACCATGGCATTACGCCCCATGTCACGTTGTTTCACTGGGATAGCCCCCAAGTGCTAGAAGACCGCTATGGCTCGTGGCGCGATCGCCGCATGGCCCAGGATTTTGCTGACTATGTCACGGTGGTGGTCAAGGCTTTGGGCGATCGTGTCACCCATTGGATCACCCTGAATGAAATTTTTTGCTTCACCCACATGGGCTATGGCGTTCACCAAGTGCCGCCCCATGCACCAGGTACCGTCGTTGACTCTGTAAAAGCTGTATGGCAAACGTCGCACCATGCGCTCTTGGCCCATGGGCTGGGATGTCAAGCGATCCGCGCGACCTCTCCCCAGCCGTGCCATATCTCTCTGGTGGACAACTTTTTGGCGACCGTTCCGGTGACAGAGACCCCCGTAGACATCGCAGCAGCACAAAAGGCCTTTCATACGGTGGGCACCAACGGCGGCATCATCTTTCCTGCGCTGACGGGGCAGTACAGCCCAGCGTGGTTAGAGCAGGTAAGAGACCAAGCCCCGGATATCGCTCCCGGCGATCTAGAAACGATTGCCCAACCCCTCGATGCCCTGGGCTTTAATGTCTATAGTGGGGTTTACGTGTGTGCCAGAGAAGCGGCTCCAGGATACGAAGTACTGCCCTTTCCCCAGGGGTATCCTCGACTGCATATGCCCTGGCTCCATATCGTGCCGGAGAGTTTGTACTGGGGCGTGCACCACGTCAGCACCACGCTAAGTCGCCCAGAACTGCCAGTATTCATTACTGAAAACGGCTGTGCGGCGCAAGATGTCGTCAATGCTCGAGGCGAAGTGCTCGATCTTGATCGCATTCACTACCTTCGCCAATATTTGCAAGCAGCTCACCGGGCCATCCAAGCAGGATTTCCACTGCAGGGGTATTTTGTCTGGAGTCTGATGGATAACTTTGAATGGGCCTATGGCTACGATCGCCGATTTGGTTTGATTTATATTGATTATGACTCCCAGGCCCGCATTCCTAAGGCGAGTTATCACTGGTATCGCCAATGTATTGCGGCTGGGCGCATATTATAAATACAGGTGATCTGACCTTCAGCCGATGGGCGATGGCATCACAATTAACGACTAAAAGCGATCGTCGAGTGCTCGAAAACATAGAGTATTGTTTATCGATACTGCTCATTGGGATGCGCAATCCATGACTTTTTTGCTTTTTTGGCTCTTGGGATTTGGCATTCTCTGGGCTGGGCTAAACCTGTTTGATGATGAAGCCATTCTCATTGTGAGCATGTTGGTCGGGTCGGCACTGGTGTTAATTGGCTTGGTGTCAGCGCCAACAAACCTGCAAATTGGCATCGAAGTGGTGTTGATTGTGACGATTTTTCATCTTTGCATGGAATGTATCGAGCGCGGTCGTCGAGACAGTCCGTAGTATCCAACGGCAGACCTAGCTGCAGAGCGTTACAGTACATACCGTCGAATCGTATCAGAGCATGCCAGAGGGGCCAGAAATTCGAAAAGCGGCGGATAAGCTGGAAAATGCGATCGCCCGAAAACCAACCGTTGAGGTCTTTTTTGCCTTTGAGCATCTCCAACCTTACGGGCAGACTTTATCTGGGCAGACCGTGACTCACATCGCCACCTACGGCAAAGCGTTAGTCACTCACTTTGAATCGGGTCTCTGTGTCTACAGCCATAACCAGCTCTACGGCAAGTGGATGGTGCGCCAGGCTTACAACTTTCCCACCACAAATCGTCAACTGCGATTTGCCATCCATACGGAACGGAAGTCGGCTTTGCTCTACAGTGCATCTGACATTGAGGTACTGCGGGCCGAAGATGTGCTAGACCACCCCTTCATTCAAAAGCTAGGGCTCGATGTTTTAGACAAAGACTTAGTCCCTGAGCAGGTGTTGGACTGGGTGCAGGCAAAAGCCTTTTACCGTCGGCGATTTACCACATTGTTGTTGGATCAAGGCTTTTTATGTGGGGTAGGCAACTATCTCCGTAGCGAAATTTTGTTTGTCAGCCGCCTTCATCCCACTAAACGACCAACCGATTGCGATCGCTATCAGCTCGCGCGGTTTGCCGATGCGGCGTTGGCCATTCCTCAACAGTCCTACCACCACAACGGCATTACCAATGACTTAGACATTGCGGCTGATCTAAAACAGCAAGGGTGGCCCCGCCGTCAATATCGCCATTGGGTGTTTGGCCGCGACGGCAACGGTTGCTACGTGTGTGGCACCGCAATTGTGAAAGAACGCTCGGGTGGACGACGCTACTATTACTGTCCGCACTGTCAACCAGAGAGCTAAGGGCTGGAGCGTCTCAAAGCTCAGTTTTGGCACCAGCAGCCCCAAGCAGTGCAAGCAAGGTTTGAGCCAACTATACTTTCCCGTGAATATCGAAGCTAAACGACCCCAAAATCACCATTTTCAGAACTATCACAATGCCCAATATCCACATTTGATTGTGAAATATTGCAGATAAAGTCAACTATTCGGAAATGCTGATATTGCGGGGAATACTACCGAGGACCTCCTAACTGCCCAAGCAATGGAAATCACTGAGCAAACTGACACTGTCTTAAAGTTGGAATGCCGATATTTATGGGTGGCAACCATGGTGATGGTGCTCTTTTCGTTGCCGTGGCTAGCACCCGCGATCGCGGGTATAAACCTGGTGCGTTGGACGTCACTAACCTGCGATCGCACTGCTAGTCAACCAAGCACAGTCGATTGCAAAATCCAGACAGTAGAAATGTCTGATACCGCCTTTGCATACCCCTTGCAAGAACCCGCCTACCCAAAACTATTCGACTTGCAGCAAGCTAAATTGCAAATTAATGAAGGGCGCAATGGTAACACCTATCGCCCGCTGCTTATCACCCGAGAAATCGAAACCCCCTTTACAGAAAAGTATCATCTCCGTCGCAATGTAGTCGAAAAAGACATTGAGGATATCAATCAATTTCTCAACGATCAAGGCCGTAGTAATTTCGTCATGCGACACTACGAAATTTCAAGGGCCAAGTGGGCCTGGACGATACTAGGAATCATGGTGACTCCTGGAGTAATCTTCTTCAGCGGAATTTTTTGGGAACGCACTCTAGTTTGTACTTTTGATCGAAAAAACAATATCTGCAACCTCAAGCGAGGCAATCAATTCTGGTCAAGGAAAACTGAATTTCCATTGGAGATGATTTCAAAAGCTGAATTCTCCGGCATTACTGTCAAGCTAATTTTGAAATCTGGAAAACGGATAACATTGCGAGATCGGAAATCTCCTCGCGCCCTCACCAAACTCATCAATCAGTTCCTTAATTAGGCTGGGTTTTTACTGTGGGAAAGCTGGTCACCAAGGTCTAAAGTTGCTGTCTAGCAGGCGTTCTACCCACAAAACTGTCTGAGCAGATGCAGCTTCCAGCGGCCCGACTTGAGTCCGATGTGGGCCAGTCGAGTACCCCAGTCAACAATCTAGAGCAATTCTCTGTAATCGCGCTACAGATTTGCAGATCCCCCGCTGCCGCTGCCCCCTTGAAAAAGGGGCTTTGAAAAATCTATATGTAGTTGTGATTCGCAGAGATAGGATACCTGGTCGCAACTCCTTGATAGAACGACAACCCGTTCTCATCAACGGTAGCGTTCATCTCTCTAGTTCACTAAAAACCCAAACTTTCCACTGCTACAGCTCAGCTGGCTAGAAAATCACCATTAGCTACCAAGCTTAAAGGCTTCAACAAATAGGCTGTAAATCAATCCAATCTTGAAGGCATTGGTAACCTCCATGAGCAGACTGTTTTTGCGGGCAAGGTTTTGGGGCGGGCGGCGATAGACCCACCAGCTAATCGCTTCCACCAGCGCTAGCAAAATTGCTGAAATCACCACATCCAGTTCTGCCTTTTGGCCGGCGATGGAGGAAACTGCCGTCGCCAAAAAGAAGCCCAGCAAGAGGCTAATAATGACTAGCGATATCCGTCGCCAAGGGTTGAATACCCAACGGGAAAATTGATTAGCGATCGCCGAGACGAGAGTAGCCAGACGAGTGCGTTGCATAGGCGTTATTCCAGTTGGGCCGCACCACAGCTGGGATGCAGTCCTCCCTGGGCACAAATATAGGACAACTGCTCTGGTGAAAAGTTGAGCCCGCGACTGAAATCCACATCCTGGTAGCGATCGCCAGTTTCGAGCTGTGGCACAGCCTCAACAAAGCTTCCTTCAGACTTGGCTTGGGGCTCCATCAAAATCGTTCCAGCAAAGTCGGTATTGTCAATTATCGCTCCCGCTAAAGACACCCCTCGCAGGTCAGCATCGCGAAAGCTTACACCACTCAAGTTGGTATTTCTCAGGTTGGCATTTTGCAAAGTCGCATCGGTTAAGTCGGCGTTGGTCATGGCAGCCTGACTCAAGTCAGCACTCTGGAGCTGAGCCGCATTGGCGACAACATCTTGCAAGTTAGCGGCAATCAGTTGTGCCCCTGCTGCCTGTACACCAGCTAGGCGAGCCCCCGTCAAATCGGCCTGGAGGAGCTCCGCTTCGGTTAAATCAGCCTTAGAAAGACGGGCTTCGGCCAGCACCGCTTGGCTTAACACGGCTTGGATGAGGCTGGCGTGCTCTAAATTGGCACCGCTCAGATTGGCTAGCGTCAAATCAGCGCGGGTCAGGTCGGCTCTCAGCAGACCACTGTTGACCATGCGGCTGAGGGTCAAGTCAGCGCCCGCGAGGTTGGCATAGGTCAAATCAGCCCCACTCAAATCAGCGGTGCGATCGTCGTAGGTATCGGCATGGGTATCAGCCCCCGGATGGTAAAAGCGAGTGCTTTGAAACTGCGCCCGGTTTAGCACTGACCCCTGCCATTGAATTCCCGACAAATCCTGATTTTTGAGCACCAGTCGAAAGTCACCATGCCCCTCACCAACGAATCCCAGGTTCATGCGACTGAGGTCAACACCGGCGGCGGTGCGATCGCCCGCTTCCAGTAGCAGTAGCTTGTTGACAATCCGGTTCACCGTTTGTAATCGAATCACCGTTGTGCGGTGCAGACCTGGATCGCCCTGCATGGCTAGATCGGCAGCTAGCCCTTGATTAAGCCGACGGAGGGGCGCAAAGGCCGCAGGCCCCCGGGCAATCAGCGCCTGCTGGAGGGCATCTAACCAAAGGGGATCATCCGTTTGGGCGATGAGGTCTACGAGCAACGGCGTGACTCGGTCATCAGGCAGGTTGCCCAAAGCCAGCACCGCCGCGCGCCGCGCCGCCGGGTCGAGCTCCGGATTGGTCAGAGTGGAGACCAAATCAGCGTAGAGCGTTTCATCAGCACTCGGTGGGGTAGAGATCGCCGGTCGCCCCACGAGAAAGTAGCTCCCAACCCCAAGCAAACTACCAAAGGTCAGCAATACGCCGAGGCCAATCCCCACTTTTGGTAAGGTCAGATCGGCAACCTGCCAGCGAGCTCCCTCAGGATTCATCACGACGGCAGCAGGCCCCACGGCTCGCATCCAATCAGAGGCCCGGCCCAAACCCTGGGGAATTTGGGCCTCCGCCTGCCACAAACTTGAAAGATGGATGATCGCGCCCGTTTCTTGATCGACAAGACAAGTCCCGCTGATCCAGTCGTGCCAAGCGCGGCGCGGGCGGTTGCTCAATCCCGTAAGACTCTCTGCCAACAGGGCCACCCCCGACAGACCGACTAACGCCCCAATCACAGGAAACGCTCCACCTATGACCCAAACGCCATAGGCGATCGCTAAGGGAGTGCCCCATTTGCCCACGACCTCGCGGATGATTGCTCGTCCGATACCGGGCATCTGCCCATTGAGGGCTAAGACCTGGAGCCCCAACCAGCGTTTAGGCCAGCTATGGCCGTGGCGACCCAGGCTGTAGACGTGACCTGCAATAAGCAAAATCGGTAAGCTTAACGCCGCTGACCACAGTAGATTAGTCCAAGGCGACACTTGCGTCGGTAGCGATCGCGGAGGAACGCCTAAGAGTTTAGCCCCATGCTGCTGTACCGCTCGCAATGTAGTCGAGAGTTCCGCCTTGGGTTCATCGCTGATTTCGTTGAGCTGATGACCGAGATAAGCCGGGCCAGCCATGCTCCCTGTGAGCACAACGAGCTCCAAACTCCAGGCTAAAAGCCGTCGCCCCAGAGTCGGGACCACCTGTGCCATTGAAAGCGTGGGTGAGTGACTAGGTGAATGCTGGCCAATCGGCTGTTTCCCGGTGTGGTTCACCGGGGGCTCGGGATGAGCAGGCGGCGGAGCAGCACGGTTCGAAGAATTTCGCCGGGGGAAGAAGCGCATAGCGGGCAAAATCGGGCGGTATGCTACCTGTTGTACCACCGTTATTGGGATTGCGCTGCCTTTTATGCCGACTTTGAGACAAACTGCGATAAAGCGATCGCGCCATTGACGACGACACAATAACGATAGCTCCTAAAAAATCGAGACCGTTGCATCAAAGCTGATACCAAAGAAAGAATCATCGAAATTGATGCGACTTTCCGATGAGCGCCCGGCACTGAGCCCTCCAAAGATAGACAGCCTGACCGAAGGCGTAATTGAATAACGGAGCTGCCCAGTGAGCCGCTGATAAGCTTCGTGGCGGCTTTGCTGAGTAAAGTCAGAAATCGTAAACCGATAGCCGATACCAGTGTCCCACTGGGGACTGATGCGATAGCCCAAATAAGCACCCACCGAGTTTAAAATATTGCTAAACTCCTCGGGATTACTAAAGAACACTTGGCCTTGGTAATAGCTATCCAAGATGAGCCGGGGCGTCAACGGATCGCGGCGGCCCAGCGTAATTTCAAACCCCGTGTTGGTAAAAAACTGGTCTTTGTAGCCTTCATCAAACAGCAGCTGCTGACTCAGGTTGAACTGCCCATAGGCCCGTTCAGAAAATCGATGGCGAATGCCCGCCCGGAAACGAACTTCGTCGTAACTCGAATTACTTTGTTCTTCATAGCGCAAGAAATTTGTTGTCGCTGAAATCAGCAGATTGGTATCCGGCCCAATTGCTGGAAATGCGGTCAGGCTGATACCCGGACGAATAAAGTTATCACCAAATCGTCCCTGTATCGGGTCTTCGACCAAGAAGATGTTGTCGCTACTGCTGGCTGACACATAGCTAGACACAAACAAAAAGGGACGACGTCTTGGCGGCGGTGCAATTTGCTGCAGCTCAATGATGCCCAGCTCAGGGTCTTGGAGGGGATGACGTAGGCGAATTTCACCGAGTTCGTCGTCCCGCTGCACTTCAGAGACTTCAATGACGCCTAGCTCAGGGTCTTGTCCAATAGTAGTGGCAGGAGCATCTAACGACACGGGAGTCGCTGGTTGATCGTCCGTAGTAGTCGGGGGGCTCAAAGCAATGGATTGCGAGGACGTGACTGGAGCAGCCAGAAACTCATCCAGCAAAGGGATTACACTTTTTTGCGGTTTGTCGGCAGGCTCAAGCTTAAACTCAAGCTCTGGAGCTGCTGGGGGGGCTAAGCTTTCCAGCCCCAGATTAGCCAGTCTCGAAGTTGAGGTGTCGAGAGATGTCCTGGGTATGGCGGCCGTCGCCAGAGGCTCGCTGACATCGTTCTCACTTGTCGGGGAGCCCAACTGAGTTGCCAAGTTTTGCTCTGTCCTAGATACCGGTGCCTGGCTCGCGCCTTGCCGGCGATCAGTGGCCTCCAGCGGGTTTCCTTGAGCAGTTGACCAGCGGTCTGTATAGGAGCGATCGCCGGCCCCATACTTTTGAGCCATGGCGGCCACTTTGACATCCTCTGCATTGGCCGACGACGGCTGAAGGCTAGCAGCAACCAAACACCAACCGAGGGTCCAAGATGAAAGCGTGATAAAACGACTGACCACTAGCGGCTCCACAAATCAAGCTGTTCTCTTTGTTTGAATAAGTCCACACATTTGCATGAGTTCACACTAGGGTTGCGCTGACAGACCTGTCTACGTTAATGAATGAATCGAGACGCAACCAACCTAAAACTCAGGAGTCGTGAAACGCAAACGGCCAAAGGGGTATATTGCCAGGAGCCAGTAGGG
Organism: Leptolyngbyaceae cyanobacterium; assembly: GCA_050331235.1. Taxonomy (GTDB): domain Bacteria; phylum Cyanobacteriota; class Cyanobacteriia; order Phormidesmidales; family Phormidesmidaceae; genus Halomicronema. The sequence goes on from JBHJHA010000058.1 coordinate 11,159, forward strand.
CAAGCTTAGACTCTTTTTTGCTATAGACGATATATCCGCAAGTGATTGAGGACGACCCTGTAGATGCCTATGAGCCAATATCACCTTCTAAGGGGAGGACTGGCAAGTCTCGCCCATGCATTATTTTTCCACCTCCTAGCGCCGTCCATGGCCGCAGCCGCCACTCCGTTGTTACAGGCTGACGTTGAGTCATTCCGCAATCGGGTAGACCTGGTTTTGCGCGGGGGACCAACGCGACCGATACGCCCGAGCGATCGCCTCGGTTTTGGGGATAGCATCCGCACCGGCCTAGTATCTCAAATCGACTTACATTTCAACGATGGCTCGTTTGCCCGGGTGGGAGAGCTGGCTATTTTTGGGTTTGTTCCCCAGACGCGGACCCTGCAGTTGACAGCGGGGACAGCGCTGTTTCTGATTCCACCTGGGCAAGGCGGCAGCACCATTGAGACCCCCACCCTGATCACCACAACTGGTGAGGCGGCGCTGGTCGTCCGCCACTTTGCCGCCCCCCCCTCAGCTCTAGAGCTCAATACAGCAGCGGACTCAGACACCGCGATGGCCGCCCCCATCGAGCGCACGGCAGTCATAGTGCTATCTGATGGCGATGGCGGCCCCTTAAATGTGCGATTACGCGATGGTCGCAATGTAGACCTCTCCGCTGGACAGATGGCCATTGTCGATGGTGACAATCTGTACGTTTTTGCCTTCGATTTGGCCCTGTTTTACGAGACGAGCCCTTTCGTCCAGGGATTATTTTTAGCCGAGCCTAACCATGATGACAACAACGCCGCGATCGCCGCGATCCGTCAGGCCATCATGGATGATTTACAAGAGCAACCGGGATTCACTGGAGAATATCTGTTAGATCCACAATTTCTGGCCCCTGATGGCAATCTACCGGAGGGGGGAGGATGGTTATTTCCCAACGGAGACCCAGCACGACCGCCTAACTCAGAGCCAATCCCTGAAGAGCGCCCCTCCCAAGAAGCCGACAACCTACTCCCTTCCCCCCACGAATCGACAGATTTAGAGCAAGATTTGACGGAGCCGCTAGCCCCAGACACAGAATCTGGAGCCCCCACCAACGAATCTGATATCAGCGGTGATGACTTACCGGCAGGCGTCATTATTCCAGGTCCTGATTTAGCCCCTGAGACGGACCCAGCCCCCAACTAAAAAAGCTGGGTGGGTTGCTTGGGAGGCGATCAATGACATCGGCGACAGTCCTGGTCGATCCAGGGTCAAAAATCGGTCTATCGGGTGGTGACGCCGATCATCAGCCATGCCAAGATTCGGATATGCAGAATGAATAATTAGGCTGATGGTCATGCCGCTGTTTGACACCTCTATTTGCTGATGTTTGCGAGCGTCTAAGATCGCGAGGTTCAGACACAACGCGGTATTAGCGCAAACCAGAGGATATTGAGAGGTGCAAGTGCGGGGCCGTATTCGGCCAGAAACTTCATGGATTTTTCACAAAAGTCTTCGTACTCTTTACGAAAAGTTTGGATTGAACGTTTAAGTTATAGTTGGAATTACTGAGCAACTGTCAAAACTAGGATGTAGTTTGCGAACCATTATTTGTAGCTGACGCTCTGCGCCGATGTGTACAAACCTAGATGGTTTACTACCGCCCGGTCTGTATGTTCTCAATGATCCATTGTTGACTGTCGCTATCCAGCCTCGGGCCATCTACGGCGTGTTTCGTGAGTTAAACTTTCGAACTGGTCATTTATGAATCACTTATTCCTCAAGTCATTATTCGGATTCACTAGTTTGACTGGGCTGGTGTCAGCGAGTGCGCTTACCATAGGCCACCTGCCTGCCCATGCGGAAGTACCTTTGACCCGAGCTGATGTGGAGTCTGTCTATAACCGGGTTGAGCTGATTCCTGAGGGCGAAACGGCTCGGCGGGCAAACTTGACTGATTGGTTGGCTCGGGGAGATGCGCTGCGGACGTTTGAGAATGCCAGAGCCGAGCTGAGATTTAATGACGGCTCGTTGGCTCGGGTCGGTGAGCGAGCAACCTTTTGGTTTGTTCCCAACACCCGAGACTTTAGATTGTCGAACGGGACAGCGCTGTTTTTAATTCCCCCCGGACAAGGCCCCAGCAATATTCAAACCCCAAGTGCGGTCACGGGAATCCAAGGCACCGCTTTGGTCGTGCGGCATATCCCTCGTCAAGATTGTGTGCAAGCGGCGCCACCGGCTGAGATTGCAAATTGTCCCGGCCGCACAGTGGTGATGGTACTCACAGATAGTCCTAAAGGCCCGGTCGAGGTTTCGACCGAAACTGGCCGTTCGGTTGCGTTGAATGCTGGTAATTTGGCAGTTATTGAAAACGACGCTATTCAAGTTTTAGAGTTCGACTTGCGCTTGTTTTACGAGACTAGTCCTTTGGTAGAAGGGCTGGATCTTGATAATCCTGACTACGTCGGTACTGGCTCTCCGACTGATCCAGTGCGTCAAGAGACTTGGGCCGGTATCCAAACCCAAGAAGGCTTTGAGAGCAGCTATTTACTCAATCCTGAGCTGATTAGTGTAGATGCTCAGTTGGGCGTTTCGACCAGCTGGTTATTGTCTCCTAGCGATACGCCCAGTGGCTTTCCAGTGTCGATGATGTCGGGCGATCGCGTCGGCAACCTTGACAATTTCAATCAAGGACCGTCCAGGCGTTCTGCAAATCGCGCTTTGATGTCCTCTTGGTTTGCCAACACGCCACCGAGTGCACTGCCTAGTCAGGCCAATGTACCACCGGGCATTTTAGCGACGCCCTCTGGTGCCAGTCAGCCAGCCGGAGCGACTCCGACTACCCAGATGGGCTCTAGGGTCCCGACAACGAACAGCGGCACCCCGGCCCCATTTGTGCCGCCAACGCCAACCAGCGGACCGTCTGTTATCGGCGGCGGCAGCGCTAACCCACCGACGACAACACCCTCGACACCTACACAACAACCTTTCGATCCAGTTGGGCAGCCAACAACTCCTGATATACCCGTAGGGGGTGAGCCGACAGTACCTGATGCAACCGGGGGTGCACCCACCCAGCCGACTCCGTTTGACCCAACAGGGGGAACGGGGGGAATACCTCAGGATCCGACCGATCTGCCGATGGAGCAGCCGGTGATTAATCCCAATGACGGATTTGAGCCGCCAGGTAATAACGACCCAACAGGCAATCCTGACTTTACTCCGCCGGGCAATCCCACTCAACCTCAAGGGGTGCCCTTTGATCCCACAGGTGGCGGGGCAGCGCCAGCGCCGAATACTGATCCAGGAGTTGGGGCAGCTGGCGGGGTCACGGCTCCGGTACCGACAGTCGAACCCATTCTCAATGACGTACAAACGGTACCTGATGCGGCGGCGGCTAATGACGTACCGGCTGGGGTCATTGTTGAGCAACCCACAGATCCCACACCGACGGTAGAAACTCAGACGGTAGAAACTGAAGCCACTGTTAACTAGCTCGGGTATGTAGAGGGTCAATGGAGCCATCACCTAGACAACAATGCGAGAATTGATAGCAGCATTTTCTGGTGGGTGAGTGTTCGTATGCTTGCCTTCTGAAATTGCGTTCGTTATGGTGTGAGAGACTCTTATCCGGGTCTCAGCTTTGCTCAGTTGGATGTCCTTGGTCACTGCCACTGTGCGCTCTAGAAAAGCTCAAAAGATTGATCTTAACGCAGAGTATCCCTGCCCCTGTCGGCGTAGCGGTGTCTTGACCCCGATCGCGCTGACAGAGGCCTTTGGTTGCAATCGATGTCAGCAAATTTTTGTCGTCAAGGATGACGGATATTTACTCGAACAGTTATCCACCCACTATCCCTACAAGCGGGTGTGGTACTGGACGGGGCATCAGTGGCGGTTGGATCATTCGGTACTCAGCAATCACTATTTGCCCTTGGCAACGATGCTCTTTGGGGTAGGGATGTTTGTCTTGCTGTTAGCGATATTGCAACCCCCCAGCAGTTTAGGAATGTTTTTGCGATTGCTCACGGTGGCAGCTGTCGCATTACTATTTTTAGTAGTGTTTTGGCTCTCTTGTCGTCGCTGAGCTCAACCGTGTTCGCTCCTGGAATGATGCAATGACCTCCGTTCAGTCTTTGGCCGAGCTTTCGGCGCTTATCCGTCAGGTCCGTCAGGCTGCTAAAGCGCTGAATCGAATTGGGCCCACTACAGAGGTGTTACATTTAGCCGCCCAGGCATTTCGCGAGGCGACGGCGACGATTTTAGAAGCCAATACGCTCGATCTAGAAGCCAGTCTGGAGATGGCGGTACCTGACTTGGTCGTTGAGTGGCTTAAGTTGACACCCGAACGGCTCAACACGGCTATCACGATTTTAGAGCGACTGGCTCATCTCGACTCGGTAACCAGTTTTGCATACGGTTCGCAGCAGGCGATCGCGCCCACAGCGCATTCCTATCTGCTGGGAGAGCCCCTGGGTATTATTGCCTTTGCCTATGAGGCTTTTCCAGAGTTGGCGATTGTAGCCTCAGGATTATGTCTGCGAGCGGGCAATGGGTTAATCCTCAAGGGCGGGCATGAGGCCAGTCAGACTAACCAGGCGATCGCCGATGTCTTTCAGACCGTGTTATCTCAAGCTGACTTGCCAGAAGAAGTCATTCTTTCGATTTCTCCCAATGAGGGCGAAGCGGCACGACGTTGGCTCATGCAAACCACGGAACTTGACTTGCTGATTCCCTATGGGCGGACAAGTTTAGTACAGCAAATCGTTCGTGAGGCCAACTCGCCTAGCCTAGCCACCGCAATCGCCAATTGCTATCTCTATTGGGCCCAGACCGCCCCAGCCGGGGTGGTCGCTAAAATCGTCGCTGACAGCCATCGGGGCAATCCAGAGCCGGTTAACGGCGTCGAAAAGATCTTTTTGGACGATAAAGTATCAGCGGTTGCTCTGCGAGAGCTCAAAGCCTCGCTTCAAGAACACAATCTAACGGTTAAAGAAGTGGCGGCTCCAGTAATTTCGCCGTTTGCCATTCCCGCCGAAGAGGAGCTATGGAAAGAATCTCAACTTAATCAGACGGTACTCGTCGCCAGGGTACCAGACCTCACTACGGCGATCGCCTTGGTCAATCGCTACAGCAGCGGCCATGCTGACTGTATCGTCACCAACTCGTATCGAGAAAGTGTGCAGTTTGCCAGTCAAATTCGCAGTGCTTCGATTTACGTCAATGCCTCTCCTCGGTTTCAGCGAAACCCCACCCAAGCAAGCGCGATCGCCCTGGGCATGTCATCACAGCGTGGCCTCAAGGGAGGGCGCATCACCTTAGAAACCTTGTTGACCCACAAATCCGTTGTCAAAGGCTTAGGCACACCATAGTGGCGGTGCGGCCGCGCCTTGATGAGGCGACTCAGGTGCCGGCGTCTGCCATAATAGCCCTTGTCTGTTGACTCAACCGCCATGACTACTGTTAAAGCCAACGGCGCGCTTGCTTGGTTGCGCCGGCTCTATCCCCAGGGTCGAGCCAACATTTCGGTACTGTTCATGGTGATGGGCCTAGCGATCACCGCCACTTTCATTGCGATTGCCCTCTTGGCACCCGTACTGCAATCATGGGGCATTTTGCAAGATCCCACTGCAGCATTACAAAATCCGGTGCATCAACCGCCCTCACCAGAGCATTGGCTGGGCACTACGCGCCAGGGCTATGACGTTCTGTCTCGCGTTCTGTTTGGCACTCGAGCTGCTTGGCAGGTGGTGGTCCTGGCCACACTCATGAGTGTGCTGATTGGTGTGCCCTTGGGCATGGTCAGTGGCTACCTAGGCGGTAAGCTCGATCGCATCCTCCTGTTTTTCATGGATACGATTTACACGCTACCAGGGTTGTTACTGTCGGTCACACTGGCATTTGTCGTGGGGCGGGGCGTGATCAACGCCGCGATCGCCCTCAGCATTGCCTACATACCGCAGTATTACCGTGTAGTGCGCAATCACACGGTCAGCGTCAAAACGGAGCTATTCATTGAGGCGGCTCAGGCCATGGGCGCTTCTACCTGGACAGTGCTCAACCGCTACCTCTTCCTCAATGTGGTGCAGAGCATTCCTGTCTTGTTTACCTTGAATGCGGCGGACGCCATTTTGATTTTGGGCGGGTTGGGCTTTTTAGGCTTAGGACTGCCTGAGCAGACTCCAGAGTGGGGAGCCGATATTCGGCAGGCCCTAGATGCTTTGCCCACGGGGATTTGGTGGACGGCGCTGTTTCCGGGGCTGGCGCTGACGCTGATGGTGACAGGGCTATCACTGGTGGGTGAAGGGCTGAACGAACTTGTGAACCCATTACTACGGCGAGAAAATTGGCAATAGCTTGGCAGTAGCGACGTAACACTGCCACCCGCTAGCTCGGGATATCGGGGCTCTAATCAAGCGCCCTGCGCCCCCCAGGGAAGGGCGAGAAGGAACGGGCCCTGGGCTCTCGGGATATCGGGGCTCTAATCAAGCGCCCTGCGCCCCTCTAAGGCACGAGCTAGAGTAACCTCATCCGCATATTCCAAATCGCCGCCCATGGGCAGCCCAAAGGCAATGCGCGTCACCTTAGTAAATGGCTTGAGCAACTGGCCAACGTAGAGCGTGGTCGTGTCGCCCTCAATGCTGGGACTGATGGCAATAATCGCCTCTTGCACGTTGTCCTTGTTGACGCGGTGTACCAAAGGACCAATATTGAGCTGCTCTGGCCCGATACCTTCCATAGGAGAAATCAGCCCCCCCAAAACATGGTATTTCCCGCGATATTCTCGCGTTTTTTCGAGGGCAATCACGTCTCTAGAATCAGCGACCACGCAGAGGGTCTGAGCATCGCGGTTATTAGATTTGCAGATATCGCAAACCGGCTCTGCAGAGAGATGAAAACATACAGAGCAGTAACCCATCTGGGCTTTAGCATCCACTAGCGCTTGGGCAAATGCCTGGATCTCAGCGTCAGATCGCTTCAGCAAGTGTAATGCCAATCGCTGAGCGGTCTTGGGGCCGACACCCGGTAGTTTTTGCAACTCTTCAATCAGGCGGGCAAGGGGGCGAGCGTAAATCGGTCTAATCCTCCTAGACGGGTGAAGGACAGCAAACAGTTAAGCACAGGTGCAGCAAATCCGGGAGACTTCAGCGGGACAGTAAACGTCGATGTCATGATCACTCGCGAAGTAAGGGAGCCGCATAGGAGCGGCAGGTTAGGTAGTAGACAAAATTCTGACGCGATTGCGACCGCGCTGGAGCGCTTGTTCCAAGGCTTTGTCGGCGGTCAGGAGCAAGTCATCGCTACTCGTCGCGTTTACAGAATCTGCGATCGCACCACCCACGCTGACATCCATTTCCATGGTTTGGCCAGTCGATAATACGGGCGGATTTTCTAAGATAGCCGCCTGGAGCTTTTCACCGTAGTGGGTAATTGCTTTGGTGTCCATGCCGGCATTGGTGGCGGCAAATTGGCCCTGACCATCGCTATAGAACCAGGTTTGTGGTAAGGCTTGCTGCTGTAGGGTATTGGCCACTGCAGCAAACATCTCCGGCAGCGAGCTGCCGTTTTCGACAACGGGGACGACTTTAAGCTGTAAGACACTGTAAGGAGGAACTTGTGCGACGTCAGCTTGTTTTTGCAAACGGGCAAGCTGGGCCGCGATCGCCTTAGACAAGAGACGATGTCTAATCAAACCCGTTGTCGGTTCTAAAATGTCCAATGAGTTGAGCAACTCTTCATAATTGAGCTTAACGGCTTGGTTTTTTTCCGCCTCTGAACGAACGGCAGCGGCTTTGTCTTCGATCTGTTGTGTCAGGTTCTCAGTCTGCTGCTGCAACCTCGAAACACGGACATTGCGACGAATGACGGCAGGTATGGAAACCAGCAAACCGATGATGACCCCAATCGCTAAGCTTCCTAAAAGTATCAGTGCCTGGGATTGCTGATACTCCCAAATAAAGAATTGAATTGTAACCAGATTTGTGTTTTGAAGCGCGAATAAGATAGCAAGGAAAGCTATCAATAGCGCCGAAACTACATAGAGTCGCATAACGGTCTATAACTGCTGCCTTTCTTCTTTATCGTACTGGCAAGTGGTTTCTGCATGGAGACGACCTCTGCGCTTACGGGTTCGAGCGGTAATCCGCTGTCGCATAGGCGATGTCAGTTAACAACGCTTTAGCGAGTGTGTACAAGGTTCAACGTAGATGACAGTGAGCAATCACCGGGTTCAGAGTCATGAATATAACGACAACAGATATTAGCGGATGTTGGCTGGGGGCTTATTGGCAGGGCAAGCAGCCCATTCACTTTCAGGCAACCCTGCTTCAAGGGGGGAATGTCGTAGACGGGCGCATCCTTGACAGTAACTATTTAGGTGAGTCACACATTAAAGGTGAAGTGCTCGGACATCGCATTTTCTTTATCAAGCGATATCTCACGACATCCCCCAATCCTATTCGCTACAGCGGCTCATTAGCTGACAATGGTCATTACATGCATGGTCATTGGCGCATTGGTTATTTTGACTCCGGCCGCTGGGAGGCTTACCGGACCCACGACCCTTTTGCCGAGGAGCTATCGGCGCTACTGGCAGAGCAGCCCGCTACCGCTGCGCCCTGGCCGGAAGATGAGCTGTGGCGTAATTAATCCATCCAGCTGCCGGCGATCGCGATCCAGCGAGGCGGCTCAAATTTTTCGTTGCACAGAGCGGGGCCCGTTAGTAGACTGAAATGCCCACAGCACACCGTCCAAGCACGCCGTGCTGTCTTTGCAAAGTTGATAACGATAATTGGCTTCTAAGATGTCCGCAACTTACGGCAGCAACTTTGAAGCTCTGCTTATGCTCCTGTCATCAGTCCCTGGAGCACTCTCCGACTTAATCCGACGATTTGAGTCTAGGCATTCATAATTTTGCTCGCCAGGATAGAGACGATAGCTGCTCTTAACTCTCCTTTCCCTAAACCTATGCATTTTATTCAGCCCCAGTCGTCACGACGGTTGGCCAAAGTTCTCGGCAAGGTTGCCTGCCACACCATCTTTTGGGGATGGAATGCCCTGTTCTTGATGATGGTCTATCTCGGTTTCTTGCCCTTTGTGGGTGTCCCATTAATTACGGCACTGGCTACGGGGCAGGTGCCGTTTCCGTTTGTGGTGCCGCTAGTGGGCTTTCTGGCAGTCCCCCCGCTCTGCACCGTACTGGGGCTAAGGCAGTTGAGAAAGCAGCCGGGGAGATTAATGCGGCTGTTTTATGGCGTTGAAGCCCCCATCATGGCGCTGTGCATTTTACGCATGTTTGTGTTGCGGGAGCTGACGCCTGCCAGCACGGTGATGGTGGTGGCAGGGGCTCTGGCGATCGCCACCGTCACAATGGAGTTGGCCTTTGGCTACGCTGCATACAGTCAGGGACTGGCTCGGTTTCAAATGGCTGCCCACACGGTGGTGAGGCTGGCGGGCGTTTATGTTGGGACCATTCTGCTATTTTACACGGTGCCGCTGCTCTGGACATTGCTGGAGGGGTTTTTCCGGTTTGACTGGGTCCGTGGCATCATTCAGCAGCTTGTCATCTCTTGGCAGATATATCAGCCCCGAAGTGTCTTAGATTTAATCGAGTTTTTGCTAATCAGCAGCTTACGATCGCTGTTGGTGGTCGGGTTCTTCACATTATTCGGTTTCAGTACCACGCTGTTTGTCGGGCTGCCCTATGCGCTGGTCATCCTGTTTTCGCAGTCTTGGGCACGCATTCACCATGCGTTTGGCCAGCAGTTTAGCAAGGCTCAAGCCTGGGCCACGACTGGATCTGTGATATTGGTGATGGGTGGGTTGTTTTGGCTGACAGCCCCCCAGCCCCAGACGCCAGCCTTTGCATTGTTGAGCCAGCCGCCAGCAACCGTAGCAGCTCGACAAACCCTATTGCAGAAATCACCACAAATTCGTCAAGGGTTGCTGAATGCCTATTTGATGCAGTATCGCTACATCAGCACTTGGCAGTCGGCCAACAATCTTGAGGCTTGGTATCCGGACGTCCTGCCCGTGACGGCCCGCCGAGCTAAGCAACTGCAGCAATGGCACAATGCGCTAATATCGCCGTTTCTATATCAGGGCGATCGCACGGATCCCGAAACAGCAGCGGGGTTATATGCTGACTTTTTTGATACGCCGATTCAAAAAACTGAAGCCGATGCCATACAGCACGCGCTACAGTCCACCGTTGAACGTGATTCAATCGAAGCCAGCCTACTGAACATTACTGATCGCGTGGTAGCGCTGACCCAACAGGAAGTGACGGTGCAGCCCCAGGGCGACTGGGCCGAAGTCACGCTATACGAGCGCTACGAAAACCCCGCCCGTGAAGATCAGGAGATTGTCTACCAGTTTTCACTGCCTGAAAGTGCCGTATTTACGGAACTCTGGCTGGCGGAAGCAGAGATGACTGAGCGTTATCGCTTCGTGGTGTCGCCGCGGGGGGCTGCACAAACCGTTTACAAACAAGAAATTGAACGAGCGCAAGTGACTCGGGCAGAAGATCCGGCTCTGCTAGAGCAAGTGGGTCCCCGGCAATATCGGTTGCGCGTCTTTCCGATTCCCCGTCGGAGCCGCGCCGGTCGCCCGGGCATTACTCATCTCTGGATGACGTATCAGGTGGCTCAGCAGGACGGAGCTTGGCCGCTGCCCCAACTCACGGAAAAGCGCAACCTGTATTGGACCAACCAAACCCAGCGCATCCGCCAGGGTCACCCGTTGAAAGCAGCGGCAGACGTATGGTACGAACCCGCGATCGCCGCGGCCGCCCCGACGCCACCACGAGCTCACACGGTTGCGTTGGATGCAGGCTATGTGGTAGAGGCTACCCCAACAACCCAAGATCAGGCACCAGCGCTCATCAATCAACGATTCGCTGTGGTGTTGGATACCTCTCGCAGTATGGGCGATCGCACTGACGAGCTCGCCCTTGCCCTCGATCAGGTTGCGGCACTGGCTAAGCACAACACCGTTGATTGGTTTATGACGTCGGCGACGGGCATGTCTGAGGAGAAACTCGCGACGGCACCTGAAATTCACACTCTCTCTTTCTACGGCAGCTTGCTCCTCACAGACCAGTTGAGCCAATGGGATAAGCTGCGGGAGTCGGCAACCTACGACGCAGTGCTAGTGCTGACAGACGCTGGCAACTACGAACTGGAGGACGATGCCACAGCGGTGCCTGAGGTCTTCGGATCCTTGTGGTTAGTACATTTAGGCGGTGATGTACCGACGGCCTATGCTGACGCCTTGCAGCAGCGCCTGGCCGATTCCCACGGCGGGGTGAGCAGCACCGTGGCAGCCGCGATCGCACGCTTTGCCACTGAGCAGCAAACGGGAACGACTGTGATGGATGGCTATCAGTGGGCGGTGTTGCCTAATGCCGCCACCGCCCCAGGGACGAAAACCGAGGAAGACTGGCAACCAATTGCGGCCCGTCAGGCCATTCGCTGGCTGAGTCGCCACCAGGATGTCGCCGAGGTTGAAACGTTGGATCGGCTCCACGAGATCGCGAAACGGACGGAGATTGTGACACCGTACTCTTCAATGTTAGTGCTGGTCAACGATCGCCAGCGGGAGGCCCTAAAGGCAGCGGAAAACGACCCCGACCGGTTTGACCGAGAGGTCGAAGTCGGGGAAGACACATTGACCAATCCGGGTGATCCACTCAATGCCTCGGTCCCTGAGCGTAGTTATCCCCTGGCGATTATGCTGGTGGGAGGGATATTTGTCGGGTGGATCGGGCGATCGCGCCGTTCTACGCGGGGTTAACCCAGGTTCCTCAGGTCCATCGTGGCTCACGACTGAATTACGTGTCTCTTAACCCCAAACCCCGTCTCCTATACTATTTCTGCGAATCACGACTACACATAGATTCTTCAAAGTCCCTTTTTCAAGGGGGCAGCGACAGCGGGGGCTCTTCAAATCTGTAACGCTATTACAGAGAATTGGTTTTAAAGTCTGCGCCTACCAGGCTGTACTGCATTACCTTGAATGCTCCCATTGCCCGTGAACAAGCCATTGGAACATTGCCAAGAGCATTGAGTTGCTTGAAGATGGCAGAACACCTGTCTTTCCAGTGATAAAAAGCGTGAACCGGATATCGGCCAGTACTCACCAGCCACTCGCCAGATGCCCAAACTTCGTGACGCTAGTGCAAGCCGCAGCCCAGTGTGGCACGGGGGCACCCATGGCGAGCTAGCTCGCCGCGATGAATGCGAGGTAGTCCTCAATCGAGGGAGCAGGGGAAGAGGTATCGCTAGGCCCATCCAACGGGAACATGCCCTCGAAAGATGACAAGTTGCGTAGACCAAACCGCGGATTGCTATAGAGCTCCAACAGGGACCGGTGGGTATTCACCAATCGCACTTGCAAAGGCTGAGTAAAAAACGCGTGGGCGTGGGCCAGTTCTGACATCGCCGGGAAATCCTGCTGGCCCAGCATATCAATGACCCAATCAAGTTCTCGTTGGGATTCTTCCTGAACAAATGCTTGCTGGGGCAAGGCGCGGCCCTGTTCCATCAGCTTGATTAAAGTCTGCTGTACCCTCTCTCCATCTTGAAACGGCCAAGTCGCCAGATACGTAATGGCTAACAGTTCAGCTTCTTGTGCCGCTTTAAAGGTCAGGACGGTGTGACGATTGGTCAGTTCGACATTTGGCGATCGCGAGAATAGTGGGCTCACCGACGCTAATGTTGAGAAGATGGTCGCCAAAGCCGCATGTTCCGATGGCGTCATCACGGCATCCACCACAATATTCACTTGGGGTGGACGCTGGTTAAGAAAGCTGTGAATGTCTTCACCGGTGTTGAAGTAACGTCGCTGAGACTGCTCTGCCATCGGGCTCAGATCAAGCCATTCACAGACAATTTCAGCAGTCTGCACATCGTAGGCGATCGCCCCGTGCATTTTTGCTCCCGTCAGCATCGCCCCCGATAGGTCAGATCCGACACAGCGCACATCACGCAGGTTCGCGCGACTCAAATCCACATGCACCAACGTTGTATTTTCTAGGATTGCCCCCTGTAGCTGAGCACCGATCAGTTCGGCACCGCTGAGCTTAGCATCGGTCAGATCCGCCTCCTGTAGCTTGGCACCGTTCAGGTCGGCCCACCGCAAATTAGCCCCCCTGAGGTTTGCACCGCTCAGGTTTGCCATGCGCAAGTTAGCATGGCGACATTCAGCCGCAATCAGCGTCGCACCGCTAAGATCGGCTCCCTCCAAATTGATCGAATTGGCCTGAGCATGATTCAGATTAGCCCCCATCAGATTGCTATTGCGCAAATTGCACTGGCTCAGGTTGACTCTATCCAAATTGGCCCAGCGCAGCCTCGCCTCGCGCAAATCGGCTTCTTGGCAATTAGCTAGACTCAGATTGGCATTGCTGAGGTCCGCCCGCAGCAGTTCTGAACGCACCAAAGAAGCGTTTGATAAATTGGCCCCCACCAGCACCGCCCGGATCAGATTAGCAACATTGAGTTGAGCTTGATGCAAGTTAGCCTGACTCAAATTGATGCTGCTCATTCGGCTGACATTGAGCACCGCTCGGGTCAAATCACTCTGGCTCAGATTTGCAGTGCTGAGATTCACCACCTTGAGGGTGGCCCCTCGCAGGATGATGTGTGGTAGCTTGACCCCGGCAAGGTTGCACTCGCTGAGGCTAAGACCCGAAAAGTCACGCTCGCCCTGAGCATACCTTTCGAGCAACATAGCCACTTCGTCGGATGTAGGTGGGGGCTTCATGGACGCGTTGAATCAGAAACTGAGTAGCGAGCAAACGGAACTTCTCCAGGTCAACCAACAGCCAACGTCAGAGCAGATGAGCTCCCAGGCGGTTCAGCTGACATGGCTCAATTATGGTACCAACAGGATCGACTGGAAACATGGCATCTAACTTTAGCGCTACCCTCTAAAAATTGAGATAAATGGTCGTGACGCGAACCTGCAACTCGAGATGGCAGCGTGCCGATCAGGCAAAGACATCTTGCATTTGTTCTCTAAGAAGCTGTACTAACTTGAGTTGCCCATCGCGATCCTCTCACGTAATCGTATGAGCTCAGGCTGCCCATTCAGAGTAACGTCGCGTGCAGCGACACCAAGATTTGCCCCCAGGTGAGCAAACATTGAATGTCCTTAGGCAACACGATGCGGCCTGGAAATACTCGACATAGAGGCTGGGCAACGGCGGAGTTTGGGCGATCACGTTTCCTGGTTAACAGATCATTTGCAGTAACGGCAAGATCTAGCTAATGGTTCATACAGAACTTGACACTAGCTTGAACTTCCATCGCGTTTCTCTCAAAAGTCGTTAAGCTTTGAGGCGGGCTGTGAGCGTTTGTGTTCCAAGTATCTTATGAAAATTGGCATCGTCGGACTGGGCTTAATTGGGGGATCGCTGGGCTTAGATTTTCGCCAATTGGGCCATGAAGTGATCGGGGTCGCTCGTCGCTCAGCCACTTGTGAAACCGCGATCGCCCGAGGAGCTGTTGATCATGCTGACACTGAGTTGCAGGTCTTGCAGTCAGCAGACATCGTTTTTCTGTGCACACCAATTCATACCCTCGCATCCATCACGGTTGATTTAGTGGCGCATTTATCGCCGACCACGGTCTTGACCGACGTCGGCTCGGTCAAGGGAGCCGTCGTTCAGACCATTGAACCCCATTGGCCTAACTTTGTCGGTGGTCACCCCATGGCCGGCAAAAGCGAGGTCGGCATTGCCGTAGCCGAAGCTAACTTGTTTGCCCATCGAGCCTACGTGATCACGCCCACTGCAGCGACTCCACCAACGGCGATCGCCTGCCTGACTCAGCTCGTCACCGCGTTGCAAGCAGAGATTTTCACCTGCTCACCCGCGGCCCACGATCGCGCCGTCGCCTGGATTTCCCATTTACCGGTTATGGTCAGCAGTAGCTTGATCCAAGCCTGTCTACAGGAGCCTGATCCGACTATCCGTCAGCTTGCCAGGGCATTTGCCAGTTCAGGATTTCGCGATACTAGCCGGGTTGGCGGAGGGCACCCCGAGTTAGGCATCATGATGGCCCAATACAATCGGGCGGAACTCTTGCGATCGCTCCACACCTATCAACAGGCTTTACAAGAGTTGACTGAACTCGTTGCCACCGAACAGTGGGAAGCGCTTGCCAGCATACTCGCCACGAACTACGACATTCGCCCCAGCTTTACTCAACCAGCACCGGCTCCTGATACAGCAGCGCTGTAAATGTCACCGTAGAGCCCAACCCCTCGCCCATACTGATAAACTGCACCACCCCACCCATGGCCTCAATCAATCGTTGGGAGATCGCTAGCCCCAGGCCCGTACCCCCGTACTGACGGGTACGCTCACCATCGACCTGGCTAAAGGTTTGGAACAGACGATCCTGCTTTTCTAAAGAGACGCCGATGCCACTGTCTGCGACGCTCACCTTGACAATGCCGGGCCACTCTTGACCTTGAAAATGGACTTTTTGTGATTTGAGCTCAGCGCTGATGGTGATGTGCCCCTCATGGGTGAACTTGATCGCATTCCCCACTAAGTTCAGCATGACCTGCAGCAGCCGTTGATAATTACCGTTGATGACAATCTCATCACGGGTCAAAGGTTGCAGAATGTTGAATTCTAAGCCTTTGCGCTCGGCTTGCGGTCGAGTAAAGTTTTCGACATCGGCAAACAGCTCGCTCAACTGCACCTGGGACATATCGATCTGCATCTTGCCCGCTTCAATCTTGGCAATGTCGAGCACGTCGTTGATTAGATTCAGGAGGTGAATGGCAGATTTATGGGCTTCCTGTAAAAACTCATCTTGCTCTTCAGGGTCGTCGGCCATGCCATCTAAGATGAGTCGCAGAAAACCAATCATCCCGTTTAAAGGGGTCCGCAGCTCATGGGAAGTATTCGCTAAAAACTCGCTTTTTAGGCGGGAGGCTTCTTCTGCTTGGTATCGGGCCTCTTCAAGCTCATGGTGCTTTTGTAGCAGCCTTTGGTTGGCGGCCTGTAGTTCATCCGTCAGTCCCTGGGCATCACGAAACAGGTGAGCATGGGCGATCGCAGTGCCGACCTGATCCATCACTGCTTGAAATAAAGACATGTCTAAGCTGTTCCAAGCACAGGTCGAGGGCGATTTCAGCACAATCAAGCCGTTGGCCTCGCGATGATGACGAGTAAATGCCACCAAATGAGGTCCTCCGGCGATCTCACCCGATTCAACAGTCGCCTGCAAATCGTCCACAATGATCGGCGTAGGCATACGTAGGGCCGCCGCAACGCAGGGATAGTCGGCAAAAGATAAGGTCGCCAAAGCCGGTGGTTCAGTGTCTGTAGCTGAGGCCGTAGCCATCACCGTAGCCACTTTTTCATGGGGACCATAGGCACAAAAGATGCCCCAGTCAATCCCAAAAATAGCCGCTAACTCCCCCAGGGTTTGCTGCCAGATGGTGTCTAGATCAAGAGTTCGCCGAATCGACCATGTCAGCCGCGTTAGCTGACGTTCCGCGCCTCGGCTGGTTGATTGCACAGCCCCCACCTTGGGCAACCAATCCAAAACTTTGAAGGCCCCCATCCAGTGGCGCCCAATGGCAACAGACAGCGGGCACATCTGTACAATGCCAACCAATTGCCCAGTGACAAACTGCAAATGCCAAGGCTCCTCAGACCCTACCGGACTATCGCGCTGCCAATCAATGTCAAGCGCTACAAAGTTGTCCACGAGCTGATTGAGCGATCGCCCAATCCAACTAGACAAATCCAAGCCAAAATCATCGGCCACCGACCACCCAAAACTCAGCAGTCGCCCCTGCTCATCGACCGCGAATAACAAAGGCGGCAGGGTCTCCGGGAGGGGAGCACCCTGCTGCTGCGAGGCGATATCAGACAAATCAGTTGGCGCTGTGTCGCGAGTAGAGAGTGAATGAGAAGAGCTGAACATGTTAGCTGGGGCAACGCTGAGGGCGTAGGTTGGGCAGCAGACTGAACAAGGCAAAGTTTTTCATCTGATCCACTGAATTGACTTTAATTAGCGGCAATAAGTTCCCCGACAACGGGCAACTCAGAGACACAGAGTCAACCGGATGACTCAAACTCAGCTTGAGGACAAGCTGATTGCCTCCACTTGTCACCACCCAGTCTGAGGTGCGTGGTCTTAAAGTGCCCTTTGCGAGATCGTTTTTTCACATGTCTCGTGGGCTTTCGTGCAAGCCGGTCGTTAGGCCGTTTTGGTGATTGTGCTCAATCAGTTGCTAAAAGGTCTCCATAGCGTTTCATCAAGATCATTGGTTCCGTCTACAGATAAATCCGATTAAACTTAAGTGACAATCTCCCTTTTTTTAAGTCCGCCATCATCCTCTTTATGACTGACGCACCTGTCTCTCGCATTCGCAATTTCTGCATCATCGCCCATATCGACCACGGCAAGTCGACCCTTGCCGATCGCCTGTTGCACAAGACTGGCACAGTGAGCGATCGCGAAATGAAAGACCAGTTTCTTGACACGATGGATTTGGAGCGAGAGCGCGGCATCACCATTAAGCTACAAGCCGCCCGGATGAACTACACCGCTAAAGATGGCGAAGACTATGTGCTCAACCTCATTGATACACCAGGGCACGTTGACTTCTCCTACGAAGTTTCACGTTCTCTAGCGGCCTGCGAGGGAGCGCTGCTCGTGGTGGATGCATCTCAAGGCGTCGAGGCTCAAACCTTGGCCAACGTCTACCTAGCCCTCGAGCATGACCTAGAGATTATCCCTGTTCTCAACAAGATTGACCTCCCTGGGGCAGAACCTGATCGCATCAAACAAGAAATCGAAGACGTCATCGGGCTGGACTGTAGCGAGGCCATCCTGGCATCGGCCAAAGAGGGCATCGGCGTTGACGAAATTTTGGAGGCGATCGTTCAGCAGGTACCCCCGCCCCAAGACACCACCAAGAAGCCGCTGCGCGCGCTAATCTTCGACAGCTACTATGATCCCTATCGCGGTGTCATCGTTTATTTTCGAGTCATGGATGGCACGCTGCACAAGGGTGACCAAATTCGCCTGATGGCATCCAAAAAGGAGTACGCCGTCGATGAGTTAGGTGTTCTTTCACCGACGCAGGTACCGGTAGAGGCATTACACGCTGGCGAAGTTGGCTACTTTTCCGCCGCAATCAAGTCAGTGGAAGATGCTCGGGTGGGCGACACAATGACCCTGGTCAAAAACTCGGCTGAGGAACCGCTACCGGGCTATGTTGAAGCTAAGCCCATGGTGTTCTGCGGTCTGTTTCCTACTGACTCTGATCAGTATGAAGATCTGAGGGACGCTCTGGAAAAGCTGCGCCTTAGTGATGCCGCCTTGCAATACGAGCCGGAAACTTCCAGTGCCATGGGATTTGGGTTTCGCTGCGGTTTCCTCGGTCTACTGCATATGGAAATCGTGCAGGAACGATTAGAGCGTGAATATGACCTTGACCTCATTACCACAGCACCGTCTGTAATCTACAAGGTGACTCTGCTGGACGGCAGCGTTGTCGAGATTGATAATCCCAGCACGCTGCCGTCTCCCCAAGAGCGGGAATCTATCGCTGAGCCCTATGTGCGCGTCGAGATGCTGACCCCTGAAGAATACGTAGGTGCCCTGATGGAGCTGTGTCAGAGCCGCCGGGGTGACTTTAAAGATATGAAGTATTTAGCCCAGTCACGCACGGCACTGATTTATGAATTGCCGCTGGCGGAGGTCGTAACCGACTTTTTTGATCAGCTCAAGTCACGTTCAAAGGGCTACGCCAGCATGGAGTATCACTTGATTGACTACCGAGTTAATCACTTAGTGCGGTTGGATATCTTGATCAACGGTGAGCCGGCGGACCCGCTGGCCAACATCGTTCACCGCGATAAGGCTTACTACGTAGGTAAGGCACTGGTGGAAAAGCTGAAGGAACTCATTCCTCGTCATCAGTTCAAAATTCCGCTCCAGGCTTCCATTGGTAGCCGGGTCGTCGCCAGCGAAAGCATTCCTGCCTTGCGTAAGGATGTCTTGTCGAAATGCTACGGCGGAGATATTTCCCGGAAGAAAAAGCTGTTGCAGAAGCAAGCTAAGGGTAAAAAGCGCTTGAAGGCGATCGGCACAGTTGACGTGCCCCAGGACGCGTTTATGGCCGTTTTGAAATTAACTTGATCAGTTTTAGTTTTGGCTCAATCGGTTTAATACTTTGGTCATCCATCATCTAGCAACCCTTCAGGAACAACGGAAATACCTCCGATGGTTGATTCAACTTCTTGGCTGCTTGAGCTGCGGTCTGGCGATCGCCTGTCAGTCCGACGTGTCCTCCAATGCGACCGATCCGACTCAGCAAGTCACCATCCTAGGTACTTTAACGGGGAACGGAGAAGATAAGCTGATGGCAGCGATCGCACCATTTACGGAAGCGACCGGTATTGAGGTGACTTACGAAGGTACCGATGCCTTTGCCACGCTGATTGCCGTGCGGGTTGACTCAGGCAATGCCCCCGATATTGCCCTCTTTCCGCAACCGGGGCTGATGCTCGAGTTTGCCGAGCGGGGAGACTTAGTCCCCCAAAACCGTGCCGCCATAGCCGATGCCTATGCCCCCTACTGGCTCGACTTAGCCAGTGTTGGGGCAGATCTATATGGTGTCTGGATGCGAGCTGATGTCAAAAGCCTAGTTTGGTATAACCCTCAAGCCTTTGAGGCCGCCGGCTACACCGTGCCAACCACGTGGGATGAACTGCAAACCCTCAGTGACCAGATGGTTCAAGACGGCAACACACCCTGGTGTCTGGGCATGGAAAGTGGCGATGCTACGGGCTGGGTCGGCACTGATTGGCTCGAGGAAATATTGCTGCGTCAAGCTGGACCGGACCTCTACGATCAATGGATTGCCCACCAAATTCCATTTACTCATCCGGCAGTTGAGCAAGCCTTAGAAACCTTTGGAGCGATCGCCCGCAATCCTGAGCAGGTCCGTGGCGGCCCGACGGGTGTCATCGGCACACCGTTTGGCGATTCCCCTAATGCTTTATTCAGCGAGCCGCCGGGATGCTACTTACATCGCCAGGCCAGCTTTATCAGTGACTTTTTGCCTAACGGTCTCGAACCCGGAAAAACAGTCGATGTATTTGGGCTACCACCGATGACGGCCACCGCCGAACGTCCCATTTTAGTGGGAGGGATTGTCTATGCTCAGTTCAACAATACCTCCGCCGCGATCGCCCTCATGGAGCACCTCGCCTCGGCTCAGGCCCATGCAATCTGGGCTGGTGAAGGCTACATTACCCCCCACCAACAGGTCACTTTAGAAGCTTATCCCGACGACTTAACTCGAGATCAGGCGGCAATATTGCAACAGGCCGACATCATTCGGTTTGACGGTTCTGACCTGATGCCCGGTGCTGTAGGCACCGGCACCCTTTGGACGGGCATGGTGGACTATGTCGGGGGTAAAGAGGCCTCTACCGTACTGAATGCGATCGAGCAAAGCTGGTCCGCCTCTCCTGTGGAAAACCAATGATCAATGCGGGTCTCAAACCAGCCTAGCGAAGGATGCTGTATGGGGTTTTTTGCATAACCCCCCGAAAAGGTATATTCCACAATGAGATGCCTAAGTCTCAATCTGCCGATTGCACGACCTTCGTCCCATCCAGATAGCGATACACACTAGCCTTCGAGAGTTTGTAATCCTGCATCAAGGTTTTGATGAGCACTCCCTGCGCTCGCTTCTGTCGCAGCTCCAAACACTGTTGCTCAGTCAAATGCTTATCTCGACCCAGCCTAACGCCACGGGCTTTAGCATTTTGGATGCCATCCATTTGGCGTTCAGCCCGGATTTGGTTTCAAACTGGGCAATGGCTCCCAGCATATTGAAGAGTAGCCGTCCGGTCGCATCGCCGGTGTGAATGTTCTGGTCCAGCACTTGGAGATTGACCTGCTTTTGTTCCAACTGCTCAGCTAACTGACAGAGATGAAGCGTGGAGCGTGCCAGCCGGTCTAAGCGCGTCACCACCAATGTATCGCCTTCCCTAATGTATTCGAGGCAGGCTTTCAGCCGAGGTCGCTTATGGGAAGAGCCACTCCGCTTCTCCTGAAAGATCTTGTCACAATGCTTCAGTTTATCGAGTTGCACATCGAGACTTTGTCCTACAGAGCTGACCCGCGCATAGCCGACGACAGCCATGATCGCCCCCAAAGGTTTCAATAAGCCTAAGACTTTGTGAGAATCAAGTAATGAGACATGATTTGAGACACTAGTATGAGTATGTCTCAAAAGGTCTACTTTCTGAGACTATCGTAAACGACGAAACGTCCCAGCGCGATCCTCCATTTCTATGGCAAAGCAGATAGCAGCCCCGACTCAAAAACGTCTGCACATCCTAGGGGATGACGAGATCGCCGACCCCTATGGACTCCCTCACTTCACCTCGGAGGAGCAAAGCGAGTACTTCGCACTATCACTGAGGGAAGCTATGGCCATCGAGCAGCTGCATAGCAGCTGCATAGCATTAAATCTCGGCTCTATGCCATTCTGCAACTGGGCTACTTCAAGGCCCGCCATCTCTTTTTTGTCTTCAGCTTTGAAAGGGTGGCAGCGGATGCCCACTATCTCCAGGAGCGCTACTTCCCCACGTTCCAGCTAACTGCGTTTGAGCCGACGAAGGTCACGCGCCTGAAGCACCAGCGCATCATTCTTGAACTCTGCCATTACCGTATCGGCGCTGAGCCAGAGCGTCAAGCACTGAGACGCAAAGCCGAACAGGCCGCGAGGGTTTGCGGAAAACCCATCTACATCTTTCGCGAGCTGATGCATTACCTCGAAGAGGAGCGTATTGTTGCGCCTGGATATAGCTTGATGCAGGATATCGTGGGTCAGGCCATTGCCGATGAGCAAGACCGATTGGTTGCCGTGATGCAACGGCGTCTGACACCGTCTGAGACAAAAGCCTTAAATCGGCTGATAGAAGACGTACCCGGACTGTACGAAATCACCCAGCTGAAACGAGAACCCAAAGATTTCAGCCTCGGTGAGGTGAAGCGTGAGATTCGTCGCAGCGAGCAGATTCAGTCGCTCTATCACCTGGCCCAGACGCTGTTGCCTGCGCTGAAGATTTCTGGTGAAAGTATGAAGTACTATGCGTCACTGGTGACCTACTACTCCGTCTTCCGGCTCAAGCAGTTGGCTCAGGGCACGGTACATGTGTATCTTCTGTGCTTTGTTTACCACCGCTACCAACGGGCACACGACAATCTCATCAACAGCCTGATATATAACGTCAGACGGTATGTTGAAGCGAGCAAGGTAGCGGCTAAAGAACAGGTCTATGAGTACCGGATTGAGGGTAACCAAAACCTACAAAAAGCCGGTCAGATTCTCAAGCTGTTTACGGACGACACCATTGTCGAAACTACCCCCTTTCAAGAAGTTCAGACAAAAGCCTTTGAGATCCTAGAGCGTCAGAAGTTGACCGTCCTCGCTGAGCACATTGCCACCCAAGCTAGCTTCGATGAGACGGCTTTTCAGTGGGAGTACATAGACACTTTGGCACGGCAGTTCAAGTGCAATCTACGGCCTATCCTACAAGCGATTGAGTTTGCCAGCGCCTCGGGGCATGTCCCTCTGCTAAAAGCGCTTCAGTTCTTGAAAGCCGCAGCTCAAAAAGGACGATCCCTGAATCAATATCGGCCAGACTCGTTTCCCACCCAGTTCATTCCAGACGCAACCAAACGCTATCTCTACGCCTCGGCGGAAGCCGGTGGTCATCTACTACCAGACCGCTACGAGTTCCTGGCCTACCGCCTGCTGCGCAACGGTTTGGAATCGGGCGACATTTTCTGTCGCGACAGCGTTCGCTTCCGCAGTTTTGAGGACGACCTGCTCAGCGAGCAGCAGTGGCAAGCCAAGACGGAGCTGATTACAGTAACCGGTCTGACAATACTCAAGCAACCGATTCAAGAGCATTTGGCTGCGCTCGAACAGCAGCTAGAATCACGGCTGGCTCAGGTGAATCAGCGCCTGAATGCTGGTGAGAATCCACATTTTGAGACCAAAAAGCGAGGTTCAACCATCCGGTGGACGCTTCAGTCACCAGGCATTCGCGAGTCGATCAACCATCCGATGTTCAGTGCGCTGAAGCACGTCACCTCAGCAGCGTTCTGCATTTCGTCAATCAGCACTGTCAGTTTAGCGAGGCCTTTGAACACCACTTGGGACGTTACGTCAAACAGAAATCAGAGGACAGCGTGCTGATCGCCTGCCTGATTGCCTGGGGCACCAATATGGGACTGGGCCGTATGGCCGAGACCTTGGATATCAACTATCACGCCCTGGCAAACGCATCTGACAACTTTCTCCGTCCCGAGACGCTGAGAAAGGCCAACGATCGCGTCAGCAATGCCATGGCTGAGCTACCCATTTTTCGGCACTACGATATTGGCGGAGCCCTTCACTCCAGCAGTGACGGGCAAAAGTTCGAAAGCCAGATTCAGACCATCAATGCTCGTCATTCGCCCAAGTATTTTGGCTTGAAAAAGGGCATCGTTTCCTACACCCTGCTGGCCAACCATGTGCCGGTCAATGCCAGAATCATCGGCGCGAATGAGCACGAGAGCCATTATGTCTTTGACCTGCTGTTCAACAACACTACAGAGGTACAGCCGACGATTCATTCCACGGATACCCATGGCACCAATGAGGTCAATTTTGCCATCTTGCACCTATTCGGCTATCAGTTCGCCCCGCGCTACCGGGATATTCATGACAAGGTCAGTCATGCGCTCTATGGATTCCAACACCCCAGTCAATATGAGGATGTCCTGCTCAAGCCGATTCGCAAGATCAATACCCCACTCATCATGGACGAGTGGGACAACATCCAGCGCATCATGGTGTCATTGGCCCTGAAGACGACCACTCAAAGCATCATTGTCAGCAAGCTGAGTGCCTATGCTCGCAGAAATAAGACCCGGCGGGCGTTGTGGGAGTACGACAACATCCTCAAAAGCCTCTATCTTCTGGACTATGTCGATTCGGTTCCCCTGCGTCAGAATGTCCAACGAGCCCTGAACCGGGGCGAAAGCTATCATCAATTGCGCCGAGCCGTTTCCTACGCCAACTTCGGCAAGTTTCGCTTTAAAACTGAATACGAGCAACAGATATGGGGGGATTGCGCTCGCCTGCTGACTAACTGCATCATCTATTACAACGCCTCTATCCTGTCCGACCTGATGACTCACAGCGATAGCTGTGGTGACGTGGCCAGGGTAGCCCTACTCAGCCAGGTGTCGCCAGTCGCGTGGCAGCACATC
Organism: Leptolyngbyaceae cyanobacterium; assembly: GCA_050331235.1. Classification (GTDB taxonomy): domain Bacteria; phylum Cyanobacteriota; class Cyanobacteriia; order Phormidesmidales; family Phormidesmidaceae; genus Halomicronema. The sequence continues at coordinate 35,443 of JBHJHA010000058.1, forward strand.
AATTTTTATGGTCGCTATGAGTTCAATAAGCAGCCTGAACCCATCGATATAGAAGCGATTCTTCAACAGTTGATACAGCTGAGGATTGAGTAAGACTCACTCGTCTGATTGTGGAATATACCTTTTCGAGGGGTTATGCAAAAAACCCCTAGATGAGTTCAAGCGGCATAAAAACGCCCTGCTACTCATTGATGAGTGGACCATTATCGGAGCCACCACATTTCGATTCAACGAGCATCTCAAGCCGTTTATTGATGATGTGTGCTCGACTATCACCACGCTATCCAGCCGGGGGCTACAGGCAGATCAAGCCGTATGGTTAATTGCCCCCCATTGCCGACTAGATTTCCTTGAAAAGTCAGCTAAGGCTCTGAAGCTTTGCAAGCTCTGTTTAGTCGCTGCTAACCCTGAGCGACCGTTCGATGTGGATGGCAATCGCATTGGATTTGATAGTGAGTTATTCGACCAAGTAAAGAACAACTGGAAAGACCTAACAGCGCCCCCAAAAGGTATTGATTCGCTCGACTCAGAACGGATTGCCTTTATCAATGGTCAATGGTTACCGCTGGGTTCCATCGAAGTTACGGTAACCAACTCGGAACCTGAGGGCGTAACCACCGTAACCAACTGCCACAGCAGCGATACAGCGCTTATCTATACCCGCTTATCGGAGGTGTGTAACTTGACGGTAACCGAGGTTACAGGGGCTTTATCTGCCCTTTCTCAGGGCCTAACTAAGACTCACATTATCAAAAACATTTGGGGCTATACCGGGCGTAATTATGCCGACTATGCCGAACGATTTGACCAATTACAGCAACTTACTGAAGTGAATCAAGATGTCTAAGAACTCCCAAAACAACTCCAACTCATTCGACAGAAACTTTGCTACTGGCATTCCTAGTAATGATGATATTTCGCGGTTGTTTTCTGCCCATCGCCGCTATGCCAAAAGCTATAAGGAAAATCAGCGCAAGATGCGCATGTTCAAGTTTGCTAAGCGGATAGCTTGGGTGCTGTTTGCTGCCGATGTCTGGTTTAGTTTGCTGGGGATTCGGGCCTTTAGCGGTTCCCTCGAATTTGCCCTTTTTACAGCGGTGTTCGTAGGGGCTGGCCAGTGGGTCGTCAGTGAGTCGCTGCTGTCTAAATCGTTTGGCTCACTCATGAAGATAGACGCCGACAGCGACGGGGAAATCACCCTGGCTGAGTGGATGCGTTGGGGCATTCACTTATCAGCCCTGATCGTGGTCTACGGCCTTGATATTGCCACCAACTTGGCTGCCATTAATGGAGAGGTGTTGGGGACATTGCCCTTTACGATCGCCGGTGATACGGCTGCCAGTAGTGTGCCGATATGGGCTGCTTGGGTGGTATCCCTCATCATTTGCGGCATTCTCTGCTTTGCGGATGAGTGGATTCATTCAATCAGTGATTCCCGATTGGCAGAACTGGAGAGCGAGCAACCTGCCCTCAAAGAACGCGCCGCTGTCATCGAAGCCAAGTTGGCGGAAGCGGGGGCCTTCGGTGAAACCATCCTGACTAAGGCCACAGAGCGGGGGATGCAGCGTGGCCAAGCCTACTAAACCCATCTTTCTCACCCAGCGCCGCTGGTATCACCGCGTCAAACCTCTGACATGGGTGCTGGTGGCGCTATTCATTGCCGACATTGCCACCCCTGGCTATATGCGCTTTGACTTTCTGCTCTTTACGTTGGATGCGACCAATGCAGTCGAGTCATTCCACCATCACCCACATCCATAGAATTGGCTTGCCCTTGCTCGCTATCAGTCGAGAGCAAATGGTGCAGATCGCTTTAGCTGTTGCTGTCTCAGTACCGGCAGTGAACGCGATTATCGACGGCTTGTTATCTCCCCTATTCCCTCAGCAGCAGGAACCGATACAGGCGATATCGAGCCATGCAGCCCCCTTTGAGCCGCTGGCAGTCTATGCCCCGCATTACTACGATGAATCCCCACTTGGTAGTTATGACCTAACGCTGGTGGACCCGGTAACTGATAGCGAAGCGGTAGCTGTGCCTAGTCCCTGCAATGGCACGGTAAGCACTACTGGAGCCGATGGCGGTTATGGCAACTATGCGGAGATTCTATGCGATGACGGCAACGCTATTTTTGTCGCTCATGCCTCTGAGGTCTGGGTAAACAAAGGTGACGCCCTTCGCAAGGGTCAAGCGTTCATGGTGCAGGGGTCGACCGGCAACAGTACGGGGCCTCACTTGCATGTAGAGATTACGCCGCCCGATGGGGATAGAACTAATCGAGCTAAAACGGAGCCGGTGATGGAGCAAGCGATTGCCTTTTGGGAGGCGGGCGTATCGCCGGTTTCACCTGTTGCTAGCGCTGCTGGCGAGGCTTTAGATGATGCTACTTTGCGATGTGCTATCGGTGCCGCTGAAGGCACGATGAACGACGATTGCACGCCAAACCATAACTACGATGGCCATATTGATCCGGGTAATGGGGCGGCTAATCTTGGGGCCTTCAGCTACCAGCACGGTGCTAGCTCGCCACAGGAAGGCCCCAAAGTAGCGAAGCTGCGATTTGGGGCAATTTAGTTCCTTTGTATTGTTTGACCCCTAATCCTATAACCAAGCCCAAATGGGCTCAGATTAATTGCCAACAGCTCGCAAACAAACCTTTCGGCTCAGATTAACTGCAAATAAGCTGAAAGGCTTGACTAACCCTCATTAACTCTGAAAGTGAATCTCGACGATGCCGAGGTTGCCAAAATCCGCGGTGACGGTAACACCGAGATCAGTAGACAGTGGCCCAATGGCAGCTCCGGTGGTCACCCAGTCCCCAGCTTTAATCATCAGCCCACGCTGAGCCAGGTGATTCGCTAGCCAGGTTAATGAATTGAGGGGATTGCCCACGACATTGGCTCCGGTCTTGGTCGCAGCTAGTTGGCCATCGAACAGAGCACGGACAATGCAGGTGGACAGATCGAGCTGCTGCCAATTGGGCACGGCGGGGGCATACACAAAGCTGTAATTGCCCCCATGGTCGGCAATGAGACCGGGCGCACCACCCTGGGCTGGACCATTGACGAGACGGCTACCCACTGGTTCGATAGCCGGGTGCAGGGTGTCTGCGGCGGCGGTAACGGCGGCAACGGAATAGGGTGCCCCCTGGGGCGGCAGGTCTTTGCCCATGCGAAATGCAAACTCAAACTCGAAGCCATACAGGGTGGCGCTGCTATCGGTGATAGTCTGGGGGGTCGGCCCCACTAATGACTCAAACAAAGGACCGGCGATAGGTTCGCTGACATGGGCCAGTTGCTGTAGGGGTTCGTTGGTCAGGGCCACCTTCCAACCCACTTGCGGGATGCCAATATCTTGCCGAAGCTGGTCCTGAACGGCGTAGGCTTCGTCAAGGGTTGCGGGAACCGCCGTTGGCGGGAGATGAATGCGCTGGTTTTTGCGTCTGGCGGTAATCAGGAGTTCAGCCGCTTGTTTGGTGTCAACCATGTTTCTTTCTCTGTGATTCCTTTATAGCCGAGTGAACCATAGAAGACAGCATGACCACTTCAAGGGCATGGAACAGCAGGTGAAACTAGACCCCAGACCCAGCAGCCACACTGCACCGACCGATCCCTATACAAAGATCAAATGCTAGTAATGCTATCAAGAGAGTGTCCATTAAGCTAAAAGTCTTTACTAGTAGGGCATTCAACAATTTTTAGCCAAATCGACTAGCTGCGCTGCTCCGCAACTAGTCGATGACTGATGAGAGGTTAAAACAGCTTTTACCACAAGGATCACAGCCGATTTCTATTGATGATGTCTGGGTAGATGAGTCTCACCAAATTAGGGCGTTGCAGCTGTACTATCAGCTCACAACTTAGGCCATATTTAGGCCAAGCGCTTCCAGGGAACTGAGACTTATTTTAAGACTACCTTCCTCTATCAATGATGCTTTTATAGTTCAAAAGAACTAAATTGCCCCAAATCGCAGCTTCGCTACTTTAAGGCCTTCTTGGGACGACAATCCAAGGCACTGCCGCTCGGCCGCACGCGGATGTTACTCACGCTTCGAAGTGAGCTACGGCATCGGTTTTCGGGTAGTTTGCGCCGCCTCGTGGGATTTTTCGTAACCCTTTGCCCTCTTGCCCTTTGCGGCACAAAAATAGTTTATTTGTACTATTAAGGGGTTTCGTACAGGATAAGCTCCTAAAACGATAATTTCTTAAAGATATAAAGGTATTAGATGTTTATGCGTTTAAGTTATAAGAGCCCTGAAGAGGTAAGCCCGCAGGGCTCAAGGGGCAGATTCTTCGTTGCCCTCGTGCGTTTGCAGATCGCGCACGGCAGCGTCTAGCTCCATCTCCAATTGTTCGGCGCTAGGCAGGCTGGTTTGCAGGTCGGGGGGCAGCTCGTCACGTAGCTTATAGGTCGAGACGCCGATCGGATTTTCCATCATGTCGAGGGCAAACTCGACGATGGTGCGCTTCTTCGACCGACAGAGCACAATGCCGATTGTGGGGTCGTCCCGCTCACCACACAGCAGATAGTTCACCGCCTTCACGTAGAAGTTCATTTTGCCTGCATATTCTGGCTTGAATTCGGTGGTCTTGAGGTCAATGACCACGTAGCGGTGGAGTTTGATGTGGTAGAACAGCAAATCAATAAAGAACTCATCGCCTTCGAGCTCCAGCCGGTACTGGCTGCCGACGAAGGCAAAGCCGACCCCGAGTTCCAACAAAAAGTCGCGAATGCGATCCACTAGGGCACGTTCGAGGTCGCGTTCCTGAGCGGCCTTGTCCAATGTGAGGAACTCAAAGTTGTAAGGGTCTTTGAGCAGTTGCCGTTGGAGGTCTGACTGTTCGGGCGGCAGGGTCTTCTCAAAGTTGGTGACTGCCCCTCCCTGCCGCCCGAACAGATGAGTTTCGATCTGCATCACCAGAATGTCTCGGCTCCAGCCATTTTCTAGAGCTTGCTGGCCATACCAGAGCCGTTCTTCGGTGCTCTTGAGCTTTTCGAGTAGGGCGATGTTGTGCCGCCAGGGTAATTGTCCAACGCAGCGTTGGACAATTAGTTCATCGGGCCAGGCTTCGGCAAAGGCCCGCATATACATTAGATTCGAGCGAGAGAATCCCTTGATATCGGGAAACTCCCGTTTCAAATCCTGTGCTAGTCGTTGGATGACCTTGGCGCCCCAATTTTCCTGGGCCTGCCGCTGCAAGATTTCGCGCCCAATTTGCCAATAGAGTTGAATCAGCTCTTGGTTGACAGCCAACGCTGCGCGTACTTGGGCCGACCGAATCCGTTGTTTCAGCCCATCTAACAGCGCGAAGTAATTTTCCTCTTCAGGGAATAGGGGACTATTGGTAGACAAGGCCCAACTCCTTGGCTAAAGGTATTAGACGTTTATATATTTAAGGTATATAGAAATCAAAGATTTAAGGCTTCCTTGAGGTCCTCAATGTTGTGAATTGCTTCCCAGTCCAGGTCTTGGGCCTTGAGGAGATCGATGGCTGCGCCAATGAGGTGTTGTGGATAGACCCGCTCGTTGGGGGGCACAGCATATTCATTGTTGTCACGCACCTGTTGGGCAGTGTCCTGTAGCCAGCGCTGCTGCTTCCGTTCAATCTTGATATTCACTGTTGTCAAGGTTTCTTTGCGACGGCGCTTGGCCTTCGTCTTAGGGGTAGCTTTCGTTGCGTCGGTGGGCGCTGCTGCCTCGGTCGGTGCTGGCGGTGGCGGCGTGGCTTCCTCCGCGACGGCGGTCTCCGTCTGCGCCGCTGGCTGTGAGACCCCCCCGAACGAACTCAAACTCAGATTTCCCATCCGTTTCTTCGTAGTCATTGCAGTCCCCATACTTTCAAACATTCTTTGGCGAGTGAGCGATAGGCCGTCGCCCCGGAAGATTTGGCGTCGTAGTCAGCGACGGGCACCTGCTGAGCGATAGATTCAGCGATCGCAATGTTTTCGGGAATGAACGAATGCAGCAAGCGATAGTCGAGATCTACAGAGCCGGCGATCAGCAGGTCATCGGCTTCCCGTGACAACACCAAGCGACTTTTGTACCGCGATCGCAAAACTTCGATGGGTACGTCGGGTCGCTCACCCCGGATCAGCCCAATCGCTTCCGAGATGCCTTTCAAGCTGGCAGGTTCACATAAGGTCGGCATAATGACGCGATCGGCATTCAATACGGATTGTACTGATGGCAGCCCTAAGCTAGGTGGGCAGTCCATCAGACACACATCATAACCTCTTAGACCTTAAATGGATGGAGCGATTAAATCTTTATCAGCTGATAATCTAAACATCCCAATGTCACCAGCGATGAGATGCAGCTTCTCGACGGAAGTGGTTAAGGGTTCACCGCTACCATCTAGCCAATCTAAAATGGTTGGCTCTGCACCATCGAGCCCCAACGAGAAGGAGATCGTTCGCTGCCCATCTAGATCAATAAGGACGGTTTCGTATCCAGCCCGCGCAATTTCAGCACCCAAGTTGAGGGCGGTTGTGCTTTTAGAGGTGCCACCTTTCAAATTCCAAACAGCGACTTTCAGCATGGTGGTTCATTGTGAGGACATAATGACTTTATGTCATTAACCTTCGTTCTGAATAACAGTTAAAGGTCTAATATGTTTATCTGATTAAATGTGCCAGTTGACGAAAATCGCTGGACTGAATCTGGATTATTTGCTGATGAAAGGAACTGTGCCAGTTGGCTGAAGCCCTTGAAACCTCGTGACCAGTAAAAACGGGGTCAAAAAGCGCGATCGCCCCGGTTTGCCAAGCTTTCCTCCATATTTAACGGAGGGAGTAGTTGCCTTGTGTCGCAGCGCTTCCAGAAAGGGTTAACGCTTTAACGCCCTGCGGCATGAAAAATAGCGTCGGCGGTGAGCGACAAGGCGGGGAAGGTCATCGAGACGATGCGATCGCTGCTGCGAAACTGTCGTAGCTGATATTCACCCTTCTCTAGGCTGTAGACCGAAATGGTCGGCGTTTTCGGCGAGCCAATATAGCGAGTTGCTCCAACTGCCAGGTAGTCAACAATCCAATATTCCAGGATGCCGAGCGCTTCATACTCAGCCAGCTTGTAGAGATAGTCGTCGCGCCAATTGGTTGAACTCACCTCTACGGCGAGCTGAATCGGCTCCTCCAGAGCCGCATATGCTTTCGGGTCAGATGTCCAAACGGTTTTATCAATCACACTCACGTCCGGAGTCCGACCTTGCACCAAACCGTCATCGCGGCGAGTTTTGACGGAAGCAAATCGCGAGACTTTGTAATGGAGCTGATCGCGTCTGACTTCGTCGCGGAAGGCATCGTAGATAAAGTCGGCTACATCATCATGGGCGCGAGTTGCCATTAGCTGAACTTGTTCCCCGTTAACCAATTCATAGCGATTGCCATCTTCTGGCATCGCCTCCAGAAATTGCAGAAAGCTGAGTGGTGGAGCAAGCGCTTGAGTCATGATGACGATAGCCGCAGCTATATGACAGTAGTGGTATGAGGTACCTCTAGTTTACGGGGTTTGAGTAGTAATAGAACAGAAACCTACGCTAAGGCTGAAGTCCTTGCGTTACAGTCTTCCTGGGCCTTAAAGCGAGCAATATCATTTAGGAATCATCTGTAGCTGGGCATTAATCTCACCAAGTTCAGCCTCCTCTGGGTCAAAGAATCCCCCAACCCATTCGAGCATCTCCTCATGTTCAGGATGCTCCACGTCTTGGATGGTCTCTAGGAACTCCTGATAGCCCCAAACCCCACCACAGTCTTCCGGTGGACAGGCACGCTTGGCTTTGATGCAAACGGGATAGCTAACATCAGGCTCCGCTGGGAGAACCTTTTCAACCAGGACGTCATGCTCCCAGGAGTCTCCGAAGTCATACAGATAAGAGAACTTAAACTTTTCTCCTGGTACGAGGCGACTCAATTTGACCGCCTGTTCGTCACGTAAGTCCATCTCATCAAAGCCTAAGTCAGGCATGGGGACGCCATACTCAACGCCTTGAACATGGAAGGAATGGAGGTGTGAATTTGTCCACCCCATTGAGAGCTGAACCACCCAGTGCAACTGCCCTAGGGTGATATCACTGGGCACCTGTACCCGCCGCCAAATCGGTGGCCGGATGTCCTTGAGGGTGATTTTGAGTTGGTAGATTGATGGAGCTTTCTTTCGAGGAGCCATTTTAGAGCGCGGGGGATAAAAATCGGGGTGAGTTTCGCGGTGACGTTTCACAATCTCAGTAACTGTCGTCTTGCTGAGCTTCAAATGATGGGCAACGGTTCGATAGGCCGTTCCCGCCTCCACCATCTGTATCACTTTTGGGGCCAGCGGGTCTGACTTAATCCGTTGGCCTGGTCGGCGGCCCAAAAGCTTTCCTCTAGCCTTCGCGGCGGCCAACCCTGAGCGGACTCGTTCGCTGACTAAATCGCGTTCAAACTCTGCCAGCGCTGCCATCAACTGGGCAATCAGACGGCCTTGCGGGGTCGTTAAGTCGAACTGTAGTCCGGTTTGGGCAATCAAGGAGACTTGCCAACTGTGTAAAGCTTGCAACGTTTGAATCAGGTCTAGAGTGCTGCGGCCCCATCGAGTCAGTTCGGTCACGAGGACGGCATCAATCTTCCGAGCTTGCGCCAAGGCCATCACCTGCTCTCGTTCAACTCGGGATGACCTTGTCCCTGGGGCGGTCTCCTTCCACACGCCAACCACCTGGAAATTGGCTTGGGTAGCGTAGTGCAATAAGTCCTGCTCTTGTCGGTCACAGGACTGATCCATGGTTGAGACCCGGCAATAAATGGCAATCCTTTTTTGTACCAATTAAACCCTTCTGACTTTAGAGGGCTGAAACCCGCGATGTGTCGTACCGTTTTGGTGTACCAATCAGACTATACTCTGACTGGTACAAATTATGATGGGATTAGCTACCTCAGTCGCATGCCTGTTCGTTTTCTGACGGAAGAGCAACAACAGCGCTATGGGTGCTATCTAGACACACCAACTGAGCTTCAGCTGGACCGATACTTTCATCTCGATGACGTAGACCGACAACTGATAGCTGCACGCCGGGGCGACCACAATCGGTTGGGGTTTGCCGTGCAGTTGGGAACTGTGCGTTTCTTGGGGACCTTCCTGGCCAATCCAATTGAGGTGCCGCCCAACGTCGTTGACTATTTAGCGCAGCAGCTAGAGGTCGCTAGTACGAGTAGCCTGCCAACTTATCTGGAGCGAGAGGAAACCCGCTGGGGACACACGGCGCTGATCAAGCGTCACTATGGCTACCAGGATTTTAGCGCTCAGCCAGCACACTGGCGATTTATTCGTTGGCTCTATGCTCGCGCCTGGGTAGGAACAGAAGGCCCCAGCGTTCTCTTTGATATTGCGACAACGCAGCTGCTGGAGCAGAAAATTTTACTCCCTGGCGTCAGCGTCTTGGAACGGTTGGTAGCGACTGTGAGGGAGCGGGTGTCACAGCGGGTATGGAAGGTCTTGTCACGTCTGCCGACAGCTGAGCAATGCCAGCGCCTGGACGCCATTCTCAAAGTGGATGAGGATGCTAGGCAAACGGTCCTTGATCAGCTCAGGCGCTCACCGACGCGCCATAGCGCTCCAGCGCTGGTGGCGGCACTTCATCGGTTAAAGCGGATACGGGCCATTGGCGTCAGCCATCTGGTGATGCCAATGGTTCCGCCCAGTCGGTTGAAGGCGTTGTCACGAGCTGCATTCACCTCCCGCGCCCAGACTATTCAGCGGATGCCGAAAGCTCGGCGGATAGCGACGTTGTTAGCCTTTGCCCGTGATGTCGAAGCGACGGCCCAGGATGATGCGCTGACGGTTCTAGAGCTACTCACAAAAGAATTGTTGTCCAAATCAGCGAGTCAAGGAAGAAAGAAACGGCTGCGGACACTCAAAGATTTAGATGCGGCGGCGCTGACGTTGAGTACCGCCTGCGCCATTCTCATAGCGCCAGAGCAGGAAGTTACTCAGCTGCGCGAGACAATCTTTGCTCAGGTTCCCCCAGAACAACTAGCAGCAGCGGTCGAGCCGGTGGAATCCATTGCCCGCCCACCAGATGACCAATATTACCCTGAGATTTTGAGTCGCTGGCGCACCGTGCGGTTATTCCTGCCGACGCTGTTGAATACGATTGACTTTCAGGCAACCCAGGCAGGGCAGGACATTCTAGCGGCGGTAGCCTTTCTCAAATCGATTGAGGGCAAGCGTAAGCCTGTCATGACGGAGGCTCCTTTATCGATTGTCAGCAAAGGCTGGTGGCGTTGGGTATGTCCAGCTCCAGGCGAAATTGATCGCCGTGCCTACACTTTCTGTGTGCTGGAACAGTTGATGAATGGGCTGCGCTGCCGGGACTTGTACGTGTCTCCGAGTGTGCAGTGGAGCAACCCACAGGAAAAATTGATTCAGGGCCGCGAGTGGGTGGCGGTGCGCAGCCAGGTCTGTCGCACGTTGAATCTTGCGCCGAAGCCTGATGAGAAATTAACGCAGCTAAAGCAGCAGCTCAATGATGCTTACCACCGGACGGCTCAGAATCTGCCCAACAATGATGCTGTACAAATTGTTGAGCAAGAGAACGGGCGACCAACCCTGACAATTAGCCCGCTAGAGAAGCTAGAAGAGTCTGAAAATTTGCGATCGCTCAGGGCGAAGGTGACGCCCCTGCTGCCTCGGGTAGATCTCCCGGAAGTACTGCTAGAGACTCACGAAAAAACAGGCTTTCTCGATGCTTTCTCTCATGCTCATGAGGAAGGTGCTCGCGCTGATAACCTCACCACTAGCCTCTGCGCTGTCCTGGTGGCGATGGCCTGTAACATTGGGCTCAGACCGTTGCAGCGTAAGGATACGCCTGCGTTAACGAAGCATCGTTTGGCTTGGGTGAAGCAGCACTACATTCGAGCTGAAACACTCGTTGAATCGAATGCTTGTTTGGTGAATGCACAGAAAAATGTTCCCATTGTTCAGGCTTGGGGTGGCGGTGAGGTCGCTTCTGCCGATGGTTTAAGGTTTGTCGTGCCAGTGAAAACATTAAATGCTGGCCCTAATCGCAAGTATTTCAGCAGCGCGGGGTATTACCTACTACAACTTTGTCTCAGATTTGTTTGCTGGGTTTCACGGCCTAGTGGTGACCGGGACGCTGAGAGATTCGTTGGTCGTGCTGGTCGGCTTGCTGGAGCAGCGGACAGGGCTGAGGCCGCGCGAACTGATGACGGATACGGCAGGTTACAGCGATATCGTCTTTGGTCTGTTCTGGTTACTGGGCTATCAGTTCAGTCCGCGCCTGGCCGACACTGGTGAGGCCCGCTTCTGGCGACTCGACCCAAAGGCTGACTATGGTGTACTCGATGGGATAGCTCATCAGAAGGTGAAAGTGCATCTCATTGAAAACTCGTGGGACGACATGCTACGGGTAGCTGGGTCGCTCAAGTTCGGTAGGGTCAGCGCTTTGGAAATTATGCGCGTGCTACAGAAGGGCGGGAAGCCGTCTACGTTGGGCAAGGCCATTGGTGAGCTGGGCCGGGTGGCGAAGACATTGTATTTGTTGCACTACATCGATGATGAGGATTATCGGCGACGCATTCTTATCCAGCTCAATCGAGGGGAAGGGCGGCACAGTTTGGCCAGGGCGATCTGTCATGGCAACAAAGGGGAGATCCGGCAGCGCTATCGTGAGGGGCAGGAGGATCAACTCAATGCGCTGGGGCTGGTCACCAATGCTGTCATTCTCTGGAATACTCTGTACATGGATAGAGCCCTTGATCACCTCCGTGCTCAGGGCTTAGAGATCGATCCTGACGACATCGCTCGGTTGTCGCCGCTGGGACATATCCATATCAATATGCTCGGTCGTTATTACTTCGAGCTGGCTGAGGCACTCAAGGAGGGTGGGTTTAGGCCGCTGCGGAACCCTGATGACCCAAATGAGCCATTTTACTAGGCTCGAAGCTAAGCGTGGCAACGGATGTAGCCTTAGCGCAGGTTTCTGTTCCGTTACTACTCAAACCCCTATCCTGTCCGACCTGATGACTCACAGCGATAGCTGTGGTGACGTGGCCAGGGTAGCCCTACTCAGCCAGGTGTCGCCAGTCGCGTGGCAGCACATCAATTTTTATGGTCGCTATGAGTTCAATAAGCAGCCTGAAACCATCGATATAGAAGCGATTCTTCAACAGTTGATACAGCTGAGGATTGAGTAAGACTCACTCGTCTGATTGTGGAATATACCTTTTCGAGGGGTTATGCAAAAAACCCCTGTATCGGATCCCGCCCCTCCTGTGGAAAACCAATGATCAATGCGGGTCTTCTTCTTCACCCGGACTGGCCGCCATCTCTAGGGGAACAGCTTTGAGTTCTTTTTCTAACCGTTCGACCGACGGGAGCTGCGTTTCTAAGGGAGCCGGGATTGTCCGATGCGTGGAAATCCCAATAGGCTTTTGCAAATCCCGTAGGGCATATTCAGCGATCGTTTTATTTTTGGCTCGGCACAGAATTAAGCCAATCGTCGGGCCATCATCGGGATGCCGGAGCAAGTCGTCGATCGCCGATACGTAAAAATTCATGCGACCAGAATATTCCGGCTGAAAGTCTCCCATCTTTAAATCAATGACGACAAAGCACCGCAGCTTCAGGTGATAAAATAACAGATCTACATAAAAGTCTTCGCCACTTACTTCTAAATGGTGCTGACTCCCTACGAAGGCAAAGCCAACACCCAGCTCCAACAAAAAGTCGCGAATGTGATCAACCAGCGCCTGCTGCACCTCTCGTTCCTGAGCATCTGCCGAGATCGTTAAAAAATCAAACGTGTAGGAATTTTTGACAAGATCCCTAGCCAAATCAGACTGGAGCTCAGGGAGCGTTTGCTCAAAATTAGTAATCGCGTCACTTTTGTGTCGACTGTAAAGCTGCTGGTCAATCTGAGTCAGAAGGATATTGCGGCTCCAGCCGTGGGCGATCGCCTGCTGGGCGTACCACAGTCTGGCTTCAGGGTCCTTGATCGCCTCCATCAAGCGAACATTATGCCCCCAGGGCAGGTTAGCCATCACCTCGTGCAACACCGCTTCATCCGGATAGGTTTCGGCAAAGGCCCGCATGTAGTGCAGATTGCGCGGAGAAAAACCTTTCATGCCGGGAAACTCGCCGCGTAGGTCCTGGGCAATGCGCTCAATGACCTTACTGCCCCAACCCTGTGCTGTCTGACGTTGTAAAATTGCTTGCCCAATCTGCCAGTAAAGCAGGACCAGCTCCCGATTGACCGCTAAAGCCGACCGAACTTGTGCCCGCCGAATATGATCTTTTAGCTGCGTAATCAGATGCTCATATTCAGGGGTCTGGGAAGGCAGCAAAGCAGACATAACGACACACGATTCATTCCAAGAATCTGCAACAGGCTGTTGCAAGATTCACATCGTACCGCCTCGAGATAAATGTGCAACGGGCTGTTGCAGCAATTGCAAATGGCTATACACCTATCAAAATTTAGTATAAATGAATTATCTAGCTTAGGGAATTTTCCACAGATATAGTGTTGATTCTTCCTCAGAGTGCGGCAAACGCAGCATCTCATCGGGATACCAGTCACCCATATCAAACTGGTGAGACACAATGCGAGTCCCTGCTCGCAATTGCTGCCACAGCTGTGGCAGCAGTCGCCTGTTGAGATGTGGCAACAAATAGAGTGCAACTACCGTCGCCTCGGTAAACTGACTCTCAAACAAATTACCCTGTTGCAGAGAAATGAGGTGAGCAACGCCGGCCACTTTGGCTTGCTGCCGGGCTCGCTGTAGGCACACCGGGTCAATATCAATGCCCACACCACGGGTGCCCCACCGCTGCGCCGCGCGAATCAGCAATCGACCATCACCACAACCTAAATCGTAGAGTACGTCTTGTGCGCCCACCTGAGCCAGCTCAAGCATCGCCTCCACTGCATCGGGGGGCGTGGGAATGTAGGCAATATCAGGGCGATGAGTGACCAATATCAGTGTCCATGTAATGAGCTAGAGCTAGCCTCAGCACGCACTGCTGTGATCAACCCTTGCAGGTGCGATCGCACTGACTCCAGAGTATATTCTGCATCGGGATGGGGAGGCTGCCCGGAATATTTAAAGTGAGGGCGTTCGCCGTACATACGCCCCCAGCGCATATCGACCCGCCAAACGAACTCCCGGAGATGCGACTCCTGAGTCACCAAGGGCTGCAACAGTTCAACCAGTGCCCCTAGTGGTGAGTCTAAGTGACGGCTACAGGCCGCATCCTCCATCCGTACAAGATCCAAAAGCGTTGCTAAAAGGGCTCCCGAAGGATCGTTCAGATGAGTCCGGATAAATACCATCAGCTCATTTTTGACTTGGGTGAGTCGAGGAATCGTGGACTCACCTTTGAGAAAATCGCCCCCCTGCTGCGCGATCGCCTCAGCCAAGGAAAACTGACGGCCTTGGCGGATTTCTTGCTCAAGCGCCCGATCATAATTGGCCTGGTCAACCAGCGAGCCGGTATTGCGATCGCCCTTTTCCTCACTCCCTAGCCTCAGTGGCCGAGCAGATGACCGCTCGGATCTATCAGGGTGAACCGATACCCGAGCCAGCCCCGTACCGGTCAACCAAGCCCAACCGCGACGCACTGTGATCAGTATCTGCCTAATCAATCCGCTCTAGCTGCCAGAGAATCTGATTTCCCTCCCGACGCACACGAGAAACTGACCAGTTGCGCCAGGCCCAGTATTCACCCCGACTAGTCACTGCACTCGCGTTCACATCCATCAAATCAGCGAGCTCAGAGCTAGTGATCAGATAGCCTTCTTTCGCAATCACATCAGCAATCTGTAGCGTATCGATCATATTGCGGAGCTGAGTAACTCGCGCCTCACGGGGGAGATTTTCGAGATTGTCATATACGTCATTGACGCCCGGCTCTACCATTTTATATCCCTGTAAGACATCGCTTCTATTCTAGGTCTTCTCTCTAAAATATCTCGGAAAATTCCATCATATATTTACCTCAATTAGCATGATAAATCTCTATGATGAACTCTACTTGGGCGACGCTACCACCGCGGTCAAACTAGCCGCTTGTGGATGCTGACGCAGAGCGATCGCCCGATTTTGAGAAAAAGACCGAGCAATCTCGTCACATCTTTCATTCCCTTCATTACCAGTATGTCCGCGCACGTAGGTCCATTTCACAGACATACCAGTTTGTTGAGCGGCGGCCTGATTTAGGATGTCCAATTGCTGCCATAAATCTTTATTCAAAACTGGTTTTTTGGCCGATGTTTGCCAGCCCCGTCGCTTCCAGCCGTCGATCCATTGGGTAATGCCTTTTTTGACATATTCGCTGTCAGTAAAAAGTTCCACAGGCTGCTTTTGCTCTGAGGAAATAAGAGCCTGAAGGCCTGCGATCGCCGCCTGCATTTCCATCCGATTATTCGTCGTCTTGGGGGCTCCACCCCCCAGTTCGTGAACGGAGCCATCGGCAAAATACAGCACGGTCCCCCAGCCGCCGGGGCCGGGATTGCCTGAACAAGCACCATCCGTATAGATTGACTGAACTACTGGCAACCCTGTGCCGCCTGACTGATCTGCAGCTGGCAGAGAGCTGATAGTCGGCTGATCATCGCTCGTTGGGGAGTCCTCGGAGCGAGCCGATATACCGGATGCGGGTGGCTGAGCTTTGAGGAACCTAGCAAAGTTGAGTACCTGGCTGATGATAGAGTCAGGCAAACCATCCAGCTCGGCTATCAACTGCTCTTTCAACGTCATAAATATCTTGCACCAGGATTTCTCACCTGTGCATCGTAAAGCATTACTGCGATTTGCTGATCGATTTCTCGACTCAAGCGATCGCCCAGTCACCGATAGGCATATCTCCGGTGTCGTCCTGGCTCCTAGCTCGTTGCTAGCCGCCCACTGTCAACATCTGACGTCGCTGACCCGCCCTTTCCCAAAAAAAGCCAGCAACATTGGCCACCTGTGAAATGCCCATCAACCCTGACACGAGAATGCCTTGATGAAACGGTAAATGATGAAAGGGGTAGGTCAGCAGCTTCCAATAAAAACTGAGCTTTTCGACCTTGATAGTGCCGTCAGTTCGGTCAGCACGTGTTTGGTGGAAACAAAAAGCACCTCGCCCATAGTTGAAATGCTGCCGCCAAAACGAGCGCAACTTTAGCGTATGGGAATGGTAGATCTGCATGTCGGGGGCATATCGCATGGAGTAACGATGATGGCGCCAGCGATCGCAAAACTCTCGATCCTCCCCGGCAGCCAATGGAAAGCTCGTATCAAATCCGGCTAGCGCCTGGTATCTTTCACGGGGCACCGCAAAGTTATTGGATGCGAAAAAGCTAGCCTCTCCCTCAACAGGATTATAAAACTCGTAAAGGTAGTCAATCAATACCTGACTGGCGGTGGAACAGAGATTGTGGGGAAGCGCATTAATCGTCTTGCCCCCGACTAAGGCATCAGGGTGCGCCTTAAGCGTTTTTTCTAATGCCATCAACCAAGACGGTGTTGGCTGGCAGTCATCATCAGTAAATACCAAGTAGCGCCCCTGAGCGACAGCAGCACCAGCATTCCGGGCACTGGCCGGTCCCCCATTCGCTTGCCGCAAAAATCGCAGATTCAATGCATCCTGAAAGGTCAGCACAACTGGTTCTAAAGATTCGCGGCTACCGTCGTCAACGACCACGACTTCGTAGCGATCGCGGGCATAGTCCAAGCGAGTCAAACTTTGCAGACACTGCCTAAGCCGCTCGGGGCGGTTATATGTCGGGATAACAATAGAGAAATTGAATAGTTGAGCACTCATAGCCTATCTAAGACCTATCGGCCGTAAACACC
Source organism: Leptolyngbyaceae cyanobacterium (assembly GCA_050331235.1). Lineage (GTDB taxonomy): Bacteria > Cyanobacteriota > Cyanobacteriia > Phormidesmidales > Phormidesmidaceae > Halomicronema. Next base: position 52,271 of record JBHJHA010000058.1, read on the forward strand.
ATCGCTAAACAAGCGAGGCAAGCAATCACGAGTACGCTTGAGTCCAAAGCAAACAGAAGCCTAGACACATCTCCATTCAAGCATTGCTTGCCTCCGCTGATCGTCACCCAGCTACCGGTTAAGCCACCCGAGAAACCGGACGGTCAGTGGGAACAGCCGGCACCTGCTGCTGTCTGACTTTTGCCCACTCTTCATCGGTAAAGTTCTCATGGTAGGAACGCTCAACATTGATATTCCAGATGTCGTGATCTTCACCCATAATATTCTTCGCCGCTAGCAGAGCAGACAACATCGAGTGGTCTTGGTTGTTATAACGGTGCATGCCGTTGCGGCCCACAGTCTGCAAATTATCAAAGGTCCGAATGTAATCTTCCAGTACTTTTAGATGGCGACGATATTCACCGTCATACACCGGATAGGCCTTGCGCTGTCGAATGATACAGCCATCTTCGACATCCTCCGGTTGGACACCTAGATTAAGGCGGACAATTTCCTCAGAAGCCAGTGCCACCAACTGAGCTTCATCCATCTCCCACAGATCATCGCCTTCACTGCAGAAGTATTCCATACCCAAGCAGGTTTTGTCGGCATCAGGCACCATTTCAGGACTCCAGTTTTTGAAGTTTTGGATACGCCCCACACGGAATTCTGGACTGTGGATATACAGCCAGTTATCCGGAAACAGATGCTTGCGATCGATAATGAGCGACACGATCAAAAAGTCGCGATATTTGAGGCCAGCAGCGGCTTCTAAAACTGGCTGAGGCGCGGGTGGATCGAGTCGCCGCACCAGTGCTGAAACGGGCATAGAGTTGATAAAGTGATCGCCTTTAAGCTCAAAGGTCCGCTCCGGCAAAATTCCAGCAGAATCTCGCTGTTCAGCAATCACCTTGGTAATATGGTTGCCCTGCCGTTCTACCCGAACTACCTCAGTATGCAAATGCACCGGAGAGCCGTGCATTTCTAAGATCTCTTGGCAGCGCTCCCACATCATGCCCGGCCCTAAACGGGGATAGTCAAACTTTTTAATTAGACTCTTGGAATTTTTACTGCCAAAAAGTGCATTTAAGACCGCTTCTTTCAAGGAAAGGTTGCGAATCCGCTGAGCTGCCCAGTCAGCACGAATCTGGCTACAGGGAATACCCCACACCTTTTCGGTATACGTTTTAAAGAAAGTTCGGTACAGCCTTTCCCCAAAGGAATCAGTGACCCATTCTTCAAAGGTCTGAGGCTCCGGGCGTAGTCTTAAAAACTTTTTTGCTTTGGCTGTTAAGTAACTCAATAAAATCAGCGTGCTACGAACGACCCCTAAGTTTTTCAACGTCTTGCTGATAGACAACGGATAGTCGTAGAACTTGCCATCGTAGTAGATGCGCGATAAGCGCGGGGTTTGAATAAAGTCATGGCCCAGAATTTCTTTCCAGACGGCTTGCACCTCTCCCACCTTGGTAAAGAAGCGGTGACCACCGATATCAAACCGATAGCCCCGATAGGTCTCGGTTCGTGAAATTCCACCGACTTTATCCGCTCGCTCTAAAATAATGGACTGCTGACCATGCTTCATCAACTCGTAGCCAGCAGTGAGGCCCGCAGGTCCACCACCAACAATGATGACAGGATTGGAATTTTTCATAAATCAAAACCTAGCTTGCTTACTATTGGGGCTGTGAACGTAATCAAAACTGACTCATCCTGTAACTAAATCAAGATCTTGCCAGGACTCAACTTTTCGCGCAGCGATCGCCAATACTTTCACCATGTTGATCGCCAAAATCTGCCAACTATGAAGAAGGGGTCCGCAACTGTCGAGACGAGGAGAAAACAGCCTGACGCCAACGCTCAGCCTGGTGAGCCACTGTGCCATAGGCAAAAGCAGCCCCGCCATAGAGAAAATAGAACCAGTGCCAAGGAATCACTTTTAGGGTGAACCACCACCCTCGGCAGCCCAAAAAGAAACGATAGACGTCGCGATTGATTACCAATAAACTCAGCGCACAGGCTACGGCAATGATGAACCCGAAGGGGTACCAGACACTAACAATCACGCTACCTAGCAGGACATGCGCCAGGATGACACTGAGACGATTGGCATGGCTTAGGTTGAGGTCAGCGTTGAATTGGCGATCGCGCAACAACAACCGAGTCCACGGCAACGCGCGATAAAATACCTCTGCTCGCAGAAGAGAAATCGGCTCCCATCGTTTGAGGTGTTTAATCTGGATCGATTTGCACAATCGGATGGAATAGCCATGGCGTTTGAGACGGTACCCCAACTCAATGTCTTCAATACAGGGTTTGCGATACCGCTCATCGAAGCCCCCCACAGCCATGAATGCGGCGCGCCGGACGGCACCGCAAGCTCCCCAAAACGTTGACGCCTCCTCAGCAGAAATCTGATGAGTGTAGTGATGGAACAGGTTTTTGTACTGGGAAAGGAAATTTTCTGCCCCTGGTTGATCGTCGTAGGAACCAATCAGGGCCCCCAAAGCAGGCTGATCTTGAAACTGCTGTTTGACCCGAGTGATTGTGTCAGGGTGCAATGTTACATCGGCATCGACAAAAAAAAGAATGTCACTTTTCGCAGCTTTGGCACCCACGTTACGAGCCCGAGCGGGGCCACCACTGTCAGGCAGTCGAAAAACCTGAGCGCCAAATGACTCTGCCACTTGCCATGAGCCGTCAGTATCGCCATCCGAAACTACGATCAGCTCATCCGGCGGTAACTGACTGCTTTGAATGCTTTCGAGGCAACGACGAAAACTTTCGCCCCCGTTGTATACGGGAATAATGACTGCGATCGCATTTCGATGACTGGTTTGCTCTAATAGATCCATCGCGAAGTAAAGCCTGATTAACGTCAATCACAACCAAATGAAGGCATTGTTTGAGTTCGTAGTATCGGAATGAAGCCTGATTAGCTATCAAGCGACACATCAATCTCAAGTTTCAGAACATTTGATGGTTAGGGAGTGCCTCAGAGTTAAAAACAAAACATAAACTCCTAAGGTACTGACTTTTACTCTAGACTGATATCCTCCTAAGCAAAAGACTTAAGGCATTCAGAACACAAGAAACAAAGCAGAAAGCGGCCCTAAAGCTGCGTATCAATTACTACTCAAAATACAGAGCTCACAGGTCGATATCGATGCAAAATCACCATCCCTCATGCCTTATTTAAAGCCTCAAAAGCGAGCCTAAAGATCAGAACAGCAAGCCTTTCAGCCAATTAAGCACCTCTCAGAAATTGTTCAGACCAAGCCTTTAATCCAAATGAAATGGTCTCAAATCCTGAAGGCTACAACAGTTCGTTTGGCAACGTTTTAACGCCTCAATTTTGACTGAGGTGAAGTAAAATTTACCTCTTTAGACTATTGGGTTTATTTATTGAATGGCAAGTAATTTGCAGGGCTTCATCTGAGCTTCATGAAATCCATAAGTTCATAAAAATTCCTCAGGGATCTTACCAAGGAGAGATTGCCAACCAGCGGAGTTGTGGGGTGTCCGAGGCGGGCAGTTTTCCATATAGTTGCTCAGGTATAGATCATTTACCCATGCGAGCTATGCCAATTTTGTAAACCGTGGTCACGGATACAAGCATGCCGAGCAGTAGGAACGAGGCAGAGGGGCAGTTCAGCCTTTACCTGAAATAGATAGGTCAATAGCTAGCAGAACCGGACTTAAGCGATCGCTCATGATCGCTAGGGCAGCAGTTCTTGCATTGACATCACCAGTGGTTAAGCGCATTTGACCGCGAGTTGAGGATCGCTCAACGGACGGTCTTTCTCTATGTTATCCGGACGACTGTACCCTGGGGTGCGTCGCTTGCAAAGCCAGGATCGTCTCTCGGCAAGCTCGGGCCGTCCGATCAATTTCTTCTGCGGTGTTAAAGCGGCCGATTCCAAATCGCAGCGAAGCGTAAGCCATTTCATCGCGATGTCCTAAGGCTTTTAGCACGTGGGAAGGGGCAACATTGGCTGAACTACAGGCAGCACCGGAAGAGACTGCCGCCACCGAGCGAAGACCCAACAATAGAGCTTGTCCGTCGACTCCAGCCACGCTGATATTGAGATTGTTGGCCAGTCGCTGGGTGGGATGCCCATTCATAGAGACGCCTGGTAAATCTTGAAGCTGACTCCAGAGGCGATTGCGGAGTGCCGCGATCCGCGATTGCTCACTCGCTTGTCCCTGCCAAGCCAACGCCAAGGCTTTGCCCAAACCGACAATCTGGGGAGTGTAGAGTGTACCCGAGCGTCGTCCTCGTTCTTGTCCTCCACCGTGGAGTTGCGGTGCCAAGGTCACGCGCGGCTGCCGGCGACGGACATATAGGGCACCGATACCCTTGGGTCCATAGATTTTGTGGGCGGTGAGCGATAGCAAATCAATTTGCTGGGCTTGAACATCAAGGTCAATTTTGCCAATTGCCTGGGCGGCATCGGTATGAAACAGGACGCCTCGCTCACGGCAACAATGGCCAATGGCGGCCAGCGGTTGCAAGACTCCAATTTCGTTGTTAGCCGCCATAACCGACACTAAGATAGTGTCCTCCCGTAGCGATCGGGCCAGTTCATCAATATCGATCAAGCCGTCCTGGCCCACGGGCAAATAGGTGATCTCAAAGCCCAGGGTCTCTAAATAGCGACAGGGATCTAGCACAGCACTGTGCTCGGTTTGCACAGTCACAATGTGACGACCCCGATTGAAATAGGCTTCGGCAACGCCCTTAATAGCTAAATTGTTGGCCTCCGTCGCACCGCTGGTAAAGACCACTTCCTCGGGGCTAGCGTGAATGCCCTGGGCGATAATTTCCCGCGATCGCTCCACGGCAGCGGCAGCTGACCACCCATAGGCATGGCCCACGCTCGCAGGATTGCCAAAGTGCTCCGTAAAAAAAGGCAGCATGGCCTCGACAACTTGTGGGTCAACTGGGGTAGTCGCGTGGCAGTCTAAGTAAATGGGTTTTAGGTCACGGCTCATAGGTCAACGCGATGAATACCCCAAGTCACAGCATTCTCAATTTAGCGATTTTAGACCGAGCCGGACTGAAAGGCTGTACCTGGCCCATTTTGATTGGTAGCTGGCTACCCGATATCGCGATGTTTGTCTTCTATGGGTGGGCTAGCTGGCAGCAACTCCCCCCCGCCACCATTTGGCAGGAAGCCTACTATGAGCCCTTCTGGCAAAATATTTTTGCCGTCGGCAACTCCATTCCGTTGGCTATGTTGGGCATTGGCTGGGGTCTCTGGAGACGACAACGCTGGGCGATCGCGCTCTTTGCCAGTATGCTGCTTCATCATTTAGGCGATTTGCCTCTACATCATGAAGATGCCCACCAACATTTTTGGCCTCTGACTAACTATCGCTTCGTGAGCCCCGTCTCCTATTGGGACAGAGATCATTACGGCATGTATGGAGCCCTACTGGAACTGATACTGACAGCGATCGCGAGCCTGCATCTACTGAAAAGACTACGATCCACTTGGGGCAAAGCCCTAATCATTTCAACTAACTGCGCCTATCTGTTCGGCTATTGGCAACTATATCTGTGAATGGACGCCTTTCGTCCCCTACATAAAGTCCTCTCTGGTACCAAAGACTACAAACCTGTAGCTAATGGCAGATTACGCTATGGTGCAATTAATTCTTTAATTTTTGTAAATTGCACTGCAATCGGTTGAATTCTATGCATCAGTCGGCATTTAATCTTTCCCAGATTCTTATTGAGGTTGGCGCCGTACCAGGAAAGGACTTTTCGTGTGATCCAGTGCAGCAGGCGTATCACCTCAATGACAGATGCTATGAGCTCTTACAATCAGCGCATCCAGAAATCGATTGGCAAGACATTCTGGGACATCCCTACAAAGATGTCGGCAAGCGGATAGAGGCTCTACACCAGCAATTAGGAGAGCCATTTATCAATAATCTCTTGGCCCAAATGTCCCATCGGCTGACGCTGCTGACTGATGACCAAGCAGCAGGCTACGTAAGAGCTATCTTGGCCGGTATCGAAAGCGCTACCGGCATCGCGCTCTACCCTTTTCTTGTAGAAACGCTCAATCTATCTGAGCAAGCTCGGTTAGAGTGGCTGCTGCGCCAAGAGGTAATTGCCATTCCTGGCGAAGTTTGCCTAATTGACCTCTTAGAAGCTTCTGGTGCCACTAGCGTAGACTTTGAAGTTCAAGAGGGTGAAGTCTGGTTGACGGAAACCGGATGGCAACGCCTCGCCTTAGTTTGGGACAGTGAATGCCTGCTGAGTGAACCGGCATCGGCCACGCAGTCACCTCAGCAGACATAACTAACCGCGCAGTCAAATAATGCTGCTGTTCCTCCACTGACATCAATCCAGATGAGCCCTGCGCAGTTAGCGATATTCAAACAGTCACGGCGGCGGCACGATCGCGGTGGCAACAGAGTAGTGGAATCTGGCGATCGCTATTCACATTCCTTCAGCTTTGCCAGTCTTCTATGCCAATAATACTAAAGACTGCATTGTGAGTTTTCTGCCCATGGCCCGTCTTTCCGTTGAGCTGAGCAATTTTTTCTTTGATGAATCGCGCGCTGAACAGATCACGCTCGGCGACATTCTCAATTTGGCTGGCGAACGTACTTTTGGCTTTCTATTTGTGTTGTTGGCTTTGCCATCAGCGCTCCCCATTCCTGCACCAGGGTACTCTACGCCCTTTGGCATTGTGATGTTCCTGCTAGCGGTGCAGCTCATTGCTGGACGAGAGCGGCCTTGGCTGCCCCATGGCTGGAAACAAAAAGGCTTTGGCTTAGCTCAAGTGCAGGGTGTCGTTAAAGGGGGACTTCCTTGGCTAGAGCGCATCGAAGTGTTATCACGCCCCCGCATTTCTATGGTTTGTACAAGTCGTTGGGGCCGAGCGATTTTAGGCATTGTGATCGCGCTAATGTCTGTCTGCATGATGATCCCCATTCCGGGAACCAACACCTTGCCGGCGATCGGCGTTTTTGTGACTGGGTTTGGGCTCCTCGATGACGACGGCTTCATCAGTCTCATTGGCCTCACGATTTGCCTGCTGGCCGGCAGCCTAGTAATCGTCATTTTGTTCGCCGGCGTTCAAGGCGGTTCCGCAGCGTTGAAGTTTATCCTCAACGGGTTTTCGACTCCTTAGGATCTGGCGGGCAAGATATCCGCTTAATCTGATTGCTAGTCCGTTCAGCCTTAGGGCTGAGCTTTGGCGGGGCGACGGCCTCATCTGGCAAACAGCCCTCTAGAGACAGTCCTTAGAATTTCGCTATTCAGTATCCAAGAATACCGTTTACTTTTTTGCCAAGGAAAGAATGTCGCACTGTTCTAAATTGTGCTGTTTGGCAGCTAATTGATTGAATAACTGGATTGGGATCAACCCTTATCGCCCAAAAATGAATCAGGATCCCTTAGTTCATGAAAATACGTAATTCAATTGATTCGCTGCAGACGCGACTAGTTACTTATATAGATATTCGCAACAAAACATTTCAATAGCCCCCTTAAACCTCAAGTAATTCTAAGACTTTTCCAATCGTAAGCATTGAGTGTCTACGATGAAGTTGTAGGCCCATGATGCCCCGGAGAGTCCGATGGATAAGACCTTGTTACTCCTTCTAGTTGTCAGTGGTTTGCTACTAACGGTATTGGCCCCCCAGGCAACCATGACTTTAGCTGCTGTGATGGTGCTGTCGGTGTTGACGACTCGCGTCATTTGGGCCATCGTTCAGTCCTTTGAGGAAGCCAGCCCCTATCGCGCGATCGACTAACTGAGTTTTGTCAGCTGAGTGTATGGCTGTCAGAGACGATGCCGAAAACCGCGTTCTCCTGACTAGTGCCTGTCACAACCGGTGAAGCTGTAGCCATGCAGCTTCACTTTTTTGCGGGCATTTAGCACTACAATCTGCATCGTCAAAAACTGCAATCTGCGTTGTCAAAATAGGATATGGCCAGCGATAAGTAGGTTTGTCATAGCATCTTAATTGGCAAATTTAAGTGGTGTTTGCGTGCGGATCAGCAGCACGGTTTTCCGATACACCCTACAATCAGCTATGGGCTGGACTAGGAAGACCGATCGCATGACAGCGCTAGATGACATTACTCAAGAATGGTCAACCCGATTAGCGGCTGAACTCGCTGATGAGAGCGCAAATTCTCGGCAGAGCATTTTGACTTGGCTGTTAGGACCGCATCCTGAACGCTTTGATGAAGCGACGGATCCTGCTAGGCAAAAAATTCTGGCGCAGGCTTTGGAGTATCGATATCAGATTTTGCGCCAGCGCTATTGGCAGATAAGTCCCGATCGCGCTTACAAGCAGTTAATTAAGCGCTTGAGTAGCCTCTTTTTAGTCCGGAGCAAAGTCAAAACCTGGATTGCGCTTAGTCGCGATCGCCGCCGCACGGTGACTGATGTGCTGCAAGAAGTCATTCAGGAAATGCTGCGCAGCGATCGCTATCTCAAGGAACAAGTTGTGTGGATTGGCGAATGCTCACCGCGATCGCAGATCCGTAATCTCCTGATGCTGGCCACAGTTGAAGAGTACTGCCTCCGCCCGATTCGCAATCAACCGTTGTTGGTTTACCGATTTGTCAACTATCTGCGGCGTTCCCAGCGCGGGGGCATGACGAATATTCCGTCTGGGGAAATGATCCGCCTCATCTCAGAGGAAATCGGCACCGACGAACCGGACTCGTCGATGAGTCTGCTAGATGTGGAAGCCGTCTCACAATACGCAATGCAGACCAATGCCGAAGAAGCCCAAGTCGTTAGGGAACAGGTCAAAACGAGCTTTATCCAATATTTGCAAGAGACCCTGGACCAAACCGCTGTGGCATGGCTGGAGCTCCATCTCCAGGGATTTTCTCAGGATGCGATCGCCCAGCGATTAGACCTATCGACGAAGGAAGCTTACCGACTTCGAGAAAAGATTCGCTATCACGCAATTCGAGTCTTTACGCTAAAAGAGCAACCTGAGCTGGTCTTGGGCTGGCTCAAAACCTCTTTGAAAGAGCATAATCTTGGGCTCATTCCAGAGCAGTGGGAAGCTTTTCAATCAAGTCGCACCCCCTTGCAGACCAGAATTTTGCAAGGGCTCAAAGCAGGCAAGAGCTTTGATGAGATTGCCCACGATACCAATCTCAAAGTCAAGCAAATTACGGGAGAATGGGCACAGATCTACCTCGATGCTCAAAGCCTCCGGCAGGATGCCAGCGCCTCCTAACTGGATGACTATCAGTTTTGCTGTTTTGATTGCTTCCCAAGCGCTATGGAACCGCTACTCACCATTCAGGCACTGACTAAGTCTTACGGAGCAATTTGCGCCTGCGATCGCATCTCGTTTTCGCTATATCCCGGACAGGTGTTGGGCATCATCGGCGAGTCTGGCTCTGGTAAAAGTACGCTGCTCAACTGTATCGCTGGCGAAATGCTCATCGATAGCGGCACCATTGCCTATCGAGATCGCGGTGGTACTCTGATCAATTTGCGCACCCTGCCAGAGCCCCAGCGCCGTCGTCTGATGAAAACGGAATGGGGCTTTGTGCGGCAAAATCCCCGGGATGGCCTACGCATGGGCGTAACCGCCGGGGCCAACATCGGAGAGCGGCTCTTGGACGTTGGCGTACGGCACTACGGCAATATCCGCACGGAAGCCCAGGCATGGCTCACGCAAGTCGAAATTCCGGCGCTGCGAATGGATGATTTACCTAGCACCTTTTCCGGTGGTATGCAGCAGCGTTTACAGCTCGCTCGTATCTTAGTCACCCAGCCTAGTTTAGTGTTGATGGATGAACCCACCGGGGGACTCGATGTCTCTGTGCAGGCAAAACTGCTGGATTTGATGCGATCGCTGGTGCGGACCTTACATCTCAGCGTCATCTTGGTTACCCACGATATGGGTGTCGTGCGCCTCCTGGCCCATCGGCTGCTCGTGATGCAAAACGGCCAAGTCGTTGAGTCCGGTTTGACGGATCAGGTGCTGGACGATCCGCAGCATCCCTACACTCAACAGCTTGTCAGTGCCACCCTGACCCCTTAGTCAACGCGAGCTCATATTGGCTCAGAGTCAACTGATTGCCCAGCGGACGCCTAAGCTGAGCTAATCAAGAGGCCTCAGTCAAACATCTACGAAGCACTAGAAGCGCTGTGATGGGGCAATCGCGCATCAATGAAGGGCAGGGTTTCTTCTTCAACTGCCGCCGCCGCGCACCAAGATTGAATCGGTTCTAAGTTGCGCACTGCAGTTACAAAATCCTGGGCCACTGGATTGAGCTCGATGCCATAGGTCACAAACCGCAAGGCTACAGGCGCGTACATGACATCAGCAATCGAAAAATCGCCACAGAGCCATGGGCCCTGGTAGCGTTCAAAGCAGTCTTGCCACAGCGCTTCGACTCGCTGGATTTCCGCTCGCGCATGACTAGAAAAATCGTCCAGCGATCGCTGCTGGCAAACTCGCAAATTTTGCGGTAGCTCCTCACGAATCGCCATGAACCCCGAATGCATTTCCATCGCAATCGAACGAGCATGGGCTCGGGCAGTGCGTTCTTCGGGCCAACCAACCGTATCGGGCCGGGTTTCCCGCAGATATTCCATAATGGCCAGCGAGTCCCAAACGGCCAATTCATCCTCGATCAGCACCGGCACCTTACCCGCTGGTGTATAACGCGCAATCTCCGCTTCCCACTGCGCCGTAAATAGTGCTAACCGCACTTCTTCAAACTCAAGCTGGCTTCGTTTCATAAATAGCCAAGCCCGCAATGACCAGGAAGAGTAATTTTTGTTGCCGATGATCAGCTTTAAAGACACCCGTAACGCCCTCTTCAGAACCTGATTTCAGAAACGTGCTGCCTGGTTGGCAAGAAAATAGGGCATCTGTGCTCGTAAAGATCGAGATTCCGCCCTATTGCCGCAATTTGAAATACGGTCAACCGGATTCTTGACAGCCTAGCGTTTCTGCAAGTTCCCATCAAGCAGAAGTCCCTGGCCCGAAATAATTAGAGACAAAGTTTCCATGTAGTCCGTAGGGTACGTGATGCTTGAGCTTGAGCCGGGCGACGGGTCCAGCCTCAATATCATGGGCAGCCAATATGACAAGATCAGAACAGCGACGGCCGGCATCATAGATCAAAGCCAACACCCAGCCATCGTCTTCGCTCTGCCCATCCGGGCGCGGCACAAACACTGGCTCTCCCATAAAGCCTTGGGGCGCGACGCTCCAAAGCTGCTCTTCGCCAGTATGCAAATCTCGCTTGAGCAGGGCCTGTAGGGGAGCGTTGCCGACGGAGACATGGGTGGCTCCGATATAGAGATATCGATAGGGCTGCCCCACTCGGTCTGGATGCAAATTGGGGAACTCGCAGCTGCGGTCAATTAGACGGTTATGGGCAACGGTTTCAGTATCTAAATCCACCTCAAAGCGCCAGAGCTGTCCTGCAGGCACCGTTGCAAAGTCCACATCTTCATAGGTCAAGCCTTCATCCAAAGCTGGAAAGTCTTGATAAACGACGGAGTCAATCATCACCTTGCCCTCCTGCTCAAACGCGTTGGCATGGTGAAAAACAAAGCCGGCAGGGGCTTCAAAGGACTGAGCCGGGCGATTGCCCCCACGGGGAATCAAGATGATATTGGTTTTGGCCTTGGGGTCAAACTGCACGCATTCACCAGCACCCTTGAGTCCCATCAGAAAAGGAAAAGGATTGAAGCTAACCGGGTTTTGAAAAAAGATGGCGTAGTGCGAGGTAATCACGAAGTCATGAATGAACGCAAATCCAGGCACCGTATGCTGATAGGACTCCACGAGCTGCCCCTGAACGTCAAACTCATGCACTTTAATGGTGCTTGATAGTCCCGTTTTAACGGAGAAATTGACTAGGCGCGTCTCCTGCCCCTGGGCGGGGATCGAGGGAGCAATTCGAGGATGAGCCGCAAAGGCATCACCTGGTTCCAACAGCCCATCTAAATAATCCAAGCCCAAGGTTTCCAGCGTTTCTGGGTGGAGACGGTGGGGCTCTGCCGCTTCCCACAGGGCCAAGAGCTTACCCCCCCAATAAATGACGTTCGTATTCGCAATATTCTTGAGGCGGAGATCAAACATATTTGCCCACCACCCACCAGGCTTTTGCGTGCCAAACACCCCACGGTACACCGGCTTTTTCGCCTTTTGCTCGGCTACGTATCCTTCGGTGCGTACAAAGCGATTGCGATAGTAGGCTTTCCCATCTTTGATCGCGATGCTGCTAATCATGCCGTCGCCATCAAAGGGGTGCTTGACTGGATGACCATGAATATCTAATAAACCAGGACCATTCCGAAACAGGGTACCCGTCAGGGCAGGTGGAATCTCTCCATCCACATCGTCGATCCAGTAGGCAAATTCTTTAGGTTGCGATCGGTAGCCGCTGCGCCAATCATCCATGTCATAGGACTGTGCTGGCATGGGTTCAGAGCTTCGGGGGGAAGGCAGGGTTTGCATAATGAGATGAGTCTCTTGAGGATGAGCGTAGAAAGTGAGTCTAACGGAAGCAAGAGTATGGAGCAGTTGAGCAAGGAGCGATCGCGGCAATCAGATTGTGACCCCGGAGCGCTACGCCTCTGGCTCTACAGCCCCCACTGATAGGGCTACAGGCTGCCCCGCATCAATGTTGGAAGAAAGGGTGGCTGATTGAGAGGCCGATAGCGAATTTGCGATCGTAGCCTCCTCTTCACCTTGGGCAGATGCCCTGGGTAATAGAAACAGTAGGGGCAACGGCAAGAGTGTTGACAAATTCGTCAACGTCACAAGTAACCATAAGTTGTCAAAATTTGTCTCTGTAACTCCTAGCCAATGGGTCAAGATTGCCCCTAACTCGTGGGAAAGAAGACCCGCCAAATTTAAGATGGACATGAGCAGGGCAAAAAGCGTGGCCTCAACCCCCGGCGGGCAGATACGGGCCGACAACACCAGCACCGGCATGAAGGAAATCTCGCCCATTACCGTCAAAATCAGACTGTCGCCCAGACTAAACCACTCATCACCGATGCCAATCGCCCGATTGGTGTGCGTTACGAGCAGCAGCATCGTAAATCCAAAAACCGTCGACAGCACCGTCGACCAAGCAAAAATGGTCCGAAAAGGCACGGCCTTGAGAAAGCGCTGGAAAACCCAGATGCCAATTAGCGCAGCGATGCTTGTTACCAGCCGCACTCGACCTAAGAATTCCGGCTGAAAGCCCAAGTCATTGGTCGTGAAGAAAAAGAATGCCGCATCAGCAGTCGGCGTAGCTTGCCAGAGAAAAATAAACAGCGCCGGCATCCAAATCACTTTTTGCGTGATGGCGGCCTTAAGCTGCTGAATCTGGGCTCCCACCACCTGCCAGCTAGACACCGCAGTCACAGGTTCCTCGGCAATGAGCCAAGCCACCAGCGACACGATGACCGGAAAGGTAGCCGTCACCCCAAAGACGAAGCGGGTGCCCAACACCTCTAACAGCAAACCACCCAGATAGGCAGTAATGATGCCACCGACCGCAGACGCTCCCCACGCCAATGACTGAAGCGATCCCGCATCACTTTGCGACTCTTGGCGAGCTCGCTCCACTACCAAGGAGTCAGCAATGACATCACTCACCGCAACGGCTAAGGAATTTAACGTGATCGCAGCGATCGCGATCCAAGCTGTGTGTACGACTGTAGCCAGCGCTAGCCAAGAGGCCGCCCCCAATAATCCCGATAGAACTAGATAGGGGCGGCGACGATACCCTAAAATAGGCAGCCCGTCAGAAAGAAAGCCAAACAGCGGCTTTATTGTCCACGGAATCGACGCAATTCCTGTGAGAGCAGCAACCTCAGCAGGGGTCAAGCCCAGATCATCTTTTAAGAAAAAGCTCACTGCTAACCGAGCCAACCCCAAGATGCCTTGGACAAAATAAACCAACAAAATGGCCGTGAGTTCTAGCGAGAGCTCTTGGCCAAATAGCAGACGCCGCTCGACGAACTGCCTCAGCGCACTTTTGGAAGGGGATAAATCGGTCATAACAGTCTTTTAGGGGCGATCGCACACGGTCCGGCAATAGACAGAAGGGCGATCGCGGCGAGTGTTGCGATTTGTGAATCCACTCCATGATAAACAGTTGCACCGTAAGAAGCATTCACCCCCAGGACGAAGCCCCTCGTTCCTCAGCTTAGTCAGGTCGTATACAAGCCGATAGAGAGCACCAACCTCACACCCCAAAAGTCTGGGCACTGCTAGAAATATTGCTCAGCCAACCCAGGTATTGCAGCTGAAGGTGTAGTCAGGACAGTTTTCTGAAGGCATCATCGACGGCATCCCAGAGGTTAGTAAACTGCTTGAGGGTTTTTCGTAGATGGTGCTTTAAGCGGGCCCAGAACTTCTCAATCTTGTTGAGGTCTGGGGAATAGGGTGCGAGAAACAGGACCCGGCATCCGGCCTGTTCAATCAGTTCACGAGTGCGCTGCGATTGATGGAAGCTGGCGTTGTCGAGGACCACCACCTGCTCTGGCTGTAACTCGGGCACCAAAAACTGTTCGACCCAGGCCTCAAACAGTGACGTGTTGCAATGTCCTTTGAAGGTCATCGGGGCCAGAACTTGCCGGTTACACCAAGCGGCAACCATGCTGACACGTTCAGTGCGATGACCCAGTTTGAGGGCATGAAAACGCTCCGAGTGGTGGCAGTAGCCATAGGGGTAGTCTTCGGTATCATCCACCCCGGCTTCATCGAGATACACCACCTGAGACGGGGCAAACGCGTCGAGTTGCTTCAGAAACGCTTGGCGCTTGCCCTCATCACGTTCGCGGTACCCATACGTCTTTTTTTCTCGTATACCCAAGGGCTTTAAGGGCTTTGCCAATCGTGCGATTGCTCACGGGCGCGGGCCATTCATCCGCCATTTGCTGCTGGCTCAGGTGGCCTCGGGTGGCCACAAAGCGGCGAAATTCGGTCAGATCCGCAATCTTGGGAGCCGGACCTCGACGACGATAGACCTTGGGGGAGACCTGCCCGGTGACGGCACGCAATTTGAACCATTCGTCGAGCGTATTACGGCTAATGCCAAACATTCGGCTTACGTGCAGTTTCTTTTCACCGCGGTCAACCGCCGCAAGTGCTTTTTGTCGCATCTCAATCGGATAAGCAGCACCCATCATCTACAACCAGCTCAGCTCTCTCTATAATGTCCGAACTGCCCATTCACATGCAATACCACGCAGCCCCAACCTAAGTAAGGTCATCATGGTGCCCCCAGCGGTCGCGCCCCGAGAGGACTCCCAGAGCAGTTATTGAGAGACATCGAGATTCAGTTCCCTAGCGCCACAGGTCGCGGATTGTTTGTGGTTGCCCACCTAGACTCTCAAACCTCTTAATCATGTTTTTTCGGTTGTTTTGGTACGGTCGAGTTCGGTGTGAGAATTCGCCATTCAGGTGAGGGTTTTATCACTGTTTTGACTCGTTTTTAGCTGGCATCATAAGAGTCATAGAAAGGGTTAAAAAACAACACCAAACCTAAAATTGAGGAGGCAACTCATGATCGTTCGCTATTGGCATCCTTTCCAAGAAGTTGAAGCACTGCGTCGTCAGTTCGATCGTGTTTTCAACGAAGTCAACGACTCTCTAGAGGCCGCTCCTGTTGCTAGGAATCCGGCCATTCGTCTCGTTGAGAATGGCGATCGCTACGTTTTGACTGTGCAGCTAGCCGGCATCAGTCCTGATGCAATTGACATCCAAGCCACTCGCGAAAATGTCGTCATCACTGGTCAGCGGGATCAGGCTGAAGCAGGTGAGGGCGATCGCGTCCTGTTTGACAACGTTCGCTATGGCGCATTTCGCCGGGTCGTCAACCTCCCTGAGGCCATCCGCAATGATGCGGTCGAAGCTAGCTTTGAGCACGGCTTCTTGACACTAACGCTGCCCAAAGTTGAGGAAGTTCGCAACAAAGTTGTGAAAATCAGCCTCAACGGCCAGCCAGAATCTGCTCCCGAAGAACTACCCCAGGCAGATGCGTAGTTGCAGGTACGGATTAACAGTTCCGCTCGTGAGTAAGTCATGATTTAAAGGGCAGCGATTGCTGCCCTTTTTTCTATTTTCCCCGGTTTTAGATATACATTAAAGGCTTAATTTCCTGGATACGATCTAACAGAATAGACTCAGTTTATAGACCCAGATAGCATCAGGAAGGGCTATCTTGGAAAAAGGTCAGGCGCTTAGATTAAAATAGAAGCAGGCTTTTTAGTCCATTTTTTCTGTACGCATTTATGGCAACCACGACCGTCTCCCCAGCTGTTTTAACCGAAGAGGTCGAAAAGCGTCGCAATTTCGCGATCATTTCTCACCCCGACGCCGGTAAGACCACCCTCACCGAAAAACTGTTGCTGTACGGAGGTGCCATTCACGAAGCGGGAGCCGTCAAGGCCCGGCGGGCGCAGAAACATGCAACCTCTGACTGGATGGAAATGGAGCAGCAGCGGGGCATCTCGATTACTTCCACCGTGCTGCAGTTTGACTATCAAGACATCCGGGTCAATTTACTCGATACTCCTGGTCACCAGGACTTTAGTGAAGACACCTACCGGACCCTAGCGGCAGCAGATAATGCTGTTATGTTGGAGGATGCCGCCAAAGGGCTTGAACCGCAAACGCGCAAGCTGTTTGAAGTGTGTCGCATGCGATCGCTGCCCATCTTCACCTTCTTTAATAAGATGGATCGGCCAGCCCGCGAACCCTTAGAGTTACTAGACGAAATTGAGCAAGAGCTCGGCTTGGCCACCTACGCAGTGAACTGGCCCATTGGGATGGGCGAGCAGTTTCGCGGCGTGTTTGACCGCCGGACTCGCCAGTTTCACCTATTTGAGCGCACGGCCCACGGTAGCAAAGCGGCTGGTAAAACCATCGTTGATTTGGGCGATCCGCGCATTGAGGAACTCATCGATCAGGAGCTTTACTATCAGTTCAAAGAGGAACTGGAACTCATTGAAGAGTTAGGAGCAGAGCTGGACATTGAGGCGATCCACGCGGGCCAGCTTTCCCCGGTATTTTTTGGCAGCGCCATGACGAATTTTGGCGTGCAGCTGTTTCTGGATGCCTTTTTGGACTACGCACTCAAGCCCGCTCCCCGCAACAGTACCCAAGGAGAGGTAGAACCCACTACCGAAGACTTTACAGGTTTCGTGTTTAAGCTACAGGCCAATATGGATCCCAAGCATCGCGATCGCGTTGCCTTCATCCGGGTGTGCTCTGGCAAATTTGAGAAAGATATGGTGGTCAACCATGCGCGATCCGGTAAGAACGTGCGGCTTTCTCATCCGCAAAAGCTTTTTGCCCAGGGTCGCGAATCCCTTGAAGAAGCTTATCCGGGTGATGTCATCGGTCTGAACAATCCTGGAGTGTTTGCGATCGGCGATACGATTTATCAGGGCCAAAAGCTAGAGTACGAAGGGATTCCGTGCTTTTCACCAGAACTATTTGCCTATTTGAAGAATCCGAACCCCTCTAAGTTTAAGCAGTTTCACAAGGGCGTTACGGAACTGCGCGAAGAAGGCGCTGTACAAATTATGTTTTCAGCGGATGAGTCGAAGCGCGATCCGATCCTCGCGGCGGTGGGTCAGCTGCAATTTGAAGTGGTACAGTTTCGCTTGCAAAATGAATACAACGTTGATACCCGCCTTGAGCCGCTGCCCTATAGCGTGGCACGTTGGGTCGAAGGTGGCTGGGAAGCGTTGGAAAAAGCGGGTCGTTTGTTTAATGCCACGGCGGTCAGAGACAGTTGGGGGCGCCCAGTGCTGCTGTTCCGCAATGAATGGAACATTCACCAGGTAGAAGGCGATCATCCCGAGTTGAAGCTGCGTAAAACAGCTCCTGTAGTTTCCGGTCAGCAAGTCGAAGACCTGTAGTCGATCAGTTCTCTTTTAGAGCGCGATCGCCCGATAGCCGCCAACGGGTTACGGGTTTGCCAACAACGGCTGCCTGAGGCTAAGTCGGCCTCAAAGGCGGGGGCCTATACGTGAGCGTGATCGGGTTGAGCAGCTCAGTCCCTCTTGCCCGGCCCGCCACGGTTGCGAATAACCTATGACTAAGCTAACCTGAGATCGGTCTAAGGAAAGAAGGGCTCTCGTAAGCTGAAACGAAGAAAAGAAGTTCAGCGGAGCCCTCCTATGCTCAGTTTAGAAGAGCTGTTTTGTCATATCGATGACTTTTGTCAAGTGTTTGAGCCTCACTGG
>JBHJHA010000059.1:0-66075 GCA_050331235.1 Leptolyngbyaceae cyanobacterium
AATTCGGTTAATCTCGGTCATGAGGTGGTAGAGGCTAGCGATGTGGTAAGTTCTAGCTCACCGCCTCGCCCCTCAATTTGTCAAATCCTTATCAGTGCTAGCTTATAGCTTGCAGTACTCCAGTTTTGTCCCTGTACTTTGATACCGACCTGACGGTCTCCCTTTACTATCTCTATCAACGGGCGACTCTAGTGGGCGACAAGTGGCTCTGCGTCGTCGTGAAATATCTGGAAGCCGATGCCTTTATTATCACCGCTTACATTACCGACAAAATCAAACCAGGAGCGCAAATATGGCCCAATCCGTAAAAATTTGGTTTGATGCCGAAGCAGATTTCTTGGAAGTTCTGTTTTCTGATGGCCCCGGATTTATGCGCGAGACCGATAACGACGCCGTCATGGAACGGGTTGACGCGCAGGGCAACATCTTGGGATTTTCGGTGCTGAATGTCAGTCAGCTTGCTAAAGAGAAGCCGCTTTATGCTCGGTTAATTGCTGGGAATGTCGCTTAGAATTTCATGTGAAGTAGGCATCGTATGCCGCCTGCGCCAAGGTCTAGAGACATAAGAATTCAATATTTTCCTGAAACCGACACGCTCTCCATTCGCCTGAACGATACGCCGAGTATTGAGTCAGAGGAAATTGCGCCGGATGTTGTGGTCGATTTTGGATAAGGCGGGCGGTGTGGTTGGTGTAGAAATTGACTTTGCCTCCAACAAAGTTGATCTAACAAATTTAGATTTGAAAGGATTGCTGATACCGGAAGTAGCGGCACAATAAGGGAAGGTAAATATAACCACACCTTGATTCAGACATTTGGTGCTGAAGGCGATGCTCCGTAGAGTTGCGAAAGCATGAGTTTTATTTTTATCAGCTACAGTCGGCAAGACCAAGCCTACGTCAGCACTTTGGTATAGGCGCTACAGTCGCACCGTCTGCCGATCTGGATTGACGATCGCATTGACTACGGAACCGATTGGCCCGATGGCATCGAAGAACATTTAGAACAGAGTGCCGTATTTCTGCTGGTGATGTCGCCTCGCTCAAAGAGTTCACATTGGGTCAACTGTGAGCTGACACGGGCGATCGAACTTGACAAGCCGATTTTTCCGCTATTACTCGAAGGTCAGCGCTGGCTACAGGTTGCGACCAAGCAATCGGTCGATGTCATTGGCGGCAAGCTGCCAGAAGCCCGCTTTTTTGATGCCCTGCGAAAGTATTTTCCGATGCCAGTGGATACGGCAGACTCTTTGGCCGTGAAAACGGTGGTGGAAGAAAAAATCCCGCCTGTGCCCAGACCCTCAGTTGAAATGCCGACCAAACCGACTGAAATTGAGCTGAAGTCGGACAAGGGCGTTGACTATCAGGAACTGCAACGGCTGCTACAAGAAAAAAAATGGCGCAAAGCTGATATAGAGACGATTCATCGAATGGCGGAAGCCCTAGGCCTAGACCAAAACGACCCAATTCGCTCCAAAGCGTTGCAGACCTTTCCATGTGCTGACCTAAAAACGATTGACGCCTTGTGGAAGCACTACAGCTGTGGCAAATTTAGCTACAGCGTGCAGAAAAATATTTGGCAAGAGTGCGGCAGCCCGACTGATGTCGGAAAAGATTGGGATCGGTTTTGTGCTAGGATTGGTTGGAAAAATACCAACGGAAACTACTCGGGCTACAGCAAACTAACAGCAGATCCCAATTTTTCCCCGCTCGGCGAATTTCCCTATTGTGGTCGTTTTGTTGGTTGGGGTCGGCTCGGTATTTGGATTGTTAATATCCGCACGGTCTCTTCTCTCTTAGCCAGACTTGTAAACTGCGATAGCGATTTTAGAATTTAGATTTTGGATTTTCGATTGTTGGTTTGGTAGTGCAAAGTCTCGATGGATGCGACGATCATGTTTAGATTTTGGATTTTAGAGTTTGGATTTTTGATTGCTTTGCCTAGAGCGTAGGGTTTTGATGGACGCAACAATCATGGCGACGATTTCGTTGATTTCTGTCATCAAACTTGCGACTTTTGCTTCAGGAATCAGGTCTGATTCAACCAGCAACTCTAGCCAGTACAGGCACTCATCGGCTTCTTCTTCAACAATGCTCAGTTTAGCAATCATGTCTGCTTTAGATTTGGCGCGGCAGGCAGCGCGATAATTTGCACCTACCGATGTTGCACATCGGATGAGTTGTCTTCCCACGATTGCCGCCGAAGGCTCTTGGGGTAATGCTTCTGCTAACCGAATCACCCTCTCAACGCTAATACCTTCGTTCTCTGCTTAAACGCCGCCTCATTCAACTGCTACCCCCCAAAATCTCTCCCAAAGCATTCCCTCAACCATTCCAAAATCCAAACTCTAAACGTCAAATAAGATGATCAAGATTCAGGGTCGCTATCGAGATTGTGAACAACAAATTGATGGAGTAGGTTAGCAATCACTACCGATACAGAGGATTCTGCTTGACTTGCTAACTCTTGTAAAAACGCTAAATCTCTTGATGGAAGCTCAACTTGAACTGCATGAAGCTCACCCAACTGAGCTTGGGCATAGCTCTGGTAACGGTTGATTTCCTGCTCTAGATTGAGGACTGAGTGCCACTCACCTTGCTCTACAGACTCCAGAATGTTTTGTTCTTCGGGAGTTAGTTGGTTATTCATCATCGGCTTCTCCTAAATATTTTTTCTTCATCTTGCGACTTGGGATAATGGTTTTCAAAAAAATCGCGTGTTCGCTTTCAACAAAGGGAACAAGATAGACGTATTGGTTAATAGCTAGAACAAAAATCCGCTGTGATGGATACTTTTCCTGATTGGGATGTTCAATAATGTCGAGAATGTTGCCCTGATTAATCGCTAATGCAACAGTGTCGAAGTCAATGCCCCTGGTCGCTTGCAGCGACTTACTCTTGTCAGGATTCCATTGCAGCCGCTTCATGATATTTGCTTAAACTATAGCGAAAGGAGTCAGTGTCGATAACTAACGAGGCATCACCTCATCTAGAATCAACGCCAGTTCAGGAAACGTCGGCGAATTGATGGCCTGACCCAGCCGAAAGGTGCTTTTCACGTAGTCCTCATCCCTAAGCTGACAGACCGTGAACGTGGGTTGCTTGGGCCGACAAATAAACGCCACACCGCCTAGTCCACGAAAATCGACAATCCAATATTCAGGAATGCCCATCAGTGCGTACTCTTCGACTTTACAGGCGTAGTCGGTTTCCCAGTTGGTGCTCACGACCTCGACTACGAGCTTGACTGAGGTGCCCTGGGTGATGACTGACTCCCGCTTCCACAACGGCTCGTCGCTCAATGCCGACTCATCCAATACAGTGACATCAGGCCTTCTCGCAGTGGCTTGGTTGCTAAAGGGTCGCAAAATGCACGTTCGGGGAATTAACCAGGCAGTGCCCATCTGCTCAATGGCTAAATTCAGCTTACTAGCCACCTTTCCCGCAACCGCTTCGTGGGGGCCAGTCGGTTCCATCTTAATGAGTTCTCCGTCAGCCAACTCAAAGGCGGGCTCATCGCGATATTGAGCCAAAAAGTCATCAAAGGTTAGCAGTTGCGAGGGGGCGTACGTCATGGCAACACGTCGCAGTTAATGGCTCAACTATAGCGAAAAGGAGCGATCGCCCACCCCCTCATGAGACTTAGAATCAAACCTAAAACTGTGGCTGAATCAATTGCTGCCAGGTGGCTTTGAGGGTGGCGGCGGTTGCTGGACTGACCGTACCAATCCTCGCCAGCAAGAGAGACTGCTCAAGGCAATCGAGCCGCGATAATCGCACCGTTGAGGGCACTCTCAAGCCGCTGGCTTGCCAGTCTGTCACGGCGATATCAGTCGGTGTCCGGGGTGGAGCAGAGGTGACAGCAGCGACCACGGTATCCCGACCGTCTAACCAAAGAATTAAAACCGGGCGCTTTTTGGCCGCACTGCCGTCGGTGAAGGGAATGTTGGCGATCCAGAAATCACCCGGCGATATCGTCATACAGTCCCTCATCGGCAGCGCTGTAGCTATTGAGGAAGGCGCTGTGGTCTCTAATCGGCAGTGATAAAACGGTAGTTGCTTCAGGAGAGGAGGTCACCGCTTCTGCTTGGACCGTGGTGTTTTGTTTTGCTTGAATGTAAGTCGTGATGAAGAGATACACCTCGTTGAGCAACGCTTCATCGAGTCTGTCGAGTTCTGCTTGAATGAGGTCTTTGGTGGACATTGCTGATGGGTTAGTGGCTGCTTACTAGGATAGTGCGATCGCTGCTCCCGCCCACAATAGTCTAGCCAGCAGCACCCAGCCTCACAACGAAAGGCAATCTTCTATATCCCAGATGATCAGGGTATTCCCTTCATTCGTCACCAGCTTCCTGCCATCGGGAGATACTTCAAAATGTCCATTCACGGAAGCCCCATGCATCATTCTGGCAGTAGAGCATAATGGTTCTCCTGAATCGAGATTCCATACAGTGATCAAACCCATAACAGTGTCGATGCCATTATTCCAACTTGAAGTAACTGCAACAAGGTTCTTCCCTGGTATCACCTCAATCGCTCTGTGATCGAAAGGTGTCCGAATACTCAAATCTTGAACAACATCACCTGTTTCGATGTTTCTAATTTCCAAGAGTCCGTCATCCCCTGGAATCAATATTTGCCCGTTTGCTAAGAAGGCACTAATTCGATGAACTTTGGAACTATCAATCTCTATAGACCCTATCAATTCACGGTTTTCAATATCAAATACATAAATCTTTCTTTTGTTATTAATTTCTGTCCCATGTTGAGCATAAGCAAGAGCAGTTAGATATCTTCCATCATGGGAGAATTTTATGATATCCCAGGTGTAGCCACTATCTTTTATTGAAAAGAGTTCGATTTCTTCTTCAGTTTGGATATCAAGCAAAGTAAGCGGCCCCAAATAAGTACCTCTAGCTAAAATTTGCTGAGAGTGAGAAAAATCGCTGTTGAGCGAGTAGATTGTTTGTGGGCCTCTTTCCACTGAACCTTTTACTACAGTTCTTTCTTTGACACCACTGCCTATATTCAATAAAGCAATTTCTCCAGAAGTATCTACCACAAGGATTTCTTGTGAATCGTTTAAGACAAAGATGCTCTCTGAATTATTGCCAATTTCGGTTTCTAGAGTTTGTATAAGTCTCCGCTCATTAATGTCCCAAATTTCAACTGTACTGTTTTCCGGCCCTGCCGAAAACTCTTTTTCGCCAGTCACTAACAACAAATTCTTGTTGGGTGCAAAATCAATTGCGGTGATAATCTCAAAACTTGGCTCAATCCTATACGACTTTAAATTAGAGTCTTCTGTCTCTAATTCAGATGGAGGAATGAGAAAACAAGCAGAGGCAAAGCAAGATAACGATAATAATGTTGAAAAAGAGCCGATTTTACGTAAATTCATCATGGCTAGCAGTCAATCGAAAGTCTCTTGCAGATCATTAAACGCCGTTACCTGCTGAAAACACCACCGGAAAAAACCTGAGATACACAACCCATCATCATCGGGGCATTACATTATCTAGCTTTAAAGCCAGCTCAGGAAATGCTGGCGAGATGATTTCCTGCCCGAGCCGAAACGTGTTTTTCGCATAGTCCTCATCCACGAGCTGACACACTGTGAACGTGGGTTGTTTAGGCCGACCAATAAACGCCACACCGCCCAACCCGCGAAAATCCACAATCCAATATTCAGGAATGCCCATCAGCGCGTACTCTTCGACCTTGCGGGCATAGTCGGTTTCCCAGTTCGGGCTGACGACCTCGACCACCAACTTGACTGAGGTGCCCTGAGTGATGACTGGCTCTCGCTCCCACAACGGCTCGTCGCTCAATACCAACTCATCCAACACAGTGACATCAGGCCGTCTCGCAGTGGCTTGATCGCTAAAGGGTCGCAAAATGCAGGTTCGGGGAATTAACCAAGCAATGCCCATCTGCGCAATGGCCAAATTCAGCTTGCTGGCTAACTTTCCCGCAACCGCTTCGTGTGGCCCAGTCGGTTCCATGTCGATGAGTTCTCCATCGGCCAGTTCAAAGGCTGGCTCGTCGCGATACTGAGCCAGAAACTCTTCAAAGGTCAGCAATTGAGAGGGGGCGTATGTCATGGCTGACCTCACATTTGAGAATTGACAGGGGCATCGTGAACATCACCCTCGGTGTCAAGGTTGCGTACAACGAACTGATGCAGCAAGTTAGTAATGACTACGGTCAAAGAGGTTTCCGTTTCGTTAGCAAGCGCTTGTAAAAACTGAATATCTTGTGAGGGTAGCTCAATCTTAATTTCCTGAAGTTCTCCCAGTTGGGCTTGCGCATAGGATTGATAGCGTTGAATTTCTTGCTCAAGATTAGGTAGTGATCGCCATTCTCCACGCTCTTCAGAGTCTAAGATTTCTTGCTCCTCAGGCGTCAGTTGGTCATTCATCATCTATCCCTCCCAAATACTTTTTCTTCTTCTTGCGACTGGGAATAATGGTTTTCAGAAAAACAGCCTGCTCGGATTCTATAAAGTGAACGAGATAAACATATTGATTGATGGCAAGAACAAAAATCTGCTGCGACGGAAATTTGTACTGATTGGGATGATCGATAACGTCGAGAATTTGGCCTTGATTGATCGCCAACGTCACCATATTAAAGTCAATACCTCTGGTCGCTTTCAGCAGTCTGTTTTTGTCAGGGTTCCACAGCAGCGGCTTCATGAGGATCGCTTAAATCATAGCGAAAGGGGGTAGGCGATCGCCCAAAAACGAGGTCAGTCGCTACACTTCTTGCACTGTGATCAGCGTTTCCTGAATCTGCTCCGATAGGGGGATTTGCAGCAGGATGGCGCGGAGCGGGATAGCTGGCATTGAGGGGGGGTAGCGGCGGCAAATTTTGCTGCTGTTGTGCTTGCTACTGTTTAGCACGTCACTCAGCGTGGCTACCTGCCGCAAAGATTTGAGCAACGGTCAATTCGAAGGTCGGGAATGTGGGAGACAGAATGCGATCTTCACTACGAAACTGCTGTAGCTCGTATTCACCGTCAACTAATGTACAAACTGTTAACGTTGGCTGTTTAGGATTGCCAATATAGCGCCGTCCACCGATGCCTAGATAATCTACAATCCAGTATTCCTGAACACCTAGAGCTTCATAATCGGCCATCTTGACCAGGTAATCGTCGCGCCAATTAGTAGAAACAACTTCTACGACAAGTTTGAGAGACCGACCATGCTCCAAAATGGATGAACCTTCCCAGCGAGTTTCTTCACTCAGTAGAGGGCGATCGATAACTGCAATATCCGGTTCGTACCCCGTATCGTCTAGCAATTTGACAATACACTCTCGCGGGATGAAGTAAGGCAATTCTTGTTGATCGATGACACCATTGAGCTTTTTGATTAAGAATCCGGCAATTTCAGAGTGTTTGCCCCGAGGTTTCGGCATCTCAATAACAACCCCACGCCTTAATTCATAGCGCTGCTCTGACGCTTCGGGATACCACTCCACAAATTCATCAAACGATAGAAGTTGTTTGTTAGGCAGGGCAATCATGGCGGTCAAGGCTCCCTTACGTTTTACGGTGCCCGTTCTAATAGTTTAAGAGATTCAAAAACTCTAAAACCCCGGCTTCTCAGAGAAGCCGGGGTTTTGAACACTTAACTAACTTACTCGACGCCTTCGATGCGGTCTTCAACTTCCTGGTACAGCTCTTGCAAGCGCTCCAGGTTTTCGTCGCTGGTTTCCCAATAGCCACGCCCGTTCACTTCCAGCAGGGTTGACACCATGCGGCGGAAGGAGTTGGGGTTCAGATCCATGAGGCGCTTGCACATCTCCGGATCCTTGATGAAGGTGGTGTTGGTGTCTTCGTAGACCCAGTTATCCACCGCGTCAGCCGTGGCGGACCAGCCAATCGAGATCACCAAGCGCTTCGAAAGTTCACGCACCCCTTCGTAGCCGTGGGACAGCATGCCCTCGTACCACTTGGGATTCAGCATTTTGGTGCGAGCATCCAGCCGAACCGTTTCCGATAGGGTGCGCACTTGAGCGTTCGCTGTCGTCGTGTCTGCTACGTAGGACGCGGGCTTGGTGCCGTCGCCCCGCAGACTGGCGACCACCTTAGTGGGGTCTGAGTCGAAGTAGTGGGAGACATCGGTCAGAGAAATCTCCGAGGAGTCCAGGTTTTGGAAGGTGACTTCCGCCTTCTTCAACGACGACTCAAAAATGCCGCGGGCCTCGTCCATAACGCCGGGGTTGTCTGAGTTGAAGGCAAAGGACTTGCGCTTCAGGTACATTTCCTGAAGCTCGCTTTCCTCTTCCCAACTGCTGTTTTCCACCGCCAAGTTGACGTTGGAGGCGTAGGAGCCGGAGGCGTTGGAGAAGATGCGGGTAGCGGCACTGCGCACATCACAGCCCATTTCTGCCGCTTGCTCCAGGGCGTGCTTGCGGACGAAGTTCATTTCCAGGGGCTCGTCGGCTTCGGCGGCCATTTTTACGGCGCGGTCCAGTAAGGCCATCTGGTTGATGAACAGGTCACGGAAAACACCGGAGCAGTTCACCACAATGTCAACACGGGGTCGACCCAGCTCTTCCAGAGACAACAGCTCCAGCTTGTTCACTCGACCCAACGCATCGGGCACCGGCTTGACGCCGACAAACCAGAGCATTTGCGCCAAGGATTCGCCGTAGGTCTTGATGTTGTCAGTCCCCCACAGCACGGTGGCGATGGTTTCAGGATAGCGACCGCCGTTTTCCTGCTTTTGGCGCTCCAGTAGGCGATCGACCACAATCTTGGCAGACTGCACCGCCGCTAGTGTCGGAATCGCCTGAGGATCGAGCGCGTGGAGGTTTTTACCTGTTGGCAATACATCGGGGTTGCGGATGGGGTCACCGCCGGGACCCGGCAGCACGTATTCTCCTTCCAATCCCTTGAGCAGTGCACCTAGTTCATTGTCGGCACAAACCTGCTCCAGACAAAATTCGAGGAACTCCATCAGAGACTTGATGCTCTCGCTCTGGACACCGGTGTAGCCTGCTTCGTGCAGGGCGGTAATCCAGGGTTCTTTGCGACCAATTTTGAGGAAGTTCAGACGCGACACCATCGAGACACGACCTTCAGCATCTACCTGCTCGTTGACCAAGGCTCCCACGGCATCGCGTACGACTTGGTTGATGTCGTATAGAAGCTGCACATCGTCGAGCACACCCCGATCGCTGTTGGCGTAGATTTCATCGATGTCGCGACCAATGCTCTCGGCAATCACCCGCTGCAGGCTCATAATGCCTTCTTCGTCGCGATCGAGCCCGGCGATGTTGACCAGGGTCGCGATCGCTTCCTCCGCGGTCGGTGGCTTACCAATGACATGCAAACCACAAGGCAGCAGCCGCGACTCGATCTCCATCAGCTTGATGTAGATTTTGCCGACCAGATTGCTGCGATCGTCTGCGGACATTTCGCTAGCGTCCACCTCGGGCAGTTCCACATCGCGATCCAGATTGCAGACCCGCGCCGTTTCGACGATCGCGTTGACAATCTGCACCGCCCGACCGCTGTCTTTTTGCGATTGATAGGAGCCGATCAGTTCGCTCAGTTCCTTCAGGCCTTTGTACAGACCCGCGTTTTCGGCAGGAGGGGTGAGATAGCTGATGGTTTCGGCATAGCACCGGCGCTTCGCGATCGTCGCCTCGGAAGGATTGTTCGCGGCGTAGTAGTAAAGGTTCGGGGTGGTACCGATGAGGCTATCGGGATAGCACATCCCCGACATGCCCATTTGCTTACCGGGCATGAACTCTAGCGAGCCGTGGGTGCCAAAGTGCAGCACCGCATCCGCCCCCCAGATTTGCTCCAAATAGGTGTAGTAAGCGGCAAACCCGTGATGTGGACTGGCTGAGCGGGAGAACAGCAACCGCATCGGGTCGCCTTCGTAGCCAAAGGTGGGCTGTACGCCGATGAAGACATTGCCAAACGCCTTGCCGTACACCAGCAGGTTTTGACCATCGGTGTTCAAGTGTCCGGGCGGCGGACCCCAGTTCTCTTCCAAGCGAGTCGAGTAGGGCGTCAACTTTTCATACTCAGGCACCGACATGCGATAGGCCACATTCAGCTCGGGGCTGGCGTATTGGGCCTGAGCATCATGAATCACCTCTTGCATCAATGCGGCTGGTGACTCGGGCAGGTCAGGAATGTCATAGCCGTTGCCCTTCATAGCCTCTAGTACTTTGTAGATAGAGCCAAAGACATCCAAATAGGCCGCCGTGCCGACGTAGCCCTTATCCGGTGGAAAGCTAAAGACTGTGATTGCCAGCTTTTTATCAACTTTAGGCTTGCGGCGCAGATTGCCCCACTTCATGGCCCGTTGAGCAATGGAGCTGATGCGGTCCTGCTGGGAAATGGCCCGACCGGTCATGCCGTCGCGACCGGAGAGAACGATGGGCTCGATCGCTCCATCCAGTTCGGGAATCGCCATCTGTAGCGCCACCTGAATGGGGTGCAGGCCCAAGTCGCTCTCTTCCCACTCTTCTGTGGTTTGGAATACCAAGGGCAGGGCCACCATGTAGGGGCGGTTCAGCCGCTTCAAAGTCTCAATCGCCTTGGGATGGTCTTGGCGAGCGGGACCACCTACCAGGGCAAACCCCGTCAGCGACACCACAGAGTCCACAATGGGGTGATCCACATCGATGGGGTCAAAGAAAAACTCGTTGACGGGTTTGGAAAAGTCCAACCCCCCGGAGAAGACGGGAATTACCCGCGCCCCGAGATATTCCAGCTCTTGCACCATGGCAGCATAGTGGGCTTCGTCGCCTGTTACCAAATGCGTCCGCTGGAGCACCAAACCGACACAGGGGGCCAGGGGATCCCGCAGCATCTCGGGCAAATCTTTACGGGAGTCATACCAGTTCAGATACTCTTTGATGTCTTCAAACATCTGAGTCGCCATTGGGTGCCAGATCCCCACATCGGGGAACGTCACCGGCTCGGCATAATCAAAGCTGTCTTCCTGGGGGGCCCCAGCGATCTCCTTATCCGCAAACACGTAGCGATCGGCCAGCATCAAGAAGAAGTTTTCCAGATTTTCCGCTGAACCGCCCAGCCAGTATTGGAAGCTGAGCATAAAGTTCCGGGCATCCTGGGCCTTTTCCACCGGCAGGTATTTCAAGACATTGGGCAGGGTGCGCAGCAGCTTTAGCATGGCGTCTTCAAACCCGCTGCCTTTCTTGGCCCGACGTTTCTTCATGAATTCGCCAATGACGCTCTTGGATTGACCCAACTGCGCCATCGAGAAGCTGCCCATTTTGTTCAAGCGCATTACCTGGGGCATTGAGGGAAAGACCACCGCGGCATCTAAGCGATCGCGGTGGGGCTGCACCGCCTCAACCACTTTGTCAGCTAAATCTTCGATGAAGATCAAGGACGCAATAAAAATGTTGGCCTCAGAAATATCCTGCTTGAAGGCTTCGTAATTCTCTTGGCTACGGAGCTCTTCGATCAAATAGCCACTGACTTCAAAGGCAATTTCAGAATTCTGAGCATTGATCGCCCGAATTGCCGAGGAAAGGGAGCTCTGATATTGAGGCTCCAGAACCACATAGACCACCTTGACCAGCGATCGCCCGTTTAGCTCATCGGGTACGATGTGTCGCACAGTGGGCTTGACGTGGGTGAACATGCAGTGATGACTCCTTATGACGTGTCTAGACTCTAGATGTCGTGGTCAGCTAGCAAGGAAGAGCAAAGATTTTTCCGTTCAAAATCATTTGCCTCACTGCTTCCTAGCGGCTTTAAACAACAACTCTAATTTGCTGAGGATTGCCAGGGCAAAGTGGCATTTACAAAACCCCACAATCCATGTAAAGAAACCGCACCAACAGACCCGAAAAGGTTTACAAACCTAACCCTCTTCTATCAGAAGATCCTTGCCACATAAGGGCTACAGCGAGATGCGTAACAAAACGCAACAGATTGGGCACCAAAACTCGCTTTTTCCTAAACTTTTGTTGACCCATTGAAAAAGCTTATTTTCTTCATAAGAAGAATTAAGGTCCGTTGCCCGTAAGTCTGGTAGCCCGCGGCGGCCCAATTTGGACTAGCGAAATCGTTTCTGATGCAAAGTCCGTGAGTTTAAGTGGTCACCTGGGGGATGTATTTGGATCCTTTTTTGAACTGCGTTTGCCCTATTCACTGATCTTTAGCTCTGGAACGTTCCAGAGTGCCGCCGGTCGCACAATGCCGGAATAGTTGACGTTTTCAATAGTGTTACGGATCGCACCTAGATTGAGCGGGTTCACCAAGTAAATGAAAGGCAGATACTCCTGAGTCAACCGCTGGCTCTCAAAATACAGTTCCTTACGCTTTTGCGGATCAATCTCCTGGGCTGCGCGAACGTAAATATCCGCAATTTGCTGTTCCCAATCCGCCGCTTCCCAGCCCTCTAGCGGTTCTTGGCCGGCTAGGGCTTGTTGATTAAAGGCATGGAGTGAACCATCGGTATACCAGACTACGGCCCCACCGTGAGGCTCGAGACTGGCCGTAAAGCCGATGATATGTGCCTCCCAATCAAGACTGTCACCGAGCTTAGTCACTAAGGCATTAAAGCTAATGGGTTGAAAGTCCACTTGTATGCCAATTTTGCCCAAATCCTGCTTGATTTGCGCCCCGATCGCTTCCCGGGTCTTATTACCAGAATTCGTAATTAGCGTAAACCGGACTCGATTACCGTCAGCGTCTAAGAGTTGACCGCTGGCGTCATACTGAAAGCCATCTTGCTCTAGCATTTCCCGCGCTTGGTTGGGATCTTAGACATAGGTGGGAATGCGTGCTTCGGGGCTGGCGTAAAAGGGGCTCTGCACCGGAATTGGCGAGGTCTGCGGTTCCCCCAAACCTTGAAAAATATTGTTGATCATCGTGGGGCGATCGATTGCGTAGGACACTGCCCGTCGGAACGCGACCGAGTTGAACCACTTTGACTTGATCGGGTCCACCAGCGGTTTCCCGTCTCGGCTGGCTTTGTTCAGATTAAAGGTGATAAAAGAGGTGCCTAGCGCTGGGCCGCCTTCATGAATGGTGAAATTGCCACGCTCTTCTTCACTTTTCATCAAAGCAAACTCATCAGCCCCAACGCCGATGACATCAAGCCCTCCAGAGCGAAACTGGAGCAGTTGGTTATCGCTTGACTCGATGACCTGCCAGACCAGTTCCTGAATGTAAGGCTGTTGGTTACCGGCATCATCCCTTTCCCAGTAGAACGGATTGCGCTCAAAAATGACTCGCTGGCTGGGCAAAAATTGCTTGAGCCGATAAGGACCATTGCCTACAATTTCTGTCGGTGCGGTTCCGGTTGTCCAGGTTGATAAAAACTCAGGATTACCCTCTGAATCGAGTGTTTCAACCGACTCCCGCAGCGCATGGGCCGGCATCAGCCAGGCCTCAGTGTTAGCTAAAAATGGGGCAAAGGGCTCCGGTAGCAGAAATCTAAAGCGGCGATCGTCAATCTTTTCGATATCCGGTAGGGTCCCCGCTTGTCCGATGCGAAAGATGTCACGGGAAGACGCCGGAATTGCCTCATTGAAGAGCACGTCCTGAAACGTAAAGAGGACGTCGTCGCTCGTCAACGGCTCACCGTCCGACCACTTTAACCCTTCTCGTAGGGTAAAGGTATAAGTGAGGCCATCGTCAGAGATCTCCCAAGACTCGGCTGCCTTCGGCACGATTTCTCCGGTTTCGCCATCGCGAGTGACTAACCCCTCGAAGGTGTATAGAAAAACGCTGGGATACTCTTGACTGAGGGCCGGGTTAAACGTTTTAGGATCGCCCAAGGAGCTAAAGACAATGCGGGAAGTCGTAGCGTCTGCCGTTGTAAACTGAGATGGATTGCAGCCCGCAAAGGCGATTGCCCCTAACAGCATTAGCCCAAACAGTAAACCAGGTTTGCCCAATCGTCGGAGCCATTTCCGAATGGTTGGTCCGATGCCAGTTTTGCTGCTCTTGAGATTAGCCATAGCCCCTTCGCAATTTTGCCTTCTGAGCATTATCGCAGCTAATTTTGGGAATGCCCATTGAGCGCTAAGCTGCTAAGCGTTGATGTAGCGTTCAAAAGGCAGAGAAATGCGACTCTTCATGTCAACACTCAACTAGTAGGGGTTGGCCTAACCTGGTTGGCTGGCTTTACAGCCTGAAAGGACGCTGGGCTAACCAGATCGCTGCACTGGGCCACTGACCTTGAATATCCGCGGCTTTAGCTATGCGGTCACTCCCCCTACCACTGATAAGAAAAATTAAAGTAGAAATTGGCTGCTCCTTAGTGACATTTTCCAAAATGTTCGATATTGTTTGATTGTGTGAGGAGCGAACCAGTGAGAGCACCGAGACGAAACACGGCCAGTCGTCGGTGCTCTTTCTGATTTTTAAAGAGGTTTGAGGCATCAACCGCGATCGCTGCGCCCTTATCATTGGTGGTTGACCAATTTTCGTTAGCATTCTCTACTACAGCTACGGTGAAATTTCCCCAGGCTTACGGGGCGTCAACACGGTTGCACCTGCGTCATGAGTGCAGCACAAATTTTTCGATCGCTTGTACAACTCCATCCGCCTCAACGCTGGGAGCTACCCAGTCGGCGATCGCCTTGACGCCCTCGGGGGCATCCCCCATCGCCACCCCAACGCCGGCATAGCCAATCATCTCGTAGTCGTTAAAGTTGTCGCCAACGGTCATCACCTGGTTTGGCTTCAGGCCAAGCAATTCTTCCGCCAGATATTTGACGGCGGCTCCTTTGTTTGACAACGGGTTGGTCGCTTCAAAAAAGGTGGTGACCGACTGAGTCAGGTACAAGTCTTCGGCGGTATAGCGCTGCTTAAAGCGGGTCAGTAAGTCTGTAATGACCTGAGCATCTGGACTCAGAGCCAAGAGCTTGGTCGTTTCGATCTGACTCTGACTCTGAATGTAGGCCGCCAAATCCCCCACGACAATGGGCTCAATGCCCGAGCGTTGGGCATAGTCTCGGGTGTCGGTCAAAATGCGGCGCACGTGTAGCTGATCATCAATATACAGATGTATCGAGAGCTTTTCTGCTGCCTCTAGCTCCGCCAGGGCCAGCAGTAGCTCCAGAGTATGCTGACGGGACAGAGGAGTATGGCGATACAGCTGACCAGAGAGGGGATCTTTGATCAGCGCTCCCTGGTAAGACATAATCGGCAGTGATGACTGCACCGCACGGTGAAATCGTACCGCCGACCGATACATGCGCCCTGTGGCGATCGCCACTTGCACACCTTGGCGCTGCGCTTGGGCGATCGCCGCCTTCACACCCTCTGTGACCTCGTTAGACTGTCCCGCAATGGTGCCGTCAATGTCGAGTACTAACAGTCGAATATCTGCCATGCTGCCACAATATGAATCACCAGACGTTAGCGTGACTCAAAATGCCCCAGGAATACAAGGGCAAATAGGCACACCAGTACATTGGGGCTGTGCCAAAGCAGCCGATTGAGTAGGTGAGGTCTTGTCAGGCAGACAATCCAATCGCTAGCTCTGGATCATGGCAGCGATCGTGACCATCATCATCGCCCCTGAGAAGACTCCCATCGAGGCAGCAAACCCCGCGCGTCGGGAAGGGAAGCTTTGGCCCACGGCTGCGGCAATCAGCGCCACAATTGCGGATAAAAACAATTTGCTAAACAGTGGTTGACCAGGCATGAGCAAGCACAGACAGAGCAGCAACAGATGGGTCGCGGCAGTACCAATAATGAGCTCTAAACGCTGCCAGTAAATCCTTTGAATATCTCGCTGTGAAAAGTTGAACGGCAATTGGTTGCGAGCATATCGGCAACGCAAGCCGTCAATCATCAAATACCCAGCAGCGGTCGTAGTAATGGCCCAAAAGGGCATCTGCTCTATAACTTGTCGCTGTAGCTGATCAACAGTTGACGGCCAAACCACGATCACCAGTACATGGAGGATAAGTCCTACACCGCTAGCCATCAGCAAAAAGGCGAGATCGCATGCTCCAGTCAACAAGATTGACCAGGGACGCTGCCAGTTTGTCGGTGGCGATGGGGGAGATTGTGCAGTTGACAGGGACTTTAAGGGGTTGGCGGGGGGACTATAGAGAATAGCACGCATGGCATGTTGCCTCCCGTCGGAGGCGTCTCAATACGATAGAAGCGAAGACCTGCGGCAGATGTGAGTTCCTCGGCCAGGACACCTGCAACCAGGCAGCCTGGATCTGAGATAAATCACTGCATTAAAGCTATTCAACTTTTTCGTAAATCGATCACGGTTGAAAGTGGGTTTCACCAAATCTTGATATCGGTAATACTGCCGAGTGCCCGTAGCGAATCCCGCTCGATCAGCCGCCTCTAGGCATCCCTCAACGCTGCAATGCCCATCAAACCGCCGAGTCTACCTTCGGTATTTACGCAAGCTTCACACTGGCTTGATGAAGGCTGCGTGTTTGGCCGCTTCATCTGCCCCATGGTTGACAGCGTCAGGTCTGATGCAGCACTAATACTCCAGGCTCCGATTGAATGGGCACCATATCTAGAACATCGATCTGAGCGCAGTATTTCAAATCGTCGTCTTGGGTCAACCGCAGCAGTCTCTGGCCGTGGCTCGCGTGGTGCATTAATCCCAGTAGGTCATCTTGCCACTGTTCAAAGAGACTGATGGCGGCAATCGTGGAATCATTACCCGCGATCGCCGGTAGTTCTGAGTGCAAATGCTGGATCAGTTGGTGGGCGATCGCCCCTGCACAAACGGTATCTTCCAGGGAGTAAGCACCCTGCCATCCAGAGCCCACTAACCAAACTTCTTGGGGAGCAGTCTCGAGCAAAAACTTCACCACTGCCTGACGCGTTGTCAAAGCTGCGGTAATGACTGTTGGAGCCTGCTGAATCCGGTGCAGGCAACGGGTCCCATTTGTAGTGCTCATAAACAGGTGGCGTCCTGCCGAGCGCTCAGCCGTATGATCTAGCGGCGAATTTCCCAGGTCGAATCCCTCAACCTTGGCCCCCCCCCGTTCACCCGCTAAAAGACGATCAGATGCGGGGTAAGCTGCGCTCTCGCTGCGTAAACGATCTAAATCGCTAAACACATGGATTGACTCAGCGCCCACGTGAAAGGCGGCAGCCATGGTTGAAGTCGCACGCAGCACGTCAATGGCCACGGCACAATCCGGCAAGCTACCCTCCGGGACTTCTTCGGGGGTGTGATAGACAAATACCTTCACAAATTAGGGATGCTCCAAGTTATTATCTGCGCCAGCTTTCCATTCTATTCGGGAAGCATCCCAAACCATCATTAAACTTCTCTGCGATCGCTATGGAGCAACGGCATGATGTAAGCGCCTAAGCCAATTCCGGCGACTGCTCCCAACAGCGTCATCCGCAGGTTGTCTATGGACCACCAGTCAAAACCCTGCAGAGCGAGTTCAATCGGGTACGCCATACACAACGCGAAAGTCACGGCAAAGCCAAATAGTCCGTACTGACTTAGCCAATAGGCTGATTGTCCGAGATCGCGAGCAAACAGCAAACGCATTCCAATCAAGCCAAAGATGGTGCCATAGCAGCGCATACATACCGCTGCCAGATGCTCACCCGCCAGCGATAAGCCCATTTCAGGCTGCGGGCAAACCTGCTGGCCCATGAAGTAGATGATGTCGCTAATCTGGGTCAGAATCGGCCACCCTGAAGCTGCCAAAAACGGAGCCGCCACTGGTCCGCTTACCATCGCAATCAGCACAACATCCGCAAACCAACTTAGCCAAGGTCGGTGAGTTGCACCTGCAGAAACAGAACTTTGCATTGTCTATTGACACCGTGAAACTGCTTTGATTGTAAACATTTATGAGGTGCTAGTGGCCGCTCCCCCCGCGCTCAACCCTGTGTCTTGCCGAATAAGCAATGGCCGTCACCAGTGCACTAGCCAATCTCCTTTTTCCCCGATCAAGAGTCAGTCGGCGCTGCTGTCTCGGCGGGTGGGGTAGCCTCAGCCTCGGCAGGGTCTGCATCAGCCGCCCCGGGCTCTGAAGCGCCAGCATTGGGCTCTGCTGGAACCGACCGACGCTGCTCAGCAGGTGCATCGGGCACGGACTTGAGGGGAGCCTTTTCACTAGCTTCGGAACCGTCGGGACTGGGGGAGGTAGCCCCCGGCGCAGCGGGTATGGTGCGCCCCACCTCAACACAGCCCTCAGGGTCATAGTTCACCACGACCGTAAACCGATAGCCAGTAAAAGACTCTACCGTTGAGAAATCTAAGCTTTTTACCCGGCGAATCGCTTGTTGGTTGAGGCCCTCATAGCCGGTACTCCGTAGTACTTCAGGCTCTCCCAGCAGTTCTCCTGCAGGGCTTACCCAGGCCCCCAGCAGTCCCTGCTGGGGAGGCTCGGAAAGACAAATCCCGGCTTGGTAATCGATGGGCAGCTCAACGGTTGCTGGCAAAAGCCCTCCGGCCTCGGCTTCTTCTGAGGCTTCTGTATCTGCTTCAGATTCAGCTTTAGCGGTAGCGGCTGCTTGTTCAAAAGCTTGGGTCACCGTTTCCGCTGGAGCGATTTCGAGGTCTAGGGCTAACTCTCGCCCCTGGCTGAGCCATTCGTCCAGACGGGGCTCAAACTCTGCTGATTGAGTATTCGTACTGTCAAAGGTGTAAGCCTCTAAACGGTCTGCTAGTGAGAGGGTATCGGTCGGATTACTATTTGCGGCGATCGCGGCTTCCTCCGACGAGCGATCGTTGCCATCCGTGCGCAAGGCGTCAGCACCGGGGGAGTTGGACTCTGCAGCCGAGTTACCTGAGTTAGAGTCCTCTTGACCATCCGTGCCGTTGGCATTCCCACTACCGCTGTCGGAGGGCGTCGGTGAACCAGGCGTCGGAAAAGCGGGAAGGGAAATAGTGCCTCGACCGGATTCTAAGCTGCCAATGCCAAAGGGCAATCCTGAAACCGGCGGTGGGACCGGACGCCCTCCGGGGGACAACAGCGGTTTTGAGTTAAGCACGCGGTTGCCCGTCTCCGGCTGGGAGCCGCTGCCGCCTTCAAAGAGTGGTGACAGGGGCTCCAAGTCACCAAACGCATCAAAGTTATAAAAAGACCCCGAGAAATCTGGCAGGCGCTCTTGCTCTGCCGCCGACAGTTCGACCAAAGGCACATTGCGTCGTTCCGCCTCTAGCTCAACCTCAGTCAGCTGATCAATGCCCAAGCTAGGAAAGGTTGGCCCAGCCGCAAACAAAATGCTGTGAAACCCAATCGAAATGGCCCCCGCTAACCAAGCAGGGTTCAAAGCCTTGAGAAACTTTAACCGGTTTGTTGCTGAGGATGGCTGCACAGCCATAGGCGCGATCGCTCCCAAAACCAAGTTGCGATACTTATCCTAGACGCAAATCCCGATCCTATGTTGCTTCGTCAGTTAAGGGAATGCCCCCCACAATTGATAATCATCAATGAAAAGTAAGGCAGCTGTAGATCGGGAAGGCCACTCAAATCATCGTAAATTTCCTCATCCGCCTGGGTAGCCCGTACCACGACACAACTGCGATGTAGTAGTTGCTTGCGCTTTAAGATGGGCCAAACCTGACCATAGACCGACGCTACTTTCATCAATACGACGACATCGGCTTGATCCAGGGCGGTCTCTAAATCAGCGATCGCATATAGCGCTGGTAGCACGGTCAGTCGCTGTTGCAAAATCGTGAGCGGTTCGCCGATCTGGGCCGCCGCTGCCATGGGAGAACAGATGCCAGGCACGGTCTTGATAACAGCCGCTGGGCACAATGCCTGTAGAGTTTGAGCAAGATAGGTAAACGTACTGTAAAAGCCAGCATCGCCTTCTGTGGCAAAGACAACGTCTTGTCCCTGCTGCAAATGCTGCCAAACCGCTTGGGCTGCAACTTGCCAGGCCGATTCCAACACCGCCGCCTCTTGGACGAACGGAAAAATCAAGGGGAGTTGCTGCTGCTGGGGCTGGAGCAGTTTGGCCACGATACGTTGCGCAATGCCCTGAGCCCCGCCGCGGCCAGCGGGAAAAGCTACCACCGGACAGGTTTTTAGCAGCCGTGCCGTTTTGAGCGTGATCAACTCTGGATCACCGGGACCGACTCCGACCCCCCACAGGGTTCCGACTTGCTCTTGATTCATTCGTATCTCGCCATCTTGATGCCCATGGGTGAGCTCTTTAGCTTTGGTTGGTCTGCTGTGGCTGCTTAGCGCAATATCAAGCGGTAGCGGCGGCGATTGTTACCAACCTTCATTGAGTCGCCAATTACGCCTTCTTGAGAACGTCAGAAAAGGCCAACTCCTCGGAGGCCATGACCAACAGCGTATTGGCGAGGGGGCTGATGCGCTGTTGGAGTTTGGCGTAGTAGTCGTTAAAGTCCTCCACGCTATCGGGGGTAGCCAATCCCAACAGTACTAAATCAGCTGTCTGTGAGGAAATCAGCAAAATTTCGTCAAAGGAGCGATCGCGGGCCACAATCACCTGGGAAGTTGCGCCGATGCGTAACCGTTCTGTCAATTGCTGCAGGTTGGCCTCAGCCGACTCGGCCGCAGTGTCGTTGGGCACCACCAGCTTTAAGCAGATCTCGGCGCCGCGCCATTCCCAGCTACTGCGCAACAGGTACGCCAAAATCAACATCAGTCCGCCGTTGGACTGTAAACCGCCCCACCACACATCGATTCGCCGAAAACGGGTCGGGCGGCGACACACCAGCGTGAACTGCTCGGGGCTGCTGCGCAAAATAATGACGTTACGTTTAGCCTGGTGACACTGGGCTACTAGCTCGCTAAAGCGATCGCGTCCTTCAGGATTTTCTGTATCCCCCAATAAAACCGTATTGGGCACGAGGGGGCCCATCCCATAGGCCTCGATGAGCTGCTTCATGCCCTGAAATGGATCAGATGCCGTTACCAGCCTGACAAATGCCTGAATTCCTCGTTTCTCCAAATATTCTTGCAGGGTGGCTTCCAGCTTTTCCTGACGGCTCACATCGCGACTGCCTTCTGGCAGCACGCTAGCAACGGTGAATAGTCCCCGGCGGTGGGTGAGCGCATTGGACATATCTAACAAATGCCAGCGTTTTGTCGGTGCTCCCGAAAAAACCAGCAAATGAGGGCGCCAATTTTTTGAGTCTAGGGGGCCTTTGATGCGAAACAAACCCGTACGGATCAAAGACAGCCAGACTCCCTGCCGAACATCGCCCCACGTGCCTTCAATTTCCCGCCGCTCCAGCCAGAGATAAATGCCTAACACGATCGCGGCAGCCACCACCGTTGCCACTGCGTTAATCAAAAACATGATGCTGAGGCAGGCGACCGCGCCCACTAGAGAGAAGGCCCAATGCACCTTGAATGTGGGCCGAAAAGACGGACTTTGTAAAAAGCCCTCAATGCCAGCCGCTACATTGAGCACCATGTATGTCGTCAAAAAGAACATCGTCAGAACTGGTGCTATTAAATTCAGATCACCAATGCTGACGGCAGCTAGCGCAATCCCCAAGCTAAAGAGTGTGCCCAGCCGAGGCTCGTCGTTGGGGCCATCCCCCTTACCCAACCAGCGTAGTGACTTAGGCAGAACCCCATCCCGTGCGAGGGCTTGTAACACTCGGGGTGCGCCCAAAATACTGCCAATTGCACTGGATAAGGTTGCACCCCACACGCCCAGCAAAATCGAGTCTCCCCAAAGCGCAATCTTGCGCATGATTAGCGGGTCAGCAATCAACGATGCTGGATCAGCGCGAAAGAAAAGCGTTAGGGGAATCAGCATGTAAATGGCGTAACCCACCCCAATGGCTGCTAACGTCCCAATGGGGATGGCTTGGGAAGGATTCTTTAGATCTCCCGACATATTGACTCCGGACATGATGCCTGTCACAGCCGGAAAAAATACCGCTAACACTGTCCAAAAGCCTACGGAGCCGACCTCAACGGATGCCGCCGCTGCTACCGGCTCAGCCTGATGACCAAAAATCAAGCAGATCAATGAGAGGCCGATCGCCGCCATGATGAAGTACTGAGCTTTGATGGCAATTTCGGCTGACTGCAGCGCGAGCACCGTCACCAGCACCGTCACCAGCACCGCCACCAGGGTGAGATTGAGGGATGGAAAAATCCGTACAACGCTTTCGGCAAAACCAAGGGTGTAAAGCGCCACTGATAGCGCTTGGGCAAAAAAGAGGGGAATGCCGACGGCGCCTCCAGTCTCGATGCCCAAAGAGCGGCTAATCATGTAGTAAGCTCCCCCGGCCCGCACCACCTGATCAGTGGCGATCGCGGCGATCGACAGCCCTGTCAAAAACGTAATGCTTGTGGAAATCGTAACGATGATAAACGTATTGACCAGACCCACATGCCCAAGTACCCAGCCAAAGCGCAGGTACATGATGACGCCCAGAATAGTCAAAATTGAAGGAGTGAAGACGCCGCCAAAAGTGCTCAACCCCGTCATGCCCTCTGAGAACGATGACTTGGCCGCAAACAGTCCTGTGTTAGGGCTTCGTTGAGACATAAACAGTGCGCCGAAAACCTAGATAACTTCAAACCTTAACGCAACGGCGTAACCCTTGATCACATCAGCTAGCCGCTGGATTGGCTACACCCACATCGGAGCCTCTCGCCTTGGCCGACGGAAAAAACAGTCCGCACTGCGATCGCCCCGACGGAACAGCCGCTTTAGTAACTGCGAATCTCCGGAGCAAGTCCTTCCAACCGTGACTTATCGTAAACGGAATTCCAGTTTTGTTGAGCTGTCTACGAGACCAAGTCGGCCTTTTTATCGAGTCTTTAATCTTTTCCGCCCAGTCTTTATGTTGCCTCTGGAGCTGTCGGCCAGCGCAGCATTTTCGGGATCTGTGATTCCAACCAGCCGTCTCGGTAGCGACCGCATCCCAATTCAAATTGCTGATAGCGGACGTGGACGTAGCCCGGTTCTACATCGGCCTTGAGGGCCTGCGATCGCCCCTGTAAAAACTGCGCCACCTGATGCTGATCCGCGAGGCTGATGACATTTTGAGTGATGGCCGGGCCAAACCGCTGGAGAAATGCCGTCGATGGTTTGAGCCCCAAATTGGTGTATGTGGCCAGGGAGAGCCCCGCAGTTTGCCAGGATAACTCGGCAGGGGGATGGCTGGTTTGCTCCAGCAGCCATAAACGGCGTTTGCCCGTTGCCCAAACGCCGTAGGGCGCCATCACTGCGGGGGCGATCGCCAGTCGCTTACACTGCTCTGCTAAAGGCGATGCAGGCCCATCGATGGGCTCTGCTGTAGGAGCTATTATCCCCGCGGGTTCGTTCGATGCGATAGCCGTTGTTCGTGGTGGCGTGAAGGTTCGCCGGAGCTTTGCTACAAAAAATCCCCCTGTGTCGTTTAAATGGGGAAAATAGCGATGGGCATTCGTCAAATCTTGACGATAGGCGTTTCCTTGCCATTGCGTCAGCCCTGGCTGCGCCCGCAATCCCTCAATCTGAAACGGCACCACGACGGCGCGATCTCCCATCACCGCATCTAGCACCGCTTCATTTTCTTCGGGGGCAAAGGTGCACGTGCTGTAAACCACCGTACCGCCTGGCCTGACCAAATCGAGAGCACAGCTTAGCAGCTTTTTTTGCACCTTAGCAATCCGTAATCCGTAGGTTGCCTGCCAGGGTCGCCGGCGCCGGCGCCGGCGGAGGTTACCCTCACCCGAGCACGGCGCATCCCCCAGCACTCGGTCAAAGGTTTGAGGTGGCAGGGCTAGCGATCGCCCGTCGGCCTGGGTAATCACGGTTTGGGTAAACCCCAGGCGGTTGAGATTGGCCATGAGGCTAGGCGATCGCCCAGCATTCATTTCATTGGCCACCACTGTGCCAGCGTTGACCCGCACGGCGATTTGAGCGGTCTTTCCCCCCGGAGCGGCACACAAATCGAGAATTCGCTCTCCTGGCCTAGGGGCAAGGGCGGCTACCGCCACCATGGCAATCTCTTCTTGGATATAAAACCATCCAGCCGTGAATGGTAGGGTGTGTCCCACCGCAGCGCCTCCGCTCACGCGATAGGCTCCTGCTTGCCATCGAACCGGCACTAACACCAAGTCGTTCATCGAGCCGTAATGCTGCAAGTCATTGACCGTGCATTTCAGCGGGTTGTGCCATAGGCAAACGGGGAGCGGTTTCCGTGCCACTTCCAACAGTTGCTGAAAGTCGTCGACGATCGCGCCATATCGTGCCAAGATAGCCGCAACTTCATCCGGTGCAGGCTGCAAACGTATCATTGAGTCTGACTGAGACACTATCGCGCTCCCTGTTCGTTCCTCAACCTATTTTTCATCCTTGGCATGTCAGACCTGCCTCCATCGTCATTGCCGCCCTCGTCGGTTCCAGCAGCTTCTCCTGAGCTTATCTTGAAGCAAGGGTTGGCTGCCCTACAACGCACTGACCACGCAGCCGCTATTCAATACTTTGCTGGGCTGTCTCAAGATCAGTCCGTACCCGGCGGTCTCCGACTCAAGGCCCGCATCGGCTGGATCAAAGCCCTCAAGAGAGATGGCCAGATCGCACCGGCGATCACGGTATGCCAGCCCCTCACCCGCCATCCTCAAGCTAAAGTGCAGCAGTGGGCCACCGATATCCTGGCGCAGCTCACCGCCGCTCAGTCGGCGGCAGCTAGCGCTAGTCGCTCCCGGGCCCCTGAAGACTTGAGTGGTTTTCAGCCGCTGGACTCCGACCAAGTCCCCCCGGTTCTCGACGTACAGCCATCTGCCACTAAATCCCCTGCAACGCAGAGTGGCTTTCAACCGCTCACCGACGATGCGCCGGCGATCGCGGCGTCACCGACTTCCCCACTTCAACCAGCCCCTCCCGCTGATTCAGGAACTCTGCCTGGCGATGATGCTCCCCCGGCAGTTCCCCCCAGCCCGTCCCCGGTTGCCGCAGATTTACCCAACCGCTCCGGGGCAACGCCGCCAACCGCGTCACTATTTCACTACGAACAACTCAACCAGACCACGACCCCGGTTGAATCCGTAGCGCCACCGTCACCTGGCGCCGCTGAGACTTCTGAACCGCACGATGTCCTCCTGACTTTTCAGTCAGAGGAGCGGCTGGACCGCTCACGATCGCTCCCTGCCCGTCCCCAGCTCCTGTGGCGGATGTGGCTGGGACAAGCCATCGCGGCGATCGCGGTCTTTTGGCTTTGCCGCTTCGGAGTCCAATGGGGCTTGTCGCGGATAGCCGCTATTTTGATGCCCCTGCGTCGTGTCGCGCCGATTCCTCTGGGTTGGCGCGACAGTGACTTTACCGTTGTCGTCATCTGCGGGCTCGTCGCCTTACTGCTAGCATCGCCTTGGCTTTTAGACTGGCTGCTGCAGCGGACAGCTGGACTAAAGCCTCTACCTATTCAAACCCTACAAAAAAAGCACCCCGAGGGCTGTCGTCTGCTCAGACGTATCAACCAGCAGCAGGGTTGGCTACTGCCGATTTTGCAAGATTTACCCACGAGCGTTCCTCTGATCTTTAGCTACGGCTGGCTGCCGCGCTACAGCCGCATTGTGATTAGCCGAGGGCTCCGCGACCAATTGACTGATGAAGAGTTGGCCACCCTTATTGGGTATGAGCTCAGCCATATCACTCAACGTACGCTTCCTGGTATGTCCTTAATGATGCTGCTGCTGCTCTTTTTTCACCAAGGTTATTGGCAGTTGGCCCGCTGGGGCGATCGCCAAACCGGTCGGGCGACAACGGTGGGCGCTGCGCTATGCTCATCTATCTGCTACGGACTGTACTGGTTATTCCGTAA
Source organism: Leptolyngbyaceae cyanobacterium (assembly GCA_050331235.1). Lineage (GTDB taxonomy): Bacteria > Cyanobacteriota > Cyanobacteriia > Phormidesmidales > Phormidesmidaceae > Halomicronema. The sequence goes on from JBHJHA010000059.1 coordinate 25,727, forward strand.
GGTGACAATTCCGGCGGCGCGGTCCCGGGTGCTGCTGAGTGATCGCCAAACCACCGCCTGGACTGGTAACCCCAATGCCCTAATCCAGGCTCTCGCCAAAGTCGAGGCTGGCATCGCCCAATCAATTATGCAGACAGGGTTTACTCCACCACTGCTCGAGGCCACCGACCTTTTTACTCCAGTGGGTTATGAGGCCGCTATAGGGTTAGGCAGTTTCTTTCCCCAACCGGAGTTTCTGGCGGCGATCGCCTGGGATCTCTACAATCCCTATCGCCGTTGGCTTTCACTTAATAGTAGCCATCCGAGCTTTGGAGAACGTCTGAAACAGATGACGACGATCGCCCTCAAGTGGCAACTAGCACCAGCAATCCCGCTGCCAGAATGTTCCAACAATCGATCCAAATCAACCCAGGGAGCTTTTCTCAGCCAGATCAGTCCGTATATAGGGCCGTTCATTGGTGTCGTTGCTGCTATGGTGCTGTGGTTTTTAAGCGGTCTTCTCAAACCCCTTGGCCTGTGGCAAGTGGGATGGATATACGGCGATCGCAGCGTGGTTTGGGGAATTCTGCTGCTCAGCATTGGTATGGGCTTCATGTTCAGTATTAATCGCTACTTTCCTGACATTACCGCTGGCAACCGCCTTAAAGACCCCAGCCTGGCTGCGTTATACCAAAATCCGTGCGCTCTGCCCACGGTGAGTCAACCGGTTCGTCTCACGGGCAAACTGCTCGGTCGCCCTGGTATGGCAAATTGGCTATGTCAAGATTTTATCGCGCAAACCCCCAACGGCTTGCTTAAGCTACACTTCTTTTCTCTGTTGGGCCCGCCGGGCAACTTGCTCATTCACCCGGGGCATCCCAGCCACTGGGTCGGCAGATACCTTGACATTCAGGGGTGGTATCGCCGGGGCGCGATCGCCTGGATGGATATTGACACACTCGGCAACAATGGGCGATCAGTAGCCAAAGCGAACCATCCAATGTGGTCAGTGTTGGTCTGTCTGGGATGCTGCCTGTGGGGACTTATCACCTTGCTCCGTGGATAAACTCCACCAAGGAATAAACATTGCATCCCTTTGGCGGAAGTGTTACATTTCTTAATAGAGTTCCAGTGCACCTATCCGTGGCTGACATTATGTACAGCTCAGTCACTTCACCCGTTTGGGGGCTAGGTATTGGGTTCTCCTACTCTCAACACAGCAAGATATACCAGCTGCTTTTTAGGTGGCTGGTTTTTATTACTAAAGTTGATGAGCAATTTCTGGAATTCCTTCTGCGGTCATCTGTTGTCCATGTTAAGTTAACTAATGGCTCTCATGTAATCGAGGAGTGATAGCCAGTCTCAAGTGTCAGACGTTTAGATGGCGTTCCACTATTTGGCAAAGTGCGGCAGTTATAAAGGCAGTGACAAGCTTTCGAGGTTGATAAACGAGCCAACCAGTTAGAACTTTATAAGCTTGTTTTGCTACGGAAGTTGATCCATAAATTGCTCAGTTTATAGAGATTAAGCGATAACAAAGTTGCTGTTCTAAAAATAAATAAAACTCCGTTTGGGATTTTATGGAAGCTGTTTAATAGTTGAAAAAGTGTGTTGAATTAGAGGTATCTAGGTTAATGTCTGTAAGAGTTTATGTCGGGAACTTGCCGAAAGATGTTGAGCGTGAACAGCTTGAAGCCGTTTTCGCTGAGCATTCTGAGGAAATTGTATCTGTCAAGCTGGTTACCGATCGCAAGACGGGTAAATGTCGCGGCTTTGGTTTTGTGACCGTCAAAACCGATGAACAAGCTGACGCCATTGTTGAGAAATTTAGTGATTTCACTTTTCAAGAGAATACTCTGAAGGTTGAAAAGGCTCTGCCCAGAGCTAAGGCTAAGCAAGAGGATAGCAGCAGCGATTCTAGTCGCCGCAAACCTGCTTCCAAATCAAATCGCGCTAAGTCTTCTAGCACTAGTACTGAAGCAGCCAAGCCTGATCCACGCTGGGCCGACGAATTAGAAAAGCTTAAGCAGCTCTTGGCGGCTCAAACGACAAGCTCATGACCTCTTTGGGATACCGCAGCATCCGGTCTCAAGGCATCGCTTAGCTGTTGACTCTTCATGGGGCGTTCTTTTGAGCGCCTTTTTTGTTTGTCTATTCAAATCGTCAAGCCAAGGATGGTTGGCTATTAGGACCTCTGCTTTTGTTCAGGCCTCGCATTCTACTCCAGACCGCAGATTGCCTAGGGTCAGGTGGTCATTACATAGCCTTTCGAGAATGACAGCAATGTCTTGGATGACTGGTTCCTGGTTGTAGCTTGCTAAGGGAGGTACATGGATAAACAAGCATTGAATTGTCAAGCGATGTTCGTTGATATGAGCAAGCAACCGATGGTAAAGCGTGTTGCACACAAAGCTGCCCGCATCGTGACTGATCGCAGTCCACTCTAAACCTGCACAGAGCGATGGAAGGTGAATAGAGGTTTCTAAGCGATCGCTGCGTCCTGTTGCGTAACGTTCGATATTCAAGAGCGATCGCGTTTCGGCCATACCACAGCACACGACGGTTTGAGGCCGATATTGATACAGCGCTGCAATCACGGCTCCTGGTGCCAGTTGAAAATGCACTGGCAACTGCCTAATCAGCTTAGTTTCTTTGGGTAACAGTTCACGCTGTTGCAACATGCCAAGTAGCGTGTCAGAGGCATTCGCAACTTGGTGGGCTTTCCAAGGAGAAAAAGAGGTAAGTAACAAAGACATCGAATTACCAAGTGCAAAATTCAATGGCGTAATGCCGCACGTGGTAGTTGCCAGTGCCTGATTCCATATTGCTCGTCTAACTAACACAACCTGCTAATAGTTCTTCAGGCTGAGTTGAAAGCACCAGCCAAAATCTAAATTGATTTCAGCAGAATGATTCTACCGTGTGTAGGATAAGTATGGTTTTCCGCAATTGATCAAGGGGGGAAGCGATGATCCGCATTGCTGTCATTGACTACGACATGGGCAACCTCCATTCCGCGTGCAAAGGGCTCGAAAAAGCTGGGGCCGAGACTATTGTCAGCGATCGCGTAGAAGACTGGAAAACCGCCGACGGGATCGTTTTGCCTGGTGTTGGAGCCTTTGACCCTGCCATGCAGCACCTCAAAACGAAGAACTTGGTCAGCCCCATTCATGAAATTGTCGCAACGGGCAAACCCTTCTTAGGCATTTGTGTTGGGTTGCAAGTACTCTTTGACGGCAGCGAAGAAGGTCAAGAGTCTGGATTAGGTGTGATTCCAGGGATGGTTCGCCGCTTCAAACCGGAGCCAGGTATTACCATTCCCCACATGGGATGGAACCAACTGACGCTGACTCAGCCTGACATGCCCCTCTGGCAACATATCCATACGGGGGATTGGGTTTACTTCGTGCATTCTTACTACCCCGATCCTTTAGACTCCACTATGACTACTGCGACTGTCACCCACGGCCAGCAAACGGTGTCTGCAGCAGTCGCCCATAAAAATGTGATGGCAGTGCAATTCCACCCAGAAAAGTCGTCTACCATTGGCATGCAAATGCTGTCTAACTTCGTGGCTGTGATTCAACAAGAAGCAACTGTTTTGAGTCGGTAATGGCCCTCAGGATTTACGGTAATCGTCAACTCAAAACAGTTCCCGGACAAGCGACCCGACCCACAACCGGGCGAGTGAGAGAGGCTCTTTTTAATATTTGGCAAGCGTCGATCAATGGTTCCACTTGGTTAGATTTGTGCGCCGGCAACGGTGTCATGGGAGCCGAAGCTCTCTGTCGGGGAGCTTCAATGGTTATAGGGATTGAACAGTCAGGAATTGCATGTCGGACGATTGAGCAAAATTGGAAAAAAGTAGCGAAGGTCCATCAAGCCTTTTCAGTCATTCGCGGTGACGTTCGCCAGCAGCTTTCTAAGCTATCGACTCAACCCTTTCAGCATATTTATTTTGATCCGCCTTACCATGCTGGACTTTATGAGGCTGTACTGACAGCCATTGCCCAACATCATCTGTTGTCCTCCGAGGGCGAACTTGCCGTCGAGCACGATGTCCAGTGGACTGCCTCGAACTTTCCTGGGCTTGCCCTTCACCGGCAAAAACAATATGGCCGAACTGTTCTCTCTTTTTATATGCTGGCTAGTACCTCGTGTGAATAGGTCCCGTTATGGCTTCATCAACGATATCGATGCCCACACCACTCGTCGACAGTGAGTGGTTACAAGCTTATTTGCATCATCCCGAGGTTGTCGTCGTTGACTGCCGCTTTACACTGAGCGACCCGCAGCAAGGCTATCAGGAATATCTCGAGAGTCATATTCCTACGGCTCATTATCTGTCCCTCGATGCCGATTTATCAAATAGCGTCGGGTTGCATGGAGGCCGCCATCCACTGCCCGACATCAACATTTTGGTGCCGACCTTAGAAAGGCTTGGCATTTCTTCTCAACCGCCGACTCAGGTTGTTGCTTACGATGACACCAAAGGAGCTTTTGCTGCCAGACTATGGTGGCTCTTACGCTATCTCGGCCATCCTAAGGTTGCTGTGTTAGATGGCGGCTTCTCCGGTTGGCAAGCTAACCATCTGCCGGTGTCGACAGCCTTGCCGATCGCGCCTCAACCAGGTCAATTGTCTCCTCAGATGAATGCCCACTGGATTGCGAGCCGAGCCACTGTGATGGAGCAGTTGCATCACAGTGGCAGTGTTTTGGTGGACGCGCGATCGCCAGATCGCTATCAAGGTCTACAGGAACCCATTGACCCCGTTGCCGGCTCCATTCCCGGTGCAGTCAATTTCTTTTGGCAAAATAACTTAAATGCCGAAGGTTTCTTCAAATCGGCATCAGAGCTCAGACAGCAGTGGCGGGCTATCCCCGAAGGCGATCGCCGAATCTTTTATTGTGGTTCCGGTGTCACTGCCTGTGTCAATCTCTTGGCCCAAGCAGTTATGGGAAATCAGCTGCCACAGATCTACGTAGGCGGGTGGAGCGACTGGTGTTCTGAGCCACCGATTGAGAAAAGGCAGAGCCGGATATAGTCATCCTCCGAGAGCGTTCCCATCTCAGCGTCTTACCATCTTGAACCCCGAATAACTAATCGCCAGGCAGCTCTAGACAATATCCAGCCCCGTAAACTGTTTTGATGTACTTCGGATGACGAGGATCTGGTTCAATCTTGGTTCGCAAGTGGCGGACGTGAACTCGAATCGTCTCAATATCGTCATTGGGATCGTAGCCCCAGACTTCCTTCAAAATCTCGCTGGGAGAAACCGTCTGACCATGGCGCTGCAACAAACAGTGCAAGAGCTCAAATTCCAAATGTGTCAGCTTGACAGTCTGATCAAACCATAAAGCCTCAAATCGTTCAGGAATCAGCGTTAGCGGTCCATAATTGAGGATCTCGCTATGCTTAGCTGCCTGCGGAATTCGGTCAGTACGGCGAAGCAAAGCGCGTACCCGAGCCAGCATTTCTTCTAGCTCAAAAGGTTTGGTGAGGTAATCATCAGCACCCGCATTAAAGCCGTCAACCTTGTCTTGTGTTTGACCTAAGGCAGTGAGCATTAAGACAGGAATCTCGGCTGTACGACTATCTCGCCGTAATCGTTGGCAAACTGTCAGACCATCCACTTTAGGCAACATCAAATCGAGCATAATCAAGTCAGGCAGAAGCTGCACCGCTAATGCTTGCCCCTTAATGCCATCGCCTGCTTGGCTGACATCGTAGCCAGCCATCTCTAGGTTGACTGACACTAGCTCTGAAATGGATGGGTCGTCGTCAATTACAAGTATGCGAGGCATTATTCAAACCACATTCTTTAGTCCAACAGTATTGCATTACGGCTTGAAAAGCATTAATACAAAATATTTTTAATCGAGAATATTACTTTACAAGATTATAGAGCATCAACTATCCAACTACGGTAGTTAACCTGAGGTGTTCTGGAATGGATGGGGATGGATGAGCCACTAGATGAAGTCTTTTTGGCTGGTGCTTAATCAGGCGCCCGAGATGAGTTCTTTCAGATGTAGCGGTGCACGGCATGGGAAACGATACGTGTAGGAACAAGAACTCCGTCCCTATGCAAAAATCGCTAGACTCATCAATAGTGCAAATAGAAGCTTCAAGCAAGATTTTCTGGCACTTCCGCTGAGAATGAGAAGCTGGCGTCGTTTCAACCTCTTAGCAGATAAATACCAACCTTGTTTTTGGTGCTGAGTACCCCTAGAAAAGCCGCCGTCTGTTAAGTGAAAAGCTCGTCTAGATACTGATATAGTGCTTCGTCAGTTTGCCCCATTAACTGTTGGGTTTTTAGCTCAATCAGAGCATGGGAAAGCTGATCGGCCCGCTTTTTATAGTCACGATGTCCTGTCAGCAAATCCATAAAGGCGTTGTGCTCTATTGCCTCACGGCCAGCCTCGTCAGTTAAGGGAGAATCAAATTCACGCTCTTCAACATCGTATTTGAGCAAGAAAATTAAGGCCTGGCTAAGATGTTGCAGGTCTTTTTGTAGTTGCTTGATATCAAGAGCCAAGCGCTCAAAGCCAATTGGTCCAGAAATCTGCAGTTCAACAATTGGATGCTGGTCTGGATTCAAGGTTTGATTTGCGATCGCCGCTTCCACAACCTGGGTCGCCATCGATATGACGTCAGCTTCGCTTTCTTCTCCCATCGTCTTGACCTGCAAACGCACAATCGGTCTTTGCTGATAATTCGTTTGTAATGTTGCTTGAATGTCTGTAGCCGTAATTTCGACGAGATACGCTCCCCGTTGGAAGCTAGCCTCTTCAACATTATTGGCTTCCAAAGACCCTGGATTGAAAATCCAGCCGCCCTCGCTGTAGTTCTTATGGATATGGCCCAGGGCCAAGTAATCGACTCCGGCCTCTTTCAAGGGCAAGAGTTCTGAATATCTCAGGGCACCGCTGTAGCGAGCAATTTGACCGTCTAAACCGTGGTGAAATAAGAGAATGGTGGCAGGTGGCCCCGGAGGTAATAACTGGATTGCGTCAGCAATCTGACCAATAGCTTGAACTGCCGCCGCTCCATACCAAGCTGAGCCAATGACTCGAACCCCGCAGGGCAAATCCACATAGCCACCCCGTTTACGTTTCTTATCCCAAGGGGAATAGAAAGGTTCTCCGGCGGATAAATTTCCTGGCTCAAGCAGCTTCAGCATTCCCCACTGAGAGAGGTATTTTAGCCAGCTAGTTGACGTTCCGTAAGGCGTATTGTCATGGTTTCCCTCAATCGCAATTACTGGAATATTGGCTGCTTGAAGTTGCTGGAAACAAAGCTGAGCTTGATTTAATACTGCCGGCTGAATGACTCGGTGCTCAAATAAATCGCCGGCGATGATGACAAAATCTACAGCCTCAGCGATCGCATATTTTTGAAGTACGTCAGACAGCGCAAAGAAAAAATCCTTCGTTCTTTCGGGGCTGTTATACCGATCAATGCCTAAGTGAATATCGGCAAGATGAAGAATCCGGTCCATTCAATTCTCAAGAACACGCTCTCTTTAGTTTAGTTCGAGGTCAGCGACCCTCCCAGGCAAAAGATGACATATGCCTTTGCCTAAGCGGCAGACTCTGACGTCGCTAACGCTTCCAATTGTTGCTGTTGATCCTGAGTAATACAGGACTGAATCATATCCTCAATGTCCCCTTCAAGGGCCGGGTTCAAAGAAAAATTCTGATTCAAACGATGGTCGGTAATGCGGTTGTCTTTGTAGTTGTAGGTACGAATCTTTTCTGAACGAGAGCCTGTGCCCACTTGTGATCGCCGCATGGAGGTGACTTCTTCCTGCTGCTCTTGCAGCTTCATCTCGTATAACTTGGCACGCAAAATTTGCATTGCCCGCTCTCGGTTTTGCAGCTGCGATCGCTCTTCCGTACAAAAGATCCGAATTCCCGTCGGTTTATGAAATAAATCTACGGCCGTTTCAACTTTGTTCACGTTCTGTCCGCCGGCACCACCAGACCTTGCCGTTGAAATTTCTACCTCCGTAGGGTCGATCTCGATTTCAACATCATCGACCTCTGGCATAATCGCAACCGTCGCAGTCGACGTGTGAACTCGCCCACCCGCTTCGGTTACAGGCACCCGTTGCACTCGATGAACGCCCGACTCGTATTTCAACTTGCTGTAGACGTTATCACCCTGCACCTCAAGGATAGCCTCTTTAAAGCCGCCCATATCCGCAGCAGACTCGCTCAGTAGCTTAATGCGCCATTTCTGAGACTCAGCGTAGCGAGAGTACATCCTAACGAGATCGCCGGCCCAAATACTGGCTTCATCGCCACCAGCGCCGGCCCGAACTTCAAGCATGATGTTCTTTTCATCGTTGGGGTCTTTAGGCAGCAGCAAGATCTTGAGGCGATTTTCCAACTGCTCAAGTTGCTCCTCCAACGCCGCAACTTCCAACGCCGCCATTTCCTTCAGGTCAGGATCGCTACTCGATTCACGATAAATTTCTTGAGCTCCAGCCAGTTCCTCTTTGATCGATTTCCAATTGTCGTAGGTATTCACCGTCTCTTCTAAAGAAGAACGGGCCTTAGCAATACGCTGAAACTCATCAGGATCTCTCGCCACGTCCGGATCAGCTAAACGCCGAGTAAGTTCGTGAAACGTTTGATGCACCGAATTGAGCTTATCGATGAGGTAGGCTTCAGCCATGATTCCTTTCGTGAATCCAATCGCAACAAATAAGGATGCCAGAACGCGATTTCCGAAATCCGTTAGGAATCTTTTTCAGGGCTCGAATCGCTGCTTTCGCTGGTACTCGACATCCCGTATTTCCGCATAAAGCGCTCGACTCGGCCTTCAGTGTCAATGATTTTCTGAGTGCCTGTGTAAAAGGGGTGATTACCAGACCAAACATCAACGTGTAGTTCTGGTTTCGTAGAGCCCACTGTCATAACCAGCTTGCCGTCGCAGTAAACTTTGGCTTCGGGATACCATTCGGGGTGAATTTCAGATTTAGGCATTTTTGATCCTTGGCGTATGTGAAAGCAAGAGCTAAAAACCGTTGCTCAAATTGATGTACAAGTGGGCCATTGCCCAGCAGAAACCTATCGTTTGGAGAACTGAGGAGCTTTGCGGGCCTTCTTTAAACCGTACTTTTTACGTTCCTTGCAGCGAGGATCCCGTGTCAAATAGCCCTCAACCTTAAGAGGCTTACGGTTTTCCGGATCAAGCTCACACAGAGCTCGAGCGACTCCCATTTTGATTGCATCAGCATGGCCGGTCAAACCACCACCACGAACATTCACCAGAATGTCATATTCATTCTCTAGACCAAGTGTTTCTAGCGGTGCTTTTACCACTGACAAATAGGCAGGATTTCCTTGCAGATGCTCGGTGCCAGGCCGACCATTGATTTTGATATCACCGCTGCCAGGCACCAAACGCACTCGAGCCACGGCCGACTTACGACGACCGGTACCCCAGTAAACGACGCGTTCATTAATATCAGTAGCTTGCATTATGCTTTGTCTCCGGGAATAGTGTTGATAATCAATGATTCAGGTTGCTGGGCGCTATGTGGATGTTCAGGGCCGGCATAGACCTTGAGTTTCGTGAATAGCTTGCGACCCAAGGCGTTTTTCGGCAGCATCCCTTTGACGGCTTTCTCAACGATACGCTCAGGGATTCGATTTTGAAGCTGAGCAAACGTTTCTGTTTTCATGCCACCCGGACGGCCTGAATGTCGACGATAGAGTTTCTGGCTGGCTTTGTTGCCAGTCACTACCACTTTCTCAGCATTGACCACCACCACAAAATCACCAACATCCATGTTCGGCGTGAAAGTCGGTTTGTTTTTGCCTCTGAGGATACCAGCCACCTCAGTGGCCAATCGTCCTAAGCGCTGATCAGCCGCGTCGATAACGTACCATTTACGCTCATCAACATCGGAAGGAGGAATGTAAGTCTTAGTCATAGGTTTATCAGAGGGTGGTCAGTGAATAAAGTTGCGATGAGAGCGCGCTAAACCGCGATCACCGGGGAGAGGAGGGGCAAGCAGAAGTGAGGTTGAGTATCGTACCAAATGTCAGGGGAGAAAGGAAAGTGATCATAACCGACTCGCAAAAGACAAAGTCCGCTGGCAGGAGCTGCATATTTAACCCGTTCTCGCTGTTTCATTTGCCAGAGCTGGGTAAAGTCTTCAACGCTGAGTAGCCCCCTCCCGACCTGGACCAAAATGCCCATCAGCAAGCGAACCATGCCGTACAAGAAACCGTTGGCCTGTAGCTCGACTGTTACAAACGGTGCTCGGGCTGAGCACTGAGTTTCTTGAAGGTCAACAAAAGCGTGGGAACGGGTAGATCCTGCTCGCTGAAATGCGGTCAGATCGTGATAACCCACCATACGTTCAAGGGCGCGCTGCATGTCTGAAATGTTGAATGGCTCAAAGTAATAGTGCCAAGTAAACGGACGGATAAACAAGTTGGGCACAGGATGGGTATAGAGGGTATAGCGATAACGTCGCCATTTAGCAGAGAATTGAGCGTGCCAATCATCGGGCACCTGTTCTGAGCCCCGAATAACAATGTCCTGTGGCAAGCGGCTGTTTAAAATGCTGGCCCAGCGATTGGCTGGGATTAAAGTTGGAGCTCGAAAGTGAGCCACCTGAGCAGATGCATGGACACCTGTATCCGTACGACCAGCCCCACACAGGGTAATGTCTGTACCTAAGACGCTGGCGATAGCAGTCTCAATTTCGCCCTGAACAGTACGTTCCCTGGGTTGCCGTTGCCAGCCATGGAAATGAGTACCCACATATTGCACGACCAATGCTACCCGATGGAACAATGGTTCACGGGTAGCCGCATCCAGATTGGATGGAGTTGATTGAGTGCTTGGAAGGGACATCTCTGGAAACTCGATCTCTTAAGTCAGCTCGATAATAGCCATCTCAGCATTATCGCCGCGACGGCTAACTGTGCGGAGGATGCGGGTATAACCGCCTTGGCGTGCTCCATAGCGTTCGGGAGCTTGCTCAAACAAGGCCTTAACTAGATTCTTATCATACATATAGCTCAACGCCTGGCGACGGGCTGATAAGGAGCCATCCTTAGCCAGGGTAATCATGCGATCAGCCTCAGACCGGACTGCTTTGGCACGTGCCTTAGTAGTTTTGATTTGACCATTTCGGATCAGTTCAGTCGTCAGCGATCGCAACAACGCACGACGCTGATCAGCTGGTTTTCCCAGTCTTGGGATGCGACGGCCATGGCGCATGATTTTCTCCCCCTTTTCATAAAACACAACTTGACAACAAAAATCCGAAGCCAGAAGCTTCGGAAGAGTAAAGCCCAAAATTGGGCTCAAGAGTCTTCCCTAAGGAGTCTTAGCAGACTTTTCAGCCGGCAGGGTAATGCCCAATCGCTGCTGTAAAGCCTCGATCACCTCGTCAGCTGATTTCTGACCGAAGTTCTTTATCTCGAGCAGATCCTCTTGAGTAAAGTCTAATAAATCAGCAACAGAGTTGACCTGAGCCCGTTTCAAGCAGTTGTATGCTCTGACAGAAAGCTGAAGTTCTTCAATCGGAATATGGTTTGCCGGATCCTCTTCTTTGGGCTCTTCCTCGGACTTAGGCTCTAGAGTGACATCTTTCAATGGATTGAACAGAGATACTAAAATAGCGGCTGCTTCGCTCATGGCTTGCTGAGGCGTCAGACTACCGTTGGTAGTGACTTCCATGACAAGGCGATCTTTCTTGAGAGAGCCGCCCTCCATGACATCTTCAACGGTGTAATTTACCTTCCGCACCGGCATAAAGATGGCGTCAATCTGCATGAAGTCTAGGGCGGCAGCCTCATCATGACTCCGCTCGATAGCGCGGTAGCCCTTGCCTAACTCAATCCGAAACTCCATTTCGAGGGTATGTCCCTCGGCCACCGTTGCAATGTACTGCTCGGGATCAATCACTTCAACCTCAGAAGGCAAATCAAAGTGACCAGCCGTGACCTTTGCTGGTCCCTGCACCAGAAGGCGACCAATTTGAGGCTGAGCCGAGTAGCTCTTAAGTACGACCTCTTTCATGTTTAAGAGAACGTCGAGAACATCCTCGCGCACTCCTGGAACAGTCGAAAATTCGTGAGTTGCCCCGGCAATACGTACAGCTGTGATAGCAGTACCTTCAAGGTTTGACAACAAAACCCTACGCAGCGCGTTGCCAACGGTAATTCCTTGACTACGCTCTAACGGCTCAATTACAAATCGACTGAAATGACTTTGGTCATCGCCAATCGATGATTCTACGCACTCAACCTGAAACTGTGCCACTGTGGTGTCCTCCCTTTGCCTGAATCAGCACTCCGAAATGATCTGACGTTAAACTCGACGTCGCTTAGGCGGACGACAACCGTTGTGAGGAATGGGAGTCACATCTCGAATCAGTGTGATCTCCAAACCAGCCGCTTGTAAGGCACGGATAGCTGTTTCTCGACCTGCACCGGGACCGCTAACCATCACCTCAATCTGACGCATACCCTGATCCATAGCCCGCCGCGCGGCACTATCAGCAGCCGTCTGGGCTGCAAACGGAGTCCCTTTCTTGGCTCCTTTGAAGCCGCTTGCACCGGCTGAAGACCAAGAAACTGCACCACCATTGGTGTCAGTGATGGTAACAATCGTATTGTTGAAAGTGGATTGAATGTGCGCTACACCGTTAGGCACATTCTTTTTCGTTTTCCGTCCACCGGTTTTTTTAGTCGGTTTAGCCATTTACCTATCTACCCATTTGTCTCAGTCACCAAAAACAAGCGCATCCCGATAATCGTCTAAATGGTAGACGTTGAATCGAGATACGCCATAAATTAGAGTTACTTCTTCGGCGCTTTCTTTTTACCGGCAACCGTTCGCTTGCCACTCCGACGGGTGCGCGAATTTGTGCGCGTCCGCTGCCCTCGGACAGGGAGACCGGCCCGGTGACGACGACCACGGTAGCAGCCAATATCCATAAGTCGCTTGATGTTCAAGCCTTCCAAGCGGCGCAGGTCGCCTTCAACTTGGTAGTCGTTTTCGACTGAATCTCTCAGGCTAGAAACATCGGAGTCAGTCAAGTCACGAACTCGAGTATCAGGATTTACACCCGTTTTCTCAAGGATCGCCTTTGATCGACTTAAGCCGATGCCATATATGTATGTCAGACCAATTTCAACCCGCTTGTCTCTTGGCAGGTCTACGCCAGCAATCCGTGCCACTGACTATCCTCTCCCCAGCTAATTTCACTTGTCAATACAGCTTAGATTCAATTCATAAGCTGATGGGCAAAGCTCTGCCCCGTAAAGTACAAATCCCAATAGCGATCGCCTCAGAAAAAATTATCCTTGGCGCTGCTTATGCTTAGGATTTGTACAAATCACCATTACCCGGCCATTACGGCGGATAACGCGACATTTATCACACATTCTTCGGACGGATGCGCGGACTTTCATGTCCCTGTTCTCAGCACTCCACTACAGAATAGCAATCCTAACAAAGTAAACCTGGCTGCGTCAAATTTTTCTTGATAATGTTTCGACCTTATATCCGCCTTTTATTTGGGCAACAAAAAAGCGTCTCTCGACTTGCGGGAGACGCTTCCATGATGAACGAATTAAATGCAGCCTTAGACAGTGATCTTATGCACCTCGCTTGAGGGCCGCCTCAACCTGCTTGAACTCTTGTTCTAAGCGGTTTTTAAGTTTGTCTGGGACAGGGCGATTGGGATATGAACTGTAGTGACCTGCCAGCCCGTTTAGCGCCGTTCGAATGGTGGCAAATGATGAACGCCCTTCGACTCCGCTATCGCGTCGGTAGTAGGAGAAGAAGTCATTGATCATATTGCGGGCGTTTACTTCTGCTGCATTCTTGTCTGGGTCATCTTCAGACATGTTGATTGCCGTTCTCAAGGTGTCGATGATAGTTTGCGTATCTTCTTGATAGTTGCCGGTCATTTGCCCGCTAACGCCCGCACTACTGCAGCCGGCCAAACCAATTACTGCAACCAAAACGAGGGCAAGCAAGCGTGAAAGTAACTGTCTCATGATTTTCTATGCAGTAAGCTACAGCAGCGCTATCCATATAGAATGCGCTCCTGCTATTTTACCCCGTTGCGTCATGGCAACGACCTTTTAATTCGGTTTATGTCTCGAGATAGAGCGAGGTAATACCTGGTTGAATGCTCTGTTTCCTTCACAGTGACAATGACGGAGCTGGTAGCGCAACATCTATAACGATCGCAACTGGGTCAAGCCCTGGAAATATACGCCTGCGAGCGGTGGTAAGAATGGTAGGCTGTCTAGCGCACCGGCATGGTGATCGGAGTCTGGTCACTACAATGATTTCGACGGTTGTTGTGTCTAATGATTTTGTATGAATTACTTAGTGGCGGTCTTGGGCGATCGCATTAAAGCTGAAGCTGCCTATTCGGCCTTAGAGGAGGCCAAGTTCTCTATGGATACGGTTTCGATCCTTGGTAAGGGATACCAGAGCGCCGATGAATTTGGCTTGGTCGACCCGGCCAATCAGGCCTGGAAACAGGTGCGGTTAATGATGGTGTGGCTAGTCCCATTTGGCTTTGCAGCAGGCTTCGCCTTCAACGCGATTACTGGGCTTGATACCTTTCCCTGGGCGGGGGCAACTGGTAATCAAATCCTGGGCGGCATCTTAGGTGCGGGCTCGGGGGCACTGGGGGCATTTTTTGTGGGTGGGGGAGCCGGAGCGGCCCTCGGCAGCGGCGATGCATTGTCCTATCGTAATCGCCTCAACGCCGGCAAATATTTAGTTGTTATGCGGGGATCAGATGCACAAATTCGAGCGGCAACGCCGATTGTTCGCCAGTTTCGACCGGAAAATATTCAAGGCTACACTGCGCCTAAAGAAGCATAGGAGCTGAGTTTGATGAGCTTAACATGCTGTCTATCAGTGCCTTTTAGGGAGAAAAATTTCAAACTTTCTACGTTTCTGGGTGGAGTGGCAGTTGAATTAGTGATTTTCAGTAATTGTTATTTGGGGAAGATCTGTGACACAGAAGCGACTTGTCATCGAAATGGGGATGGGGGTTGATCAGCACGGTCAAGATCCTACGGTAGCGGCTGCTCGGGCTGTTCGCAATGCGATCGCTCATAATGCTTTACCCGGCGTTTGGGAAGTTGCTGGGCTAGCTCACCCTAATGAAATGCTGGTTGATGTCCAGGTGGCCGTTCCCAATCCAGAACAGGTACGACAGGATGAAGTTCTAGGCGTTCTGCCCTTTGGTCACAAGACTCTCCGGTTAGAAGCGGGCGGTATGGTGGTAGTGGGAAAAGCGATCGCTGAATTAGATGACAAAAACGACGACATGTATATTGCGATTGCCGCGGTTACCGTCTCCATCCCTAACTAAACTCCTAGACCGCTAATTGCCGGCTAGATGGAAGTTACCTGTAGCTGGGCTAAGTTTGAGGTGTTACCGGATAGCTTTAAATGGCGCTTATTCGCATCTAGGTGACGCAGGATTTTATACAGCGTTTCAATGTCTTCTGAAGCTCCAATGTTGGCCGCTAGCTCTGCGATCGTCTGGGGGCGGGAGGCCCGCTGTACTCCTTCTATGGCATCGGACTGTAGCTTCAGAATACCGGCCGCTGCTTTTTTGCCTGCTTCTACTCCAGGTTGGTGGTAAGCATTGATATTTACCAACGAGGCATAGAGCCCAACGGCTCGTTCATAAAGGGCGATCAGTGCACCGACGATTTGGGGGGTAACATTTGGTACTGTGATGGTGATGGAGTCCCGTTGATTGTCAAAAAGTGCCTGGCGAGTGCCTAATAGAAAACCACTGAGGAAATCACCAGCGGTTGCGTCTTGGTCGATGACAATTGAGTCCCCTTGGCGATCTTGCAATACCTCAATAAAGGTGACGAAAAAATTATTAACGCCTTCCCGAAGCTGTTGCACATAGGCGTGTTGGTCAGTTGAGCCCTTATTCCCGTAAACAGCAATGCCCTGATTGACAACGTTGCCATCTAAGTCACGCTCCTTGCCCAAAGACTCCATCACCAACTGCTGTAGATAGCGGCTAAATAACGCCAAGCTGTCTTTGTAGGGCAACAGCACCATGTCTTTTAGACCCCGTCCCTCGCCTACGTAGTACCAACTCATCGCCAACAACGCAGCCGGATTGCGGCGCAGATCAGGCACGCGAGTGGCGCTGTCCATGGTTTTTGCTCCATCCAAGATGGAGAGCATGTCGATGCCCTCTAAAGCTGCGGGAAGTAGTCCGACCGCTGATAGTTCCGACGTTCGGCCGCCGACCCAACCGTGCATTGGAAAGGTTCCCAGCCATCCTTGTTGGGTAGCAATTTTCTCCAGGTTGCTGCCGATGCCGGTGACGGCGACTGCCTGCCTAGCAAAGCTGCGACCAATTTGTTCAAATCGGTGCTGGACCTCTACCATTGCGTTACGGGTTTCCGGAGTCCCGCCTGACTTAGATGTCACGATCACCAGGGTGGTGGCTAAGCGATCGCCCAGACGATTCAGCGTGCGATCAATTCCCGCCGGATCAGTATTGTCAATAAAATGTGCCTCAAGGGGAGGATAATCTGCCGTCAGCGCCTGGGATACAAATTGTGGTCCCAGGGCGGAGCCACCGATCCCGATGCAGAGTAAATCCGTGAATTTTTCTTGTCCTGGAGGATAGAGAGCTCCGGTATGGACCTGTTGGGTAAACGTTTTGATGTCTTGTAGCGTTCTTAGAATGTCTTGCTTCAGTTCTTCCGAAGGAGCTCGATCTGGATCACGCAGCCAATAATGACCCACCATCCGGTCTTCGTCGGGATTTGCGATCGCGCCTTGCTCTAGGGCAGCCATATCGGCAAATGCGGATTGAAATTTTGGCTGCATTTGCTCGACAAAAGTTGCATCAAAGCGGATACGACTGATATCGAGGTACAGCCCCAACTCCTCATGCTGATAGAGCCAGCTTTGATAACGCTGCCAAAGTGCAAGTTTATCCATAGCAATTTCCCGTCTTTGTCTTTATGTAAGTATGGCGATGTCGGTCGAGGCTTCAACTCAGTTTAGAGAAACGTGGCCCAATGAGTAGAGATTGCTACATCACTTTTGGTTTCTCAACAGGTTTTATGAGTGGCAACTTCTTTTGAGAGTAAGCGCATCGATACGCTCTGATTCAGATACAGCATAGGTGGGAAATTGCTGCACCACACCGTACTCAAGTTGTAACCCAGGCCCATCAGCGGATTAGTATCGATCATTGCTCAGATAACTCTGGTGAATGGTTGTCGGTAACCGTAGCTGGCTGAATTTGCACGGTACCGGCCAATATAATTTGCCCAGCCGCCACTTCACAGGTCGTTAAGGACACCGTTGCCCCCAGGTCAATGGCAAACCCTTCTAGCTTGGGCAAGGGGGCCGAACTGGGTATCGCTCCACCCTCAGTTAGCGGCATTAACCAATGGGGATTATCCAGGCAGAGCTGATGGCCATTGCCAATCGATAGCTGGGTCTTAAGCGCAACTGCTGCCACAATTTGATGCGGTCGAGGGTGTAGCCGCAAGATGACGTGGTTTGCCTCGATGCTGGCGGACGGAGCGTAATGCGTTAACACTGTCCGCTGGGGTAGCTGATTTAGCGAGTCGCTGAGGCCATTGGCGTGGGGCTGGGACTGTGCTAAGAGCTGCAAAAAGTCGTAGAGGCCCTCACCGAGCAGGGGAGATTGCAGCGATGTGTTGAGATCTGCCTCACTCAGAATGACCCGTCCACTAACGGGAAATGAGGTAAGCAATCGCAGCGGTTGGCGGCGAATCACCTGCCCCAGGTTGATGCGAATGCCGCTAGCTGTTACGGCGGCACAGCTGAGGTGTATGCCTTCGTAAACGGCCTTTTGCGCAGACAGTGCGATTTCTGGGATATGTCCAGAGAGGACCTGGCGATCGCGAGCTCGAATCTGAAAGTCCAGCTCTTCAACCTGATCAAGCTGTGTCGATAGCCAAAAGCGAATTGCCGGTGGCAATACTCGGCTAATGATGCGAGTTCCTTTGGGTCCATGGGTCGCATCCGAATCTGACACTGCCAATCTCCTTTTACTCAAAGCGCCTATCGACATTCAACCATGATAGATGTGGCAAACAGCCACGCAGTGGTCGCTTTACAGCCATAGCAGCCGATGGAGATCAAAAAGTCATGAATTCATGACTGCACTAATATCGGCAAATTTAATTGTCATGAACTTATGACAATGCGATCCCAGAAATGGCTTTGGTTTCGTGAAAATGCCTTGAGAGAAGCGATTTCGGGGGTTGCTCTCAATGAGGAAGATCTGTAATAGTGTGGCCAAATCGTGATCCCGAAGATCGTGGTTTTGATCCCCGCTTCATGTTTGCGGCTGTCCACATCGTTATGTAGGAGTGAATCAAATGTCTCAGTCGATTCCGTCTCTCGAAGAAATGACCCTGCGACAGCTTCGTAGGATTGCTAGCGAATACGAGGTCTCTCGTTACAGCAGGATGCGAAAGTCTGAGCTCATCGATGCGATTAAGATGGCCCAATCTCAGCGCACGTCTTCGGTGCCGGCACCCGCCGCTGCGGTTGAGGGGCAAACAGAGGTGGAAGCATCCAAGTTTGTGCCATCTACTGAGCCGATTCCCGCAGAAGCGTTGGCCTCTGTTGATGAGGGTTTACCGGATTTGCCTAGTGGTTATGGCGAAAGTCGCATTGTTCTCATGCCCCGCGATCCGCAATGGGCTTACACCTATTGGGACATTCCCAACGAGCATAAAGAGGATTTACGTCGTCAGGGAGGCGCTCGCCTGGCGCTACGGTTCTACGATGTCACTGACATTGATATGACTCATCAAGCCCCCCACAGCCTACAGCAGTATGAGTGTGATGAAATGGCTCGGGAGTGGTACTTGCCGATCCCAGTCAGCGATCGCGACTACGCGATCGAAATTGGTTATCTCTGTAACGATGGTCGTTGGTTGATCTTGGCTCGTTCCGCGCCGGTCCACATTCCCCCGGTCTACCCCTCCGACTGGATCGAAGATCACTTTGCCACCGTTGGTTGGGATCAGGATCTGCGCGGCGGCCAGATTGCCACTTTGACCCATCCTAGTAAGCGGGTCGAAACCACTGCTGGCAACAAGATTTACGAAGAGATCTTTGGTATGGCAGAGTCTGCCGAGGCTCAGCGGGTTGCCGGTTCTCTGTTTGGCTCGATGCAGCACATTCCGGGTTCCGTCGTCAGCTCTTTTGCTGTGCCTGTTAGTTCCTATGTGTTCCCCTCGGGGATGGGCATGTGGGGCGGTGAGGTGCCGGCTATGGCCATTCCTACGATGTCGGGTGTGGGTCTTAACATGTCTGGGCTAACGATGTCGGGTATTGGATTCTCGGCTTCTGCCCCGCCCATTCGTCCCCGTCAGTTTTGGTTAGTGGCCGATGCCGAGCTAATTGTCTACGGCGCAACTGAGCCTGATGCTACGGTTACGATTGGTGGTAAGCCCATCAAACTTAACCCAGACGGGACCTTCCGCTTCCAGATGTCATTCCAGGATGGCCTCATTGACTATCCGATTTTTGCAGTGGCAGCAGACGGCGAGCAAAATCGAGCCATCCACATGAAATTCAACCGGGAAACCCCCTACCGCCGCACTAACACTAAGGATGAAGCGGTACAGGAGTGGCTGAGCTAACGAGGCAAATGCTTCCCTCCTGAAAGCTTGGAAGTTTCCGGAAAATCTTCAGAGCGCTGCTACGGCAGCGCTTTTTTTTGGCAAAAGGTCCCGAGCTAGGTCAGCCTGTTAAGGTGACAATATGGAAACTCACGACATCACAACTTACCTAACCCAGCGATTTGATCAAGCTGTTCAGGTTGATCCTCCAGATGCTTGGCAGGTCGAGACCGCTGAATTTCGGCTGTTGGTGCTGCTATCCGAAGACCAAAGCTGGCTGCGGCTCTTGATTCCCATCGTTCCAGCGGCGATCGCCCAGCCCTACATTAGTCAAATTCTTGAGGCTAATTTTGACCTCACCCAAGAAGTCAGATATGCCCTCCACCAGGAAGTTCTGTGGGGCGTTTTTCAATATGAGCGTGCGAGTCTGACCGCAGATCGGTTTGAGGCAGCTACCAACCGACTGTTAGCGATGAAACAAGGGGGCATCGATCCCTTCTTTAATACCCTCGTTGACCAGCAAATTCGGCAAATTGTCTTAGCGGCTAAACAGCAAGGGCAATCGCTTGAAGAAACTATGCAAACCCTTGATCGCCTCTACAGTGAAGGGGTGATGGGTGACTTGAATGACGGCAGTGAATACCAGGGCCAAGTCTTAGCGGCGTGGCAGCGACAGCTGGAAAGATTATGGGCGGAGGATGGCTGATGGAGTTGCCAGCAATTTGCGATCGCATTCGCCAAGATTACGTCAGTTTTCCGAATGACCAAAGTTACGAACTTTATGCTGATGATGTCTACTTTCGTGATCCGCTCAACGAGTTCACGGGTGTCGAGCAATATCAGAATATGATCGGGTTTATCGCTCGCTGGTTTCAAGACCCACAGTTAGATCTGCACCGATTGGAGATCACTGGGGATAAGGCCTTGGAAACTCATTGGACACTGAGCTGGATTACGCCGCTACCCTGGAAACCACCCATATCAATTCCTGGGTGGACTGAATATCGCATCAACGAGTCCGGCAAAATTAGCTCTCATATTGATCACTGGCATTGCTCAAGGCTCGCTGTTCTAGGCCAAGTCTTTGGTATCCGCCAGTCGCATCCATGACTGAGCCGATATTGATCCGTCAGGCTGACCGACAATCGTGACCATAACGGCTGGCAACCTATACGTCGGTTTCGACTTTGGGAAGCGGTGGAAAACTGGGCAGCTCTACGGCGGATAAAGATTGGCGCTTCCGTTGAGCGGGCCGCAAAGGGTTGACCAAGGGCGATGGTGATTTGGGCGCAGCTGCCATTGCTTCCATCGCGGCAATTCTGTTCTGGCTCTCTATTCGAGGCAGATCGCTAGCGATGTAAGCAGCAGTTGTCGCCGCCGGGTCGGTGGTATCAGCTTCGGCTGGGATTGCAGCATCCTCGGTCAGAGGTGCTGCTTCTGGCTGAGGCGATGAAGGTGTGGGGAGTTCGTCGGCATCAGACGGCGTCACCTCAACATGGCCCTTGGGCTTTACCGGGGTCCCCCAGGGAATGGGCTCCGTAAACTCTGAGACGGAAGCCGTTGCCTCCGGCTCGGGGACCGCCTCGGTAGCTGGAGAAACTGAGGTTGAGATGGTTTCTGGCTCCTCGGGAACCGTAGTGATTTCAACTACCCGTTCTACGTCTTGCCATAGTTGCTGCTCTGCCGTACGACTGTCCTGGCGATCGCCAGGACAGTCGTCATCTAATGAATCCAAAGGCTCAGAGATGGCGGCTTCAGGCTGACCTAAAGGGGAATTTGGACTTGACTCGGTGGCTTCTGGCTGGGTTTGGGGTGCCGTATCAGGAGCAAACCGCATCAGGGTTTGTAACTGTGGGTCTGTGGAAAGATGTTGGTTACCAGACCAGGGTTTGATACTGGCGGAGCGAGGCATCCCAACTGAGTTGGTCGGGCTAGGTACCGCCGAGATCGCACCAGCAGCGTCTTCAGCATTATGCTCAATCGTTTGTGAGGTTTGCTGAAAAGTTGAAGTGTCTAAGCACTTTTCTAGGGCTGCCTTAAACTGTAGCGTGTATTGCTGCTGCCGCTGTAGACGTGATCGTAGGTCAACGCAGGTTTCCTCCGCCGTTTGGAGTTGCTTTGCCCGCTCAGCCTTCCGCTTGCGCAAAATGGCACATTCTTTTTCCAACTGTTGGGCGCGATCTTCCGTGGTTTTGAGTTGAGCTGCCAGGGTATCAGCCAACAGTGTTTGACGCTCTAGCGCGGTATTCGACTGATCTAACTCACTCAGTAGTTGAGCCATGGAGCGGCTTTGAGCAGCCACGATTTTGTCTTCAGCGGTTAACCGCTGGGAACGCTCGACCTCTTGTTGTAAAGTCTGCTGCGATCGCTCTAGAGCCTCCTCAAGCTGATGAACCCGTGCTAATAACACTTCATTGCACTGATTGAGGTCGGCAATCCGCGTCTGCAATTCTGTCACCGGAGAAGGCTGTGAAGTAACTGGAGTAGGCAATGGTGCTGAATCAGGCGGACTTAGTGGTGGTAACCCCATGAACGGCAGCGTCTCCCAATCGTCATCAGTACTAGATGCACGCACTGCCGAATTTAGAGGAAGCTGACCTTGAGGCCTCCTCAGGGCATCGGCATCATTGGAATGGGAAGACACTTTTCCTTCGCTCATGACATGTAGAGTGGATTTTCAAGAGTTCTTAGAATTCACCAACCGCATATGTAGCGTATTCTCTCAAACAATTCCTAATGGTGTAGCACAGAAAGCAAAATTCAGAACTAAATGTCAAGAAATTGTTTTCTGATGAGGGGGCTGAACCCTCTTCCGGCAGCCTGACCCATGAAGCTAGGTTAGCGTTATATAAATCACTTTCATCAGTGATTATCCCTACCGTCAGTGTGTAAGAAAACCTGAGGTCTTGTTCGGTGTTATCCCCAGTAAACTGTCACTTGCTGCGGTTAGGGGATTGACTGAACGCCCTCAGGTTTTCATTATTTTGTTCAAATCAACGAGCTCTGTTGCTGACTAGCTGCTGTCAATGCCTGGCCCCAACAAAGGAAAGCCAGCTTGAGCGGCCCACATCGAGGAGCGAACCTAATCATTTAGCTTAGTTCTGTCACGATGCTATGACTCGGGCTAGGCCTGACGCTCCTACATGGCTTCGGTCGACAGCAGCTGTATTGATGCCGCTCCCATTTTTAGGGGACAGTCGCCACCAGAGCCATAGCATAACTTTGAGTTAAGCTTTGCGGAGAAAGCGGTACAACATTTCCTGGTGAATCAAAGCGCGATCAATCCGTGACTGAATCTGGTCTGGGGATGCTGGCAAGCCATCGGCATATTGCCGCAGTAGCGCCTGGGTCATTTCTTTAGACGTCTCGGGCCAAGGGGACAGGGCGAAATCTGGTTTAGTGGTTGCTGCTTTAGGGGGGGCCATCTCCCAGCCAGGCATGTCCAAGTCTTCGGCGAGGTAGGTGACTTTGGGATCGTAACTTAGGGCAAAGCAGCGACAGCCTTCGGCTGCTGCCATGATGAGTGCATGAAGGCGCATAGCGATCGCCATTTCTACCCCGCGAAACACCCCTTTGAGCTCTCGCGGATCAGCCAGTGACAAAATTTGGCAAGGTCCGGGCAGATGCGGCGCGATCGCCTCGGCGACGGCATTATCTTTACTGGGTTGAAACGGGACTAGAAGAATGCTGACTCCTGTGGCCGTTTGAAAGTTAGCAAGGGCTTTGCGGAATTGGGCTAGACGACCATCGGTGAGCCAGGGATGGGCCCGTAACGCCACTGCCACTCGAGGCGCGGGAAAATTGGCTAATCCCGATACCGGCGTGGATTCTAAGGCCCAAACGGGGTCCGGGGATAGCCAAGCGCGAATCTGCCAATTAGCTGCCTGCTCCGCCGAGGCGCGATCGCGCACCGTGACGCCGGTACATTGGTAAAACGCCTTGTAGGCCAATCTCTTGGTCCAGCCTCGGCGGAGTGGTCCAATTCCCTGGGCCCATGCCACGGTTTTTAGTCCGCGTAGCTGTGCCCACAACATCAGCCCGCCATAATAGATGGGATTCATTGCGCTGGTAGTGTCCTGCATGAGGCTGCCACCTCCCCAGATAAATCCCTCGGCTCCCCGAAAGGCCGACCATAGCCCAGTGATCGACTTCCGTGGGTAAGACTCCACCCCAAATCGCTGGGCAGTTTCCTGGGGATGGCCAGACAGTATGACCGGTACCACCTCCGGCGGCAGCATCTGCAGCAGCGATGCGAGCAGGGCTTCATCCCCGCCATTACCCATGCCGTAGTAGCCGCACAATACAACCCTCATGCCCACTCCGTAAAAAAATGCCCCTATCACAATACTGAACTGCTGACCCGAAGCCTAACTTTGCGCTGGAGCATCGGTAGAATGACTTCGGTAGGGATAAGCTGCGCCGATTTGGCCGTGATTGGTCAAGGCCGCTCTAAATCGATATGACTCTGCTTCCTTCCACCGTTATTCCAATATTTTCCTATGCACGCTCTTTCGATTCCCACTTGGATAGTTCACGTAACTAGCGTGATTGAATGGATTGCCGCCATCTGGTTTATTTGGCTGTTTGCTAAGGTCACCGAACTAACGGCATGGCGTACGCTCTCGTTTGCGATGTTACCGGCTCTAGTGAGTGCCATGTGCGCCTGTACTTGGCACTTTTTTGACAACGCCGAGTCTCTAGCTTGGCTGGTTACAGTGCAAGCGGCCATGACCGTGGTCGGTAACTGCACTGTCTGCATCGCGGCCTGGTGGATCTGGCGACAGTCCCGGCGCTCAACCCCGGCCAGTTAAGGGGGCTTGCCCCCTCAAATACCCAGTCTATCCACTTCACCGACTAAAGAAACCCATGCTGGATAAGCAAAACCTGTTCGCCATATCGCTATTTCCCTACCTAGGATTTCTATATTTTTTGACTCGCTCGGGCCAGACGCCGCGGCTGGCTCTGGCCGGATTCTATGTACTGCTGATTTTTGTTGTGGTCACAATTCCTGCTGGCATTTATGCCCAGCAAGCCTTTGGCACTGAGTTAGCTAATGTCGATTGGCTGCATGGTTCGGCTGAAGTGTTTTTGACGATTTCTAATATTTTGGTGGTACTTGGCTTTCGGCAGGCTGTCTTGAGACATCAAAAGGCTCAAAAAGAGAGTTGAGCGGCGGGTCGCTGATGCAAAATTAAACGGTTGCCGTCAGGGTCGTAAGCATAGATTTCTCGTCCATGGGAGGCTGCGATAATGTCTCCAGATGGGGGGTAGCCGATCGCCTGAAAATGGGCGATCGCCATATCCAGATCATTGACCTCTAAACACAGACTTAGGGGAGATTTGGTCGGCTGCGCAAATTCCGTTTGATGGGTACCTCGAGGCTGAAACAGACTCAGCTTGAGGCCCGCCAGCTTAAATTCGGCATATTTTTCAGGAATCAACGGTTCGGGGGTTTGCAACAGCAGGGCTGCATAAAATTTCACCAGTCGGGTTAAGTCGCTGGTAGCCAAGGCGACGTAGGCTTCGGAGCAAAAGTTTGAGGACATATTGAGGATGTGCGGTAATAACACAGCAGCAACGGGCGGATCCGATTAGCCAAGATCTGCTGACCGAGGGAAGACACGCCCATTCTTTGACTTGCTACGCTGATAGCGATCGTGATCAAGATCAATACTCGCCATATTCGATGGTGATGACAGACTGATGCAACACGATAACGTCAATGTTTGACAGGAGACAGTTCCATGGTTGCGACCGCAGCTCAAAGTATCGCCGATCATCTGGGTGATGAGGCCGACTATTTGCTTGATTACACCGCTAAGGTTGACAAGTCACTGCTACATTTACCTGGGCCAGATTGGGTTTCACGAATTTTTGCCCAGAGCGATCGCTCATCCCAAGTGATGCGGAGCCTCCAGCAGCTCTATGGCACCGGTCGGCTGGCCAATACGGGATATTTGTCGATTCTCCCCGTTGACCAAGGAATTGAGCACTCCGCCGCCGCTTCTTTTGCCCCCAATCCGATTTACTTTGATCCGCAAAACATTGTCGAGCTGGCGATCGCCGGCGGATGCAACGCGGTTGCTACGACGGTGGGAGTGCTTGGCAGCGTCTCTCGGCAGTATGCCCACAAGATTCCGTTTATCGCTAAGCTCAATCACAGTGAGCTGCTTACCTTTCCCAACGAAAATGACCAGGTTATGTACGCCTCGGTTGAGCAAGCGTGGGATTTGGGGGCGGTTGCAGTAGGCGCAACAGTTTATTTTGGTTCTCAAGAATCCACCCGACAGCTCCAAGAGGTGCGTGCTGCCTTTGCTAGGGCCCATGAACTCGGTATGGCGACCATTCTCTGGTGCTACTTGCGTAACAGTGCCTTTAAGCAGAATCAGGACTATCATCTTGCGGCTGACCTCACGGGCCAAGCCAATCATTTGGGCACAACTATCCAGGCCGACATCATTAAGCAAAAACTGCCAGAGAATAACGGCGGCTATAAAGCAGTTGCAGAGGCTACGGGCCAGAAGTTTGGCCGCACTGACGAGCGAGTGTATACCGAGCTCACCAGTGACCATCCCATCGACTTAACGCGCTATCAAGTATTGAATTGCTATGCGGGACGGGCGGGATTGATCAACTCGGGTGGCGCTTCGGGTAAAAATGACTTTGCCGAAGCCGTGAGGACTGCCGTTATCAACAAACGAGCGGGCGGTTGTGGACTAATTTCAGGGCGTAAAACCTTTCAGCGTGACTTCAAAGAAGGGGTCAAGCTTTTTCATCTGATTCAGGATGTCTACCTGTCCGACGATATTGCCATCGCTTAGGGCGATCACGCGACTGTTCGATCCCTGTAAATTCCAAAGCGGGATGCTGACGATCGTCAGCATCCCGCTTTGGAGATTTCTGATCTTTCGAGCACGACTGTTATGAATGCAGTTACCACCTTGAGGATAAAAACTCAAAGTGGCACCGCCTTCGAAAACGCAGTGCCACTCAACATAAGCTCAGCCGTGATGCAGTTGGTTGGTCGGCTCCAGTTAGAGATACTTTTCTAGAGTATTTGCCAACGTTGTCTTGGGTACAGCCCCTACAACCATGTCAACGCGCTGACCATCCTTGAAAATCATCAATGTGGGAATGCTGCGGATGCCATACTGGCTAGCAACGCTGGGGTTCTCATCGGTATTGAGTTTGACCACTTTTACCTGTCCGTCGTACTGCTCAGAAATCTCATCAACGACGGGAGCAACCATCCGGCAAGGTCCACACCAGGGTGCCCAAAAATCAACGAGAACGGGGAGTTCACTCTCAAGCACGTCCTGCTTGAATGAAGAGTCGGTTACTTGTACGGCTGCCATGCCTTAGATATCCTTACCTTTCCTAGTCATCAGAATTTTACCATAGCCAATGATGCATCCTATCTGTGCTTGGCTTTGCATTCGGACACACTCTGATGCGACCTGCGGTAGAGCGCTGACTGGTTGCACCGGCTATACATCTGGGGCAGGTTAGATTGACCGCCGACAGCGGTGATTGCCCAGTCCATTTACAGATGTGGCTGCAGGTCTTGAATGAGCTGCTCTGCTGTGCGCACCCCTTCAAAGCGCTGGATCGATTGTCCCTGTTTAAACAACACCAACGTGGGTAAGGCATGAATTTGATACTGCGTGGCCAACTGTGGATAACGATCCGTATCAATCTTGACGACTTTGATCTGCTCTTTCAGCTGAGTGTTGACCTGCTCTAGGATGGGCGACATCATTTGGCAGGGACCACACCAAGTCGCATAAAAATCTACCAGGACAGGGCGATCGCTCTGGGCGAGCAAATCACTAAAACTGCTGAACTGTTGTTTAGTCGCCACGGCATATAGACCTCTTCATCAATAGTAATTTTAATGCTAATGCGACCTCAACAATCTGAAGTAGGTAAAGCCGAATTGTTTTTGGGAGAATTACTCGATGGCGTAGGATAATCCTTTGGATTGAGAACTTACACAGGAGAGCAGCACCATGGCAGCGGCACTGACCGATAAAGTGGCGGTAATCACAGGCGGATCCCGCGGCATTGGCCGAGCCACTGCATTAGCGCTAGCCCATGCCGGGGCCTACGTCGTGGTGAACTATGCCCGCTCGAGTCGTGCGGCCGATGAAGTCGTTGCTGAGATTGAGCGTGATGGGGGACAGGCGATCGCCGTACAGGCAGACGTTTCTGAGATGGAGCAGGCCGAAGCCCTAATCAAAGCTGCCATGGACAAATGGGGGCGAGTGGATGTGTTAGTTAATAACGCGGGCATTACCCGCGATACGTTGCTGCTACGGATGAAGCCGGAAGACTGGCAGGCCGTAATCGATTTGAATCTTTCGGGGGTTTTCTTTTGTACCCGCGCCGTAAGCAAACTCATGCTCAAGCAGCGGGCGGGCCGCATTATCAATATTGCATCAGTTGCCGGGCTCATGGGCAATCCGGGACAGGCAAACTACAGCGCGGCTAAAGCTGGCGTCATTGGCTTTACCAAAACTGTGGCGAAGGAAATGGCCCCTCGCGGCATCACGGTGAATGCAGTCGCCCCAGGCTTTATCAAGACTGATATGACGGAGGACTTGTCCAACCCTGAAGATATTTTGAAGTACATCCCCTTGGGGCGCTATGGCGAAGCCACTGAAGTAGCGGGCCTGATTCGATTTTTGGCGGCTGATCCGGCAGCGGCTTACATTACCGGACAAGTGCTGACCATCGACGGCGGCATGGTGATGTAGCCGAGTCAATCTGCACTCTAGTGCCGAAACATCCGACACAGGCGATCGCCCACACCCGCCGGCGTAAATGGTTGAGTTCGCCCTTTTTGGGGTCCTGCCATGGGCGTCTGGGTGCGATCGCGACAGTTATAACGGGTCTGAGGTTGACGTTCTCCGTCGATCGTGGCCTGAACCCGATAGCGCCAGTGATATTTAGCGCTGCGTTGCACTTGAGTTAGACAAATCTCGTGCCCTGCACTGCGGTAGCAGTTACTGGCGGCAGCGGGAGCTGCCACCCCCACCATGGTCAAGGCGATCGCGAGCAACATTCCGAGGGCCGATTTCATCATGGGGTGAGGGCGATCACGCTGATATGGGGGACTTCGACAGTGTGCCAAAGAAGCTGCCCCTTGTCATGCCACTACCAAATCGTTGACTGCGGCCTCGCCAGCATTGTCCCAAGTTGGGTTGGGTATGGCAGAGTGAAAGACGACATCATCGACCACTAAATGGAAACTCTCGTTCTTCGCCATCACTCGCTACAGCTCCTGCCAGAAAAGGCAGCTTTCTTCCCTAAGCATGCCGCCCTGCTGGTCTCTGACATGCACTTGGGCAAGTCAGAAACGTTTCAGCACTTTGGCATTCCGGTGCCCAGCCAGGTCAATCAGGCCACCCTAACTCGGCTGAAACAAGCTCAGCGTCGTACCCAGGCGGAGCAGCTATTTGTGTTAGGTGATCTGTTTCATTCTCGGGTCGGAGTGGTCGATGAAGTGATTGACGGCTGGCTGAAATTGCTCGCCGAGACCCAGCTAGAGGCTCACTTGATACTCGGTAACCACGATCGCGCGCTGATGGATGATTTGACGCAGTTTTCCCTTGCCTGCCACGCTACCCCCATTGACCTTGGTCCCGTTATTCTCAGCCACGAACCCCTGCCAGTAACGGATGCTGTAAATATTTGCGGCCACGTGCACCCCTGCGTACAACTGGGAACGAACGCCGATCGCCTGCGGCTTCCCTGCTTTTATTGGGAGGCATCGCTCAATCGGCTGACACTTCCGTCGTTCGGCGATTTCACGGGGGGGTACACGGTTCCAATGTTGCCAAACACAACGGCCTACGCGATCGCCGATGATGCTGTGATTCCCTTTAGTCGCTGCGCCTAAGCCCAGCCTAAGTCAACTCCGACAGCCTAATTGGTTTATTCGGCTAACCGGTAATGACGCGATTGCGGCCCGCCCGCTTAGCCTGGAGGAGATTATTATCCGCCCGCCGGATGAGTGCTTCTCCTTTATCATCATCGTCCGCTGCCAGCGTCGCCACGCCAATACTGACTGTTAGGGGCAGGTCTAAACTTTTGCTGATGACAAACGGATTGCCGTTGATCAACCGACGTAGACGCTCTGCCAGCTTAATGGATTCCTCTGCGGAGGTGTTTTGCAGCAGCACTACAAACTCTTCCCCACCATAGCGAAAAGGCGTTTCATAAAATCGCATATGGTGCCGCAGGCGATCAGCAAACATCCGGAGTACTTGATCGCCCACCAAATGACCGTGGTCATCATTCACCCGTTTGAAGTGATCAACGTCCATAATCAGCAGACTGAGGGGATGATTTTGCTCACGGGTGACTTGAATCTGACGGGGCAGCTCCCAGTCAAAGGCCCGACGGTTACCTAATTGGGTCAACGGATCGACCAAGGCGATCGCGGACAATAAGTCATTCGCTTGAGATAGTTCTCGATAGGCTTGGTTGCGGCGGCTAGCGGTTCTGATGTAAGCCTGTAAGAGACGATTCAGATGCTCAAGTGATGCCGCAGACGTGGTGTCCGAATTTCTCGGAATCCACTGATAGGCGTCCGCTCCGGTCTCCAGCGCCGTGGTGATTAGGCCCGTTTGGTGTAGCAGTGCTTCAGAAGGCGTATGTGCTTCTGGACAAGGGCGATCGTCTAGCAAAATGCAATAACACCACATGAGATGTCGCTGCTGTTTGAGAGCTTGGCAGAGCTCCCAATTACTCGGCTGAGTTGCCTGCAGCAGAATGATGTCTGGAATTTCGGACTCCAGAAGTTTGGTGGCAGCCTGAGCGTCTGACACCTGCCAAGATGTCATTACTGCCAGCCCTCGCACTTGTTCACAGAGACTTTCAGAAAACTCTGAATCTCCAACGATTAAAACCGATGCATTCATTACAGGGAAAAGACTATGCCTGTGCGGATGAACAAAATCGTGACACGTTAATCAAAGCATCGTGATGCTAAACGCTAAGACCAGACAAGTACAGGGGAGGCATAACCCGTTGCTTGTTGACGGCTGAGTGTTGACATACACAAACTTGGTTGATGTAAACGTAAATGTGGACGCACGAGGGCAGGGAGATCACGGAGAAACCATCGGGAGCTTGGTTTCTAGCACTCTCTTAATTACCATAACTAAGCAAAATCTCTTCTGAATGTAGAGATGGGAATGAAAGGGGACATTGAGTGTTTATCCCAAGCTTAATTAATGTATCTAGATATTCACCGCGGGATGTTGAATTCCCGGATAGTCTCTGTGATTTTCGAAAAAACCCTGCCCGTTGGCTGATGCATTTGTAGAGAAAGTACCTCCTAACAAGTTTCCCTGATTGAGCTTTATCACGACAGTCTTATGAATGCGATGCTAGGCGAGCCGAACTTGTGGGTGCAACGCCTCAGTATATTCACATAAAACGGTCTCGACATCGCAAGCGCCTCCACTCCTGGTGCTTCAACGCACCATTGACCCAAAATGATTCGTCAGTTTGTTGAGGTTTTGACCGCGAGATCGGCTAACATCCCTCACAATAGATAAACAGTGCCAAATTTGTTGCGATCGCATTGCCCATCGTCCTATGCCTACTTCCCCGTCTCCGTCCGTTGTGACCCGTGGCGCCGATATTCGCAGAACCTTTCTGGAGTTTTATGCCCAGCGGGGGCACACGATTTTGCCCAGTGCCTCCCTCGTGCCGGAAGATCCCACGGTGCTGTTGACGATCGCGGGCATGCTGCAATTCAAGCCAATCTTTTTAGGCCAGCGGGAAGCCACGGTTGATCGCGCCACTACCTCACAAAAATGTATTCGCACGAACGACATCGAGAATGTTGGTCGCACGGCTCGGCACCATACCTTCTTTGAGATGCTGGGCAACTTTAGCTTTGGCGACTATTTCAAAGAACAGGCGATCGCTTGGGCCTGGGAACTTTCCACAGAGATCTTTCAGCTCCCGGCGGAGCGCTTGGTCGTTAGCGTTTTTCGGGAAGATGACGAGGCCTTTGCGATTTGGCGCGATCAGATTGGCGTGCCCCCCCATCGCATTTTGCGCATGGATGAGGAAGATAACTTTTGGACATCTGGCCCCACGGGACCCTGTGGTCCTTGTTCGGAGATTTACTACGACTTCCACCCCGAACGCGGTGACGACGACATCGATCTGGAAGATGACTCGCGCTTTATCGAGTTTTACAACTTGGTGTTCATGCAGTACAACCGCGATGCGGCGGGTACCCTCACCCCCTTGCAAAAGCAAAATATTGATACCGGGCTGGGGTTAGAGCGCATGGCGCAAATCTTGCAGCAAAAGCCGAACAATTATGAAACGGATCTGATCTTTCCCATCATTGAAACTGCGGCGACCATTGCCAGTTTGGACTACGCCCACTGTGACGAGTCGGCGCAGGTTTCGCTCAAGGTGATTGGCGACCACGTGCGGGCAGTGGTGCACATGATTGCCGATGGCATCACCGCCTCTAACGTGGGACGGGGTTACATTTTGCGGCGCTTGATTCGGCGGGTGGTGCGTCACGGGCGCTTGATTGGCATCGAAGGGGCCTTTATTAATCAGGTAGCGGCTACCGCGATCGCCCTATCAGAGTCGGTGTATGCCAACGTACGTGACCGCGAACCGGTCATTACAGCAGAGCTCGCCCGCGAAGAAGCCCGCTTTTTAGAAACCATCGAACGCGGCGAAAAGCTCCTGGTGGATATTCTGGCGCGGGAAGACCAGCAAATCTCCGGCACAGATGCCTTCATCCTGTATGACACCCATGGGTTTCCCCTAGAGCTGACGCAGGAAATTGCCGCGGAGCACAACTTGACGGTGGATGCCGCCGGCTTTGAAGCGGAGATGGAAAAACAGCGGCAGCGTTCCAAAGACGCCCACGAAACCATTGACCTCACCGCCAAAGGCAGCCTGGATAGCCTAGCAGAGCAGCTCAGCACCACTAGCTTTTTGGGCTATACCGACCCGGTGAGTACGAGTCGCGTCGAGGCCATCTTGGTCGCTGGGGAGACCCAAGTTGAAGCGGAAGCCGGGGCCGAGGTGCAAATCGTGATGGACCAAACCCCGTTTTATGCCGAATCCGGCGGACAAATTGGCGATCACGGCTATCTCTCTGGTGATAGCTTCGTTATTCGCATCGAAGATGTCAAAAAAGAGCGCGACTTTTTCCTCCACCTTGGTCGCGTGGAGCGGGGCACCGTGCGGGTGGGCGATCCGGTCACGGCACAAATTGACCGAGCGCAGCGCCGTCGGGCCATGGCCAACCACACTGCGACCCACCTTTTGCAGGCCGCCCTTAAAAAGCTGATCGACGACAGCATCTCCCAAGCGGGCTCCCTCGTGGCCTTTGACCGGCTCCGGTTTGACTTTAACTGTCCTCGCGCTCTGACTGCCGACGAAGGGCAGCAGGTTGAAGCCCAAGTCAATACCTGGATTGCCGATGGCCACGCCGCCACCATTGAGGTAATGCCCATCGATGAGGCGAAAAAACGTGGGGCGATCGCCATGTTCGGTGAAAAGTATGGGGCGGAGGTCCGCGTCATTGATTTTCCTGGGGTTTCCATGGAGCTCTGTGGCGGCACCCACGTCAGCAACACCGCCGAAATCGGACTGTTCAAAATCATCGCTGAAGCCGGTGTCGCCTCCGGTATTCGCCGCATTGAGGCCGTGGCCGGTCCCGCTGTGCTGGACTACCTGAATGTACGGGATGCCGTCGTCCGGGACCTATCAGAGCGGTTTAAGGTCAAGCCAGAAGAGGTGCCTGATCGCATCACCAGTCTGCAAACGGAGCTCAAAACCACCCAAAAAGAGCTGGAATCCCTCAAGTCGGAGCTGGCGGTTCTACAGTCCGACCAGTTGGTCAATGAGGCGATCGCCGTTGGCGACGTCCAGGTTCTAGTGGCCGAATTGTCTGGGGTCGCGCCCGACGCCCTCAAAACCGCTGGGGAACGGCTCTTGCAAAAGCTCGGGGAAGGTGCAGTCGTGCTCGGCTCGGTCCCCGAACCTGACAAAGTTAGCTTAGTTGCGGCGTTTAGCCCCAAGGTGATTGAGCAAAAACTCCAGGCGGGTAAATTCATCGGGGCGATCGCGAAAATTTGCGGCGGCGGCGGCGGCGGTCGTCCTAACCTCGCTCAGGCCGGTGGACGAGACGCGTCAAAACTGCCGGAAGCACTAGATGCGGCCAAGCAGCAGCTCATGGACACGCTGGGCTGATGCTGCCAGTAGGCTTTTCGGCCTTTGCCGGCAAAGGCCGAAAAGCCTTAAAGAGAGCCAGCTTTGCCTAGACTCGCTTTATTACCCACTAAGACCAATGCTCTTAGATAGGGAAAAAGCCCTATTAAACTGACATAATCCCCTATCAAGTGAACGGCAACAGCAGGAGTTCCCTTACTTGCAGTAGCGCTATTATGCAAATCGATATAGCCCTTCAATAGCCCGTCGGCTGCTGGGAACTGGTTAAATTTGACTGAAGCTGTCGATCCAGGGTTTCGCCTAGTTTGTCGGCAATGCCCTCGATCCAGGTTTCATCTTGTTGGGTATA
Source organism: Leptolyngbyaceae cyanobacterium (assembly GCA_050331235.1). Classification (GTDB taxonomy): domain Bacteria; phylum Cyanobacteriota; class Cyanobacteriia; order Phormidesmidales; family Phormidesmidaceae; genus Halomicronema. The sequence continues at coordinate 59,943 of JBHJHA010000059.1, forward strand.
GCTGCGCGGGGCATTGGCTGCCAAGATCAGCGCCCCCCCATTGCCCATGGGCTGACAGATCACGCCTTGGGTGTTTTCCGGCAAGTAGGTAAATTCGACTCTTCCTGGATACAGCCTGAGGTCAACCAGGTACACCGCCTTGCCCTTCTCCAAGACTCGCTGGAGAATCGCGCCGGGAATGACCTCTGCATTTGGGCTCAGGGTGCCCCGGCGCATCAGCACTTGACCACCGTAGTAGGCCACCAGCGATCGCGTCACCGTATTCGTCAGCAGCAAATGAGACGCCCAGGCCAGCTCCGTTTGCACTGTGTCGGGGAGTGTCCCATCTAACTCAAAGCCAGCTTTCCCAATGAGCTCCACTGCTTCCGGGGGGCGAGGCTGCACCCGCTGCCACAGCAACCCCGCCAACACTAATACGGCACAAAGAATGATGCCAATCACGTCGGAGCGGGCCTGGGCCTCGGTCAGCGTCGGCGTCAAAAAACGATTAACGATCAATAGCGAACTGCCCAGGATGCCAGTAGCGATGGGCAATTTACGTAGTAGCTCACTTTGACCAGGGGCAGCCATGAATTATGGAACCTTTATAACAAGTCTGACGATGGAGAATCGACACTAAGCTGGGTGCCGTCATCGCCGCTCCTAGCCAGCCTAATGCTCTGCTGTATTTTATCAATCCCCTGGAATTAATCTCGGGAGTGTCGTTGTCGTGTCAGGCTATCCTCCCGGCAAAGCCTGAATGCGATTGGGCGGCCAGTAGATTTTGTAGGCTCGGCCTAAAATTTTGTCGGCGGGCAGATATCCCCAAATGTGGGAATCGCTGCTTTGGTTGCGGTTATCGCCCAGCACAAAATAGCTGCGGGGGGGCACTTGTGCCGGTCCCCATCGATAGGGGGGACGAGACTGCACGTAAGGTTCTACTAGCGGTTGACCGTTGACTTTGACCTGCTGATCCACCACCTCCACGGTTTGGCCTGGAAGGGCGATGATCCGCTTTACAAATAGCGTGTCGGCATCCAGGGAGGGGCGTTGGGCGCTGAGTGCCGCCGGCGGCTGAAAGACGACAATATCTCTCGCAGCTGGCTCAAACTGGGTATGACGCCGGACGAATAGGCGATCGCCCACCTGCAGTGTCGGCAACATTGACTCCGTGGGCACCACGCACTGAATAAAGCTGTGGTTGACCCACTGTGGGGCATTGCCAACCACTAGGCGCGTGATAAAAAGCCCTAGCACCAATAGGGCGATCGCGGTAGACTGCCGCTGCTGTCGCTGGGGAAAGGTTTGGTATAGGTGATAGCAGCTAAAGGCCCAGATCGTCGGCGGTAAGGGAATCAGCGGCGGGTATAAGTTGGCTAACCAGGCAGTCCCGATACCCAGCACTAGCAAAATCCCCCCCGTTACTGCCTGCTGGCTATACAAATGGCCTAACCCTGGTAAGAGCTGCGACAGAAAGACGGCATACCACACGTCCCGTCGGCCCTTGGGCACGGTAATCCGACTGCCGTAGTCAGCCTGGGTGCCGCGATAGGCGTCTAAAATACTGAGGCTGTAGAGTATCGCCAAAAAGCCTAAAGCCCAAAATCCATAGATGGTGTTGCCCGCTGCGCCAAAAATTGACCATAGGGCAAACAGCAGCAGCCCTCCTGTCAGTCCCACCATCATCCATCCTTTGCCACGATGCTGACTGTAGAGCTGCCCCAGCCCTGGACACAGCAGCGCATAGTTGACCGCCAGCCAAGGATCGGGCGATCGCGATGGTTGATGAGATGAGGCGGCAGGCGACATGTGATCGGCAAAAAGCAAACTAGCTGGGCTGATTAGGTAGCGGCCAGTAATGTGACTAGCCACACCGCTCAACCATAGCTAAGGTCATGCTTTTTCGCGCTGGCCGAGGCCATAAAAAGTTTTGCTCAAGGGCAACAGTCGGCAGATTTTCATGTTAAGTTAACAAAGCAACATTCGGTTGCCTCTCGGGGCGTAGCGCAGCTTGGTAGCGCACTACTTTGGGGTAGTAGGGGTCGTGGGTTCAAATCCCGCCGCTCCGATTGACTGGAACCTTTGCCTGTCAAGGGTTCCAGAATTATTTAGAAAACAAAATAGTTGCTGGTGACGGCTAGTTTTCGCGGACAAAGTGCGACACAATTATGTCCTTCTGGGACACAGTGTGGTGAAAGTGTGGTGACGGCCAACTCTGGTAAAGGGTCGGTTTCAGTTAGTGCAAACCGGGGCTGGTTACGATTGTGGTGGCGATATCAGGGACAAAACTACACCATGGCTGTGGGTTTGCCCGATAGTCCGATCAACCGCGAGTTGGCACAACGGCAAGCGATGATTATCCAATCGGACCTGCAGGCTGATCGCTTTACGCCTGGCAGCTTTGACCCGACTCTGACAAAATATCGCGACCAACATGGTGAATCAGCCATTTCAGTAGTGAAACTGTTTGAGCGATTCACAGAGCACAAGCGCAAAACCCTTCCTGACCCAGACTCGATTATCAAGTACCGAGGGCTCTCAGCTCGTTTGAAGAAGTATTTCAAAACTCGATCAGCTCAGGCCATCTCTGAAAACCAATCCTTTGAGTTTCGAGATTGGCTGCTAAAGGAGCTGGAGCCTATCACTGCGCGTGAGCGTATTGGCATGATGCGCTCTTGCTGGCATTGGGGCATTAAGCGCAAATTGCTGAGTGAAAACCCCTGGACGGATGTGAAGGGAAAGGTGCCGCCCAAGCCCAAACCCTTTACAACCGAAGAGATTAAGAGCATTTTGGGCGATTGCTAAAGCCAGGCCAAATATCAGCATTGGCACGACTTTATTGAATTTTGCCTATCGGTGGGGTGCCGGCCAGGTGAGGCGGCGGGACTAAAGTGGCAGCACCTATCCGATGAGTGTGGCTCTATGTGGGTGGGTGAGAGCTGGGGATGGGGACGTCAGAAAGGGACCAAAGTTATCGGGGATACTTGCCGGAGGTGAAGCCGCAAATTGCCGATCTGGCGATGAATGATAGCGGGATTCGGGATACTGCACGGGTGCTGCAGATCGGCCCCACTACGGTAATTGAGGAACGCAAAAAAACATCGCCAGCTTGAGGCGGTGAATCGCCCTCTCCTGGAGTCTATGAAAACTCTGCCCACTGTGACGATGGTCGTTCGCGTTGAGGCGGTTGAAATGGATGAAATGTGGAGCTTTGTGTCAGTCCAAGCGACCACAACGATGGCTGTGGCACGCGATCGATCATCGTACTGGAAAGGTATTGGCCTATGTCCTGGCACCTCATGAAGACTAGGCCCTGGAGACGCTTATGGACCGGCTGGCGCCCTTCGGCATTCAGCAGTTTTTCACCGATGCCTGTAATGCTTACTGATGGCTCCTGGAAGCGGAACAACACACCGTCGGTAAAGCCAATACCCAGCGGATTGAGCGCAAGCCTTTGCCCTTACGAACATGGATCAAACGATTGGCTCGTAAAACCATTTGCTTTTCCAAATCCGTTCTGATGCATGATACGGTGATTGGCCTGTTTATCAACCGCCATGAATTTGGGCGAGCCGTGTGACCGCTTTCCACAGGTCTAGAACATCACCGGTTGTTGGCAGCTCTGGGAGAATAACGGGCCGTGCCTCTCCCAAGTGACGTTGTCAGAGTTGGTGCTGAAAGATGTGTTGGTTGCCCTGCCCGACCAACGACAAGCAGAATGATGCGGTACAGAATCCCGATGAAGCGATCGCCCTGATTCGGGAAGTGTTCAGCAAGTCAGAAGCGTCCCTAACCGCTGGGGCCATTAAGCAGCAAAAGCGACTGTTTAAGAACCACATGAGCCTGCCCGATCTGGAAGCGCTGTTGGCTCAACTGGTGACGCGAGGCGTGGTCGTCATGACTGCCGAGACACTGCCGCGATATGCTCTGTCTACACAACGTCTTTAGGGTGTCTATACCTTGCCTTTCGGCGTCTTTAGCCGTCTTTGAGTAACGTCTCGGAGACACCGGAATGACGCCCCAAAGACATCCAGAAAGACAGCCGCGATCACGGTGAGGGGAGTCAACTTGCGGGCAGAAATCAGGCGGCGTGCCCTCATCCCCCACCCCCTTCTCCCAAAACTGGGAGAAGGGGGCAAGTAAAGCGTGAGGCATGTAACTCAACCTCATGACAGTTGCCAATACTGTTAGCGATCTGAGGCGTCCTCGGCGGCCTCGGGGACAGGGGTGTCAAATTCGACCTTGTCGTAGATGTCTTGTAGGGCGATCGTAAAATCGCAACTTTCTAAGGTCACCTTAGCTTCCATGCGATCGTATTCCTGAAAGATCCACCGTTTTTCCCCGGCTTTCACATAACTCTCGACATGACAGGCATATTGATCAACCAGGAGATATTCTTGGCAGCTCGGCAGGGTCCGATAGGCGGCAAATTTGTCCCCTCGGTCATACTCTTTGGTCGATTTAGACAGCACTTCGATAATGGCGCTAGGGTTCATCACGGTGTCGCGTCGGCCTGGCTGGTAGGCCAATTCCCCGGCAATCACCATGACATCGGGATAGGTATAAATTTGGGGCTCCGGTATCCATAGGCGTTGGTCAGCTGCAAAGACTCGATAGGGTTGCCGTCTCAGCGCAAAGTTGAGTGCACTGGCCAGGTTTAGCAAGATTTGATTGTGATTGGGCGTGCCCCCGGTCACTGGGACGATTTCTCCGTTGATGTATTCGTGGCGGGTGTCGGCCTGGGTCTCGAATTCGAGGTAGGCGGCGGGGGTGTGGCGCTGTGTCAGTTGAGGTTGAGCAATCATGGGTGACCTTGTGAGGGGCTGAACCCAGGCCGGATTCATTGCTCTCTAGTGTAAGGCGGGCGTGGCGGGAGGGGCTGATGGCGGCTTGATCTATCTTCACGCACGACTGGCGGTGATGGAGACGCAGTGATGTTCACCCAGTTCGAGCATTTTCGTCATCGCAGGCGGTTTGGGCGGCTTCAAAGGAGATGTCGGGTTCTGTTCGTTATAGTGCCTCTACTCTGCGGGGGTGTACTGCCGATAAAGTCCATCTATCTCTCGCTTGACTCTTTCCCTAACACTATCGGGAGACATGATTTCACAATCACGACCGTAGCGGAGGACTTCTCGAATCAGCCAAAAGGTATTAGGCACCTGGCGGATGATCTGGCGGGTTTGAGGGAGTTCGGGATGCCAGTCGTTGAACTCGTCTTGATTGGTTTTGCTCTCATAGGCGAAGGCAAGCCCCCGATAGAGGTGTAGCTCTACTGCAATGGTGTCGAGGCTGGAGCGCCAAATGCCAGGGATGGGGCTAATGGAGGCATCGGTAATGCGATCAAAGCGCAGACACCAGTTATGGGCGAGTTCGGGTAAGTCGCGATTGCCTTCGGTTTCTTCACACCAGCAGTCAAGATATTGACGATCGCTATGGGGAGCGGCTTCGGCATAGCGAATATGAAATTGCCATACCCTTTCCGCTGCGTCTTGATAGGCCAGTTGAAAGGGCTGCTCTCGCTGGATGTAGTTTTCGACTTCTAAGCGCCAGGCCGGAGCGGGTTTGGCGACATACTGTTCGATTTCTCGTCGCAGGGGAATGGTTAGTTCACTCCGCTCTAGAAGCAGATGGGCGATCTCCAGAGCGTTTTCCCGCTGTCCGGCATCGATGAGGGCTTTTCTGGCTTTTTCCAGGGCATTGATGCGCTGCGGCGGCCAGTCGTGGTTGGGGGCGATGCGCAGCTGATGACGGGCGATCGCTTCGACCAGTTTGGAGATGTTGGGGCGATCGCCCCAGGTCATTCCATATTGCAAGGCGAGGGTTTCTAGCTCAGCTTTGTCTCGCTCTGACACTGATAGGGTTATGGACTTGCCTTTGCGACTCATAAGTATACGGACACTTTTCAGGATTTATTCTTGTTACTTCTCATTATCGGTGCCATTATCAACTCATACAAGTTTCTACGGACACTAATTCGGTGTTTGTGAAGGGAAGCAACAGACTGTTGCGCGGTATGAATTCCTGTTGGGGAATGAATAGTTATTCCTTAGCGGTGCTGCGATCTGGGAATGGTGAAACAGGAGGTTTTTGACGCATGACGACGCTGGAAAGACTGATGCAGGTTTTAGCCGATGGCGGTTGGCACTCGACGGAG
>JBHJHA010000060.1:0-74234 GCA_050331235.1 Leptolyngbyaceae cyanobacterium
AGCCCCCCCCCAGATAGCTATCAGTAAATATAGGGGAATCAGCTCCAACTCATAAAAGAGGAAGAACAGCAGTAAGTTATGGGCAAGAAACGCTCCGGCAACAGCAGCATTAATTAGCAAAATCAAGCTGTAGTAGAGCCGCGATCGCGAAATTGTCTCAGAGCTGGCATAAACAGCAATGCCCCCCAACAGACTGTTGATCAACAATAGCGGCATCGACAAACCATCAATGCCCAACTGATAAGTCAAACCCAGGGCATCAACCCAAGGCAGCGATTCCACAAACTGTAGCGTTGGCTGCTGGATATCAAACTGGGTAGCTAAGTAGCCTGCCCATAAGAGGGACAGCCCTTGAATAATCAGGGCCACCAGCCCAACTTGCCGAGCCGGCGACTTTTGTGGCCAGAGGCTAACGATTAAAGCCCCCACTAGGGGGATGAGTATCAGGGCGCTCAGCATATCTTTCGCTCTACCACATCGTCCAAGTCATTAGCAGGCCTAATAAGCCAACCCCGATCACAATGGTCAGGATGTATCCCTGCGATCGCCCAGAAATGCTGTATTTCAGGCTTTCCCCTCCCATTAGAGAGGCGAGGCCGATACTATTGACCAGGCCATCTACGACGTACCGATCAAACCAGCTACTAGCCCGCGATAGCTGCTCCACTAGCCATACGACGGTAAAGCGGTAGAGCTTCTCAGTGTAAAAATCATAGGCCAGTAGATCTTGCAAGATCCGGTAGGGCTTTTGAGCCGAACGAGCGAGGGATTGACTCAGGGAAATCAGCGCCCCCAGGACGATGCCCGCCATCCCCGACATCACCAAGGCAACTAAGGCAAACGTATTGATATATCGCCACGGCGGCAGCAAATCCATCCGCTGCATCAAGAAAGGTACTGCCACGGTCACAACAACTAAAGTCACCATCGGTACCGCCATCGGCCAGGGAACTTCCGGAGCCCGACGGGTCTTTGGCTGCGCTGCACCTAAAAAGATGAGGCGAAATACTCGGGTCAAATTCAATGCGGTCAAAAAGTTGACGAGCAAAAAGACCACCACCAGGGCGGGCTGCTCCCCCCAAAAAAAGTCAATGCCTAACAGATATCCCCAAAAGCAGCCCAGGGGAACCAGCCCTAATAGACCCGAGGACGCGACCACAAAAGAAACACTTGTGGCAGGCATTTTAGGACCCAGTCCCCCCATCTCAGTCAAATCTTGGCAGTTAGTGGTGAGGATGACCGAGCCCGCGCTCATAAACAACAGCGCTTTGGCGATCGCGTGGGTCAACAAAATAGTGAGCGCTACACCGGGCCACTCCATCCCCACGGCGATAAATACGAGCCCCAGATAAGCGCTGGTCGAATAAGACAGAGTTCGCTTGATATCCACCTGGGCCAAAGCCACACAGGAAGCCCCAAGCGCCGTCACCGTGCCGATAAAGACTAACGTCCCTAGCGCCGTGGGAGAAAGGACCACGATCGGCTGCAGGCGGATGAGCACATAGGCCCCACAAGTGACGACAACCGAGTTCCGCAAAATCGACGCCGGATTTGGCCCTTCCATGGCTTCATCAAGCCAAAGATGCAGGGGAAACTGGGCACACTTGCCGGCTGGCCCTGCAATCAGCGCAACGCCTAAAAGGGTAGCCACCAGGGGTGTCAGCTCAGCTACCTTAACCCACTCGTACAAGTCGTTGAACCGGAGGCTACCCGCAAAAGCAGACAACGCAATGACGCCCATGAGCAACAGCACGTCGCCAATCCGCTTCGTCAAAAAAGCATCGCGGGCTGCCGTGACCACCAACGGCTGAGCGTACCAAAACCCCACCAACAAATACGTCGACAAGGTCAACATTTCCAGCAGGGAATAGGATAAAAACAGGGAGCTACTGAGTATCACACCGCTCATGGCGGCTTCAAAAAAACCCATCAAGCCGAAAAACCGCCCCAGCGCCCAGTCCTTTTCCATGTACCCCAGGGCAAACAGCTGAGCCAAGAGGCTTAATCCGGCAATCAGCAACACAATGCCCAGGCTGAGCACCGAAAACTCAAACGAAATATGGAGATCAAGATCGGCCACCTGGAACCAATTCCAGCTCACCTCTTGCGCGCCCTGCCCCCAAATGCTGCCAAACGTAAAGATGGCGTGGATAAACGCCACTAGAGTCATCAAAAGGTTCAGGTAGGCCGCCGGTCGCTGCCCGGTCAACCGAATCAACCCGACCGACCATGGCAGGGTCATGACCGCGCCCACTAATCCATAGACTGGAATCAACCAGCCTGACTGCATCCAAAACTCTGTCATCAACTTTCAACTTCGATGTGCCACCTCCTATGGGAGGCAGTTGACAGTATTAGCAAAACTGGCTGCCAAAGTCTCCGTGATGGGGTTGCCAATCATGGGTGACACCGTAGCCGCGCCGAATACTTACTATTCACTGAAAATGACGGGTCAAACGAATCGCTTTCAGTTCACCCTTAGATCAAGAGGCTGTGAAATCACCCGAAATAATCGGGGAAGCTTCGTTTGGGCTTTAATTTTTAGCCTTTTCATCATACCTGAAGATGGCATCCCCTCAGGGGCGATCGCGAGCACTCCCAAACCCTTTTAACGCTAGGCCACAGGCGTCCCAGTCAGGCCACCCGCATTACCGGAGCAGACACTTCCGAAAAAATTACGATTTGTAGCTTAACAAGTCGAGACATTTCATTAGCTGTATTGATGTTTCATATTAAAGACAATCATCGAGGCTTATATTGCCAAGGGTACGGCGGACTCATATTCTTGATTTACATGGAGTTTGAGTAGGCCATAGGTATGGCTTGATGCCTCAGTTGGTTTTGGCCTACGACATCAGATTGAGTTTGCTAAGCCGAGTTAAGGATTGCAACGCTAGTGACTCACAGGATCTTAAAAGAGGGAGATAACGACAAATGCCTATTGCAGTTGGAATGATTGAAACCAAGGGCTTTCCTGCGGTGGTTGAGGCCGCTGACGCCATGGTCAAAGCTGCTCGTGTAACTTTGGTCGGTTACGAAAAAATTGGGAGTGGCCGGGTAACTGTAATTGTTCGAGGCGACGTATCCGAGGTACAGGCCTCTGTCTCTGCTGGCATTGAATCGGCAAAGCGAGTCAATGGCGGTGAGGTGCTATCGACGCATATTATTGCTCGTCCTCATGAAAACTTGGAGTTTGTTCTGCCCATTCGCTATACGGAAGCGGTAGAGCAGTTTAGGACCTAATGCCTCATGGGGATTTGCCCCGTTGAGGCTGTTAGTCAGCCATAGGACCCGCAGCAAGGTGTTGATATCGTTGCTTGGGGACGATGGCTGGGCGTCTTTAGATTGATGAATTTATTGTTTGGCTAAGCAGGTTACAAGGAGTTATTAGGTATGGCCATTGCAGTTGGCATGATTGAGACCTTAGGCTTTCCCGCTGTTGTGGAAGCCGCAGACGCGATGGTTAAAGCGGCCCGCGTCACTCTAGTTGGGTATGAAAAAATTGGTAGCGGTCGAGTGACCGTGATTGTTCGAGGCGACGTTTCTGAAGTTCAGGCGTCTGTTTCCGCCGGCGTTGACAACGTCAAGCGCGTCAATGGTGGTCAAGTTCTCTCGACTCACATCATTGCTCGCCCCCACGAAAACCTCGAATTTGTCTTGCCGATTCGCTATACCGAGGCGGTTGAGCAGTTCCGTGAGAGCGTGAGTGGCATTCGCCCCTACGGACGTTAGGTAACTGCCAACTATGATTTTGGCTAAAGTTCGCGGCACAGTCGTGAGTACCTGCAAGGAGCCCAGTCTGAGAGGCGTCAAGTTTCTGATGGTGCAGCTGATCAGTGATACGGGCGAGGCTTTGCCTGATTACGAGGTGGCTGCCGATGTCGTTGGTGCCGGACCAGGAGAATGGGTGTTGATTACCCGTGGGAGCGGCGCTCGAGAACACGACGGGTACCATGATCGCCCAGTAGATGCTGCGGTGATTGCCATTGTGGATACAGTGTCGTTGAGTTCCGGCACGCTTTACAGCAAACGTGACGACTTTAACTGATGAGACGGAGAGGTGATTGGGCTAGTGTATTGGGCCAACGCCTCTCCTAATGGTGAATGTGAGCCAATCCATGAGAGACGGTAGCTGATTAGTGAAGGGAGGTATCGGGTTAATGTTGCCCCGTAGTACAGCAGCCCCGCCAACGTCTTGGTCACAGAACTTGGCAGAGCCTAGAATAAACGACTCAGCGATTATCCATGATTTTTCCCAGGTATTGGGAGATGTGAGAATTGCGGCAGATGTGTTGGTTGCACCTGCGACATCCATCCGGGGGGATGGTAACTGTGCCTTTGGCATTGGTGCCGGTTCCTCCATTCTGGATGGGGTGATTATTCATGCCTTGAGAGAGGGGCGAGTTCTGGGTGACAATGACGAATGTTACGCCGTTTGGATCGGAGAGCAGGTGACGATCGCCCACAAGGCGATTATCCAGGGTCCCGTTTACATCGGCGATGGAGCATTTGTCGGCTTTCGATCAACGATCTTTAATGCTCGGGTAGGGGCTGGCTGCGTCGTCATGATGCATGCCCTAGTTCAGGATGTCGAAATTCCTCCCGGCAAAGTCGTCCCCTCCGGTGCTGTGATTACCCAGCAGGCACAGGCTGATCAGCTCGCCGATGCCAAACCACAAGACCGCGCCCTTGTGGATGAACTTTTAAGTATGAACCGAACCCTACGCGCCGGCTATGCTCACGCCTCTGTGCGTCGTCAACCGGTTGCTGAGACCCGCGATCGCCCACCCCTTACCTCTATCGCTCAAGACAACGGAACTAAGACCATGCAATCCCAAAGACTGAATTCTGATGTCGTCCATCAGGTACGACAACTGCTCCATCAAGGCTATCGAATCGGGACTGAGCACGCGGATGCGCGCCGTTATCGGAGTAATGTCTGGCAAACCTGTGCGCCCATTCAGTCAAGTCGGGAGGGGGAAGTTCTCAGATCACTAGAGGGCTGCTTGGAGGAACATTCAGGGGAATATGTCCGGATGTTTGGCATCGACCCAAGTGCCAATCGCCGTGTTGCCACCACTACAATTCAAAGGCCGGATGGCAAAGCAGTAGAAGTACAGACGACATCAGTGCCGCGAGCAGGCGCATCGTCGATGTCAGCTACCCCCCGCTCTTCGGCGGCCGGTAATGGCAACCACGCTGATGCCGACCTCGTACAACAGGTTCGCGGCTTGCTGCAGCAGGGATACAATATCGGTCTGGAACATGCCGATGCCCGTCGCTTTCGCAGTAATGTGTGGCAAAGCTGCTCCCCCGTGCGATCCAACAATGAACGCGAGGTCATGGCTGCTCTACAAGCTTGCTTGAATGAGCATCAAGGTGAGTATGTGCGCATGTTTGGCATCGATCCGATCGCTAAGCGGCGCGTCACTTCTGTCACGATTCAGCGGCCGGATGGTCGGGCTAAATTGAGTGGCGGAGGTTCATCCCCTCGTTTTGACAGTACAAACGGCTCTAACAACCAATCTTCTGGTAATGCTGGCAGCATCCCTGGCGATGCCGCACAGCAGGTCCGAAGCCTATTGAGCCAAGGGTACAAAATCGGCATTGAACATGCCGATGCCCGTCGTTTTCGCAGCAACGTGTGGCAAACCTGCGCCCCGGCTGATTCGGGCCGCGAAGCCGATGTGTTGTCATCGCTCAACGCCTGCATTCAAGAGCATGCAGGGGAATATGTACGCGTCTTTGGCATCGATCAAGCGGCCAAAAAGCGACTCTCACCCATTATCATCCATCGACCCGGGGCAGTAGTCACTAACCGCCGAGAGGTGATGTCTTCCACCTCAGCTAACACCACCAATCCGGTCAGTTCTCCCCCTTCCTATGGCACTGCTTCCCGCAACGGCCATAGCCAGCGGCTATCTGACGAAGTGGTTCAACAGGTGCGGCAGCTCATTAATCAGGGGTATCGCATTAGCCTCGAGCATGCTGACGTTCGCCGCTATCGGAGCGGCGCTTGGCAGACTGGTGGGGTACTCGAAGGACAAAACCCTTCCGGCGTTTTGTCTGCCCTAGAAAGCAGGTTGGCGTCTCACTCTGGTGAATATGTGCGGCTAGTTGGGATTGATCCCCAGGCGAAGCGCCGAGTACTCGAAACGACCATTCAACGTCCTTAGCGATTCCAGGCATAGTGCACATCCATGGGCAGCCACTGGCAGTTGACTATTACATCGGAGCCAACGTTGAGTTGGCCCCGGGGGTCGTGGTTGCCGCTGGGTGTGTTTTAGAAGCTGCGCCCGGAGCCCGATTAGTCATTGCCTCTGGCGTTTGCATCGGAACGGGGGCAGTTATCCAAGCGGTTGGGGGGAAGTTGACTTTAGGCACAGAGGTTAATTTGGGAGCAGGCGTTTTGATTGTGGGGCGTGGCACGGTCAACCCTCGGGCCTGCATTGGCTCCGAGAGTACGCTATTTAATCCACACATTGACAGTGGCACCGTGCTGCCCGCTAAGTCGTTGGTCGGTATGCCTGCTGGTTTGCCGGGCGATCGCCCCTCAGAAACCGCTCCGCCAACTGAAACTAATGGTGATGGTTCAGCGACTGATGTCCCTACCCCCGACGTGATACCTGACAACCATCAGCCCCTGAACGGGAATACTCCTGGCAAGACTGTTTATGGTCGCGAACAGGTGATGCAATTGATGAAAACGCTGTTTCCCCATCGCGACGCGCTCGACAGTTCCCCTGAACGGGATGCTGAGGTCAACAACTGAATCTGACAGTCCATCTCTTTCTAACCACAGTTCTTACAATAGAAGAACATTCATCGCTTATCCGTGAGGCCCCAACATGGTGGCAACTAACCCCAAGCAGCTTTCTCTCTCCAAGCCCTCTCCCCGTGCCCAACGATGGGCTTCTAAGTTGAAGGGGGCAGCCCTAGGGTTGGTCTCCACGCAAAGTTTTCCGGCGGTAGTGGGGACGGCGGATGCCATGCTCAAGTCTTCCGATGTCATGCTCATCGGTTACGAGAAAACCGGGGCCGGGCAATGTACTGCTGTAGTACGAGGCGGTGTCGCGGATGTCCGCATGGCAGTGGAGGCCGGCACCGCTACGGCAAAGCAATTTGGGCAGTTTATTTCAGCGTCTCTCATTCCCCGCCCCCTCGCTAATCTAGAGGCCGTTCTCCCAATTTGTCTGCATCTGGATGCCCTTGAGCAAGTTGGCCAAGGCCGGGTCGGTAGCGGTGCTCTTGGGCTCTTGGAAACCCGTGGGTTTCCGGCCATGGTGGGGGCAGCCGATGCCATGACCAAGGCTGCAGAGGTGCAGGTCGTCGCCCACCAATCTATTGGCGATGGGCTATGTACCGTGATCATTCGTGGTTCACTCTCCAACGTGGCGATCGCCGTTGAGTCGGGAATGCACGAAGCGGAACGGATTGGCGAACTGCATGCAGTGATGGTGATTCCTCGACCGTTAGATGAGCTGGAACAGTCCTTGCCGATGGCGGAGGAGCTCGTCACGGAAAGGCCAGTACGCTTGCCGCTAAAGCTCGACGAGAAAGAGAAAGAGCTGGTCGCTTTGCCAGAAGCCGCAGCCGCCGAAGTCAAGCAAGAAATGGCTTTAGAAGAGCCTGCGGCCCAACCAGAACGGGGCGTTCCTCAGCCCCCACCTCTGCAAGCCGGAGAGCTCGATTGACTCTCGCCTGAGCTCGGCTAGCGATTCACATTCGCCGCTGACCAAGCCGTCAACGCTTGCCAAACCTGATCAAGTAGGTCTGGAGCTTCCGCATCAAACCAGTAGATTGGGCGTTTGCGAAACCAGGTCCGCTGGCGTTTCGCAAACTGGCGAGTGTTTTTCACAATGAGCTGCTCCGCTGCGACCAAAGAATAGTCCCCAGCTAAATAACCTAAAATTTCGGCGTAGCCCAGGGTTTGCAGCAGCGACAGCTTAGGTCCATAGCGCTGACATAACTGTTCCACCTCCTGGACCAAGCCTTGCTCAAGCATTTGAGCCGTGCGGTAAACGATTCGCCGCTGCAGAATGGGCGGCTCACAATCTAACCCGATATATAGGATGGGATAGCTTGGCGGATTTTGACCCTGTTGGGCCGATAGGGGAATACCCGTAACGTAGACTACCTCTAAAGCGCGAATGGTGCGGACCGAGTCATGGGGATGAATGCGATCGCCCGCCGCCGGATCAACCTGCTGGAGCATCGCGTGGCAGTGAGCCTGGCCAAGGTGCGCGAGTTGAGAGCGCAACGCCGGCTGAGGAGCCACGGGGGGAATCTGCAAACCATCGACCACTGAAGAAATGTAAAGACCTGTACCGCCCACTAAGCAGGGCAGACGTTCTCCGCTATTGTGTAGCTGCGCAATCAACAACTGGGCCGCGCGCTGATATTCCGCCACGGTTATCGTCTCAGTTGGTCTGCGAATATCAATTAGATAATGGGGTACCCGCGATCGCTCCGCCACGGTGGGCTTAGCGGTGCCAATATCCAGCTCCTGATAAACCAACCGGGAATCGGCACTCAAAATGGACAGCGGCAATCTTTCTGCCAGGGCTAAGGAAAGTCCCGTTTTCCCCGTCGCCGTTGCCCCCGCAATCACCAATATATGGGGACACTGCATATAGCGTAGATCAGGCGTACCTTGGGGAGATGGCTGGGTAGGCGAAGAATTTGTCGATAACATCCCTTGGTCAGATGTCCTCAGAGACTGCGCTATGCACTGCATGAGTGCATTTGTGTTAAAATTTTAGGGTATTTTTGACTCACCCCAAGTCTAGGGGCGTTAATGCGCCTTTTCAGGAGTAAGAAACTTTATGGCGAGCAACTACGGTGCTGAGCAGATTCAGGTACTAGAAGGTCTAGAACCGGTTCGTAAGCGACCTGGAATGTACATCGGCAGCACCGGCCCCCGTGGACTGCATCATTTAGTTTATGAGGTCGTTGATAACTCTGTCGACGAAGCCCTAGCCGGGTATTGTTCTCGCATTGAAGTAGAGCTCAATCCTGATGGCTCTGTCACGGTCCACGACGATGGTCGAGGGATTCCGACGGATGTCCACCCACAGACGGGGAAGTCCGCCTTAGAGACGGTTTTGACCGTTCTCCATGCGGGCGGAAAATTTGGCGGCGGCGGCTACAAAGTCTCTGGGGGACTCCACGGCGTTGGCGTATCCGTGGTCAATGCACTATCAGATTGGGTGGAAGTGACGGTTTGGCGCAACCATAAAACCCATGTACAGCGCTTTGAGCGGGGGGTATCCATTGGTGACTTACAGGTGAGTGATAGCGGCAGCGATCGCACCGGCACGTCAGTATCCTTTAAGCCTGACAGCACAATTTTTACTACCACTACCGAGTTTGACTACGATACCCTAGCAGGTCGCCTCCGCGAACTGGCTTATCTCAACGGTGGCGTCGATATCGTCTTTACCGATCACCGTTTAGAATTGCTCAAAGCCGATGAGCCCCGAGTCTCTCGCTTTCACTATGAGGGCGGCATTAAAGAGTACGTTGAATATATCAACAACGAAAAACAGCCGGTGCACGAAGAAATCGTCTATGTACAAGGCGAGCGAGACGGGGTACAGGTCGAAGTCGCACTGCAATGGTGTATCGATGCCTACTCCGACAATCTGCTGGGCTTTGCCAACAATATTCGCACGGTGGACGGTGGCACCCACCTAGAAGGCCTCAAAACCGTTTTGACTCGGACCCTCAACACCTTTGCTCGCAAGCGCAACAAGCGGAAGGAAAATGAGTCTAATTTAAGCGGCGAAAACATTCGGGAAGGGCTGACAGCAGTGATTTCTGTCAAGGTCCCGGAACCGGAGTTTGAGGGCCAAACCAAGACCAAACTCGGCAACACCGAAGTACGTGGTATTGTCGATACCCTCGTAGGCGAGACGCTGACCGAGTATCTGGATTTTCATCCCAGCGTCGTTGACACTATTTTAGACAAAGCAATTCAGGCCTTTAACGCGGCGGAAGCAGCTAAACGAGCTCGGGAGCTGGTGCGCCGTAAGTCGGTGCTGGAGTCATCGACCTTGCCCGGTAAATTGGCCGACTGCAGCAGCCGCGACCCCAAAGAATCAGAAATCTTTATCGTTGAGGGGGACTCCGCGGGCGGTAGCGCGAAGCAAGGCCGCGATCGCCGCTTTCAGGCGATTTTGCCACTGCGGGGTAAGATTCTCAATATTGAGAAAACCGATGATGCTCGCATTTACAAAAATACGGAAATCCAGTCGCTGATTACGGCCTTGGGCTTGGGCATCAAAGGGGAAGAGTTTGATGAATCGCAGCTCCGCTATCACCGGATTTGTCTCATGACTGACGCCGATGTAGATGGAGCACACATCCGTACACTGCTATTGACCTTTTTCTATCGTTATCAACGGGCGCTGATTGACCAAGGCTTTGTTTATATTGCTTGCCCACCTCTGTACAAGATTGAGCGGGGACGCAATCACTGGTACTGCTACAGCGATCGGGAGCGGGACGAAATCTTAAATGGCTTTCCTGACAATGCTAACTATGGCATTCAGCGCTTTAAGGGTTTGGGTGAGATGATGCCCCAGCAGCTCTGGGACACCACTATGAATCCAGAAAGTCGGACCCTGAAAAAAGTTGAGATCGAAGACGCCGCTGAAGCGGATCGTATCTTTACCGTGCTGATGGGCGATCGCGTCGCACCACGTCGTGAGTTCATCGAAACCTACGGCCCTAAGCTCGATCTGGACGACTTAGATATTTAGTGACGGTGATTGGTACCAGCAAGGCAAATGCTGCGCTGCCAAGCACCGGGCGCACCGGACCGAGCAAATGAGTGTAATCGCAGCTTGTCATCAGCGTCAACTTGGTCATGCCCCAAACCGATGGGGGCTCATGGAATCCCTTGGTCGTCGTTAGCTGGCTAGAGCAAGAGCTCATAGCTGCATTAGACCCGGAATTTAGTTTTGTCCAGACTACTGCATCGAGGCCAAAAGAGGCGAACGAATGCTGGATTCGATAAACTTAAGTTTGGGACAAGGATTTTGGATAAGTCAAGCGACCCGCTCCCCCTTTGAGGAGGCGTCTTCAGTGGGGAGGGTGGGACTGGAAACAGCTCAACTTCAATCTGAAGGAGCCAGATCTCCGCTCAGGCGAGCATTGTGCACGATCAACAGCAAGATATATGGTAAGTGTGGCCTATCGCCAAACATAAATTAGGATGAATAATACAATCCAAATTACGTCTACGAAATGCCAGAAAATTGATGCTGCGTTGACTCCATACTCGCCACTTTCATAATTATTGGGGATAAACGATCGCCCCAGCATGACGCCTTGCAGCATGACGCCTGTAAGGACGTGTAAACCATGAAACCCGGTCAACAAATAAAACGTGCCGCCAAATAGTCCGTCTGTAAAGCCAAAGGGTAGCCCCAACCACTCCACCGCTTGCCCATAAAGAAAAAAGCTGCCCATCGCCATGGTTAGCAACCAAAAAATGCGAAAGCCCCACAAATTTTCTCTATGTAGAAATCGCTACGCAAAATAAATTACGAAACTACTAGACACAAGAACAATGGTGTTAATCAACGGATAGCGGAATTCGAGGCCATCAAACCCTGCTGGATACCAATCGGCTGTGCTGGTTTTGTAAACGATATAACCCACAAAAAAGCTGATAAAAATAACGCTTTCCGAAAGCAAGAAGACGATGAACCCAAACATGCGATGGTCTTCTTCTTCGTGCTCCATAGCGTGAACGTTTTGCGCCTTCGTCTGATCGAGATTAGCTGTGCTCACTGACTAACTCCTTTGCGGGGGTGTTTTCAACTAAAGGTTCATCACTGCCGTAGCCGTAGGGAGCTGACACGACCACTGGAATCTCATCAAAGTTTTCATGGGGTGGAGGAGAGGCCACGAGCCACTCGAGACCGATTGCGCGCCAAGGGTTATCGCCTGCTTCCTTACCCCGAGTCCATGCACTCAGCATATTCAAAATAAATGGAATCGTAGAAACTCCCAGCAGAAAGCCTCCTAAACTCGCTAGCACATTCCAAAAGGCGAACTCTGGGTCATAGGACGCCACCCGACGCGGCATGCCCATCAGCCCAGCGGGGTGCATCGGAAAAAAGTTGAGATTGGCCCCGATAAAGGACAACACAAAGTGCAACTGCCCTAAGCCTTCGTAATACATACGCCCCGTCATCTTAGGAAACCAATGATAGATGGCGGCATAAAAGCCCATCGTCACAGTTCCATACAGCACATAGTGAAAATGACCGACGACGTAGTAAGTGTTGTTGACATGAATATCGAACGGCACTGATCCCAATGTGATGCCAGTAATACCAGCAAACACCCACATGGCCAAACCGCCTAAAGCAAACAACATCGGTGTATTAAGGCGTAGCTTGCCGCCCCATACGGTTGCCACCCAGGCAAATACTTTGATCCCTGTGGGCACTGAGATAGTCATGGTAGAAAACATGAAGATCATGCGCATCCAGCTAGGCGTACCGCTGGCAAACATATGATGCACCCAGACAATGAGGCTCAAACCTGTGATCACAAGGGAAGAAACCGCCACGACTGGATAACCGAATAGCGGCTTACGTGAGTAAACCGGAAAGACTTCTGAGAAAACACCAAAAATCGGCAGGATAATAACATAAACTGCTGGATGCGAGTAGAACCAAAAGAAATGCTGATAGAGAACCGGATCGCCACCTAGCTCCGGATTAAAAAAGCTGGTTCCCGCTGTGAGATCAAATAGCAGCATGACCGCTCCAGCCGTCAGTGCCGGTAAACCAATGAGCTGGATAAGCTGAGCGGCTAAAACAGTCCAGCAAAAAACAGGCATTTTGAACCAGCCCATGCCCGGTGCCCGCATCCGAAAAATGGTGGTCACAATATTGACCGCACCCATAATGGAAGAAACCCCAGATAAGGCAACGGCCACCAACCAAAGAAACTGACCATTAATCAAATTACCTGTAGGATTTTGCAGGCTGACTGGGGGATAGGCCCACCAACCTGATTGCGACGGTCCCCCTGGCACAAAGAAACTGACCGTCAAAATGATGCCAAACACCGGTACCAACCAAAAGGCGGCGGCATTGAGCCTGGGAAATGCCATATCCCGTGCGCCAATCATCAGCGGCACCAAATAGTTGGCAAGTCCATTCAGCATAGGAAATGTCCACATGAACAGCATGAGGGTGCCATGCATGGTGAACAACCCGTTGTAGACTGTGCGGTCAACCAGATCGGCTTCGGGGGTAATCAGCTCACCCCGCATGATCATGGCTAATAGCCCCGCAAACAAAAAGAATGCGAAGGCCGTCACAATGTATTGAATGCCAATGACCTTGTGATCAGTGCTGAAGGTAAAAAATCGCTTCCAATTATCGGGAGCACCGGGTTGAGGCTGCAAACTTGGCTGCAGAGCCTCTAAAGATGCATTACTCATAAGTTTCCTCTTCTGCGCTGGCGTAATTAACGACGGGGGGCTCAGCCGGCTTAACAGTCTTCCAGCCTAAACTGATGGGATTTTCTTGGTTGCGGGCAAATTCCTCATAGGCCCGATTGTCGGCGGGGGCAGGCGATCGCTGCGCCGCCGTAGCCAGCCAATCCTGGTACTTTTCTGGTGACTCCACAACGACATAGCTTTGATTAGCCGCAAAATAGGTGCCGCTAAAGTCAGAATCGCGCACACGATAGCGTCCTTCACGCACCGGCGTAAACTCAAAGCTGATCTCACGGCCAGGAATAATATCCTGCTTGATGCGAAAGGCAGGGACATAGAAGCCATGGAGAACGTCTTCGGACACCAGCTTAAGATATGCCCGCTGATCAACCGGCAGATGCAGTTCCGTACTGCTCACGTCTTGATCGGGATAGTGAAATTCCCACGCCCATTGTCGGGCTCGCACTTCAATCGGTTTAGTCGGTTCAGCTGCCGCAACCAGGGGAGCAGCATTAGCCGAGGCCATGCCCATCGCCTTGGGCTCCATGGAACCCAAGATTTCCATACGATCATAGGTCTGGTAGCTGGCAAAAGCGATGCCCACTATGACTAAAGTTGGCACCACCGTCCAAATGATTTCCAATTTGATGTTCCCTTCTATGGGGGGACCATCACTGGTGTCGTATTTAGGTGCCCGCTGAAAGATCATTGAGTAAATCAGCGTTCCAACCACACCAAAAAAGATGAGGCTGCCAACCGTCGTCATCAGGCTAAAGAGATCATCCACCAACATCGACTCAGCCGATGCCTGGGGCGGTAACCAGCGATAGGCTTGTTGCCCAATCCAAAGGCTCAACAGCGTATCGGCGATCGCCAAGCCAATCACGACAAAAATCCAACGTTGCTTAAACATTGCAGCTTATAGCCTCAAACTCTTTATGACCACATTCAGAAGCTGGGCATTGGGATCAAGCCCTTCCTTGAGCAGACGATCAGCCGTGACGTGAATGCCAAAGTCAGAACCTAGATGAGCTCCCAGCGTTCCCTGTAAAAACATCAGGACAAAAATTCCGAGTCCCGCTAACAGGTAACTCCACTGCACCTGTCGAGCTCGATCAACTCGCCAGACATATCGCTGGAAGCCTCGCCAAACAGTCATTCCGACAATCAGCGCCAGCAGTAAAACGCCGCCTAAGCCATGCCATACCATCGTATCCATTGCCCCTAATCCCCAGGGGCTTTGAATACTCATATCGGGCTCAGCCAAAATAATTTCATAAAAGCCAGCGGCAACGGTGAAGAAAGTCACCACTGCCCCAGCCACCATGTTGAACCAGCCCACATCATATAAATTTGAGCTAACCACTGGAATAGCTAGAAACTTAAAGATTGGCTTTTCTAGGGGATATAGGGCAGCGACGATATCAAACGCGATCGCAACGATAAATAAGCCCAAGGTCAAGTGAACAAGATTGGGATGAATTGGAACTTTATAGGGCAATCCGTTGGCTTGGGCCCCTAGCCATAGCGTCGATGCCGCGCCCTGCAATACTGCAATAGCCATAGCCATTAAAGAAGACCTCCTCGGATAGCTTCAACCACCGGCGCAGAGTGCAAGCCATACACCCAGACTAAATTGTCACCTAGATAAATCTGAAAGAATACAATCATCATCAGAATTGCATCCACGCCCACATAAACCGCCGGCAGAGAGTCAGTATTACGCAGGCGAATAATGTATCGCCAACCCGTGATCAGGGCCAACAACCCAGATAAGGACCAGCCGATGAGCGTGTGCAAATTTAGGGTGCCAGCGGCTGCAGCGTAGGGAGTCGCCAACCCCGCCTCGATTTGCCCAAAGATGATCGCAATAAAAATTGAAACCGTGGCAAATACCATGTTCCACCATCCCACCTCTAAGAGGCGGGAATTTTTGTTGAAATAGCCAATGACGTCACACAAAATGCCAAACAGCACCATCGCAATCACAAAGTGCACCACGATGGGGTGAATCGTGTCGGGGTAGGGTAAATTGTGGTCGTTGAGGGGGGGCAGTAAATTTTCGAACACAAGCGTCTCCTAAGAGAACAAATCTGACACTTCTCCCAGCTCCACTCCAGTGATGAGCATAGTCATCGATATCTTGGTGAATAAGCAAAACTATCGCAGGCTGGCGATATTCAGCCTGATTCTAAACGCGACGCTTTGCTGAGAAAAGCGTAACTGCATTGTAACCATGACGATTGCAATTTTCAGGTCCGCTCCGATGATTCTCAAGTGGAACTTGATTGAGTCAAATCTATTCTAGGCTGGGTGGCTCTGCTGTCAGAAAACTGTCCAGAGTTTCTTGAAAACCTTTACAGAGCAGACGCTCCAGCGATTACCAGACCGCATCGAGTGACTGTTGTTGACTTGAACGATGGGCCGCTCCAAATCCTTCGCCAGACTGTTGGTTTAAATAATGGAAACTCAGGCTTCAGTTTAATTCAAGATTTTTCTTTATTGGGCGTTAAAGACACATCCAGCTGTTAATCGTCACCACAAAAAGCTTAAGAATAGATTAGGAACGCTGAGACTCTCAATGTATTTTGATACTTAGTTGGTCATGAGCTTATCGATAATGCCCGGAGTGAAATCACCAGATCGATATTGATGCAGTACGGTCAAAATCCGTATTTGGCACAGGGGGATATTGCACATTCTGGTTGGGAGATGTTTCAGCAGGTGCCCCTAGACAATAGCTATCATTTGACTGGCGAGGGATCACCGTGGGTAAAGCGGTACCGAGTTCAAAGTGTAAGAAAAAGCTGTGTCACAAGCGATCTAGCGATTGAAAGTCTCTCAACTTGACCGCGGCTTACTCCGGTATCCGTACTGAAGCTTTTGAGCTGATTCGGTATTCGCCTCTGCTGCAACCATAGCGCTGCTACAGACCTCGATCGCCGCTGTGGGTAAAAACATGAAGGGCTTCAGGATTGACTTTTACGCGAACGGTTTGCGCAAGTTCTAGCCGGTGATCGGCTGAAGTCCGTGCGTGAAATTGCTCTCCGCCGGCAGTCATGATGGTGTAGCGATATTCACGGCCGAGAAATTGGCGATCGCCCACTACTAACGGCCCTTCGGGATCGGCTATCAAAGACAGGTCCTCCTGCCGCACCATGAGCTCACCGACCGTGCCATCAGCGACTTTTTCCTTACTCGGGAACGTCCCTAGCCGGGTGTGCCAATGGTGGTGTCGACATTCCCCAGCAACAAAATTTGCTTGAGTTACGAAGCCAGCTACAAATCGAGATGCCGGTTGGCGATAAATGGCTTCAGGAGTGCCAATTTGCTCAATACTGCCCGCTCGCATCACTGCCAACCGGTCAGAAATCGAGAGCGCTTCTTCTTGGTCATGGGTGACAAATACCCCAGAAGTTCCGACACTTTTGAGAATACTACGGACTTCTTGACGCAAATATAGTCGCACCTGAACGTCTAAATTGCTAAAGGGTTCATCCAATAAAATCAATGCTGGCCGTGGCGCGATCGCCCGGGCCAAAGCAACTCGCTGCTGTTGCCCCCCGGACAGCTCATGGGGAAACCGTTTCTCAAAGCCGGTGAGCCCAACTAGGGCGATCGCCCGTTGGGCCTCTTCATGAATTTGGCAAGTCGCTAGTTTGCCACGACGAGCAAGATTCTTGAGGCCAAAGCTAACATTGTCCAAGACGCACAAATGGGGAAACAGGGCGTAATCTTGGAATACGACACCCACGTCGCGGCGTTCAGGCGGATACCAAACACCATCGCCACAAACCTGATGGCCCGCCAGATCTACGGTGCCATGTTGAGGTTTCTCAAACCCGGCAATGACTCTCAGTAATGTGGTTTTGCCGCATCCAGAGGGGCCCAGCAGTCCCAGCAGATCCCCTTGATTGAGGGTGAGGCTCACCCGATCAATTGCCGGCGTCGGCTGGTGCCGAAATTGTTTAACTAAACTGTCAAGCTTCAGGATGACCGAGCGCGTCATGGGGCAGGTGCCATTGCAGTAATGGGTGATTATTGCCAATCATATTCAACAAATGTCACGCCAACAGATCTTTTCGACCGTTCCCCTCAAAAAAGTTTGGAGGGGGTACTCGATAGGCTATATTGCCGGCCGCGCCAGGACTTTGGCGTCCTTAGTGAGGATAGCCAAATGCGAATGACCGCTAGCGGATCGGCTAAGGGAGAAAGCCAGAAGGCCCAACAATAGGGGGATTGGCTTAGATCATAAGACGGCAAAATCGCAAACTGTAAAGCGATGCGGGCCGCAATCAAGCTAGTGTTGAGTCCCAGACTCAGTTGAATGGGGAGCGAGGGCTGCTCTAAGCTAATGCCCCACAGTAAGCAGGGTAAGCCGAACCAAGGTAAAGCTTGAACACTGGTTAGAAACCAAAGGTCGCCACCTACCTGTCCGGTAGAAGAAGCGTCCTTTAAATCCAGCGATCGCCCCCATTCGCGCCAAGTTTCACGCAAGCCCTCATACATACGGACCTTCAGTAGTTGCGAGCCGTCCCAAAAGCCAACCTTTGCCCCTGATTGAGCCGCATGGCGAGCCAGCGTCACATCGTCACAAAACGACTGTCGGGCAACGGCATAGCCCCCCAAGCGGTCTAGTAGTTCACGCCGACAGAGAAAGCATTGGCCGTTTGCCATGACTCGCTCAGCACCGTCTTCGGCAGCCCCTGTCGGCCCAAAGCGGTAGATTAGAGTCATCAATAGAGCTGGCTGCAACCAGATCTCGCCTAAGCCCTTCAGGATAAACCGAGGGGACAAGGATACCAGGTCGTACCCTTCAGCGGCCGCGGTCGCAATCAGAGCCGGTACCAAGCCGGGTTGCGGTTGGGTGTCAGCATCTAATCCTAAAATCCACTCGCTGTGAGGTGAACTGTGTTGGTAGCCGTAGTGTAGGGCCCAAGGGCGACCCACCCACCCCGAAGGTAAAGGGTCGTCAGTCAACAGTTGGATCCGGGGATCGGTCGTTTGAGCCTGCTGGACGATTTCGCGAGTGCCATCTTCAGAGCGACTATCAACAATGAGGATCTCGCGCACTTCTGCCGTTTGTTGAGAGAGACCCAATAAGCACGGTGAAATACGGAGGGCTTCATTAAGGGTCGGGACGACGACGCTAACGCTGTTTAGCTGGTCCGGGGTCAACGGCTCGGGTTTGAGGGGAGGACGGCGAGTGGGTCCTCGAAGTAAGCGTGACAGAAGGACCATCACTGCCGGTAGCTGCAAGACCAGGAGCACCAGCGCGATCGCACTGATGACCACTGACCAAAAACTAGAAGAAAACATGCAGTCAAGCCTTACCAAACTTATTTTGAGAGCCCTGCGGAAGCTGCCATTTTCATGACAGGAGGCTCCGAGGGCTGAGTGTCAGACGCTGGCAACTCCAAAACCTCAGTCGGTGTCGCGAACCAACACAGTAAAGCGGGTAACGCCCCGACCAGAAGGCCCAACAAAACGGGGACATAAATGCCGCCACCGAGACTCATAAACATGGCAAAGGCAAAGTTGGCTAGATACATTGTGAGCGGCAATGTCAGCTGTTGTCTGGTGACTGTTTTGAGACGCCCATTGCGACGCCATAGAATCGCTGCCACAGTCATAAAGGTGGCGCCGGTGACAAACCAGCCCGCAAAGTTTTCATAGGGCATGCCAAAAAATGCCCCCGGTTCATGCCAATACCAAAACGGCATGGCTGTTTGGCTCATGGCCGGATCTAGGACAAAATCCCAGGACATCAGCAACAGGGCTCCGGTAGCGATCGCAGCAAGTTGATGCGTCCAAGACCGCTGCTTAGCCACAAGTCCTCCCCGAGCTAGCAGGTAAGACGACACACCTAAATAGAACCAAGACAGCGGGATCGTGAAGGGAACCAGCCCTGCAATCTTGTAGCCAAGACCATTGAGATAGCTATAATCCCCAAAGGGAAACCCGGTGCTCGTGCCTGATAGCTCACTGGTCAAGGAAATGGCGATCGCAGGTAAACAAAAGGCGAGTAGAGCCTTCCAACCAAATGACCGCCGCAAGTAGAGAGCAACGGCGGCAGTTCCTAAGAGAATGTAAACCACCCCTCCCCCGGCCATGCTCCAACGGTAGAGGGTCGGACCAGCGGGTAAATAATCCAATATTTCAGGATGGGGCATTACCCACAACAACCCTGCCAAACCGAACGCCATCGAGAGCACATGGCCCCATAGGCACCACTTTTCAACGCGCATTAACCGAGTCATGTACGAATAAACCTCTAACTGCGTGTTCAGTCGCTTTCGTCCGCCGAAGCTGAGAGCTGCAACATTTCTTATTGAAATCGTGCCCCACTTCACAGGTTTTGTAAAGTTTGCAAAAAGGCACCCTGTGCAGCGAGCGATCGCTGAACTAGCTTTAGTGTATGGCGTGACACCGTCTTGTGCAGTTACCGTGATTGCCGTTTCGCATCTGTGCCGTCCATTGACATCTGAAACGCGCTGGCACCCGGGGGCTGGAGGCAGACTGATACAAACTCCAATTCTCTGCGCTGAACAGGGGAACCCTGTCGAGAAAGCTGGAGCTAGCTGGTCGTTGGTCGCAGTGGTGGTGGTGGTTTGGGGTCGTTCGTAGCCTTAACCGTGATTCGGAGGTTCACAGCTACGTCCCCCGATCACGTTTCTAGACAATTCCGGTGAATTCTCTCAAGCAGAACGCCCAAAGTTTTATAGACTGACCCATTAGGTAAGGTCGCGGTTAACGGTTGAGCTATAGCGAAAAGTTTAGGAGACAGGGAACAACCATGATTCTCGTTTGGGGGCTAGGGGCGATCGCGCTACTGGTATTGGGTGTTTATAGCTGGCTGGAATGGCAGTATCGACAACGGGCGGGCAACCACCTCACCTTTGCAGCGGGCCAGTGGAATATTGAGCAATACGAGCCCACTCGATATCAGATTGTCGGCATTCCAGAGTTGATCAACCGCACCCCGGCATCGGAAATCATGGTGCCAGAGCTGTCGGCTGAAACGACCCTACTGGCTAAGGGCAGTGTGGCAGAGATTCAAGTCAATTTGACGATTACTCCCCAACATCCTGATGCGGAGCCGCGCTCAGACGGCTACTGGTTTGCCTACATTGTCAAGTTACGCAAGCGGACTCAGTTCAAGGTCACCGTCGATATCACTGGAGCTGACCTGCGATCGCTCAAAGCCTTGTGGGTGCGCGTTCACTACTTGACCTATGGCCCTGGCGGTCGGTTGCCTAAAACCGGACATGTCATTGTCCCGCTGAAATTTCCTGACCCGGCGATGACGCCAGCCTGGCGGGAAACACCCCAGGCTCAAGTGCTACCAGTCCCCACCCATCTGCTTACGCACCTTGACACCCCCATCGAAGTCATCGAGCGGTATGTGTCTACGCACGCTACGCCTGGCGATATCATCACCTTGGGAGAGACCCCGCTGGCCATTATGCAGGGGCGCTGGCGGCATCCCTCTACTGTTCAACCGGGATGGTTGGCTAAGCGGCTATGTTATTACTTCTTGCCGACCTCCAGCTTGGCCACTGCCTGTGGTCTCCAGACATTAGTCGATCTCGTTGGGGCTTGGCGGGTCTTGTTTGCCTTCGTCGGCGGAGCACTGAAAAAGGCAATTTTGCGCCAGGGCGGCGGATTTTATCAGCTAGCTGGCGAGCAAGCGCGGCTAATCGACGATGTTACAGGCACCCTACCGCCCTACGATCAATTTATCGTGCTTGGGCCTGAGGACCCCCAGCAAGTCGTTGACGAAATTGAAAAGGCAACGGGTCTGGGCGCAGCGATCGTTGATGTAAATGATCTGAAGGCAGTCAAGATTGTTGCTGCTAGCCCCAAGGTCAACCGGGCGGTAGTCACTCAGGCCCTTATTGACAATCCGGCGGGTAATGCCGACGAACAAACGCCTCTAGTGTTGGTGAGACCCGGCGAAAAGCCACGGAGAAATTCTTAGGTGAGCGATGTCGTTCGTTTGCCAGTAAGGCGATTAGGACAGCGCGTTATGATGTTGAGCACAGGGCTCATTGAGTTCCCGGTTGATCACCATAGCTTTTGCATATGTCCCAGTCAGACTCGCAGAAATTAGACTTGCAGTTGCGCCCGCTTTATCCTCGCGATATCGACGCTTTGGAGAGCTGGAGCGGTGAAAGCATCGCGATTCCTGATCTTGACTCTCGTTTGGCCGGGGTTGTGAGCTCTCAAAGCTTGGTGCAGCACCCTTTGGCCGCTTGGTGGCAGCGTGTGACGACCCTGACGCTACCCAACCAACCTCGCTGGTCGGGTTTTGTCGCCACGCTGAATGACAATCTCTGCGGCATGATTGAGATTTCTCCGTTTAATCGGACTCGGAGTACATGGCAGGTCAATCGCCTCGCGGTTAACCCTGAGGTTATACCACCGAGCACTGAGGGGCCCCTGGATAGCGTTGGCTCGCAGCTATTGCGCCATTGTTTTGAAGCTGTTTGGGAAGCAAGGATGTGGCTGGCGGAGGTAGACATTGAGCAAAAGTCTGCCTTAGCCTTATATCGACAAAATGGATTTCAGCCGCTGGCTCAGGTAACCTACTGGGAAATTAGTCCTGACATCCTAACCGACCAGGCCGCCCAGGAGCCTGACTTACCGAATTTGATGACGGTCAGTAATGCGGACGCGCAGTTGCTATATCAGCTGGATACAGCAGCCATGCCGCCCCTAGTCCGTCAGGTATTTGACCAACAAATTCAAGACTTCAAGGTGGAGCCACTCAAGGGCATAGCCGCAACAGCGCGCCAGTGGATGCATCGCGAAAATCGCATTCAGGGCTACATCTTCGAGCCACAGCGAAAGGCAGCGATTGGACGGTTTGATTTGGTTGCATGCCGCGGTAAGCATCGCTACCACTCGGCTGAGCTCACTGTGCACCCAGCTTATACATGGCTATACCCTGAGTTGCTAAGCCATATGGCCGGTTTGCTGCAAAGCTATCCGGCTATGCCACTGCGGGTCACTTCTCGAGACTATCAACCTGAGCGCGAAGAATTTTTGTTAAAAATCCAAGCGAATCCGGTGGAGCGAACACTTATGCTTTCGCGCTCGGTTTGGCACAAGGTGAGAGAGGCCAAACCAGCGGCCTTGGAAGGATTACAGCTGCCCGAGGTATTAGCTGGATTGCAGCCCGCTGGTAAGCCTGTCCCGGGCCGCATGTCGTGGCAGGCTGAGATAGATGATCAGAGCCCGTCACGATCGCCCTCAACGCAACCACTTAATCGCTACGAATCTGGCGATCGCGGCTCGGCCCATCAGCGGTCAAAGCCTGATAATCTATCGGGACAATCTGGTTAAGACGCCGACTGACATCGCGGGAAGCAAGTGGCTAAAGAATACGTTTCAGCGCTAGCTCTGGATATTGGCCGTAAACGCATTGGTGTAGCGGGATGCGATCGCCTCGGCATGTTGGTGACTGAGCTGCCCACCCTACAAAATCGATCGTTTACTACCACCGTGGAAGCGCTAAACTCTCTAGTTCAGCAGCGGCAAGTCAATATTTTGATAGTCGGCCTACCTTACACGTTGGGTGGAGAACTGGGTCGGCAGGCTCAATGGATCAAATCTTTTGCAGAAAAGTTGTCGGCGGTGCTCCAATTACCCGTAGAGTATGTAGATGAGCGGTTGACCTCCTTTCAAGCTGAACAGATGTTACAGGCTGAAGGGGTGACTCTGTCTCGTCGAAACAAGGAACTGATTGATCAAAAGGCCGCCGCCATTATTTTGCAGCAATGGCTTGACCAGCGAGCAAGGCAGCTGCCAACTAACGTTCAAGTTTCCTCTACTGAGCCCGTCACTGGAGACCCGGAATGACCCCTACGGATTCTAATTACGATCAAGATTTGCCGACCTTGACGATTAAAGACGAAATGGGTCGTGCTTTACTGTGCCAAATAGAGCAGACATTTGAGATTGAAGGGCGTCAGTATGCGCTATTGTTGCCGTTGGATACGCCTGTAGAGATTTTTGCCTGGGAAGAAGATGAGTCTGGCGAAACGGACTCTTTGGTTGATGTCGAAGAAAACGATATTGAGCAGCTCCTACCAACCGCGCGAGCGGTTTTGGCCGAACATGACTTGACTCTGCAGCGAACGGCTGTGACTCTGAGCGTCGCCGGTGACATTCCAGAGCCCCAAGAAGAAGATTGCTTTACGTTAGAGCTAGGGGACCTCGACGAAGATGGGGAAACCGATACCGAGGAGTTTCAGACCTTGGCAACGTTTTTCCATAACGACATGGAATACACTATCTGTACTCCTATCGATCCATTGTTGCTCTTTGCTGAAGTCCCGGGAAAGGGTGAGGCGCGGATGATTCCCCCCGACGAGTTTGAGCGACTCCGGCCAGAGATTGAATCGACTCTCTTTGAGATATTGGAATAATCGCTGGGATGTGGGCGAGACCCGATGCCCACTAACACGGCTTCTGAAAAATTGAGATCATATAGGCAAGTTGTCGGCGCGATTGCCCTTTGGTGGCTAGGTCGGCACATTTGAGCCGATTGGGTATCGTGACCTATGCCGGAAACGGCTAGAATAACCGTCGTTGGCATATGTTTTGCTCTGCTATCGGCAATTTTTCATGGCTTCTCGACTTCCCAGACTGTTGTTTTTCTTTCTACTACTGCCGGTGGCCTTAGGCATTGCAGGCTGGCAAGGATGGGCCTGGTGGAGTTGGGCGACAGCACCCGTAGCCGATGCCTCGGCCGAGGGAGCCTCAACGGGCGATGTGACATCCCCAGCACCATCGGTGCAAATTCAAATTCCCCAGGGAACCTCCGGTCAACAAATTGGGCGTGATTTAGAAGCGGCAGGGCTTATTCGTTCCCATGTTGCTTGGAATCTTTGGAGTCGTTGGCAGCGATCGCGACAGGAAGCGGGATATCAAGCGGGCACCTACGCCCTATCGCCCACCCAATCCTTACAAGATATTGCTGCTCAGATTCGCTCCGGGGAGGTTTTGCAAACCTCGTTTACGATTCCAGAGGGGTGGACCCGGGAACAAATGGCTGCAGCCTTCGAAGAGCGCGGATTCTTCGCCGCTGCGGATTTCTTGGCCGTCACTCAACAGTTACCGAGTGATCGCTTTCCCTGGCTGCCACAGGAGTTACCCCATCTAGAAGGCTTTTTGTATCCCGATACGTATCTCCTACCAGCTGAGTCCGTTACTCCAGAAGACATTCGCGATCAAATGCTGGAACGATTTGAGACCGTGGCTCTGCCCATTTACCAGCAGGGCAATTCCACCTTTTCACTGCTGGAGTGGGTTACGTTAGCCAGCATTGTGGAGCGAGAAGCGGTCATTCCCGAAGAACGAACCGAGATTGCCGCTGTGTTTAACCGACGACTCGAAGAATCGATTCCTTTAGGGGCTGATCCCACGGTCGAATATGGTCTTGGAGTAACACAGACGCCTGAGCAACCGCTGACACTGGCCCAAGTCAACACGCCATCACCTTACAATACTTATGTAAATGCGGGTTTGCCCCCAACTCCCATTGCCAGCCCCGGTTTACCAAGTTTAGAAGCCAGTTTAGATCCGGCGGCAACGGAATATCTATATTTCGTTGCTCGGTACGATGGTACGCACGTTTTTAGCCGCACTCTGGCAGAGCACGAAGCGGCACAGAGGCGCATTCGCGATGCGATTGATGGTACAACACCGTAGCTTCTAGGTGGCTAGAGACATGGTCAGGCTGGCCCCTTAGGCCCTCAGTTCTGGGGCAGGAACCATATCGGTAGCGCCAATCGAGTAGACTAAATGGCTCATGCCCATCAATCTACGCTTCTATGTGCAGCCATAAATTGCAACCCGATCTGGTCCTAGGTCAGCCGGTCATCGGCCTAACCCTTGACCTCATTCAGCAATATCAGATTCAAGGTCTAATTTTAGACGTTGATGAAACGTTAGTGCCATTTCGGGAGGCTGACACCACAGAGGAAGTGAAAGTCTGGTTTGCCGCCCTCAACGCGGCAGTGCCGATCTGGTTGGTCAGCAACAACTTAAATGAACCACGCATCCGTCGCATTGCCGAAAGCCTTTCAGTGCCTTATATCACTGGTGCACGCAAACCTTCGCGGCGGCAGCTCAAGAAAGCGGCCGAGGCAATGCAACTACCGGTAGAACACATTGCGATGGTGGGCGATCGCCTGTTTACAGATGTCTTGGCGGGCAATCGCCTGGGCATGTTTACTATTTTGGTCGAACCGATGGTCTACCCTATGGGCAAACCAGGGAAATATGTACTACGGTCTTTTGAGGTATGGATTTCGCAACTTTTAGGCGTTTCTTTGTGAATCCATGAAGTCCAGCCACTTCACGGTTCGCAATGTAACGCAGGAAAAATTACCAACCCAGAAATATAAAGACATTATTATAAAACAACTGATACGAATCAACTTGGGAGAGCATAGCAATCATTAAAAGGAGTCAAGCACTAATAAAGACTCTCATTATAAAAAGCGGAAACGCTGAGGCATCGTCTAACGGTTGAGGCGATGCCTCTATTTTTGTGGCGTACTGATGGTTGAGAATCTTTGACGCTGCTGTGTACCAGAGCTCTAGGCTACATGTCGCTTCATTGCCGCATGGCAAAAAGTTGGTGATTATATCGGGCAAACTTACGGCGGAGTTTGCATTTGCATGGTGGGAAAGCTACTGGCTCTACAATGCATCAATAATTGAGGTAAGTTGGGTCGAGTTGCCGGTCCCGTGGAGAGCTTACGATGACAACTTGGCGATGGCACCTGGATAGCCAGCATCCTTATCTGACGACAACGCTACTCGATCAGTGGCCCCATGGCTTCTTTACCCGAAAGTCTTGGCCGGCCGTGCCTGAAGACTTAATATCTCGCTTAGCCACCAACGCTCAAGTCTATCGGGCCAAGCAGGTACACGGTAACCGGATCGTCTCAGCTCAGAACTGGGCAATCCATTCACCAACTTCGCCATAGCCGGAAGCCGACGCCGTGATGACCTGTGGTCCTGAGCAGGCTGCTTGGGTCTGTACAGCGGACTGTACACCGGTCTTGCTGGCCGATGTTGATACAGGGCAAGTGGCAGCTGTACATGCGGGATGGCGCGGCTCTGCGTTGCGGATTGTGCCTAAAACCATCGCCAAAATGCAGGCTCAAGGCAGCGAGCTAAGCCACTTACGCATCGCTCTAGGACCGGCTGTGGCAGGCGAGGTATACCAGGTCTCGACCCATGTCGCGGCAGAAGTCGGCCGCTCCCTAGTCAACACAATCAGCGATTTGGCAAAGAAGACTGATGATGAGTTGGTGACCGAGCTCCAGGCTTTTGAGTGCCCACCGGTGCTGCCTGACGTGACCCCAGGACGCGTTCGGCTGGATGTTCGGCGGGTCAACGTTCTTCAGGTACAGGCATTGGGCATTCAAGCTGAGCAAATTGCGATCGCGCCCCACTGCACATATCAAGAGCCGGAGACGTTCTTTTCCTATCGCCGCACCCACGAAAAAAAGGTGCAGTGGTCTGGCATTGTTAATTGCTGACTTCTTCCGGGGGGGAGTCAGGGGAAGCCAAATTGTTAGGTGCTGGTGAGGCTTGGCCGTTGGTCGCGGCTTCGGTAGCGTGGCCGTTTTTTTCAGAACTTTCAGTGGCCGGTGTGGGCGTTGCCGCCGGATCGGGGGCCGGGGCCTTGTCGATGACTTTGGCAGGCAAAGGAATATCTTCGACGGTGGGCAGCGTTTCCACATTCAGCTTCGTTGGCCGACTGCCTCCAGATAGGCGCTGCAATAGCTTAGGCTTGGGGTCATGGAGTAGATAAACAATGCGATCGCCCGCTTTCCAGTTATCGTCCTCAGTTAGAGAAACCCACATCCGATTATTGCGCTTTACCAATAGCGGGATCAGCTCACCACTGCGGATCAAGGCCCGGAGGTGAGCCCGCT
Organism: Leptolyngbyaceae cyanobacterium; assembly: GCA_050331235.1. Taxonomy (GTDB): domain Bacteria; phylum Cyanobacteriota; class Cyanobacteriia; order Phormidesmidales; family Phormidesmidaceae; genus Halomicronema. Next base: position 27,427 of record JBHJHA010000060.1, read on the forward strand.
GCATCAGCGACCCTTCTGATCGCAAGGCAGTTTCTCCCAGTCGAACGGCCCCTTCGGTAAGATGTCCATTCCATAACTTCAAGGCAATAGTCGGAAATAACGCCTTTGCGGTTGCCGATTTTTGGGTGCTGTTGCTCTTTTTCGCCGCGGATTTTTTCGCGTTTTTTTCCTTCGCGAGGTCTTCTTTAGGAACGACCGAGACAATGCGCGGCGGTTGAAATTCCTCTTGGGCTTGCTGAGCAACAACCGCATTGATATCACCGTTGTTGGTGATGGTTAACAGCGTTGCAGCTGCGGCGATGCCAGCTTCTTCTAACACCTCGGCATCAAGGGCGCTGTTGACAAACACCGGTAGATTTTCCTGTTTGGCCGGCTTGCAGGCTTCTGGATTAGTATCAATCAGAGCGACGGATTCACCATTTTCCTGAAAGAGCCGCGCAATGAGAAGACTGAGCGGATTGCAGCCCACCACGACTAAGCCGCTGCCCTCTTTTTGACCAGCCAAGCCTAATCCCCTTGCAAGCAGGCTAGCGGTGAGGCCTTGGGCTAATACGGTAATGATAATTGTCAGAAACACGAGCGCTTTAATGGCATCTCCACCACTGATGCCGCGATCGGTTAACAAAATGGCAAACAGAGACGCGACCGAGGCGGAAACGATACCCCGGGGTGCAATCCAACTAAGGAAGGCTTTTTGCCGCCAGTTGAGATCACTTGAAGCGGTGCAAACAGCTATGTTGACAGGTCTCACCACCAACATAAGAACGGCTACCGTCAGTACGGCTCCACGCCCCAAGGCAAAGATACTGGCAATGGAGAGATCCGCTGCCAACAAGATAAACAGGACAGACACCGCCAAAATGGTGAGCTGTCCCTTAAACCGACGCAGTAACCGTTCATCGGGAATGGACAAAGCCCGTAGTACGATACCAGCGACGACGGCAGCCATTAAACCTGATTCACCCTGTAATTCTTGGGCAACGCCGTACAGGCCCCACAGGCTAGCCAGCACAACGAGATTCCGCAATTCTTCAGACAAAAAGTCGGTCTGCTTGAGGAAGATGCCTAGCAAAGCCCCCCCAATACTCCCAAGAATAGCGCCGGTGCCCAACCGCACAGTTAACCCTGTGATGATGAGCAGCGGATCAGCATCTCCGTTTAAAATAATTTCTAAGACGACAACCGCCAGGATAGCCCCCACGGGGTCAATGAGCACCCCTTCCCCTTCCAGTAGGGTAGCGACTTTGCGATCAACGGATACCTGTCTGAGTAGGGGATTGATCACGGTTGGCCCAGTTACTACAACCAAGGAGGCGTAGAGAAAGGCCAGGGACCACGGAAACTCACCGAGCCAATGAGCCTCCATGTCACCTCCTAGCAGTGTGTCAAAAACCCCGGTGGTGACCAAATTGCGGAGACTATTGGATACTTTGTCGAGTTCTTTGAGCTCTAAGCTCAGCCCTCCCTCAAACAGGATTAGGGCAACACTAAGAGAGACTAAGACCTCAAGGCCGACGCCCAACTCGTTTGGACGCACCAAGCCCAAACCATCAGCCCCGAGGCCGATGCCAAACAGTAGCAGGAAGATAATACTCGGGACCTTGAGATACTCTCCCAAGACCTGTGCCCCAATGCCCGCCAGCACAGTAAGCACAATTTGAATCGTGATCTCAAGTGAGTTATCCATAATCGCGGCGCTGATTTGGCAGCAGAATCATTAGATTGGGAAATTCTGCCGGGAATCAATCATGCCTCCTGAAACCAGCGACAGGCTGTACAGAAAACTCAGACGTACTTGATATCTGATTAAAGGAGAATCCACAAGCTAAATCCATAGTCATCAAGGGCAACCAACTAGCAACAAAGTCGTCGCTGAATATCGCTTACAGTTTACTGCCCCAAAGATTACGGCGCATCTTTTGCCGTGTGGATAAGAGCCGGCGAATATCTTTCCAACTGGCATCAAAATGCTAATTTACTTAGGATAACACCTGATCTGAATTGGTCTCTGGAGTTGCCGGCGTGAGGCCGCGCCAGCCCAGCCTGTTGCCATGACCGCTCCCTTCAGAGTTAAGTCATAATAGATAGTCTCAGTTATAGATTTTTTTCAGTTATGCCGGCTTTCATTCGCCCCGAGCTTCAGCGGTTTTCGGCCTACGGCGCGCACGCTTCAACCGAAGAGCTGTCCCTGCCGAAATCAGTTGATCAGCTAGATACCAATGAATCTTCTTACGATTTGCCCGGTGAGTTGAAGGACAAATTGGCCTGGGAGTATCAGAACACGATTAAGGCCAACCGTTATCCCGACGGGGGACACTTTGATTTGAGAGCGGCGATCGCTGCATATGCTAATGAGTCTGCTGATTTACATCCAGCGGCCATCACGGCTGACCATGTCACGGTTGGCAACGGTTCAGATGAGTTGATTCGCTCATTATTGATTGCCACTTGTGTGGGGCGGACAGGAGCCATCTTGGTGGCAGAGCCCACGTTTTCGATGTATCGAATTTTGGCTCAGACTTTAGGGGTTGAGGTGATTGCCGTTGAGCGTGACCCCCAAACCTTTGCCATACAGGTGGCAGCGGCTCAGTCAGCGATCTCCAACGCAGCGACTCCTGTGCGGATGATCTTTATGGTGTCTCCCAACTCCCCGACTGGCAATAGCCTAACGACCGCCGAGTTGAATTGGATGCGGAATCTATCGACCGACATTTTAGTGGTTGTTGACGAAGCTTACTTTGAATTTTGCCAACAAACGGTACTTGCCGACGCATTATCACGGCCAAACTGGCTGGTGACGCGGACGTTCTCCAAAGCCTTTCGTCTCGCGGCTCACCGGGTGGGGTATGCCATCTCTACTCCAGAGACGATAGCAGTTTTAGAAAAAGTCCGTTTGCCCTACAACCTGCCTAGCTTTTCACAGTTTGCGGCTTTATCTGCCTTAAAACAGGCTCCAGCATTGCTGGCTAAAGTAGCGGAAGTGCAGCATGAGCGGGACTTAATGATGTCGGCGTTGGCCAAGCTACCCAATTTACAAATCTGGCCAAGCGATGCCAACTTTATTTACGGCCGCCCCACGGATCACGGGGCCGACAAAATCGCACAGCAGCTCTATCAGCTAGGGTCAAAGATACGTCATACCGGCGGTGGCTTGCGCATCACTGTTGGGACGCCCGCTGAAAATCAACGCACCATCAGCCACCTCAAACAGGTGCTTTTGTAGTTCATCAAATCGGATGCCCGAAACTATTGTCGACGCGCTTTGCGGACAGTGCAGGGGAAGACACCCACGAGCATCGAGAATGCCTCATCAGGCACGCTATCAACGATCGCTTTGTCAAAGTATGTTTTGAACTGATCCAGGATCATTTGGGCCCGCTCAATGGGAATGGGTTTGTCGGTGAAGTTTTGGGTGAGGCGAATCCACTGCAAGCGAATCCGAATAGCCTTTTGCTGGTCTTCGTAAGTCTTCGGCTCCACTAGGGAGAGGTTGCCTAAGGCCGTAATGTGATCGCACCGCTCGTCAAGCGCACCGCCAACAGCTGCACCCGGACCAGCAAACTCTGCGTGGAATTTTTTGTAAACGACAATACCGTTGCGGCGTCGGCTATTGACAACCCAAAGTTTGCCGCTGTTGATTTTGTCCAAAACGATGTCCGTATGGGAAGGTTGCTTCACGGGATGAGGGGCCACATCGTCTCGATAAGTTTGGGGCATAGTGAATAATTATTCAATCGAAGACTAGCGGGAATCTAGCGGTCAATGATTAAAGATAAAACTAAGGCGGTCAACTACTCCGTGGAGGAGTTTTGTTTGTTAGATCTTAGGCATATTTAATTTCCACTTCATTCTAGGGGAAGAGCCTGATAAAACCGACTTGAACGCCGTGCGGTCTCTGAAGCTGCTATGAAGTTCTCATCAAATTCCGATGATTTCTATGTAAACTCCGCAGCAGCCTCACCATAGGCATCAAGCAACTTACCTGACTGCGATCGGGGAATAGGCGTTGCGAAAGTCCCACTCATTCCAATCCCCGAAGGTTTAGCTTGAAAAGTCCAACTCTAATAATCGCAGGACTATGTCAGCACTTCTACTGAAATTCGTAGGAGTTTGGAGTTATTCTGCCCCTATCTTTGACAGGGCTAACAGCCGCGACCATATCGCCGATTAGTCATAAGAAAATTGCCATGCCTGGATCTGCAATTTTGTGGGTTCAGGCATCGCTTATAGGGCTAAAGCAGGGATCGATTTGTTGGGATACAAGACTCAGCGGCCTAACCAGCGGCGGAGGTTGAAAAAACGTCGCAAAATCGACTGCAGGCGCGTGTTGCTGGCATAGGTTTGTTTGGTCAGCTGTAACGCAGTTTTACTGTTGATCTCTGAAAGGGTGGGATAGATGTGAATGATCGATTTGAGCGCTCCGACTTTGAGCTTGTTGCTCATGGCCAAGATCACCTCATGAATCAGCTCTCCAGCAGCGGGACCGACAATATGGGCTCCTAGAATCTCACCATTCTTACGGGTGATAAACTTGGCAAACCCGATACCGGCTCCCTCAGCCAAGGCTCGATCCACATGGTCAAAGTCATGGCGTAACACCATCACATCGTCGCCATAGCGTTTACGGGCTTGGTCTTCGGTGAGCCCGACGCGAGACAGCTCTGGTTCGGTAAATGTTGCCCAGGGAATCACGCGATAATCGGCTTTCTTAGTCGGTAGGACAAGGGCATTTTGCATGGCCACGGCCCCTTCATACCCCGCAACGTGAGTAAATTGATAACCGCCGATGACATCTCCAGCCGCGTAAACTTTGGGATTGGTCGTTTGCAGTTTTGAATTCACCTGGATACCAGCTTTGCTCACTTCAACGCCAGCTGCCTGAAGATTCAAGGTCTCAATATTGGGAACGCGACCTGTAGCCACTAAAATTTCATCAACCGTGAGGCGATCGCCGGTATCCGTCACGATAACTTTTTGTCCCGATTCCAGGATCACCTCTTTGGCTCGTGTATTGGTGAGAATCTTGATCCCTTCTGCCTCCATCTGCGCCTGCACAACCTGTGCCGCTTCTGGCTCTTCTTTGTCCATGATGTGCCCGTGACTGGCAATAATCGTTACTTGGCTGCCTAACCGGGCAAAGGCTTGACCAAGTTCACAACCGATGGGACCAGCCCCAATGACTGCCAGGGCATTGGGGCGCTGCTCAATGCTAAAAACATTGAGATTGGTCAGATAGCCGGCCTCCTTTAAACCATTGATAGGAGGCAAACCAGGGCGACCGCCGGTGGCAACCAAGTATGCGCGAGCCTTGAGCTGGCGGCCGTTGACCTCGAACGTCTGAGCATCAGTAAATTGCCCTTCGCCAAAGATCACCTCAACCCCCAATGACTCAAATCGTTCTGTTGAGTCGTGCTCTTGGATGGTGTCGATGACACGGTGAACATGACCTAGCGCCTCGCGAATACGAATGTCATGAATGGAAGCTTCAATGCCATATTGCGCGGCATTCCTCACATCGTGGGCGACTCTGCCAGCATGGATCAAGGACTTGCTAGGAACGCACCCATAATGTAAGCAGTCACCCCCAAGTCGATGCTCTTTTTCAACCAAGGCAACTTTGGCATTGAGTTGGGCACCCGCGCTAGCGGCTACTAACCCCGCAGACCCCCCTCCAATAATGACGAGATCGTAGTCGACAGCCATGGCGTTCTCCTTGTCATCCAATGCGTTCAACAGCTTACTTTGATTTTCAGGTAAGTAACTGAGGCCATGCTGAGAGGACCCTGCAAATATTCACATATCTACAGGAACGGGGAGTCCGATGGATATCGCTAGTCGCCATGTAGGATTTGACATCGCCCGGAGAAGGCCGATGTCAATGTTCGGTTTCACAAGGCCAAGACTTCAAACTGGCCAAGTGAGGCTTAGATGGAGAGCCCAAGCTTAACGCCCAAAGCTGCATGAACGAATAGGAGCAGCATAGCGATGCTGCCGATGTAAGCGTGAGCAGTTCTCAGGGCGGGTTGACCACCACCAAACTTAGAGAGTGAGATCGCGCCATTGAGCCCCAAAATCCCGAGGGCGGCGGAGCCAGTCCAAAAATGCGGACTTTGTAAAATAGGTTGATCTTGCATGACCAGCGATAACACACCGCCGATGTAGCCGAGAGCAATAAACAGGAACATCATCGGGGCAAGCTTTTTATGATCAGCCAATGCCGATTGGGTAGTTTCCGGTACGGTCGCAGTACGGCCGCGCCAGCCCGCCCACGCGACATAGAGACCCAGGACAAAAATAACAATACCCATCATGGCAGGATGCCCCCAGTGGATGATGGGCTCAGGCATATCAAATTGAGCAAACCAGTCTGCGATCGGTTTTAACCAAGCAGTGAGTTGAGCAGCCACGTCAAATCTCCTTTCAACAGCGGGCGGTCGTTACATGCCTTAACATGCCATATCTATTGCAATTGCGCAGCTGTTTCGGTCGACTCTTTGAGCAGGGGAAACCCCAAGGCTTCCCGCTGGTCATAGTAAAGCTGGGCGACTTTGCGTGCTAGCCCACGAACCTGGCGAATATATCGAGTTCGTTCCGTCACAGAGATGACGCCCCGAGCATCGAGCAAATTGAAGGTATGGGAGCATTTCAGCACATAGTCATAGCTTGGTAAAACGAGCCCTTTTTCCATAAGCTGCTCAGCTTCTTGCTGGAACAAGTTGAAGAGCGTGAACAGGAGTTCGGTATTAGACTCGTCAAAGATGTATTGGGATTGTTCAATTTCTCCCTGCATATGCACGTCGCCATAGGTGAGGGTGTCGTTCCACCGAATTTTGGCGATCGCATCGACCTCTTTCAAGTACATAGTGAGGCGCTCCAGACCATAGGTCAGTTCAATGGATACCGGGCGACAATCTAATCCACCGCATTGTTGGAAGTAGGTAAACTGAGTAATTTCCATCCCGTCCAGCCATACCTCCCAGCCCACTCCCCATGCCCCCACAGCAGCATCTTCCCAGTTGTCTTCTACAAAGCGAATGTCATGATCTTCTGCTTTGATGCCGAGGGCGCGTAAAGACTCCAAATACAGGTCTTGAATGTCAGGCGGGGAGGGCTTAATCAGCACCTGATATTGATAGTAGTGCTGATAGCGGTTAGGGTTTTCGCCGTAGCGTCCATCGGCTGGGCGGCGACAAGGCTCAGCATAGGCAACGGACCAAGGCTCAGGACCGATGGCTCGTAAAAATGTATGGGGGCTCTTCGTGCCTGCCCCTTTTTCAGTATCGTAGGGCTGTACAATCAAACAGCCTTGCTTACTCCAAAAGTCGTGCAGGGTCGTAATTACTGATTGAAAATACACGCCAGTTCTTTCCTCGTCCACTCTGAATAAATCAACCTTAGTCGACTTTACGGTAGAAAGGCGGCAGATTCTAGGGGAACCTGGAAGACCCATCTGTCGTGCCACAGCAGGGCGTCGCCGTGGCCGTCACTCAAAACTACGGAGCGGGGTGCCTAGCAGCTAAAGGACTAAATTACGTCCGGGATCGCCCAAGATATAAGGAGTCTGACCCATGACAATTTTAGGCTCAAAGGTGTCTGGCGGAGCAGCTTGTCCCCAGTGCTGCTGTAAAGACAGCAGCAAGGCATCCTGTTGTGCCCTTAGCAGTTCAATATCGCCGCCCCAGTTTTGAATCGAAAACCACACAGGTCCTCGCTCTTGGGTAGGGAAGTATCCTGCCAACGAGCTAACTGTGTTGAGGGTGCCCGTTTTGAGCGCAGCTTGAGTGGGCAACTCGCGAAAAATCAAAGTGCCTTCGTCTTGGCCAAAGACGGGCATCACATCGGAGATCGATAGGCCGTGGGGCCGTAGCTGACGCTGGATATCCAGTAGAATTGCCACCACCGCCCGGGGCGAGAGCCGATTTTCAATACCTAAGCCAGAGCCGTTGATCAAACGAATTTCGTCAGTGGGCACGCCGGTTTTGGCTGCAGCCTTGGCCGCAACGGTGTTAGGACCGCCAGCCGCACGGGCAAATTGGTCAGCCATAGCGTTGTTGCTGTAGATGTTCATCGCCTTGAGCAACGGCACTAGGGGCAGCGATTGGTGACGGACGAGCCACTGCGGAGTCATCACAGCAGTGGTTGGTTCGACGACAATGCTGCCGGCGATCGCCAAATTAGGGGCGGCAGTGTCGGGAGGCATCGTACTGTGAACGTAATACACCTCATCGGACCAGCGATTGACATCCACCGCTTGCATAAATAACTCGCCAGAACGATAGGAATCCGGTTCAAAATTCATGGCGAACTCGCCCAAGATGATCAGATTGCCTGTCACCTGTTGAATACCCTGCTGGTTGAGCGTGTTAGCTAAGGCGATCGCCTCCTCCCAAACAAAATACGGATCGCCTGTCCATTCAATGACTAGATCACCATTGATAATGCCGTTTTCTAGGGTGCCGGTGTAGCCAAACTTCGTTTCAAACCGGTGGCTCACTGGCCAGGTCTCCAATGCGGCTAATGTTGTGGCCATTTTGGTGAGAGATGCCGACGACAAGGGCCGGTAAGGCTGATTGACCGCGATCGCAGTGCCCCCGGTTTGTACCCAAATACCCTGTGCTTCTGGGTCAAAGCCCTGCTCGGCCAAACGAGCAAGGTAGTTGCGCACAATTGCTTTAGCTTCCGGGTCAGGGGCATTCATAGTCAACACCCATGGCGACTCCCAGCCGGCAATTGTTTGCAGAGAGGGCCACGGCATCGGCTCTAGAGGAATAGTCGATGTTGGCTGATTGCTCAACAGGGAAAATATGCTTAACGCCATCAGGAGGGAACTTTGAAGCATTGACCCATTTATCACGCAACGGCCATTATCCTAGCGGACACAAGCATCATTCGGAGCATGGCTATCAGTGCACAAAGCCCTGATGTGGCCGTTAGTGAAGAGGGAATGGCACAAGGCCATAGACAAAAAAATCCCCCTGATCAACTAGGGGGATTTTAATTCACTTACTCAAGTCAGGGATGCGATCGCGCTAGACCTAAGCCAGTTTTTTCTTTACCGCGCTGCCTGCAGCTACAGCCCCCACAGCCAACACCGCCAAAGCTGACATGGGCTCAGGGACGTCTGCTGAGCTGGTTAATCCCTTAGCAACTAGAACCACGTCGTTAAAGTCGCGATCGCCACCGTTGTAGAGGTCTTCAAAACCGATGAAGGTGAAGTACTCACCGGAAGCTTCGTCATTGTAGCCAAATGCCGTGATGTGATTGATGCCGTCAGGATTTTCATCCGGATTAGCACCATACACGTTAGTACCACCGTTGTAGCCATTAGCTTTGATGAAAAGCTCAAATTGTGCGACCGCGGGGAGTCCGCCAAAGTCACTGAGTTCGAAGCCATCACCAGCATTTAGAGAGCCGCCAGAGCCCTGCTTAGAGGCATTCCCAAACAGCATTTGCTTTTCACTATCGGCAGCAGAAAATAAAACCTGGTTTTTGTAACCAGCACCCTCATCAATGAAGTAAACTTCCACTGATTTCGACGTATCAAATATTAAGGTAGATGCATCTAGTTCTTGAAGTTGAGCATCGGACAGTGCTTCTCTCTCACCGTTCACGTTGGACTTAAAGAAGTCCAACAGTTCTTGACTGTAGCTATCGGTGAAGCTCGTGGCAGTTTTTTGGAAGGTAAAAGCTTGAGCTTCTGCAGCGGCCAAGGTAGATGCGAAAGCAGCTGTAGCAATAGCGAGTTGTGCTTTAGTGAAAATTTTCATGATGGAACTCTTGCGAAATGACATTCTCAAGATAAGTGAAATAATTTGCTAGCGGCAGGCTTTTGTGTCGAATTTTACAGGTTCTTTGATTTTAGATTTGATTGGCTTGAAATTTGGAGTAACAGTCTTACAAGAACTCAAAAAAGAGCTTTTCAAATCGTGGAAGCTGCGTATATTTCCGGTTATTTGAAAGCATTTTGACTGCAGAAAAAATGGATCTCAGAGAAAGCGCTGAGGCCTCTAGTACTGCCCGTCCGTAAGAACATCATCTGACAAGCAGGTAAGCAGCGGCCCAGGCGGCTGGTGTAGTGATTTCCACTTGGATGCCACAAGAGAGTCTAACTGCGGACTGCCTCGCCAGCATCGCAGGACTGTTCAGCCGCTTGGGTAGCTTCTCCCAGGCAACTCTAAAGGGGCATGATTAGCCAGTGGGCTATGGACGCGGGTCTTTATGGGGGAGACCCATGGATTTTCCTTTGTTAGTCATGGCTAATACGATGCGGCTCATAATGCGTCCATCATCCAACTTTTGCAGAGTAAACTCGCCACCGACTTGCTGCATCAGAGTCTTACAAATGCTGAAGTGCAATCCTGGTGGAACATCTAACAGCGAGGGAACCAAAATATCATCTGGGCGGCCGTGCTCTAAGTCTTTGAGCAGTTGCCGGGGAACATCACCATCGTCGGTAATGGCCAGCTCCATTAGGGTACGGTCTAGCGGTCGGCACCAAATATCGAGACGCCCATGTTCTGGCGATCGCTGACACGCTGCCACCATGAGCTCGTAAAGTACTAGCTCAATCTTTTCTAAATCGCCAGAGATGATGACATTGCTCTCGTTATGCACCTTGGCCCAGAGCTGATGCTCTTGAATAAGGGTATTGACCCGCTCCATTAGTCGATTGAGTAAGCTGACAAGGGGGGTGGTTTGCTGATGCTTACGGAGCTCCCAAGCTTCATTTTGCAAGACACTATTGACGCCGCCGGTAAGTTTGCCAAGTTGGCGTACGAGCTGTAGCTGTCGCTGAGCCGTCAGTCCTTTGCCCTGGGTGATCGGATCACTGAGGCGATCAAGGTTGACCTCGAGTTGGCGATGGACCTCGGCAAGGCGTTTATGTTTATACCAGTTGAGGGCTACCAGCGAGTCCTGACGTTCTAGTAACAGATTGACAATATTGAGATGACGGCGGGACCACGCCAACTGATTAGATAGCAGAGAAACCAGACTGAAGTGATGGCTAGTCCATCGGCGATCGCCCCGGTCTGCAATAACCCAGACACCATTAGGAACATGCTTATCGGCGGTTTTGAGGCCTACAACTAAGAATTTGCTGGTGGGAGGGCCTTTGATCCAGGCTCGTGTATCTTCAGGAAAATCTTCCCAAGTCACGGGGAGGGGACCATCCGTTTGCTGTGACCAACTGATAATGGCATCCGTAGGAACTGATATCTGCGCATGGCGGTCAGCATCAAAATCGATGTTGCGAGAAATGACGTGATTCACCTGAGCCACTTCATCCCCAACCGCCCAGGTGACTAGGACTACCAAGTTGGCATCCAATAAATCAATTAGATGTTGACAAGCGGATTCTTCTAATTTCTTGAGCTCAAAGGTTTGCTGTAGGGTCTTGAGCCCCCATTGAATGGCACTGTAGATATCTTCTTGTTGGTCAGTTTGTCGCTGGAGCTTCCATTGCCGCAGAATCAGACTAATCTGCTGGGCAATTTGCAGGAGGAGCTGACCTTCGTTGTTAGCCCACTGACGCGGCGTTTGACTCGCGACTAAAACAACCCCCTCGGGTGCACTACCTGGCGTAATGTTGCAAGCCAAGATACTTTGCAAGCCTAAGGCCTCGAAGTTTTCCCGCCAGGCCAAGAGCTTGAGATCATTGGTGAGATCGTTAATTGCGATCGCCGATTCGCTATCTTCCAACATTTGCCAGTCGACCTCATCCAGTGAGGGCCAAGCCGTTGACAGCCGTTTGCGCGGCAGCTTACGTTTTTGAAAAATAACTTGGTAGCCGCCATGCTCAAGATCATGGAGCAGCACCATAAACTGCTGAACCCCCAAATTCTGACAGAGATTTTCACCACATAAATCTAAGGTGTTTTGCCAGTCAGCTTCGCTTTGAATACTGCGCACCAGACCCGTGAGGAGCTCGACTTCCTGGGCGGATTCCTGACGCACCTCTTGAATCGATAGCACCGGCATCATCAAGCCAGTTAAATTCGCAACCGTTTTGAGGTAGTTGCGTCCTGGCTCTGACCACAGCCGAGCCTCATTGCTCTCAACGCTAATGAAGCCTAAAAAGGTCTGATGCTCGAAAATCGGTGCCACCATCAGAGCACTGGCTTTTAGCAACTGCATAAACCGATCAGGGACATTAGCTGCATTAGAACTTTGGGCTTCGCCGACAACTAGGGGCTGTTGCTTACTCAGGACCTGATAGACGCCCCGCACCTCACTGACGGGAATTTGGAGTCCTGGCTTGTCCTGGGAATAGGACTTCGTTGTTTTGCTTTGCCGTGCTCGGATGGTGAGACGTTCCCAAAATTCAAACTGAGTGGGATTGAGCCAAAAGATGCGGACTCGGTCAGGATTAACGAACTGAAAAATGGATTGGGCAACGGCGGTCAGCTGCGTATCTCTATCTTCGATAGTTTGCAATTGAGTGATTAAACTCGCTAGGGCCACGCCAGGGGCTTTGCGCTGCTGGGTCTGCAGGGCCTGCTCGCGCTTGTGCAAAACGTCGGCGAGGGCACTGCAGGTGGTGGAAATAAAGGTGCGATCGCTATTGCTGATTGTTTGTCCCCACTGCTCAGACCCCATGATCAAAAGCCCGTAGCAAACATCACGGCGCCGCACAGGAAAAATGAGCGCTCCCTGGATGCCGAACTGATCGGCCATTTCGTTCCAGGCGGCAATGCGCGACTCAACTCGCAAGTCACTGATGATCAGCGGCCGCTGTTGAATGACGACCTGTTCCATCAAGTCGCCAGGGGCGAGCGAAAATGTACTTTTTAGAGAGCGATGGGGCTTAGGCGCGATAAACCCTTGACTGACAATCTGATGCTGGACTCGTTCGTACAGACCAAACCACAGGAGAGAGTAGTGCAACTCCTCTTTGAGGTTTTCCAATAAAGATGAAATCAACCGATCAAGATCCTCCGTCTCCCGAAGGAGCTTGAGGATCCTGGCAAGAGCTGCCAAACGCCTTTCTGGATTGGGATTGGGTAAGGTCGAAACCATGACGAGACAGTGATTTTCGGAATTTATAGAGCGTCACCCGTCAAAGACGGCAAAAGCGTTGCAGGGTTTGCCGCCGAAAAGCATAGGGCTAAGTGCCAAACTGAAAGTGATGGATGAAGGTTAGCAAAAAACCCCAGAACTAGCCCGTATATGAACGATATATAGAGTTTGACTAGTGCGGTTTTTGATCATCTCCAACAGCTTTCAAAAAGAGTCGCGGTAACGCTGCTGTGCTGTCATGTCATGCAGCCAACCAACAGCAACTAACCCTAAAGGCTTCATCGCACTCGATCAGGCTAGCTGCTGCGATTAAGCAACATCTAGGCATGACGAACAGGTTATGTGTCAACCATGCCACGCTCTGAACGATAATTTTGTAGAGTGAACAACTAGATAAGTAACCTGTAGTCGGGATGGTAGGCGTTTCAACAGTTGAGCGATCGCCGGGCTCAGCTGAGTTAGCCGCTTTATCCTGTGAGCGTCTTACCATTAGAGCCTACCGACTAGCTGACGGTACAGACTTCGTTAAGAGACTTCAAAATCGTGAGCTGTTATGTCATTTGCAGCTAGAGAGATAAAAATCTATGGTTGATTGGTATCAACAGGGGCTGAGACCACTGCTTTTTTACGGCGTGAGGGCAGATCCTGAGTGGCTCCATCGACAAACCTTAATCGCACTCAGAAATGTTGCGACTGCCGACCTGATTCCCGGAGAGATCCAGTCCCGTGCCTATCACGCTTTGCGAACTTGGCTAGGCGATCGCTATCAATATGCCAATCCGCGTTTGCAGCAATCCCTATGGCAGATTGACTTTCCCAATCCTTTGGGGCTGGCGGCCGGCTTTGACAAAGATGGCCTAGCAGCCCCCGCATGGTCACTGTTGGGATTTGGATATGCGGAGCTAGGCACAGTTACCTACCATGCCCAGCCAGGCAATCCCCGGCCTCGGTTATTTCGTTTGCCTAAGGACCAAGCGGCCATCAACCGCATGGGCTTCAACAACCAGGGGGCGGCACAGTTAGCCGAGCGCCTGCGCTTTTACCAACAACATCGGGCTGCGGTCATTCCCCTTGGCATCAACCTGGGCAAATCTAAAGTCACCCCTTTAGATCAAGCGGTAGAGGACTATCTCGGTAGCTTTCGACTGCTCAAGCAGTTGGGTGACTACTTTGTAGTCAATGTGTCATCGCCAAATACGCCGGGGTTGCGATCGCTCCAAGCGGCTGAAAATCTCAGCCCCATTTTGGCCGCTCTACAAGCTGAGAATAGCGATCGCAAACCGTTACTGGTGAAAATTGCGCCTGATCTCGATTGGGACAGCGTAGAAGTCGTCTTGGCCTTGGCACAGACCCATCAACTTGGGGGCATCATCGCCACCAATACCACTATTCAGCGTCAGGGCTTAAAGACTGATCGGATTTTGCAAACCGGCAATCGTGCGACTGAGGAACCCGGCGGATTGAGCGGCGCTCCCCTGCGACATCGAGCCACCGCAGTAGTTCGGTTTTTAGCCACTAAGAGTGAAGGGAGCATGCCAATTATCGGTGTGGGTGGCATCTTTAGTGCTCAGGACGCATGGGAAAAGATCAGTGCTGGCGCTTCCCTCTTACAGGTATACACTGGTTGGATTTATCAAGGGCCCGGAATGTCTACACAGGTACTCAAAGGCCTGGTGCGGCAGCTAGATCATCATCGGCTTGACAACATTGGTGATGCGGTAGGGCAAAATCTCCCCTATATCTCTGAGTAAGCTATTCGTCACCGTAGACGGTTTCATCTTCAGCTTGCCAGGCGGGGTCAACGATACAGATAAACACTAGCGGCTCAGAACCGGTGTTATGGATATGCTGGCGAGCTTTGGGGGGAATGTAAATTGCATCGCCAGCGCTCACCGTTTGGGTCTCTTCGTTGATATACATGTCTCCTTGCCCGCTGATGATGTAGTACACCTCTGAGGTTTTGAGGGCATGATCAACGGATGTCTGGCCTACCGGCACGACTGCATGGGCCAAACTATATCGCAGGGCAAGCGGCTGTTTATCCGGATGGAGCAGTTCTCTCAGCTGGGTATGATCGCCAGCAATAAACATGTCGCAGTCTTGCAGATTTCTCACTAGCATGGGCGATCGCACTCCTCGATAGTTCCGACCCCGGTTTCTGGGCAAGCGGTTCAGTTACCTGATTAGGTTCGCGTCTGATGATGGCACATCTAAGCGATTGGCCTCAAAGTCTCCACAGTGAATGGCGGCTTCGGATAAAGCTTCTTTAGGATGCAGCGGACATTTCAGAAAATAATTACCGGAGAAGTATTGGCAGTCAGCACAAGGAATTTGGTGCATCTTTTGGGCCCGGCGCACACCATTGCGCAGGGTCGACCACAAACTCCAAACTCCAAATAAAACGGTTGCCCAAGCCACCACAAAACAAATCGGCACCAATATCGGCTGAATGAGTTGGACTAACCGATAGACAAGTAAAAATAAAAAATCGAAAATTTGAATCATTTCTGACATTAATCAGGCTGCATCGCCTCCAATCTAACGTGTTCCTATCTACCTGATAGATTAATATCTATAACGAAAGATAAATCGCATAAAACAACGGGTCATCACGATATCGCGATGACCCGTTGCTAAAACCGATAAGAACGAACTGGCTTAGTAAGCCAATCCCATGCTGCGGCTGGTTTCTGCACCGAGATATACTCGGATGCTTAAAAAGTCAGTTGGGCAAGCAGTTTCGCAACGCTTGCAGCCAACACAATCCTCAGTTCGAGGAGAAGCCGCAATTTGACCAGCTTTGCAACCATCCCAAGGCACCATCTCAAGGACGTCCGTGGGGCAGGCTCGCACACATTGGGTGCAGCCAATACAGGTATCGTAAATTTTGACAGAGTGAGACATTGAACGAAGGCTCCAATGTTAACGGGACATTTATACACGCCATAGAAACTTCGCAATTCAAGAAATCTCTATAACGAACAGACAGCAAGGGTTCTCCAATCTTTGTAGATAGTCTACGGCGTCTCTTTTCGCGGACTCGGGTCAAGCCCATAAAAGTTTATGGAACGTAATATAGCGGCGCGATCGCTCACAACCGCTGGATCCCAGAAATTTCCAGCGCTGAACTGCGGGGCAAACCGTCACTGGTTCAAATATTCTGTACCGAGGCTAAGCATTTTCTCCGGTGCTCAACACATCGGTCGACAACAGCTGCGCTGATAGAGAATATTGTGGCCAGGAATGTGGCGGCGCCATCAGCGGAAATTAGCAGACCGAATCTGAATCGCTGGAAGAAAGCCGCCGCTCAACCCGGGATTGAAACATTTCAGCAGCGATGAGCATCGATGTGTTAAAACCGTCCACGAGTTAGCTAAATCGGTCTTCAAAGGCTTTCATCAGCCATCCTTGGGAAGCTTTGACGTCTGATGGACAGGTTTCTGAGAAGGCTCCCGGTCGATCAACGGTTGCTGCTGGGTCGTTCCTTTAGCTGCTGTCTGAAGATGAGAGTCCGAACAGCCAGACCCGCAAGATTCTCAAATCCACCCCGAGACGAGGCACGCATTCCGAAACTATTTAGGGATGCCTGAAGCCAAAACACTTTGCTTGATTTTATGTCGCACTCGTGGTTTAGGTTTTAGAGGTGTTTAATTGTGGTTTCCGAGAAGGATTTGAATTATGAGTCAGGAAGCGGTTTTCGAGAAGGTTCAAAAGATTGTCGCTGAGCAGCTGGGCGTTGATGAGGCTGAAGTTAAGCCCGAAGCGAGCTTTGCGAATGATTTAGGCGCAGACTCCTTGGATACCGTCGAGCTAGTGATGGCTCTCGAAGAAGAATTTGACATTGAAATTCCCGATGAAGCAGCTGAAGGCATCGGCACCGTACAGGCGGCTGTTGATTTCATCAAAGAAAAGAAAGCGGCTTAGCGATCGAGAGCGTTGAGCATCATGTTGTAATGCGGATGCAGCCCCTTATCTGGGGAAGTGTATCTGTTTAGTAGGTGAGCTATGGCAGAGTTGGAAAAAAAGCGCGTTGTCATTACCGGGCTCGGAGCCATCACGCCCATTGGCAACAATTTGGAAGATTACTGGCAAGGATTGTTAGCCGGTAAGTCAGGGGTTGGGCCGATTACGCTCTTTGATGCCTCCCAACACACGACCCAAATTGCCGCCGAGGTCAAGGGGTTTGACCCCCATCAGTTTATGGATCGTAAAGATGCCAAGCGGATGGATCGCTTTTCCCAATTTGCTGTCGCTATGAGTCAGCAAGCGCTGGCTGATGCTCAACTTGAAATTACCGATTTAAATGCCGAGCAGGTCGGTGTCATGATCGGAACTGGAGTCGGCGGTCTCAAGATTATGGAAGAGCAGCAAGCGGTCTACCTCAATCGTGGCCCTAGTCGCTGCAGCCCCTTTATGGTGCCAATGATGATTGCCAATATGGCTGCTGGTCTAACGGCGATTCAAACCGGTGCTAAAGGCCCTAATTCTTGTCCGGTGACAGCCTGTGCAGCAGGCTCCAATGCCATTGGCGATGCCTTTCGGATGGTGCAGCAAGGCTATGCCCAAGCGATGATCTGTGGTGGCACAGAAGCGGCAGTCACGCCGTTGTCAGTAGCAGGCTTTGGTTCGGCGCGGGCTTTGTCTACACGCAATGATGCCCCCCACTTGGCAAGCCGCCCCTTTGATCGCGATCGCGATGGCTTTGTCATTGGCGAGGGTTGCGGCATTTTAATTTTGGAAGCCCTTGATCACGCATTGAGTCGCGGTGCCCGCATTTACGCCGAAATCACAGGCTATGGTATGACCTGTGATGCTTACCACATGACGGCTCCGGTGCCGGGAGGGGCAGGTGCCGCAAGGTGTATCCAGCTCGCCCTCAAAGATGCTGGAATCACACCAGAGCAGGTGAGCTATATCAATGCCCACGGTACGAGCACCCCTGCCAACGATCCCACGGAAACTCAAGCCATCAAAACCGCGTTAGGTGCGAGGGCTCATCAAATTGCCGTCAGCTCAACCAAGTCGATGACAGGTCATTTGTTAGGGGGCTCTGGCGGCATTGAGGGGGTGGCTGCAGCGATGACAGTACATCATAATCAAGTACCGCCGACGATTAATTTAGAGAATCCAGACGAAGGCTGCGATCTGGATTACGTACCTAACCAAGCTCGTCAAATGTCAGTTGACGTTACCCTGTCCAATTCTTTTGGCTTTGGTGGTCACAATGTGACCTTAGTTTTTCAGAAATATCGTGACTGACGCTACAATTGGCCCAATAAGTACAATGACTTAGTGGGTTTTGGGCGTTTGCTCAAAGCTTTACTGGTCCTTATATTCAATATCTCTAACACTCATTTCAGGATTTTCTCTATCCCTCATTAAGAGGGCTCAACTTGTGAGACAGCAAGGGGAGTGAGATGATGAAACTTGCTGGTGTGAGTTTAGAGGCTGTCAGACTAATTTGCCTTTGAAGCGCCTAGTTGTTTCAGGGCATGAGTCCCAGGTTATTGCTGTCCCGTCTTTGAGTTGTAGGTTTATGGTTGTCGCATCCCAATCTTTAGACGCAATATGCGTTAATTCGATTCGATTTTTGGCGATTGATGCTGTCCAAAAGGCTAATTCTGGTCATCCTGGTTTACCGATGGGAGCCGCTCCGATGGCTTATGTCCTGTGGGATAAGTTGATGCGGTTTAATCCCAAAAATCCTCAATGGTTTAACCGCGATCGCTTTGTATTGTCAGCTGGTCATGGCTGCATGTTGCAGTATGCACTACTGTACTTGACCGGCTACGATAGCGTTTCTCTTGATGACATTAAACAGTTTCGTCAGTGGGAGTCAACCACACCCGGACACCCTGAAAACTTTGAAACGCCTGGGGTTGAAGTGACAACCGGTCCTTTAGGGCAGGGCATTTGTAATGCAGTAGGTTTGGCCATGGCCGAAGCGCATCTGGCGAGCCGGTTTAACAAACCCGATGCCGAGATTGTCGATCACTACACCTACGCCATCTTAGGCGATGGCTGCAACATGGAAGGGGTTTCTGGTGAAGCTTGTTCCCTCGCTGGTCACCTAGGGCTCGGAAAGCTCATTGCGCTATACGACGACAACCATATTTCCATTGATGGCTCCACGGATATCGCCTTTACCGAAGATGTCTCAAAGCGCTTTGAGGCTTACGGCTGGCACGTATTGCACGTAGAAGACGGCAACTCTGATCTGGCAGCAATTCAAAAGGCGATTGAGGAAGCTAAGGCGGTCACTGACAAGCCCACCATGATCAAGGTGACGACCACCATTGGTTACGGCTCACCCAATATGGCCAACACTGCGGGCGTGCATGGATCACCCTTAGGTAGCGACGAAATCAAGCTAACTCGCGAAGCTTTGGGTTGGAGTGTCGGCGACTTTGATGTCCCCGAAGATGCCTTAAACCACATGCGCAAGGCGATCGATCGCGGTGCCAGCTATCAGGCTGAGTGGGAAGAATTGCTTGCTACCTATCGGACTCAATATCCGGAGGATGCAGCGCTCTTTGAACGGATCCTGTCGGGCAAGCTGCCGGAAAACTGGGCTGATGCGCTCCCAACATACACCCCCGATGACAAGGCGATCGCCACTCGCAAAACTTCCGAAGCGACCTTAAATGCCTTAGCACCGGTAATTCCTGAAATGATTGGGGGCTCGGCTGACTTGGCTAAGTCCAACAACACGCTCATGAAAATCTCCGGTGATTTTCAAAAGGACGCCTACGAAAACCGCAACATTCGCTTTGGTGTGCGGGAGCACGGCATGGCGGCAATCTGCAATGGGATTGCCCTGCACAACTCTGGTTTGGTGACCTATTGCGCCACTTTCCTCGTCTTTGCTGATTACATGCGAGCGGCCATTCGCTTGTCTGCCTTGTCCAAGGCCGGTGTCATTTACGTCTTGACCCATGATTCCATTGGTCTGGGTGAAGATGGCCCCACTCACCAACCGGTTGAAACGATCGCTTCTTTACGCGCAATTCCAAACCTGACGGTCATTCGTCCCGCTGATGGTAATGAAACCTCTGGAGCTTACAAGGTCGCCATCACCAATCGGGAAACCCCAACCATTTTGGCGCTTTCTCGTCAGGCCCTACCGCAAATTACCGGCTCCTCAATTGACGGAGTCGCAAAAGGAGCCTATGTCATCTCAGATAGTGACGGTACCCCTGACCTCATCTTGATCGGGACGGGTAGTGAACTGCAGCTTTGTGTTGCCGCTGCTGAACAGCTAACGGCTGCTGGCAAAAAGGTTCGCGTAGTTTCCATGCCGACTTGGGAACTATTTGACGCCCAAGATGACACCTACCAAGAGTCCGTTTTGCCCAAGGCTGTCACCAAGCGCCTCGCCGTTGAAGCGGGAATTTCGATGGGCTGGTGCCGCTATGTTGGTGCTGAAGGCGATGTGCTCAGCGTTGAGCGGTTTGGCGCTTCGGCACCGGGTAAGACAGTGTTAGAAAAGTTTGGCTTTACCGTCGATAACGTTGTTGCCAAAGCGAACGCTTTGTAACTACTGACAATATAAACGTGCTTGGCCCAATGGTCGGTAGCTGATGCCAACAGGCTCAAGAGAGTTGCTCTTGGGCCTGTTTTGTGGTGTGTAGGATATGTTCAGGCGTAAGGCGATCGCCCTCAACCGTCTCGGGAGCAGCACTCAGCCATAATAGAAACTCAAGATTGCCAGCCGGGCCAGCAATGGGCGAAAAGGTGAGACCGCGATCGTGCCAGCCCAGCGAATGTGCTGTCTGCAAAACGTGATTAATCGCCCAGGCTTGATCCTGAGGCAAACGGACAACTCCTTTTTTGCCAATTTTTTCCCGTCCTACTTCAAACTGAGGTTTAACCAACAACACCGCTTCACGGGGCGCTTGTAACAACTGCCAAAAAGCCGGTAAAACCTTAGTCAGCGAAATAAACGAAACATCCATCACGCCCAAATCGGGCCACGCAGCAGTTGGGGGATATAGATCTTGGGGGCTCAAGTGTCGGAGGTTAGTCCGTTCCCTGAGGACGACTCTGGGGTCTTGGCGGAGTTTCCAGGCGACTTGACCATAACCGACGTCAACCCCATAAACCTGCCTAGCACCGGCTTGCAGCAAACAGTCGGTAAATCCGCCGGTGGAGATACCGCCGTCCAAGCAGATGCGATCGCCCACCGTAATGTCAATTCTTTTCAAGGCTTTGTCGAGCTTTTCGCCCCCCCGGGAGACAAACGGGGCTCGCTGCTTGACAAGCAGCTCCGCATCGAGGGGCACCAGCGTTCCGGGTTTGTCAATGACTTGATGATTGACCTGCACTTCCCCAGCTCGAATGATCCGCTGTGCCCACTGCCGCGTTTCACAGAGCCCCCGATCTACCAAAAGCACGTCCAGTCGTTGTTTTGCCAAGCAAGCCTCCAGCTCTGGGGCAAGAAATCAATGGGGCCATTATGCGGCAGGACCGCAATCCCATGACCGTCAATCACGGATGATGATGATTCTGCCGGACGTTAGTTCAGCGTCACTTCGTCTTGGAAGCTGGTACGTCGGGTAAACGAGAAAGGACCTGCCAAAGCTCCCCAGACGTGCTCATCGGTGGCCGGATCGCGGCCGCGATCCCAACTCTGAAACTTTTCGCCATCGATTTCAAACACGCTGTCGAGATAGGTGGTCTTGCCGTTGCGCTCAACCATGCATCCCTTGCCGGGTTCAACCATGCCCTTAAAGCTATGGCCTGTCCAGTCGACTTGCATATTGCACCGGGACATCAGTTCTAGCCGATCGCCCGTGAGGCCACTCAACCGACTTCTGTCCCGAGCAGCCCCGTAGAGACTTTCAGCGTCTTTGATGGTGTAGTTCTCAATCTCGATGCGGTCATTAGCAGTCAAAAGCTTGAGGACGCGCGCGCGGTAGGGCTGCTGGAGCGAAAAGTCATAGGCTTGTTCGAGATAGAGCGCCACCCCATCGAGCAGGCCGTAGGGTAGGGGCCGCATACACACCCGAATGTGAGCATACAGTGGGGGATTATCAAATGCCTGTTGCTGATTGCTAAAATCGGCTGCCATCCAGCGGGCGAGGGTCGCAATATCAGTCGGATGTGTCATGGTCGAAAGGCTAAACAAAGAGATAGATATCGGTGCAATGTTGAACTCTGGACGGCTAACCTGACGACTGATGAGACGGGCATTTTTTGACCCCTGGGAGCCGTCAGCAGCACTTTACCTGCACCGCTTTGACCATATCGCCTGCATAGGATCAGGTGCACTCTACCCTTACAACTTTTAACTAGAGGCACTGGTGTAAAAGCGCAAAGCAAACTGCCAAAACCACCGCGAAACTTGTAGTAAAGCGATCGCCAAGGCGACCGATCCTATCACCCACAACCCACTGACCTTACCCAGCAACGTTTCCGCCGGCACGGTGGTTAAAAATGCTACGGGAATGACAAATGTAAGAAGGATCCGGTAGGCCATAGGATAAGCGGCAATGGGAAAACGGCCCGCTTCCAACAGCCCCCGTAGGACTTCAGTCACGTTGTAGATTTTGACGAACCAGATGCTGGTGGCGCCTAGCATAAACCAGAGACTGTACAGACTCAAAAAGCCAAACGCCAGCGGCGCGATCGCCAAACCATAAGCAGCGGTGGAAATGCCTAACCGTTGACCGGCATACACGATGACGATCAGGCCGAAGAGTAAATCGGGTAACCCCCACGGAGATAGCGTGCGAGTAGATAGCCAAAACTGTGAACTGATGGGCTTAAGCAAGACAAAATCAAGGGTTCCTTCCTGTACTTCACGCACAATCTTGTTGAGATTGGGCGATAAGAACGTAGCGGAAAACCCCTGGAGCAATGTGAAAATACCCAACACAACCAGCGCTTCTTCCCAGCTCCAGTCTTGAAACTGATACCCCGTACGGTAAAAGAGAAACAGGCCAAACAGGCTGCCGGCTAGCCCCCCGAGGCTGCTTAGCGCGGCCACCCAAAAATTCAGTCGGTACTCTAGCTCAGCGGCGATCGCCGTTCCCCAAAACAGCTGCAACACCTGCCAGTAGCGCTGCATCAGGCCCCCATCCCAGAATATTGCCGCAGTCCTCGTCGCCAGAGCCAGCGGTTGATCACGAGAAAGATGAGACTCCACAGCGCGATCGCCAGGAAACCCTGACCAATATCCGTCGGGCGACCCACCAGCAGATTCGCTGGAAAGTAGATCAAATATGGAAACGGCGTCCACAAAATCACGGCCCTCACGGCCTCCGGAAACACATCTAATGGTGCAATCATGCCAGATAGGAAGGTATAAATCAGGTACCAAAACTGCTCAATTGCATTAGCCCGTTCCGTCCAAAAGGAAAAGAGCGCAAATGTATATTGAATGATAAACCGCAGACAAAAAGCCAAGCCGGTCGCGATCGTGCTCCACAACACCGCCCTTGGAGAGGGTATCCAAAGCGCCTGGGGATACAGCAAAAAACAAAGCAGCAGCAATCCGACGATGAAGGGCAACCGAGCCAACCGCTCTGACACATGACTAAAAAAGTGCCGCCAGACCGGATCAATGGGCTGTAGGAGGAAAGGCGATAGCTTCCCCTCAACCACTTCCCGCTCAAACTCCCAAATCACCCAAACCACCGTGAGCTGCCTAACCAAAAACACAGCCAGAAAGTAACGGACAAACACCGTAGCATCTAAGGCAAACTGCTCAGTTTGAGCCGCCTTGGCCCAAATGCCCATAAAAATCAACGGAAAGGTGCCAGAAAGCACCCAAAACATGAGCTCTGCGCGATACTCCACCATGTAGGCGTAATACACCGACAGCAAGACTCGAGAAATGGGCAGAAATTGCCGAAGAATTTTCACCGGTTTCTGGGCGGGCACGGCTACCTTGAAGGATGTTGCACTGCTATCAGAGCCACTCTATCGCTTTCTCAGGCAAAAAGTGGCTGCGCTTTCGAGCTGAGCTGGGGCTGGACTCTGCCCAACTCCTCAAATCCAGTCCCGCTTGCAAGAGAGATATTTTCCATTGCCCCACCCACCGACGATCTTTTAGCCGCACAAGGTCAAAGTTTTCGGGTATAATCGAAACTCTTGCGAGAGCTCGAGCTCTTGCCATTCCCGTCTGCTTAAGCAGCGGGACTTTGAAATTGACTGCCCGGTTTAGCTCGGTCCCTTGCGAACTGAGGAGTACACCCCATCACGGAGAAAACGGTAGGTAAACATTAGCATGGTCAATCAGGTAGAGCAGGAAAAGGATACAGATATTGGGTTTACCCATGACGATTTTGCAGCACTGTTAGATAAGTACGATTATCACTTCAGCCCGGGTGATACCGTTGCTGGCACAGTTTTCAGCTTGGAGCCCCGAGGCGCACTCATCGATATCGGTGCTAAAACTGCCGCCTACATCCCTATCCAGGAGATGTCGATTAACCGTGTGGAAGATCCTGACGAAGTTTTGCAATCCGACGAAACTCGGGAATTCTTCATTCTCACTGACGAAAACGAAGATGGACAGTTAACTCTCTCCATTCGTCGCATTGAATATATGCGGGCTTGGGAACGCGTGCGTCAGCTGCAGGCCGAAGATGCCACCGTCCGTTCTGAGGTGTTTGCCACTAACCGAGGCGGCGCACTGGTTCGCATCGAAGGGTTGCGGGGCTTTATTCCAGGCTCTCACATCAGCACTCGCAAACCGAAGGAAGACTTGGTCGCTGAAGAGCTGCCCCTCAAGTTCTTGGAAGTGGACGAGGAGCGTAATCGGCTTGTCCTCAGCCATCGCCGAGCGCTTGTGGAGCGTAAGATGAATGGCTTGGAAGTTGGCGAGGTTGTGTTGGGTACTGTTCGTGGCTTGAAGCCCTACGGTGCTTTTATCGACATCGGCGGTGTCAGCGGTTTGCTGCACATCTCGGAAATTTCTCATGATCACATCGACACGCCCCACAGCGTCTTCAACGTGAATGACGAAATCAAAGTCATGATCATTGATCTCGATGCTGAGCGGGGACGGATTTCGCTGTCGACCAAACAGCTGGAGCCTGAGCCTGGCGATATGGTGAAGAACCCCGACTTGGTATTTGACAAGGCGGAGGAAATGGCTGAGAAGTATCGCGAAGCGATGGCTAAGAAAGCTGAGGAAGAAGCTGCCCAAGCTGCAGGTGAAGAGACCAGCGAATACACTGATGATGAGTATTCCGCAGTCGAAGAATAAGGCCGCAACATTCTGCTTCTAATTACTCTGGAGTCACGACTAACGTTGTGGCTCCTTTTTTGTGAGAACTGTGTTTGGGCTCAACTGAGTTCCTACGGGATAGGCATGTAAAAACGGCTTGCCTGGAACCGTGGACGAGTTGAGACTATCCGCCGTAAATAATGGCGTCAAATAGGACGTAGCGCTCTTCACCAATATTGAGAAAGACGCGATCCCCCTGGCGGGTACTGCTAAATGCTCCAGAGCCCCCCTCGACCTGGACGGGATTGCCATTCTCAAAGTAGACGGTAAAGGTGTTGCCGTACTGGGTGGTGATATCGACATAGCCACTGCCGTTGCCTTCGCGGACGACTCCGAAAGGACACTCTCCGTTGGCCTCAGCTGGGGTCATAGCGCAGGCGATCGCACCCGTCGCGTTATAGCTGGTGCCTGGGACGATGGCGTCTCCTGGAGAACTGCTTGCTCCCGCATTACCGCCTCCAGAAATGATCATTTCTAATCGATAGTTGGCTGCTTCCTCGCGGCGGGCGGCACTGCGCATCAAATACACGCGCACTTTGTAATCGCCGGTTTCGGGCAAGCTGCCTTCGTACTGATTGCCATTGATGGAGCCGTTGAAGATGGCCTCGTCATTGCTGCCGGGGGGCAAAATATTGAAGTAGTTGGCGGTATTGTCAGTCGCCATGCTGATGTTGGCATACTGACCGGCTTGCGCGTTCAGCACATAATCGATGGTGTTGTAGCCAACGATGGTGGCTTCGACGGTAGCGCTGGTGGCTCCGGGTTGAAACTGAACACGCTGCTTGGGAATGCCGTCTGAACTAGGCTGGCTACTGACAGGGCCAGAGTTGGATGGCGGTGCAGAGCTGCTTGACTCTGCTGTAGGTGCGGCCGCAGTTTCTGATGAACTGCCTGATTCGGCGAGAGTACATTCAGTCAATATGATCGCGTTGTTGACCTCAACGACTGCCTTTTCACCGTCGATCAGGAGTTTGGTACTGCCATCGCTATAGGTGGTGCCAGAGTCTGACTCGACCAGCGGCAAGGCTAGATTTGGGCGATCGGGCAAATCAGCAACCGCTTCATTTGGCGATAGGCGAGCCGTAAACTCGGTACCGCCTTTGCATTGGTACGTTACGAGTGAGCCTTGGCCGGTTGCGGTGTTGGTGTCGGTATTACAGCCCAATAAACAAAATGATGTGAGCAAACCAGCACTCACTCGAAAAGATTGGTTCTTCATGGGTGTTCTCAGTCTCAAGTTGCTTGTGATCAAACCGCTAGGGCTCTCACCCAATGCTTGTTATCAGGTGAGAGCCGTCACGCATGACCGGGTTTGCCAGAGCTACCGCAATGGCGTCTACTAGCTTTGGCTTGGTTACTCAGGCAAGGGTCGATCAATGGTGCTGGCGGGCAATCCAGGCATCAACACTGGACCGTCGCTGGTCATCTCAACTTCGTAAAAAACGCGACTTTCTCGCGATGCACAGCACAGGGCGTCTTCACGACTGTAGCGGTTGAACGAGGCATCGATAGCGCCATCGCGATAGAGGTTGACGTCAAAGAGGCTACCGTCGGTACGGGAGTCCATCAGGTTCGGTGACAGCGTGCCGGCGAATTCACCATCGACGAAGACAAAGGTCTGATAGCTGAAGGGGCGACACATCCCGTCGGCATCAGCCATGCCAGTGATTACTGTGGTGTCACCAAAGATGTAAGCCGGTCCAGAGAGGGACCATCCCGCCGCTTCAACGAGAGCATCTTCATAGAGTCGGGACTTACGAATCGTTTGCTCACACTCTGGCAGGTTGGAAAATTCTGAATTGGGCGCTTGAGGAATTTCGGCACCAGCGACATTCCAGTTGGTGTCGCCGTCGAGCCAGGTACCGTCTTGGCTGGTTTGGGCTGAGGTGTGGGGCGCTAAGAGCAGAGACGCCAGCACCATAGAGCCAGAAATCAAAGAGACTGTTTTCATCATGGTCGATGTACCTATCGAGGTTTTTGGAAGTGAAGACTGATTGCCCAGCGGCTAAATCCGCTGCTGGGGCATTGCGAAGCCGAAAAATATTAGAGTCTGCGACCCTAGTCTATGCCCGTCACGACGATTTCATCGAGGCGGAAAAACTCTTCGTCATTGATGTTGATAAAGTACTGACCGTCTAAATACTGGGTTTGCAAATTGTCTCCTGGATCAATTGCGTGCAGCGCACCGCCATAAAAGGCCAAGTGGTGCTCAGTGCCCGTGACTCCGTACAGGGTTAGGCTGGAGTTGCCCGGATCGCCAAAAATGACGTCAGTCTCACACTGGCTGTCGTAGGTGGGGGCCACAATGGAACAGGGCACCCAACCACCCCCACGTTGGGGCTCATTAATAGCAGCAGTGTTAGCGCTCGTCTCGCCACCGTCCCAGTACACAAAGATCGAGACATCGGCGAGGCGATAGATAGTGCCAATTTCCCCCAGGCCATCTTCGCGTATGGCTCGTTGCCCATATTGATCGGTATAGGTGTTGGCCTGATTGGGGTCGGGGACCAGTTCGTAGGTGGTCCCATCCTCAAGGGTAAGGGTGACAAAGCCCTGTCGCTGAGAAAAGGTGCAAGGACCATAGCTAGTGGCGGTATCTTCGCCGATGGGATACACGTCACAGCGGGCTTGGGCCGTATCGGCTCGAGCACTCGTGGCGAGCCCCACCGTGGCGATCGCGGCGCACAACGATACAGAGAAAGTAGACAAACGAGACATCATAAATTCACTCCTCTACACAAGATATACAGCTGATTTAGTTAGCCACTGCGACCCGAGCAAGCGATTGAAAACTGAGTTGTAGTTGACCGCTAAGTCAGCTTTTGTTTCCCAACAATCTACTAGAAAAATACCGTGAGCTGACCTGTCCGCGTCAAAAACAGCGCGTAAACTTTGCCGCCGCAGATAGACAGATAAGACTTCCTCGTAGAGAACGATATCCATCAGTTTTGAGGCAGTAAAAAGTCAGGTCGTAGAGCCGGTACACAGGTTTGGTTGAGTGGGCGATCGGGCTGGGTGAGAAACTGCTGGATCAGATCTTGAGCACACGGGGAATATTGCAGCGTGATGTGTCCTGCACTGGGTAAAAATACAAATTGGCTGTTGCTTAAGGTGTCCGCTGCCAGCCGAGACCAGTTGGCGGGTGTCTGGGTATCGTAATGACCCGCTAAGACCAGCGTGGCAATGTCGCTGACCACAGGTGCTTGTTCGATCGCATCCGGCGTCCCCGCAGCGAAGCCATCGCAAATGGCAAAGTAACTCGCCACCGTATCAAACGGGCGACGGAGCGGCACTAGTGGCAGCGCCTGATAATAGGCCCAAGCCTGGCTCAGATCTTCGAAGGGCACTTCCTCCTGGCACTGGACGGCATAGTGCATCCCTTCGGCAATTTCGCCATAAAAGCGCGGCAGGGGTAGATCGGCGATCGCCAATGCAGAAAAAATGGCGTCTACATCGGCCTGACTCAGCTCCATCGTCAACGACATCAGGGATGCCGGTGGCGGCGCTTCCAGCGACAACCCAAAGTTGAGGAAATTGAGCAGTAGCGTCTGGGTCTGAGGTACGTCGTGGCGGCCCATGAGCGAGAGCAAATATTCCGCTAAGTAAAGCCCGCCAGGGGAACGGCGATCGCTGATTTCCTGATACACCTGGGCCAGCCACTGATCGGCCAATGGCTGCCCCGTCGTCGGTGGATCGGCCAGCGGTGGAGTGCGATCGGTGGGCGCTGCTTCAGTCGGAGCGTTAATGATTTGCTCGATGTAGGTGGTGCCGTCTCCCTGGCTAAATTCCTGCAGGATCAGGGGCAGGGTGGCGGCGAGCTGCGGGTTGCGATTGAGGCGCCCAAACAATTCAGCGACAGTGTCGGCATTGACTATGATGGGCTCCGGTGCACTGCTAGCTAAAGTCAGCGGCGTCTGATCTAAGGTAGCGGCCAACGCTAAATAGGTGCTCCGCAGGTGAGGAAAGGCGGCATGGCAGGCTGCGTCCGTCTCGCAGTCGGTGAAAAACTGTTCGGCGGCGATCGCCGCCAGCCCCGGGGTGAACTCATTGGAATCGATGTTAGGCGGCTCAACCGAATCTAAAATCACGCTGCGGATGCCGCTATCGGGAAAATCGCGCATGACCGTCAGCGCCAACCGCGTTCCGTAGGAAACGCCCAGCAGATTGTACTGGTCGTAGCCTAGCGCCTGTACCAACGCCACAACATCGGCAGCACTGCGTTGACTGTTGTATTGAGCTAAGTCAACCCCGCGATCACGCCAAAACTGGCTGCACTGCTGTAGCGAGCTGTAGCGAGGCAGTTGGCGATATTGGGCGACGTATTCCGCCGGGGTAGTCGCAACTTGAGGGTCAATAGCTGCAGCTACCACCAACTGGGTAAACACCGTCAAAAAGTCATCAATACTGCCACCGGCTTCGAGTAGAGGTAAGACTGCCGGTGTGTAGCAGTCGAGAGCCTCAGAAAAGGCGGTGCCGCGCTGGGCGATCAAAACCACATCCCGTTCAGCGCGAATGTCGCTGAGCCAGTCGGCGTAGCTGTGTACTGCATAAAAAGGACTGCCGCCGGGACCGCCCTCGAGCCACACCACCGGATCAGCGGCGGGGCGATCGCCCGTGGCATGCAACACCAGATAAGACACCTGTATGGAGCGGCTGGTGTCTGGCTGCTCCCAGTTTTCCGGCACGGTTAGCTGACCGCAGGAGACTGCTCCCAAGTCACTGATATCTACCGGACAGTCAATGGAGCTCAGGCTGGTTGACGCCCATGCCGTTGAGGTTTCTGGGAGATTGGCTGCCCCCAATACTCCGCTGATTAGCAAGCTGGGCCAGCCCAGCCGCGCCATCCATCCTAAGGGCGATCGCACTTGCTTTGAGCCTCCGGTAAACGCGTTCATCGCGGGATCTGGTGGACGCTGCCGCCGATCGGGGGACACCCGCTATCTCTCCACCCCGCCATCTCAGCTCAACCTACCATGAGCTATTGCGGGTTGAGGCGGTTCTCAAAAAGCTGGAAGCTAGCAGCGAATTGCCCTATGTTGTAAGGCGACTCAGCGATCGCAATTAGTCATGATTCAGGCTTATTTGGTGCCCATCGAGGAGGCCGCTTTCGTTTTCTTTGGGCTGGCGGTGCTGCTGCTCATCCCCATTTGCGCAGTGCACTATCGGCGGTTTGGCTACGTTATGCCGTCCCGCGCTACGGTGTTTTATTCGCTGCTGTTTTACAGTCTGTGTGCGGTTTTTTTAGTGAGTCTGCCGCTGCCGACGATCACGGCGGACTTTTGCGAGGTGCATACTCTGGCGCGTCAGGTGCGCCTTACCCCATTTCAGTTTGTGCCCGACATCATTTTGGGGAACCAAATTACCCTGCGGCATTTCAACCTGATTTCGATGTTGGTGAGCTCGGTGTTCCTCCAGGCGTTTTTCAACTTTTTGCTATTGATGCCGCTGGGCTTTTACCTGCGGTATTACTTCAATTTGGGGTGGGGAGGAGCTGCTGCGATCGCCCTCGCGGTGACGGGACTGTTTGAGCTATCGCAAATCACGGGGTTGTTTGGCTTCTATCCCTGTCCCTATCGCACCTTTGATGTGGATGATCTTATTCTCAATACCGCTGGGGCTTTGGTGGGTTACGGGACGATGCCGTTTTTCAGTGCCCATCTGCCCAATCTGCAGGCGCGCCATGCGCCGCCGGTAGCCGTGTCTTGTGGGCGACGGTGGGTGGCGTTTGCTGTGGACTGGTTTTTGGCTAACAGTGTGTCTCGGCTGCTGGGGGCGCTGCTGCTTGGGCTGCATACGCCCCATGCACTTTGGCTGGACGGCTTGGTGTATGGTCTGTGGTTTGTCGGGGTGCCGAGTTTGTGGCAGGGGCGCACCGTGGGCAAAGCGCTGGTTAATATTCAGCTTGTGCAGTCTTCTGGGCAACCGGTGCAGCTGAGTCAACTGGCACTGCGTTATGGATTGTTGCTGGGGCTGCCAGTGCTTACGGAGGTGGCGTTGCTGCATCAGTTATCAGAGCAACAGAGAGGATGGATCACGATCTCGCTCTTGATACTTCTAGTTCTAGAGGCGATCGCGCTAGCTGGCCTCATGCTGGTTCGCCCAGACCATCGGGGACTACATGATCTCATGGCTGACACTCATCATCACGTTCTCGCATCCCGCCAGCAAAATACCGTCAGCCTCTAAGGCGACATACCTGATGTAGGGCTCTTGCCTGTGAAGAGGTTGCTCGATTTTGGTCAGTGCCTTGGGCCAGACTTTATGACTTGGGCATCAACTCAGAGATCGCCAGCGCTATGTCAGAAACTAAGGCAGATTTCAGCGTATCCGTTGCGGTATGAATCGGGTCTTTACGGTAAGAGAATATTGCTCAGCAAGGAGGCGAGGTGTTTACAGTTCACTGTCAGGGTGTGCGATTTGAGGCGATCTCAGCCATCCTGTGGGATAAAGACGGTACCTTAGCCGACTCCCACAGCTTTTTAAGGACTTTGGCAGAGCGGCGATCGCGCCTGCTCGATCAGCACGTGCCCGGCGTTTATGCCCAGCTTATGGCAGCCTTTGGCTGTGGGGAAGTACAGTATGATCCCGCCGGTTTGATGGCGGTTGGCACCCGCTATGACAATGAAGTGGCCGCCGCCACCCTAGTAGCGATGACAGGAAGGCCCTGGGCAGACGCTTTGGCGCTGGCTCAAGATGTCTTTGTTGAGAGCGATCGCAGTTTGTCTCACAAAGCCCCTCTAACGCCTCCCCTGCCTGATATTCCTCCACTGCTCACAGCGCTGCAGCAAATGGGACTGAAACAGGCAATTTTGTCCGGCGACACCACCCAAAATATTCAAGATTTTGTTGCCCACTATCAACTAGAGGCGGCGATCGCCTGGTGCGCCGGCAGTAAGGTGCCCCCTGGTAAGCCCGATCCTCAGATGGTGCGAACCGCCTGTGTAAAACTGGGAGTGCAGCCTGATCAGTGTTTGGTTGTGGGGGACTCTGGTTTGGACCTGCAGCTGGCGCGAAATGCTGGTTGTGGCGGATTCGTCAGTGTGACCTGGGGCGGCAGTCCGGCGATTGTGGGAGCTGATGCCGTGTTGACCCACCCGCAGCAGTGGCAATGCGAACCGTCTCCAACCTAGTGAAATGGCGATAGCCTGAGAAACAGCTGGCTTCAGCTTGCTGGTAAACGTCCTCTATCAAGAACTCAGATGATGGCAAACTCCACATGGGCGCTTAAGGAATGGGCTGTCGTTGTCGATGCGCTGCTTTCGGGCGACTTGATTCTCCTGGTGCGAAAAGGCGGTATTCGAGAACAGCGGCCAGTATTTGAAGTGCCGAGCGATCGCGCACTGCTGTTTCCTACCTATGAGCATCAGCAGGTGGCGGCACTGCGATCGCCCTGGCAGTCACAGCTCCGGTCACAAGCGGTGTATGAGGTTGGGGCCTCGGTATCGCTTTCTGGCTGGGCCGAAGTCACCCACCAACTGCCTCTGAAGGGCTCCGATGTGATTGAGCAGCTCCATCCATTTCACATCTGGACCGATGCTTGGCTCACCGAGCGCCTCGCCTGGAAGCCGGAGCGACCTGCTTTTGGCCTCTTGCTACGGGCCTATTGTCTCAGCCAGCCGGTGTTGTTGACCTATCAAAAACACCACGGCGGCTGCCGTTCCTGGCTGGAGCTCGATGACTTTGCCGAGCTACCCATCAAAACCCCAGTATTGTCGGAGCTAGACTACCAACAGCGGGTTAAGGATATCCAGCAGGCGATCGCGAGCTAATCCAGCTTTTTACAGTAGCGCTACGGATAAGGCGATTCCCCACTGCCACCTTCCCCTTGTGAATGACTCCCGATAAAAGTCGTCCTGCCGCTGACGTCGCAAACCTTCCATAACCAGGTTGTCCAGCTGAAAAGCTGCGGCCCATCACTCGCTCCGCACCTCAGGTTGAACCCAATGCCCACAGACAGCCCCATCTGCGAGGTCCAGAACACCAGCTCGTCTTGGTCGTAGGACGTGCAAACTTGGATGACGGTTGAGGGAAATTCAAATTCACCCCAGTTGCCACGCCATCACGCAGTCCGTCTAGCCGTGTTACGACCCGCTACAGGCGATCGCCAAAACCAGGGCAGAGGATGAAGCACACCTTGAGACTAGACCTCAGTACCTAGCTCCTAATCCCTCGCCCCGTCCACGAACAATCTGTGCTGAGTCAGCTTGAGGACCGTTATCAATCAAGGCCATTCGGCAGCGATCAAATCCTGGACAGCAGCCTGCAAATCGTTCGTCAGGCTAGCGACTGCTTGGCGCCGGTTCGCTTTGTAAGCAGGCCAGCGATCGCTCACGTTCAGCGGCTCGCCAATGGAGAGATAGGCAACCTGATCGCCCAAGGGAGGCCGCGGAAAAGGATTTTTACCTTTAATCCGGACGATGGTGTCACGCAGCAGCAACAGCGTTTCGGCAAACCTTTCGACGGTGGGCTTTTCTTGCACATAGCGTCCCGTGACCGCCACAAAACTCTCAACCAGGCGCATATGCCACATTCTTAAACTGGCTTCTTCTGCAATGCGATCGGCCAGCCCGCGCTCTGTCGGCGAAAATCGACTTTTCTCAGGCCTCAACTCTTCCCGGTAAATCCAGTCCCATCCCGCCTGTTCAATCTTGCGGCAGCGGTCAATCACCGATCCTTTGGAGGGGATATGGAAAAACGACTCAGCCACTTCCAAGGCGGCATTTAGCAAGCGATTTAAGCGCTCAGGCAAATCAGCCTCCCCTGATTCATTCGCTGGGAGCGGCATTTGGAAAAAGTCGCGGTAGTAAGACTCCATCAGCATTAACAGATGGTTGCCTAGGTTGAGTAACCGGGGATAGAGCACCTGAGCGATCGCGGTGGGTTCAGACGGTAGACTGTGGGCCGCGGCAGCTTGGGGCGCGATACCGATATCAGCCTCCAGTTCGGCCAACAGAGCTGCTAACGCTGGCCAAGGTGCCACTCGATAAAAGTATTGAATGCCCAATGGTAAAATCACTACCGGCTCGCTGCGATCGACTTTCAGCAAATCATCCACACACCAAAAGCCAAACTGGGCAATGCCCGGCTCAAACGGACTGACAACTTCAGTGTGGCCGTTGTTAGCTCCCTCCGGAGCGGCCGCCATGGGAAATTGGCCGTTGGCAAAGAGGTTGCGCGCTGACTTGAGTCCCTGACGATCCACCTTGCCGCGCTGAATCGACGTGCCTCCGAGGCGGGCGTAAAATCCCCCCAACCAGTCGCCAGCCCAGAGGGGAATGCCGCGATCATAGATGAAGTGAACGTGGGGAGTCCCCGGTAGTGATTGCCCCTGCTGGCGGGCGATCGCCGGTAGCTCATTCCACAGCAAATTCATCAAACAGTAAGCATCATCAGGACTGGGATGCCGAAAAGCAATGAGAAACCGCACTTCACCGGCCTGAAACTGACGAAACAGCTCGATGAGCGTCTCAGCGCCACGGACGTCGAGCTTTTTGACACTGCATCGAAAGCGCATCCACCACGGCAGAAAGGTCTTCGCGGCCCATAACACCTTGGGGTCAAAGTTGGGCGGCAAAAAATCTAACGGAGGCTGGGCATAGTGGGGCGTGTGAGTCATGACCGCGGCTGTCCAAAAGGGGCTGTCCGGCAGAAATCCTGCCCTCTGACCGCTAGTTTAGGTGACAAGCAAGGCGTCGCGATCGCTCCGCCATGGAGTTTTGTCGGTTACTCCAGCTCAGCTGTAACCATGGCCGTTAGTCTGCGCTGAGATGGTATTGCTGGGTACCCGGAACACTATTGATATACCCCATCAGCTCCAGCTGAGTCAGCGCACTGAGAATATCACCGGTGGATAAGTCCGTAGCCTGCTGCACAATCGCATCGAGCGATCGCGCCTCCGGTGTGAGCGTTTGCAAAACGGTCAATAGTATCGGTGGCAAATTAGGAGTAGGCCGGCTTGCGAGGGCCACTGTCTCCACAGGCATCGCGCCCAAGGCCCCAATCAGCGTATCCTCTTGCAAAATCATCTGGGCACCTTGGCTCAAGATATCTAAACAGCCATGGCAACGCCAATTGTCTAAACTACCTGGAATGGCAAACACATCACGACCGTAGTCATTGGCGAGTTTGGCCGTGATGAGAGCCCCCGATTTTCGGGGAGCTTCGCTGACCAAAGTGGCTCGGCTCAAACCAGCAATAATACGATTGCGCTTAGGGAAATGCATTTTTTCGGGTTGAGTGCCCGGCGGGTGTTCACTGATCAACAGGCCGTGCTCCGCGATCGCGCTCTGGAGAGCCCGATTGCGATAGGGATAAACGATGTCAACCCCAGTGCCCAGTACTGCAATGGTTTGCCCCTGCGCCTCGAGACAGCTCTCATGGGCCACGCGATCGATACCATCGGCCAATCCCGATAACACTAAAAAACCAGCCCGACTCAAGCTTGTCGTCAGACGACGAGTCCACCGCTTGCCATACTCCGACGGGCTGCGGGTGCCAACAATGCCCACAGCTGGAATCTGGTCGCAGGCCGTCAACAATTCTAAGCGCCCGGCATAGTAGAGTACCGGGGGTGGATCTGGGATTTCGTACAGCAGGGTAGGGTAGGCATCGTCCGCCGGGGTGACAAAGTTTCCCGGAGCCCGCACCGCTGCCGTTAGATCAATTTTGGGCCGATGTTCCGCGATCGCCCAGGCTAGCTTGAGCCCAATGCCCTCGACCCTCAATAACTCCTCCGGGGCAGCGGCCCAAGCAGCGGCCAAAGAGCCAAACTGCTGAGCCAACCGTTTTTGCAAAATGGGACCCAGTCCTGGTATGTGACTCCAAGCAAACCAAAACGCGCGCTCTTTCGCCAAGATGATGCTCCCTTTTTTGGGCAGTGACACAGGAGGAGCGTGACGCCTTCGTCGAAAGTGGTTTCCAACCGCTACCAATAAGTCTGGCGGTCTGATCGGCGTTACACTCACATTTCCATATGTCGCCTTAGAGTACCCGTCATCGGATCGTAAGACACTCGTTAAGAAGCGCTTGGGGTCGGCTGCTGTCGCTGCTGCTCTAGATAAGTAAAAACGGTCTTGTCCCCAATATCCGGGGGAATCGGCTGTACCCCTTTACGCAGAGCGAAAATCACAAAGTTCGCTGCCCACAAAGCTAGTAAAAAGGCTTTCCACTGGAGCGGCAAAAAGCCAAACAAATGACCTAGCAGCAAAATCGGCACGAGGGGGGTCAACACCTTCGTTTCCAATCGGTTAAAGCAAAAGGCTTCTTTAAAGTAAATGCCTGTTAGAGCCGCAAAGGTAAACCCCACCCCCCATAGGGAAGCCGGATGTTGAAAAACGGTCATCGCAAACGGCTCAGACGAAAAGTGGGCGATCGCTAAGGACGCTACTCCACCCACCAACCAAAATGCCTGTAGAAGCCGATGCAGAGGACGCAGATAAATATGAATTTTGAACAGGCTATAACCTAGCGACAGCCAAAATACCGTGTAAAGCAGACTCACCCCCGGCACCACCCAGTCGAGATCGCTCCGCCAGAGAATGCCTGTGGTCGCGATCGCAAAGCTGAGGGCAGCGATGGCCAATCCAGCCCGATACTGCATGACTTCCCGTCGATCAGCGGCATCGATAGTAAAGTCCCCGAACTGCCCCTCGTATACGACAGGCTGCGACTGAGAGTTAGAGCTGTTCGTCATACGTTCAAAATGCTCCAGCATTACCTACCAAGATCTTGCCATCACTTCAGTAGCGGCAAGTATTTGCCTACTATCATAGCGGCCGCCCCAAAGCGTCTTACTGCCAATATCGTCTACCCAACAGGCAGTAAGCTAAATGAAGCTTAATCACCACACTTGCAGTTTGAACCTGACCCATGCCTGAGTTTGATTCGCCGTTGCCGCCGCCCGCAGAGCTTCGCCGCTGCATGATTCATCTAGGTCTACCAGTGGAAAAAATCCAATGGGAACTTCTGGATCAAGCGTTAGTGCATGCATCGGTTTCGTCCGATCGCAATAATGAAAGACTAGAGTTTCTGGGCGACTCCGTTTTGCGGTTGGCAGCTGGCGAATTTCTCATGGAGAAATTTTCCACAGCTACGGTTGGAGATTTGACGATGGTGCGATCGCATCTCGTCAGTGACCAAACGCTGACACAAATTGCCGAGCAGTTGGGGCTGGAGACATTTTTGCAACTCTCCACAGCCGCCGCGGGGGACGATGCCGCTCGTCCCAAACGATTGGCGGATGCCGTAGAGGCAATTTTGGCGGTGCTGTATTTGAGTCAGGGCGACTTGTCCCTAGTACGGTCCTGGCTCGATCCCCATTTGTTGGCTCGGGCCAAACAGTTGATTGATAATCCAGAAGCACACAATCCTAAAACTGCTCTACAGGAACTCACCCAGGGAACCTATAAAGTCCTGCCCGACTATCGCACCCAGGAAATTAGCCAGACCCATGGGGATCCGGAACGCTTTCGGGCTGAGGTTTGGTTTGGTGATCGTCTCCTGGGGACAGGCTTGGGCGCTTCGCGTAAAGCCGCAGAGCAAGCAGCGGCACTTCAGGGATATCGAGCATTGCAACACACTTCACTACTCCCCAGCGACACATAGGTCAGATCATTCGCCAAGAGGGCTCCACCCGTGCCAACGGGGTAGCCTAAAGAGCAACCCAGCGAGAGTCCGAAGAAAACATTAAGATAAGTAAAGGTCTTTTATAAAACCGTGATCTGAGGTCTCAATCTAACTCTGTGAAACTGGCTAACCGTCCTTCGAACAATCCGGCTGTTTCTACCACTGCCGAGCCCATTATTCTGGCAACCCAAGCACTGACCAAGGGCTATGGGCGGGGCAAGCAACGGTTTGAAGCGGTCAAGCAAGTTTCTTTGACCCTCCATCAAGGAGAGGTCTTGGCTTTTTTGGGGCCTAATGGAGCCGGCAAGACCACCACTATTAAGATGATTGCCGGACTCGTACGACCTGACCGTGGGCAGGTGTTAGTAGCGGGCCAAGATCCCCACCGCCAGGCCCGAGCGCTGAAAAATATTGGGGCGGTGTTGGAAGGCAATCGCAACCTGTATTGGCGGCTCACCCCAGAGGAAAATCTAGAGTACTTTGGGGTACTGCGTCAGGTTCCTCGAAAAGTTGCTCATCGTCGTGGATTAGAGCTATTGGCTCGCTTTGGGCTGGAGGAGAAACGCAATACCCCAGTGCAAAAGCTGTCGCGCGGCATGCAGCAAAAAGTTGCGATCGCGGTGGCGCTCATTCACAATCCCCAGCTTCTGCTGTTGGATGAGCCAACGCTGGGACTAGATGTGGAAGCCGGAGAAACCGTTAAAGCTCTGGTGCGACAGATTGCGCGGGAAGGGCGCGCCATTTTGCTCACAACCCATCAACTTGATGTGGCTGAGGAACTGTCCGACCGAGTTGCGATTATCCGCCGAGGGCAAATCATTGCTGAACAATCAACGGAATCGCTGCTGAGGGAATTTTCAGGATCTACTTATCACCTCGAGGTGGATGGAGATATCACAGCGGATCGAGTCCAGCAAATTGTGAGGCTAGGCGGCTCTGTGGATGGTCGACACGTTACCTACGCTGGTCCGAATGAAAAACTATATGCCCTATTGGCTACGCTCCGGCCGCTTCCGCTGATTGCCGTACAGCGCGATCGCGCCGATCTCACCCAGGTTTTTCTCAAGTTGGTCAAAGGCACCCAGGACGCTACCCATGATTGATTTACTAAATGCAGAACTGAAACGGACCTGGATTCAATTTATCCGCTATCCAGCGGAAGTCATTGCAGGGTTGGTTATCACCACCTCTGTATTCTATGGCCTGTTTCTCAGTGCGCAATATATGGCGGGTCCGGGATTTGCCTTTGGTGATCGCCTCGATGCCGTAGTAATCGGCTATGTGCTGTGGACGCTAAACCTTTACATCATTAATGACATCGCAATCGGCCTGCAGTCTGAAGCGCAAACGGGGACCCTCGAACAGGTCTTTTTATCACCCTTTGGGGCTCCACGGGTATTTTTAGCGCGGGCGATCGCGAGTTTAGCCTTGCGGTTCATCTTGATTTCAGGGGTGGGTTTACTGCTGATGGTGATCTCTGGCAGTCGCTTAGCCTTCCCGTTGGCGCTGTTTTTGCCCTTTACCACTCTAGTCATGGCTGGCTATGGCTTTGCCTTCATGATGGGAGCCTGCGCCCTCGTCTTCAAGCGAGTACAGCAAATTTTGGGAATTTTCCAATTTTTGCTGCTGTTTTTACTCGCGGCACCATTTGAAGAAGCCACTGGCATCATGCAGTACCTGAGGTTTGTATTACCCATGATTCCCAGCACAGGGTTGCTGCGGGATTTGATGGCTCGTGATCTTGGCCTCGACTGGCTGACTTTTGGCTTAGCGCTAATGAACGGTGCTGCCTATCTGTCAATTGGCCTTCTGATTTTTCGTTGGGCCGAAAGAACTGCTAAAAAACGCGGTTCTCTAAGTGGTTATTAAGCGACAGCGAAGTTTGGGGACCGTTCAACTGATCGAAATCTCATTGAGTGCGTCAGCCCTACCGATCTCTAACCGTAGCTAGATAGGGAAAAGATAGAAATCGCCGAAGCTGACTCCAGCAGTGGGTATCAACCCTACGTGGTCTACTGATGCCGGCTGTGTCGACGATTTACGATTAGCTCTGGAGGTTTTGTGGCTACCTTAACTCTGTATGGCACTCCCGTTAGCACCTATGTCCGGACGGTGCGTCTCTTATTAGCAGAAGCTAATGCCGACTATGAGCTGATAGATGTTGGCATTTTCAATGGTGATAATGAAACAGAGGAGCATCTACGGAAACATCCCTTTGGCAAGGTGCCAGCCCTCGCCGTCGATGACCAATATCTGTACGAAACGAACGCCATCACCAGCTACCTTAACCAGACGGTAGCTAATCATAGCTACACTCCCACTGAGACTTTGACTGCGGCTCGAATGCAACAGATTCTTTCCATCGTCGATAGCTATCTTTACAGCGCAGCCATCGGCACCGTCGTGATTCAGCGACTTATTGTGCCTCAACAGGGTGGTGAACCGGACGAGAATGCGGTCAAGGCGGCGATCGCTCCCGTTAAAAAAGCATTGGAAGCGATCGAGCAAATCACTGTAGGTTCCCCTTTCTTACTAGGTAGCTTAATTTCGGTTGCTGACTTTTATCTCATCCCGATCTTTGTTTATCTATCCAAAACACCGGAATTTGACGCTGTGACCGCCAATACACCAAAATTACGTGTTTGGTGGGAACAAGTAAAAAGCTTGGATAGCGTCAAGCAGGTTTGCGGTTAAAGGCAACTCTAAGCGGTCTTGCTTACACAGATAGGACTCACGCACTGAATAAGATTCCGATAGATTAAATAGCGTCAGTCCCGATAACAAAGCTCAGCGCCGAGCAAGGCTAACGAGCCAAACATCAGGAATCGATGTGGCCTTTTCACTATCCCATTGATTCCTATGTAGTTGCAGTAAAAGACAGGATTAGATCGTCTATATAAGGGACGACTAATGCTGCACACTCAGGTGACATTGCTCGGCTGATTTCTGCTTTAAGGTGAGCATAAGCCCGGGCGGCAGAGTCACTTTTATGAACAGCCCGAGTAATGTTTTCTAGCCATAGGGCAAAGCTTTGCTTAAAGAGTTCCGACTCATCCATCAAGACCGCTTTAGCAATTTCCTTAAGTGCATACTCCATGTCGCGCTTGCACTTAAAGCTGTGAGCCTGAACCTCTTGGCGGTGGGTTTTTGCCAGTTGTTTCAGTGAAGCAATAATCAGTGAGGCTGAATTTTGGCTGAGCAGTTGATAAGTTTTCAGCCGGACATCATATGACTGGATGTAAACTTCTAATTGCTTGATTTCTTGATCGCTAAGATAGCGGCCATCAGCTTGGGTCGCAACTTGATTAAGGGTCAGTAACATAGGAAACACTCCGCTTGTGATAAGAGACTGAAACAAAAATAATCTTGAATGATTTTCCTGCCAGACTTGAATGATTTTTCGTTAGACATTCCTGCAGAATCAACCGTCTAAACAACATTTAGCCGGCCAACCAGGCTTACATTTTGAACTTTTCAAAACAGCTTTTGGGACTTGTACGGAGTCTGCCCAACTAGCTAATACCGTTCTCCACCCTCGATGAGCACTTGACTAAAGTTTACATCGAGGCGGTCATACTCTATTGCAGACCGGCAAGCTACGCTGACCAGAAGCGGGCAGACTAAAGCCGCCTAACTGCACTCTGCATGGACGGAGGAACTTGAAACAGAAGACGTCGGAGCGATTGTAAGGAAAGATATCTTATTTTTAATCTTGTTTGCAGCTTTGCTTATGTGATGTTGTTTGGGTTTTTGAGGTGATAGCTTGAGTTTCTGCTACATAACTTGTGTCGTCTCAAACTGTATATGTATAAGAATCGCGATAAAGACTGGCTGGGCTCCTTTGTAACTGCAGCGCTAGGTGCAGGTATTATCACTTCCCTCGCCGTTGCTCAAGGACAGAGTCCCTGGCTAGCTATGGGCATTACCGGATTTGCTGCCGCGATCGCCGTGGCTTTAGATCAGCTTTTATAAGTGGCTCGATGATCTGTCCTTATTGGATGTTAATCCAAGCAAACCTCCAATAAGGACAGATCATCAGAAAAGGTGCGGCTCTGGGTACGCTTGTTGACCTTGGTCAGGATGCTGTCGACGCTTTCGCTCAGGTCATGGGTTGACAAAATGTTGACAAAATCGTCTAGCCCCATCATTGTGTTGTCCCACTGGCGAATCTCGTATACACCATCGCTAAACAGATAGAGCCGACTGCCCGGTGGAATCGAGCAGCGTTGCCATTGATATTGCACCTCGGGTAGCATGCCCACTGGGAGTCCAGCCGTTTTCAGTGATTGGACGGTATGGGGGGCGTGGTCCTGTTGTGAGATCAGGATGGCAGGCGGGTGCCCAGCGCTAGCGTACATCAACTGGCGATTGGCACGGTTGTAGACGCCATACCAAATAGTGAAGTATTTCTCGTTCTGATCGTTCATCTGGAAGGTGTCATTGAGTGCTTGCAGCACCTTTTCCGGACGGTAGAAGTTCACATCGGGCAACGCCTGCGATCTCAACATATTGAGCACTGAGGTTGACAACAGGGCTGAGCCTAAGCCATGACCTGAGACGTCCAAGAGATAAATCACTAGGTAGTCAGGGTCAAGCCAGTAAAAGTCATAGCAATCTCCCCCCAAAGAGCTCGAAGGAATGAAGCGGGCGTTGATAGGAATTTTGTCGGTCAGATCGTTGGGGAGGAGCGATCGCACATAGGACTCAGCTTCAGATAATTCGATTTTGAGCTGTTCTTTTTGGGCCCTTAGCTCTTGTTTAAGCTGTAAGACTTGCTGTCCAGCAAGTACTCTAGCCCTGAGATTAAGTGCATCAAATGGATAAGCCAGCCAATCATCAACCCCGGTGGTTGACGCTGGCGGAAATTTTGAATAGTCATCAGCAGAAAACAGCATGAGGCAATAAATGGCGGGAGTGTCCGGTTTGTCTCTTAAGGCTTGCCAAGTCGATAGACAGCCGGTTGCCGTTGCTTGTTTCCAATCACCGATAAGAATTAGCGAGTCGTCAAACTTGGTGAACTCAATTGCGTGGGGATCGTCTTCCCAGACCGTGATGTCGTTGACTTCTGTATCCACCAGTTCATCAAGTTGATGGCAGATATCAGAATCTGAGTTGACAACCAAAATATGCATCGTTAAGCGAGGTCCTGTCCAAGGGGTATGTACTGCTCATCACTCTCAGTTAGCCAGGGCAGGCGGTGAGAAAGCGTAAGGCTCGAAGCGTATTTATCAAAACTGGGTCGACATCATCATGCAGGATGAGTTCGGGTGGCAAATGCGGTTACTGAGAAATTGACCAACACTCATTAGCTAATATCTTTGCCTGACGCGCACCTTGTTCTCAATCATACTTAATGACCAACAACGGCAGCGGCTCGCTCGGAACAACGTACCCTTTAAAGACAATCATCTCCGAGCAACTGCTTCTCAGTTACAAGACTGACTTGATCTTTGATTTACAACGCTGACTCAATCTATCCATTTATCCCAACCAAACTGAGCACAGGGTGATTTCTAGATCTTGTCAAAAATTCTGTTTCCGAAATATTACGGAAGGCACTTGTCCAGATTGCCCTAAAGCAACGCCCAGATTGCCATTGTTTCTGTAAACTAACAATTGGTTTATCAACGCGTGGGGCCTTGGCTGGAGTAGGGGTTAAGCCAGCGCGTAGTAAAACTTCTGTTCTCCACTCGTAATACAGCTGGGCTGCCACTCATCCCATTCATTTAGTAGGTCGCTTACTACAGACGAGATGCTGGCTTGCCTGAATTTCGTTCTTGCGATCGCGAGTCTCTCTTACAGCTCAGCAAACGGTTAGGGTTGGAGAGTCTGTTTCCCCAAATGCTGAGAAAGCTGTGGCTTTGCAATATCAAGTTTTACCCAAAGAAACGGTCTCTATGTGGACCCGAGATCGCGTGCGCTTGGATGCAGACGTTTATCGGCCCGATAGTTCTGCCGATTCGTTTCCCATATTGCTCATGCGGCAGCCCTATGGTCGACAAATTGCCTCTACTGTGGTTTACGCCCATCCGATCTGGTATGCCGCCCACGGCTTTATTGTCGTTATTCAAGACGTGCGGGGTCGTGGCACCTCCCAAGGAGAGTTTCGGCTGTTTGAAAATGAAGCTGCAGATGGCGTCGATACGATTCACTGGGTAGCTCAGTTGCCTCAAAGTAATGGCCGCGTTGGCATGTATGGCTTTTCTTATCAGGGCATGACGCAACTCTTTGCGGCGCAAAACCAACCTTCGGCCTTGCGAGCATTGGCACCGGCCATGGTGGGCTATCAGCCCTATGACGATTGGGCGTATGAAAATGGCGCCTTGAGACTACAGGCCGGGCTGGGGTGGGCACTTCAACTGGCGGCTG
This sequence comes from Leptolyngbyaceae cyanobacterium, assembly GCA_050331235.1. Lineage (GTDB taxonomy): Bacteria > Cyanobacteriota > Cyanobacteriia > Phormidesmidales > Phormidesmidaceae > Halomicronema. The sequence continues at coordinate 71,672 of JBHJHA010000060.1, forward strand.
AAACCGCACGGCGGCGGGGGGAGTCAGCAGCTTTTCAAGCGCTATACCAGGCCTCTCGACAGTTGCCTATCCATCAAGAGATTACGGCCCTGCCAGACGTTCTAAGCCGATTTGCACCCGATTCATTTTGGTTTGACTGGTTAGCGCACCCTCAATTTGATGATTATTGGCAAAAGATAACGCCTAATCTCAACCATACTGATTTGCCCATGCTGCATATCGGCGGTTGGTTTGATCTTTATCTCAGCGGTGATGTACGGCTCTATCGAGAAATGGCTGCTCGGAGTCAGTATCCTCAGCCATTTTGGATTGGACCCTGGGGCCATATTCCCTGGGGTCCAAAGGTGGGAGGACGAGACTTTGGTCCGGCAGCTAACAGCCCCGTTGATCGTCTACAGATATCTTGGTTCAATCATTGGCTCAAAGATAAACTCACTAGCTCTTTAGGTCATCCAGGGGTGACTTTGTTTGAAATGGGCAGCGATCGCTGGCAATCTTTCACAACCTGGCCTCAGGGAGATTGGCAGCATTGGTATCTCATGAGTCATGGTTTGGCTGCTACGCGCCAGGATGATGGCAGGTTAGTCATACCAGCACGCAAACCTGAACCGCTGTTTGAACAGTCAGCGATCGACACGCTAGTCCACGACCCATGGCGCTCCATTCCTTCTATTGGGGGGCATGCCGCTATCCCGTCAGGCCCCTTTGAACGATCCGGCGTAGATAACCGCAGCGACGTTTTGACTTATACCTCCCCCCCGTTGGCCCACACGCTCAAAATCGCCGGTAACGTTAGCGTCAGTTTGCAATGTCAGTGCGATCAGCCTTCTTTTGATCTCCATATCACGCTGTCCGAGGTCAGACCCGATGGCGAAGTTTTACCCTTGACCCAAGGACACGGCCGATTTGAGACCGTAGTTTCCAAGTGGCAAAATTATCAATTGACGCTCCAGCCAACTTGCTTTGTGTGTTGTCATGGCCACGCTCTCCGATTAAGCATCAGTATGGCTAACTTCCCCGCTTACACGGTGAACCCAGGTAAACCCGTTGAGGAAAGCCAGAATCGGCTCATTGATGCCGACATCATAACTTTGAATATTCGTTGCAATGATGTCAGCACTTATCTTTTGCTGTCGGAGATAACTAATATCGCAGCTTCAACTGCTGGAGTTGACGACCTTGATATGGATACAAAAGTGGAAAATTAAAGACCAGTTTTCTTCTTTCTTTCCTAAGCTAAATGTTCCTATCGCTGTATTTCTAGGACGGTCAGTCGTTTCCATAGTTGTTTGCAAACTGAAGGTAAACTAGGGATCTTCAGTTTGGATGGTGTAAAGAGGATTGCGTCATGGCCCCGGTACTCGAAACAACGTCCTTAGAGACAGCGACAATGCAGGACTCTCTAGACTTATCTTTGGTAATTCCGATTTACAACGAATATGAGAGCATTCCGGGATTGTTGCAGGCCATCATCAATGTCATGGTATCGCTGTCGTATACCTACGAAATCATTTGCGTAGATGACGGTTCAACGGATAAGTCAGCTGATTTATTGAGAGAGTTAGCAGCCGAGAATGGTCATCTATCAGTGTTACTCCTCAGGCGTAACTATGGCCAAACAGCCGCCATGGCCGCTGGATTTGACTATGCTCGTGGCAAAGTCATCATTACCTTAGACGGTGACTTGCAAAATGATCCTGCTGATATTCCTCTGCTGATGAATAAGCTCGATGAGGGATACGATCTGGTCAGTGGTTGGCGTAAGCATCGCCAAGATGATCGGCTAACGCGTCTACTGCCATCGAAAATTGCCAACTGGATTATCGGTCGCGTCACAGGCGTTTCAATCCATGATTATGGCTGCTCTCTAAAGGCTTATCGGGCCGAATTAGTTAGAGATATGAACCTGTACGGTGAACTTCATCGTTTTTTGCCGGCTCTTGCTTTTATCGAAGGCGCAAGAATCACAGAAATGCCAGTAAATCATCATGCCCGTCAATTTGGCACAAGCAAGTATGGGCTAGGCCGGACCTTCCGCGTGATGATGGATCTCCTAACGGTCTACTTTATGAAGCGATTCTTGACCAAACCCATGTACGTGTTTGGCTCTATGGGGCTGCTGTCGATAATTTTGGGTGTCTTGCTAGGGGGCTATCTGAGTTTTTTGAAGATAGCGCTGGGCCAGTCTATCGGCGATCGCCCCCTACTCATTTTGGCTATTGTCCTGCTCTTAGCTGGCATCCAGCTTTTGTGCTTTGGGCTGCTAGCTGAGTTACTCATGCGAACCTATCATGAATCTCAAAATCGCCCTATATATCGGATTCGAGAGGTCATTAGGCACTAACCAGCGAGAGTAAAACTTGCAAATTCGTAAACTTTTGTATAATATATTAGTGAGCTTGTGAAACAGCAGCTCAATCATAAAGTTAACAATCGGAATTATTTCATCATGACAACTACTCTCCAGCAGCGCAGCAGCGCCAGCTTGTGGGAACAGTTTTGCCGTTGGGTAACCAGCACCGAGAACCGCCTGTATGTGGGTTGGTTCGGCGTGTTGATGATT
>JBHJHA010000061.1:0-39583 GCA_050331235.1 Leptolyngbyaceae cyanobacterium
GGTCGCTTCACCAACTGCTCGAGTTCATGGCGTTCGGTTTCGCTCACAATGAGGGCGGGCAGGGCGCGACCAGGCATCAGACTCAGGCCTCTAAAACTGACTCCTTAAGGGTATCTGCATTTCCGCCATGCGGTACTAGCTAGGATGGAGCCCCAATTCCCTGTTGTTTGAGAAAGTCGTCGATGGTTTTAGTCCACCGAGGCTGATCAACAGTGACCAGTAAACTGTGCCCCGCATTGGGAAAAACATCCAATTGCTTAGGACCCTGCAGGTTTTGGTAGAGGGACTTGATTTCCTCCAAGGTTGTCCAGCGGTCTTTTTCACCGTGGAGAATCAGCGTCGGGGTCGAGACCGATTTGGCATAGTGAGCCGGATTGTGGGAAAACGCGTTGTAGCCATGCTGGATGCTCCCCCAAAAGACGAGCAGTTCCGCAATACCGGCCGTGGGGAAACCCTGGGCCCGCATCCGAGTTTTCACCGCCGGCATGAAATAAGCAAAGGGCATTTCTAGAACGGCGGCATCGGCCTGTAACCCTGCATCAATCGCCTTGAGGATGGCGGCACTCCCCGCCGAGACCCCGTACAGCACATAGGGCCTGGGTAAACCAATCTGCTCGGCATGGGCCACTGCATAGGCGACGTCTTCGGCTTCACGCATCCCGATGGTGGTGCTGTTGCCACTAGAGCCTCCCTGACCACGAAAGTCAACCATCAGGGCTTGGTAACCCAAACGATTGAATACGCTCGTCGGCAGCATGAGCTGATGCGCTTTGTTGCCCCCATTTCCCGGAAACAGCAGCACTGTACCATTGGCTTCACCATAGTAGGGAATGCGCCAAGCTTCCAGCCACTCAGTTTCACCGATCGCGATGCGTTCGGTGGCGTAATCAAGCCCGAAGTCGGCCGGTTTACGGGCATTTTCTGGCTTAGGAGCGAAGGCTAAACCTGGCAGCACTGAATCGTTGAAATGGGTCAGGGTGTAAGCCCCAAAAAAGGCTAGGCCATTGACCAAAAATAGCAGGACTCCGAGAAAGAAAAGAATGTAAATGCGACTTTTACGGCTCAGCAAGCCCGCCGTGATGAAAGCGACTAAGCCGATGCCCGCTAACCACAAGGCAACAGAAATTAGGGGTAGCCGGAGCAGTAGAGCTTGACCATCGGGGCTGCCCCAGAGCAAAAATAACAGACCCAGCACTAAAACGCCCCAGGCAAAAAAGCCAATCTGTAGTAAGACCAATCGGGTTTTAGAACGAGAGCGAATCATGGCACCACAAGCTGGGAAAATTAGACTGATTCTAAACGCTGGGCCTTGAGCAATAGGGAGTTGACCACTACCGTCACGGAGCTAAAGGCCATCAGCCCACCCGCGACGGCCGGGCTGAGACTGACACCGTAGGCCGGGAGAAATAATCCGGCTGCTGCTGGAATGCCAATCAGGTTATAGGCAAAGGCCCAGGCCAGATTTTGCCGAATTTTAGCAACTGTTTTCTGACCTAAACGCAAAGATTCTAAAATTCCCGTCAGGCGATCGCCTATCAAGACCACGCTGGCTGACTCGGCGGCGATATCCGTACCGGAGCTGAGACTGATACCGACGTCCGCCTGGGCCAAGGCAGGAGCATCATTGATCCCGTCGCCTACCAAGGCCACCCGCTGACCAGCAGCTTGGAGGTCAGCGATCACCTGAGCTTTTGCCGCTGGCAACACGCCGGAACGCACCTGGGAGGCCGGAATACCCACTTCAGCCGCGATCGCCTCAGCGACAGCGGCACGATCGCCCGTCAGCAAATGAACTGTGATGCCCTGGGCTTGTAACTCAGCGATGGTGGTAGCGGCATCAGGCCGCACACGATCGGCCACGGTAATCAGTCCCATCACCTGCTGGTCGATAGCGACATACACCGTGGTCTGGCCGGACTGGCGGGTTGCTAAGCCCGCCATTGTCGCTGCCGCTGGCGAGATGCCCTGCTGGGTGAGCCATTGCTCATTGCCTAGACAGATGGACCGGGTTTGATCTTGCCACGTGACCGTTGCGGCAATGCCGAGCCCAGCGGCCGTTTGAAAGTCCCGGGCTGGGGGCAGCTCTAATTGTGCATCGGTGGCGGCTTGTTGGATGGCGATCGCGAGGGGATGCTGAGTACCACTCTCAACCGCGGCTGCCAGGCTAAGCAAATCTTGGGTAGAAAGCTGGCCATCGAGCACCTGGCAATCCGTAACCTGTGGCTGCCCCTGGGTCAGGGTCCCGGTTTTATCAAAGACGACCGTGTCAATTTTGCTGAGGGTTTCCAGCACATCGCCGCCACGCATCAGTAGCCCCCGCTCGGCCCCCATGCCTGAGCCCACCAAAATTGCCGAAGGCGTTGCCAAGCCCAAGGCACAGGGACAAGCGATGACCAGAACGGCGATCGCCAGCTTGAGGCTGACCAGCAGCATGGAAGATTGTAGAGTCATCGTATGGTCAGCGTGGACGGCACCTAGGGCACTCTCCATCACCGCTGGCCAACGAGACAAGCCAAAGAAGTACCAAAACGCAAACGTCAGCGTTGCTAGGGTCAACACGCCGTAGGTGAAATAGCCGGAAATAATATCGGCGAGCCGCTGAATGGGGGCCTTGCGGGCCTGGGCTGCCTCGACCAGATGAATCATCTGGGCTAGAACGGTTTCGGTGCCGGTCTCGGTCACCTTGAGGGCGATCGCTCCGGTTTGGTTGAGCGTACCAGCCACAACCGGATCGCCCGGTTGCTTTTCTGCCGGCAGGGACTCCCCCGTCAGCATTGACTCATTGACAGTAGTTTGCCCCGTTTCGATCACCCCATCAGCGGGAATCGTCTCTCCCGGCAAGACCCGGAGCCATTCACCGGACTGCACAGCACTTACCGGAATCTCGACGCCTCCCTGAATATCGCCATTGGCCTGGGGCATGCCGATCAGCCGGGCCGTTTGAGGCTGCAGCTCAATGAGCGATCGCAGGGCATCGGTAGCCTGAAACCGGGCTCGCTGCTCGAGGGTGCGCCCTAGCAAAATGAAGCTCAGCAGCATTACCGGTTCGTCAAAAAAGCACTCCCAGCCCAGCCCTGGAAACAGCATTGCCACCACGCTAGCGCCATAGGCACTGAGCGCCCCCAAAGCGACCAGGGTGTTCATGTTTGGGTTGCCGTGGCGCAACCCCTGCCAGCCGTCAACCAAAATTTGCCGGGCTGGCCAAATTAATGTCGCCGATGCCAAGGCAAAATGGAACCACAAACTGCTCAAGATCGGCACCGTCACCCAGCCAAAATGATGCAAGTGGCCAATCGTCGATAGGACCAACAGTCCCAGGGCAATCGCTAGTCGACCAGCCTGAGCTTGATTTTCTTGTTGCTTACGGTGGAGCCAGTCAGTGAGTCCGATATCGGCTGCGTCTCCATCGGAGGACTGCCGTAGCTGTGAGGGAAAGCCATTTTGCGTCAAACGGTCCGTCAAAGTTTCGACATCTACCGTTGCACCGGGGATCGCTTCTACCACCGCAACTTCGGTCACAAGATTGACGCTGGCCCGCTGCACCGATTCATGGGCAGCGAGCTGTCTTTCCACCGCCCGCACACAACTAGCACACTTCATCCCGCCGACATCGATCACATAGGTATGACCTGAAGGGTGAGCGGCGATCGCCTCTTGCGGAGGGGCCACCGAAGATTGAGGCGCAGTTTTAACCATGGGCGGAGAAAAATAATCTGTCTCTATACTATTGAGCCTAAGGTCGCTCGTTAGAAAACATGGCGAATTATAGAGTTTGTTTGCATTTTCGCAACCTTGAGGGACTGCTTACCCCTGTCAAAATTGCTCGCCACCAGCCTGAAATAGGGTAGGGCGCTATGGTACTCATGAAGAAATCGATGTTTGGCTAGGAGCAGCATGAGCGCATCGCCAGAGTTTGCCCGCTTTTCCCCCACAATCTATGCCGATGTGCTCGGGTCGCCCCAGGTCATCAGGGGCAACATTCGCGCCATGTGGCCGGCAATGCCGCGGATCGCCGGCCCCGCTTACCCAGTCCAATGTCCGCCTGGAGATAACTTGATGCTGCACGCCGCGATTTACCGCGCGGCCCCCGGAGACATCATTGTGGTGCAGGCCGGAGACTGCGACTATGCCCTCTCCGGGGGCAATGTTTGTATGACGGCTCAGCAACGGGGCATAACTGGCTTCGTCTGTGCAGGCGTCATTCGGGATGTTGCTGAGGTGCGGGCGGCGAAGTTTCCAGTATTTGCCCAGGGGGTGGTGCCGGTACCCGGCAACAAGCAGGCCCTAGGGTTGCTCAATCAGCCAATATGGTGTGGCGGTGTGACCGTACATCCGGGAGACATCGTAATTGCGGATGAAGATGGAATTGTGGTGATTCCAGTTGAGCAGAGCGAAACGATTTGGATCCAGGCTCAACGGCGAGCCATGCAGGAAAATCAACAAGCCTTGGCTGACTGGCAGGCCAGCCACCGAGCCAAAATTGACCGTACTCTGCAGGATCTTGGATTTACAGAGTAATTAGCGTTGACTCACCACCCACCCTATTGTCATCGCGGTACCAGTAGCCTGAATGAAGCTGTTCGAAACCTAGCGGGGAATCTGAATGCAAAATTCTGCGCCTTTACCAGCTTCAGAGGCAATGGATAGCTGACCACCGTGCTTTTCGGTCACGATTTGATGACTGATCGATAATCCCAGACCAGTGCCTTTACCGATGGGTTTAGTGGTAAAAAAGGGGTCGAACAGTTTTTGACGGTGCTTCTCTGGGATGCCGGGACCGTTGTCGCTAATGCGAACTATAAACTCACCTGGACGGGCTTGGGTTTTAATCGTGATCGCAGCAGGGAACAATTTGTGCGCGCGATCGCCCGACAAAATCTCTTGCTCTAAGGCATCAATCCCATTACTGAGAATATTCATAAAAACTTGATTGAGCTGGCCAGGGTAACACTCGACGAGGGGTAAATCGCCGTATTCTTTAACTACCTCAATTTGCGGTCGTTCGGGTTTGGCCTTAAAGCGGTGATGCAAGATTAGTAGTGTACTGTCGATACCTTCATGCAAATCAGTGGCTTTTTTGTCCACTTCATCCAAGCGGGAAAAAGTCCGCAGTGAGGCCACGATTTGTTGAATTCGCTGACTCCCGAGTCGAAAAGAATGCAGAATCTTGTTCAGATCTGCGAGGAGGTAATCAAGGTCAATGTCTTCGATGCGGTCAGCGATTTCAGGATTGGGGTTGGGATAATGCTGTCGATAAAGCGTCAGCAGATCGGTAAGGTCGTCTAAATATTCGGTGATGTGGGGAATGTTGCCATAAATAAAGTTAACCGGATTGTTGATCTCATGGGCAATGCCGGCCACCATTTGCCCCAGACCAGACATCTTTTCGGTTTGTACGAGTTGAGTTTGGGTTTGCTGCAGCGTTTGCAACATGGTTTGCAACTCATTTGCTCGGCGCTGAGCTAGCTCTGCACTTTCCATTGCCTGCGCGTATAGCTCAGCCTGCTGAATCGCAATACTCACCTGGAGCGAGAGAGCCTTGAGCAGCTCGATTTCGCCAGTCTGCCACTCTCGAGGGCCGGAGCACTGTTGGGCAATCAGCAGACCCCAGACTTTTTCTTGGATGAGGATGGGGACGATCGCGTTGGAGCGAACTTGAATGCTGCGGAGAAAGTCACGGTGACAATCATCGAGCCCTTCGTCGGTTTCGATGTCCGTGATGGTCCGGATTCTCCCTGCGAGATACTTGGCTCCATGGTCTTCGGGAAAGCAGTTATCGCGGCTCTCCTCCCGAATGAGGGGGCGCCACGGCGCTATAACAGACTCAGTGACCACTTCGCCAACCCAATTTTCGCCAAATCGATAGATGACAACACGGTCAGCATTAAAGAGTTGACGGACCTCGTGGACAGTTCGCTGCTGAATGACGTCCAACGAGAGGGATTGACGAATCTGATTAAAAATTTGGTTGAGTAGTTCCTCCTGTTTTGCCAGGTTGCGATAGGTCTCTTCCGATTCTTTTAGGAGGTCTTCGCCCCGCTTGCGCTCAGTAATATCTTCGATAGTGCCGAGGATTCCCACGACGTTGCCTTGAGCATCGTGGATCGGCAATTTACTGGTTTCTCGCCAAGTCAGGTGACCATCGGCCTGGAGTTGAGATTCTTTAATGCGAAGCATGGGGGTGTCGCTTTCCATCACCCGGCGATCGCATTGCAAATACCACTCGACTTCTTCTTCACTCCAGGGCAGGTCAGCATCCGTTAGGCCCACCACCTGATTGGGATGACTCAAGCCGGCCATTTCTGCCCAGCGTTGATTACAGCCGAGATATACCGAGTTGTAATCTTTCCAAAAAATATACTGGGGAATGTTGTCCAGTACGAGCTGCATCAATTCGGCTGACTGGTGAACCAAGCTGCCCGATAAAGGCGAGTTCACAGCCTTATATAGAGATGTGGGCTCAGGGGCGATCGCCAACCCCGCATCATCACTTCCAGATGAGGCTACTTGCTGCGGCATTTCTGCACCTACGATGGCGTCAGGATAATTGACCAGTTGTGCCTTCGTGAGGGATTTGGGGGCTTTGTCGTGGATGGCCTCAGCAGATACCACCCGACCGATACTGACAATTTGGCTAATGGCCTCACCGTTGGTTTTGATCGGGGTGTAGGTGACCTCACAAAATTGAGGATCCCCTGCCAGTTCAGCTGGCAGGGGATGAATCCGGCATTCAGCCCGCCCGGTCTGGACAACAGTGGTCAAGGCATCAGCAACTTGCTGCCAATACTTGCACCAGGCTTTGGGATAGGCTGTTTGGTGAGCTTGCTGGGCCAGGTCGGTATTGGTCTGCTCCAACCACGGTAGCTGGCTAGCGCTGAGGAAGGCGGCTAGCCCCTGACTCACCCACTGATAGCGATGTTGTTGATCAAATAGTGCGATCCAGTCTGGCGAGTGATCCATCAGTTGAATCAGCGCATTGTTGGAATCAGCCAAAGCAGCGGCGGCGACATCCATAGAAAACTGGCCAGTAGTAATGGTTACAAGGGACGACTTTGTGGCTAGGATACCCAGCCCAGAGTCAGTTGCAACGACAGCAGACGGGAGCCGATTGAAGGGCGTTCGCCGCCGGAGATCGCACTATATAAGCCTGAGAAAATAGCCTCGTGCAGATTGATAGAGTGCCTGGAACTCAGTACTCAGCACCTTACCCCCCAATCAACTTGAATGCTGGCTATGCAGCAAAGATCAAAGCAGGAGCACTGCATCAACCACATGACTCTAAAACGTTGCTGCCGTCAGGCTTTAAGCTGGGGACACTGAGAGCTAATGATGTTTACTCAGTCAAGCTCGAGCTCATTGAGTGATTTGAGGGCTGCCGTGAGTTTTTTACACACGCTGTTGGCTATTTTGGCAGCCCTGTTCTGGGGCTTTACCTTTGTTGCGATCCAAGTGGGACTGGGCGAATTTCCGCCGCTGTTGTTTGCTGCCCTGCGGTTTGTGGTGGTGGCATTTCCGGCAGTCCTCTGGGTTCCACGAGGGGGCATACCTTGGCGATGGATTGTGGCGGTGGGATTAACGATGGGGGTCTTACAGTTTGGACTCCTCTACATCGGCATGGCGCGGGGAATGCCAGCGGGATTATCATCCCTGGTGGTGCAATCTCAGGCGCTGTTCACCCTACTTTTTTCGACGTGGATTTTGGGCGACGTGCCCCGCCGCTGGCAGTGGCTTGGAGTCGGCCTAGCGCTCTCAGGCATGGTGACGATTGGTCTAGCACGAAGCGGTGGTCCGGCCTTGGTTGGTCTGGCGTTTGTGATTGGTTCAGCTATCTCCTGGGCAGGGGGCAACATTTGCCTCAAACTCGCTCAGGTCAAAAACGGCTTTCGGCTGCTGGTGTGGGCAGCTCTCATTCCACCGTTACCGCTACTCGGCCTCTCCGCTTGGCTCGAAACAGGACAGTGGGTAGCAGTGCGATCGCTGACACCCCTGGGGGTAGGCGCAATTTTATATACGGGTCTGATTTCGTCGCTGCTCTGCTTTGGCTTCTGGGCCTTTCTGGTGCAGCACTATTCACCCAATCGGGTAGCCCCCTTCTCCCTCTTAGTGCCGATCTTTGGCATGGGATTCGCGGGAGCGCTTCTCGGCGATAGCCTCAGCCAGCTAGAGCTGCTGGGCTCACTACTCGTATTTTTGGGGCTAGGCTGCACTCTGCTCACCCCTAATCGAGCATCGTCTTAATCAGCCCCCTGCTTAAAAGAGCGTATGGGGTCAGCCGCCCAAGTCAATCATCGTCACCAGCGATTCGGGGTCTTTCTACTTCACGGGTACCAGCAATTTTAGGTCGGCCACTGGGCGTTGTTTGAGGGGTCGCTGCGCCACTGGTTGTCGACTGCGTTGGGGTCGCATTATCGCTGGCACCCTCGGCAGCGTTGCTGGACTCGCCTGCCGGGTTTGATACGGTAGCGGCGGGGGCGATCGCTTCCCTGACTTCATACCAGTTAAGATTGCCCTCGGGGTCAATTTTAACCAAGAGCGCGGTCACCTGTGCCTGTCCCGTGTTAACGCCACCAATGACCTCGCACTCAAATTCCTCGCCCGGTTGATTCAGCCGATATAAGTCGCCACAATTCAGGGTCGCCCGTTTAGAAAAGGCCTTAGCAAACTCTCGCTGCAGTCGCTCCTCAACCTTGGCAATATTCAAGATCACTTCAGAGTTGGGGACATCCCACTCAATACTGCCCTGGGAGTCGAGTTGCACAACATTGATGGTGAATTCGCCCTCGGGCCGTAGATAGCCAACGCAGCGAAAATAGGCCCCCGACTGCCGCGGAATATCCGCCGGACAGCGAACCTCAGCCAGGGAAAGGCGGCGACTCTGGCTTTCAATCTCGGATTCGATTTCTTGCTCAATGGCGGTAGTGTTTAGCTGGTTAAAGCAGCTTGTCAGCGTTAGCAGACTGCCGCCTAGTAACCCCACGCGCAAAAATGACCGCATCGCTTTTCGTTGCCTAATCTTGCTCCCCTTAACTATACGCAGTCACCACCCAAAACGTGTAAAGACGGCTTTAACAGATGATCCTAGGGAACCCCCGATTTCCTCCATAATGAAAGGGATAGCTTCATATTTCTTAAATCATGGCCAAAGATCTCCAGGCATTTATCAAGCAAATTGAAGAGCGGGGACAACTGCGACGCATCACAGCGTCCGTGGATCCCGAGTTGGAAGTTGCTGAAATTGCCAATCGTCTGCTGCTTTCTGGGGGGCCAGCTCTACTGTTTGAAAATGTCAAAGGCTCAAACATGCCGTTGGCGATCAACGTACTCGGTACCTTAGAGCGAGTGTGTTGGAGCTTTGGTCTGGAAGTCCCTGAGGAATTGGAAGCGATTGGGGAGAAGCTCGCCCTGCTGTACCAGCCGCGCCCGCCTAAAAAGTTTTCCCAAGCGGTGGAAATGGGGAAAGCCCTCTTTGATGTGGTTAAAGCGAAGCCCGATCGCGATCTATTCCCCCCCTGTCATCAGGTAGTGCTAAAAGGGGACGAGGTTGATCTGACCAAGCTGCCTCTGTTGCGGGTCTATGCTGACGATGCGGGCAAGGTGATCACCCTCGGGCTGATGGTGACCAAAGACCCCGAAAGCAAAATTCCAAACGTAGGGGTTTATCGGCTCCAACTCCAGTCGAAAAATACGGCTACTGTGCAATGGTTATCAGTCAGGGGGCCAAGTCGACATCTCCGTAAAGCCGCCGAACGGGGGGAAAAGTTAGAGGTCGCCGTGGCGATCGGGGTAGACCCATTGCTGATTTTGGCCGCCGCGACGCCGCTGCCCATTGACCTTTCTGAGTGGCTCTTTGCCGGTCTCTACAGCGGCCAAGGGGTCAACCTAGCGAAGTGCAAAACGGTTGATCTAGAAGTGCCAGCCCTGTCTGAGATTGTGCTAGAAGGCACCATTAGCCCCGGAGAAACCGATATTGACGGCCCAGCAGGGGATCACATTGGCTATTACGGTCCTCAACGAGACAATGCTCCGCTGCTGCGCTTTCACTGCATGACTCACCGCAAAAAGCCCATTTATATGACGGCATTTAGCGGTCGCCCACCAAAGGAAGACGCGATGATGGCCCTCGCTTTGAACCGCATCTACACCCCCATTTTGCGGATGCAGGTGCCGGAAATCATGGATTTCTTTTTGCCGATGGAAGGGTTGAGCTATAAGGCAGCCGTCATTTCCATCGACAAGAGCTATCCTGGCCAAGCACGGCGAGCGGCTTTCGCCTTTTGGACGGCGCTGCCCCAATTTACTTACACTAAATTTGTCGTGGTGGTCGATAAATCCATCAATATCCGCGATCCGCGACAGGTAATGTGGGCCGTCACCTCTAAAGTTGACCCAGCTAGGGACGTCTTCATCCTGCCGGAGAATCCGTTCGATCGCCTCGACTTTGCCACCGAAAAGCCTGGACTCGGCAGCCGCATGGGCATTGACGCCACCACTAAGGTTTATCCGGAGACTGATCGTCCCTGGAGCGACGAGCTAGTTTCTGACCCAGAGACCGCTGCCCTGGTCGACCAACGCTGGGCGGAGTATGGGTTGGGCGACCTCAACCTTAAGGACGTCAATCCTAACTTATTTGGCTACGACATCCACTAGCGATCGCCCTTTACCTGCCAATATCGGCCGACGGTGTGACCAAAGCTGCCGTGCTTCGGCACCGAGCCAAATCCGGTTTGGCGCGACTTGCTGAACCGGCTCAAAAGCATCCTGATCAGGAACTTCACTTTGGGAAGCCGGAACCTGGCAGCAGCAGTTTTCATCGAAAATAGAGAATTTTTATGTCACCCTTCTCGACTCGGGGCGAGGCGATCGCGACCTTTCACGTACCATCGGTTTGTGGCCTGCCAATTTTTCCTTTCAGTCGTCGACCATGGAACGTTCTCAGCCCCTCATCTTAATTGCCGATGACGATCGCAGCCTGCGCAAGCTCCTCAATCTTGCGCTAGCACGTCAGGGGTACGATGTTGTGCAGGTGAGTGGTGGGCAGCAAGCCCTTCAAGATTTTGAGCGCCTCCGCCCAGATTTGGTCCTGCTGGACGCAATGATGCCAGACCTCAACGGATTTGACTGCTGTCAGCGTTTACGCCAGGAATTGCAGGCAACGGTCCCAATTTTGATGATTACCGTGCTCGACGATGAAGCGTCAATCCAACAGGCATTTGCGGCGGGCGCAACCGACTATATCCGCAAACCAATTAACTGGTCAGTCTTGAGCGAACGGGTTAAACGCCTGTTGGCAAACTCGCAAACATTCCCCCTTAACGCGGCAGAAACCTTGGTCGGGGCAGATCACGCCTGGGAATCTCTGCTACGACAACTACTGCGCCAGATCCATCAGCAACCAGTGGAGCAACGTCTATTCACTAGTCTAGGAGAAGCTTTTCAGCGCGCTTTCAACGCGGCCCAGGGATGGATTTTTTTTCAAGGTCACCTCTATCTAATCGCGGCTCCCGCTGATCTCCCGAGGTTAGCGTCTCAGCAGTCAACCCTGGAAAACGTACTCAATCAAATCACTCCCCACCGCACAGATATATTTAGCCATGTCGCGGAAGTCGTGGCTGAGCTAAGTTCCAGTAGTCCAGAGCCGATCCAGGCCATCGCCGATGCGCTTCAAGTGCCAGCCCTCCTGGCCAAACCGATTTGGACCCAGACCGCTCCAGCAGGCTGGGTCCTGATCACTCGCCACAGAGCCTCGGAATGGAGCAAGCGGGATTGTGATCGCATCGTAGACCTGAGCCAACTACTAGCACTCGTGCTTTCGCAATAGATAGTCGGGGCGGGCACTGCCTCGCCACATTTCAGCCATCCCAACCGGAACTTCAAACTAGCAGACCGCTTAACCACAAATCGTATATCGATTACCGATACCCCCTTGGATTCGGACACCAACCTCAAGCCGACACCCTCTTATCCTATTTCTGCGAATCACGACTACACATAGATTCTTCGAAGCCCCTTTTTCAAGGGGGCAGCGACAGCAGGGGATCTTCAAATCTGTAGCGCTATTACAGAGAATTGGTATTACCGAGCGAAGTCACGTTCCCAAAGAGGAGGCGCAATTTACTCAGGCGGATGGAGCAGGAACAGTTCTAACCCAGAAATGGGAAAAATGAATATGTTCAATCACTGAGATTTATGGTCCAGTTGCAATGGGGAAACGATCACTCAAAGCCTCAACCACCGGGCAAGCGATCGCCAAACGGGCCTTTGATCGCACCTGCTGGACCCAAGAACAGTTGGCTCTAGAAGTCGGCCTCAATACTCGGCAATCAGTGTGGAAATTCTTTTCCGGACGACCAATTGATCGGCACATCTTCATCGATTTGTGTTTCAAACTTGACCTCGATTGGGAAGCCGTTGCCGACTTGCCTCGCTCCTCCGCCACTGATGTTCCTGCCGCCCCCCCTCAGGCTGTCAATCCCCATCTAGAACCTTCCGTCGATGACTGGGTTCAGCAAGCGCGGCAGTATCTGCGTCCTTTAATAAACAAACAGTGTGGCGTTTTACAGTCATCGCTCAATATTGGCCGTCCGCTCTCCTTAGAAGCGCTCTATACTCCCGTTCGGATCATTCCCCACCTACGTCACCAGCAGTGGCTCGATGTCGAAGACCTAAAACCACCTCAGTCAGGTCAATCGCGTCTCCAGGCTGCTCAACCACACCCCGAGGCCATTGATGGGGTTGAGATCGCCCATCAGACTCATAAAGCCTTGCTGCTAGGTAAACCGGGGTCTGGCAAGACTACATTTCTGAAGCATTTAGCCAACCAATGCATTGCTGGCCAGTATCAGCCTCAGAGCATCCCGATTTTTGTCACCTTGCGACACGATTTGGCCAATATCGAAGCCGCTTCTCACCCCGGTTGGGCTCTTTACCGTCACATTCAACGCCTTGGTCAATCAGCAGGGCTGACAGATGATCAAATACGCCTTCTCCTGTCACAGGGTAGGTTTCTACTATTACTAGATGGCTTAGATGAGGTGCCAAAAGACCGCTTTGACGACGTGCTTCAAGACATTCAGAACTTTTCACAAACCTATCCAGAAAATGCCTGTTTGCTAACCAATCGCCTCACCAGTGAAATTCCTTATTTTTCAGGATTTCTCAACATCGAAATCGATGACTTCTGCCTTGCGCAGATTGAGCAATTTGTGCGCCAGTGGTTTATCGCTAATGTCGGCGATCGCCAACAGGCAGAGCAGAAAATTGCCCTCTTCTTAGACGCGATCGATCAGGCTGAAAATGGCCCCATCAAAGAACTATTGACCACACCAATCCTGTTGAGTCTATTGTGCTCAGTGTTTTTAGGTCGCTCCAGCTTCCCTAAAAATCGAGCCAAGCTTTATCAATCCGGCCTTGATATCTTACTGACTAAATGGGATCAATCTCGAGGGATTCAGCGTGCTCAAATCTACCAGGAATTATCGGTTCCCGAAAAGCTAAAGCTCTTGGGAAAAATAGCAGCATCCACCTTTGAGCGGGAGCAATACTTTTTTGAGAAAACTGAGCTAGCTGAAATCATTGTCAACTACCTGATCGAATCGGAGGTCTCCACCGCTCAAGATTTGGAATCGCTTTATGCAGAAAGTGAGGCAATTATTCATTCGATTCAGCTTCAGCATGGATTGATTGTGGAACGAGCCAAAGATATTTACTCGTTTTCCCATTTGACATTTCAAGAATATCTCACCGCTCGCAAGATTCTTTATCATGCAACTCCCGAATCTCTGCCCCAAGCGATTCAAAATCTCGCCAACCACGCGCTACAACCTGCTTGGCATGAGGTATTGAGGTTGACAGCCAACATGATTACGCAGTCCGACCCGTTACTTGAGGCCATGCATCAAGTGATTCAGCAATCCGTCATAACGGAGCCTGCCTGCACAGACTGCTTAAGGGCGATCGCGGCCAAAGTTGACACTTTCCAGAGCCAGTATCAACCCGCAGCGGTTCGGGCTTTTTATCTCAGCCTGTTTGGCGATCGCGATCTTCGGCTAGCAACAGCCCTTGATGGGGCCCTTGCCCACGTCTCAGAATCGGACATCAGTCTCGACCTTTCGCTAGCAAGAGTTTACGAAGCCGGTGAAAGGCTAATTGAGAAACCAGATGTAGACTGCATCCTAAATTTCACTTTTGCTCTAGAACTGGAGCAGAAATTTCAGTTGAACCCCATCTTTCATAAAACATTTTGCACGCTCAAAAATAAACTTCCTGAAGTTGATACAGATCCCTACAAATTGGCAGCTTGGTGGACGACCTCAGGACCGGAATGGCTCAATGAATTTAGAGCACTATTAATTCGTCATCGTCAGATTGCCCAGACTAAGTCTTTGAATACAGACCAGCAAAAACAGCTTTGGGCATACTACCAACTAAATCTCTTATTAGTAGAGTGCTGGCAGGACTCAAAGGCAACTCCCGAATTTTCAGAAAAATTGCTCCATCGTTTGCTCAAGATGCCGTAAAGCCGAAAAACAACTTCATACAATCTGGATAAATGATGAATCCGCTCCTGTTTTCCAGCAGTCAGCTCAACCAACAATATCTATGTTTATTATTTCACTACCTGGGCTATACCGTTGATACGGTTACCAATGAGCAAGCTTGTCTCACCCAACTCGCCGCCCAAACATACAGCCTAGTTTTGACCGACATGCGTCACCCCTATGAGGGTGCTTTTATTGAGCGACTACATCAACTGCGTCGTAATGGCCAGCTGCCCTATGTTGTTTCAATTAACCCAGCAAGTTGTCCTGATACTGCACTGAACGAAGCCCTTATACAAGAGCATATTGCCTTACCAATCAGTCCTTCAACCCTAGATGAAATCCTGACGAGGGCAAGGCAGTTTTGGACACGGCACCAAGCTATGGGAGGTAATAATTGCGATCGCACGTCTACAGCAGATAGTCCTTCAGCCCCGCAGCAATGTCCAGAGCTCAGTTTGGCTGACCGCCCCATCGTCAACTCCGAGGTCATTGATTCTATCCGCAATCTCGCCGGAGAGTCAGCCCAGGAATTTTTGTCAGATCTGGTCGAGTGCTTCATTGCTGACACGGCCCAAAGAATCGAAACCACCATCGCGGCAGTTAGCCGTAGCAATTGTGAAGACTTGATTCAAGCAGCGCACAGTCTGCGGTCCAGTAGTGCCAACCTAGGCGCCGAGCGAGTATCCAAGGTTTGTGAATATCTAGAACTAACGGGCAAAGCGGGAAAAATTCCTGACTTAGACTGGTGCCGCTCAACCCTCGCAGCTGAATACGCGGCGGCCAAATCTTACTTAATCGTTACCACACTGTCGGGCTAACCAATCTCCCCACAATCCAGATTGAGCTTATTTACTTTTGAACTAAATAAAATATGGCTCCTCTCATACGGCACCTGTAGAGCAGTTGGGGAGGCCAATTTTAGCCTTCGGCTAGGAGTGGCATCGCCAGACGGGTAAAGCATCGACAGCACAGAGTTTCCCTGGCTGGATATCTATCTGCTAAGCATCAATCAGCTCCGCCAATAGTGTGGTAGGCTAGCCGCAACCAGATCAAATGCTTTTTCCAATCGCTGAATCGCCCATAGTGACAGCCTTTTCTGTACTCTGAGTTCGACCAGCCTCCACCCTTTGACCGAGCTATCCAGCCACATTTATACAAAAAATGGGCCAGTCTACAAAACAGTAGACTGGCCCATCATATCTGGGAACGCAATTGAGCTTACTGAAGCACCAACTTGACGTTAGCGTTCTGTAGGCCAGGACGCTTGACTTCAGCCAAGGTCTTGTTAACTGCGTACTTCTGATTGATGGAGTTGATCAGTTCAGTCTGATTATGCTTCTTAGCAACACCCCATAGGTCAGCGATGAGATCAAAGCTGCCGTCAGCATTGCGAGACCAGCCGAGATCATACTCACCTTCGAGAACAGCTACGATGTCGGCACGAACACGCTGACCGTTATAACCGCGAACATCAGCTTCGGTCTTAACCGAGATACCGAGGTCACAGAGAGACTGCTGAAGAACTGCAGCATCGGTCACTTTCGTGCGCAAGGTGCTGAAATGAGACATGGTGTTTCCTCCTGGAGAGAACTTGAGAGAGACAACGAGGTTTGAGAGAGATGAAGACGGACAGGGCTGAATCCCTTATCAACCTTCGGGTATGGACTGCTAGCTCATCGCTAGCCCTTTTCTCTGAAGCAACTCAGAGAAAAAGCTTTTAGAACTCCATCCGCTGATATTCAGCGACGGAGGCTGCTGCGGGGCGTGCCCGTTGACGAGCCCAATCGCGCAGGGCAGTCACCTGTTCATTCATCGTCTTAGACAGGGGCATCGTCGCCCGAATCGCAGCAATAATATCAAGCTGGGTAAATTCACGATCTTGAGCAAACGCTTCGTACATGGCAGAAATAATGCCTTGCTCGATCTCAGCCCCAGAAAAGCCATCGCAAACCTTGACCAATTGCTGCAGATCAAAGCGCTCTATGTCGCGGCGACGCTTTTGTAAGTGAATTTTGAAAATTTCTTGTCGCTCCTCTTCGTTAGGTAGGTCGACAAAGAAGATTTCGTCAAAGCGGCCCTTACGCAAAAACTCACCCGGTAATCGCTCGACTCGGTTAGCCGTCGCCATGACAAAGACAGGAGAGGTTTTTTCCTGCATCCAAGTTAAGAACGTTCCAAAAATTCGGCTCGATGTACCACCATCCGAATCGGAGGAACCGGAACTACCGGCAAAGGCCTTGTCAATCTCATCAATAAACAAAATTGCTGGAGAAATCGACTCAGCCGTCCTCAGGGCGTTGCGCAGATTAGCCTCGGAACGGCCTACCGTGGAACCGTCATAAACACGTCCTAGATCCAGCCTTAGCAGGGGCAGTCCCCAAAGGCGGGAGGTCGTCTTGGCAATCAATGACTTCCCACAGCCAGGCACCCCCAGAATTAACATACCTTTCGGCTGAGGCAGACCATATTCGCGAGCTCGCTCGGTAAACGCATTCGATCGCTGAGTGAGCCAGTGCTTCAATTCTTCCAAACCGCCCACGGAGTTAATGGTTTCATCCACCTCCATGAACTCCAGAATGCCGTTGCGCCGTATCAGCTGCTTCTTCTCCGTGAGCACAATGTCAACTTCGCTCTCGGTCAGCTTGCCAGCCGTTACTCGGGCTTTACGATAGACCTTTTCAGCCTCGTCGCGAGTCAAGCCTAATGCAGCTTTGAGTAACTTCTCACGGACATCAGTGGTGATGCGGGTAGCCTTGGCCGTATTGAGCTCGTTACTCAACACGGTGTTGAGCTCACCCATAGTGGGCGGTGGGAAGTCCAGAACCACGACTTCCTTCTCTAGCTCAACGGGGATCTCTTGGATGGGCGACATCAAAATGATCGTCTTCTGGGCATCTTTGAAGCCAGCGATCGCATCACGTAAGCATCGAGTCACAGCTGGTGAATCTTTGAACGGATGCAGGTCCTTAAATATATAGATGCCTGGTTCCCGCTGACGAATCACCCATTCCACAGCCGCCTCTGGAGAGACAGTACTATTGTGCTGGGTGACATTTCGCGGCTGGCCATGCTCAACAATGCCATGGGTCATGGTCCAAGAATAAATGCGCCGCTGCGGACGCAGTTGTTGAGCCACACTGTAGACGGCCTGCTCAGCCCGCTCCTCCTCAAAAGTCACTAGATAGACCAGGGGATACTGCGCTTGTATGAGTATGTTGAGATCTTCTCTCATGGGTACCACTCCTGGCATTACCTTCAAAACGAAGGGTAGAACAATCGGTCAACACTTGACCTTGACAAAATGAGGAAACAACCGTCCGTTAGCAGCTAATCAACTGCCCCTCTTCAGGGCGTGAGCTATCTCGAACCACCTCCGACACTCCGACACTTAACTCGTCGCCGCCGGAAGAAGCTTTTACCGCTTCCTTCACAGAAACCAGGTCACCATCCTTAACAACCACCGCATCAGAGCAGCTGGGACAACTGTAGGTACGATAAGTACTACCGTGCTCGGAATGTTGCTTAACCACCTCTGAATGAGACAAATAAAAATGCAGGGCCCGTTCCGCTAATGAAGACATCGGCTCACCATCAACAGCCGAGCGAATCTTGAGTTGACGATGCAAATCTGAAGTCAGATATAGAGTAACTTTCGTAGCTTTTTGCTGGTCTTCCATGTTGCGTACTGAGTTATGTGACCCGGGTATGGATGTTAAGTTAGCGGCATTCACCGGATACTGTCAAGACATCAAGACGGCATGACGTCACTTTATTTACAATGCGTTACATCTGGCTAGACTGTTTCGGTCCTGTAACTGGGCATGGTTAAGCTTCGACCCCCATCGGCAAGTGCGAATGCGCGGGGCTTCTAAGGCTGGTGCTTGTTTTAATTTTGAGGGGAGGATTAGGCCAGGGACGGCTTCTGCAAATAAACGTAATTGAGCCGTTACGTTTCGACATCTCCAACCTGAGGTGGCGTAAATCGGAGGCGAAATCCACGCTGGCCTCCGGTGCCTGCGGTCTCAGACTAAAGGCAGAATATTTCGGCATTGTGGGGTTTTGTTAAGTTCCTGGAAGTCGCACTATGGGGGATTAAAATATTTAGCGGCTTATGAATCTGTAAACCTACTGAGCCCAATGCTCAATCAATATTTTTCATGCCAGGAAAGCTCTGGTTGATCAGTGACCTCGAATCCCGTGACCGTCAAAGTAAGGACGATGGTAGTGCTTGGCTTTCAAGGGGCCTGTCTAGTCAACGCTGATAGGTATGACCAACATTTTCAGTTGAGTCTGGGCATATTTGACTAGACCTGCTCGAATCTATGCATCTCAGTTTTTTGATGTAATCAAAGCCCCATAATGGACAAACAGCTTTTTTCGGCCACGCGAACTTCTGGATCATGCGAATTGGCTTGGGCTTCACTCAATGCGGGTGAATACGCCGAGGCCCTACAGATGTATTGTCGTTTGCCAGAGGCCGATCGCAGTTTAGATGACTGGGTCAACCAAGCCGTCTGTCTCATTCACTTGAATCAGCCAGAGGCTGCTGTGCCAATTTGCGATCGCGTCTTGGCGCGAGACTCTCACCATGCACAGGCTTGGTTGTTTAAGGGGGTGGCTCTGCATCGTTTAGACCGCTATGACGAAGCCTACTTTTGCTATAGCCAAGCCACCCTTATAACCGATGAGCATAGCGAAAATTCAATGCTGGCGGCGTGGCAGCGTCATTTGGGTTCCTTTAAACAGTGGATTAAGCAGTTTAAGCCCAGCAGCATTCCCGACCTATAGGTACACTAAGGCCTGAACACTTGCGATCGCGCGACATGAGTTTACTCGCCTCAACTCAATTGCCTTCCCTCGAATCGGCCCTCAAACATTTCTTTGGCTATGAACACTTTCGCTTAGACCAGCGCGCTGCGATCGCGGCTTTTTTACAACATCAAGACTGTTTGGTGGTGATGCCTACGGGCGGCGGCAAATCGCTCTGCTATCAGCTACCGTCGCTGCTGCGGTTAGGGGTCATGGTTGTGGTTTCACCGCTGATTGCTTTGATGCAAGACCAGGTAAATGCGCTGCAAAATAACGGGATTGCGGCCACCTTTTTGAACAGTAGTCTCAAGCTGACAGATGTGCGCAACCGTGAACAGCAACTGTTATCTGGGGACATCAAACTGCTCTATGTAGCACCAGAGCGATTATTGAGCGAGGGGTTTTGGCCCTTTTTATCCCGGCTCCACCAGCAGGTGGGAATTTCTGGATTTGCGATTGACGAAGCCCATTGTGTCTCGGAGTGGGGCCATGACTTTCGGCCTGAATATCGTCAGCTCCATCGTTTACGGGCAGGGTTTCCAAAGGTACCGATGATGGCGCTGACCGCCACAGCGACGGCCCGAGTAAGAGAGGACATTTGCGCGCAGCTAGCACTGCAAACGCCACAGGTATTTGTCTCTAGCTTTAACCGCCACAATCTGTACTACGCAGTGCGGCCGAAAGATCGCCATGCCTATGCCCATCTGCTACAGCAAATTAGAGCTGCCACTGGCGCTTGTATTATCTACTGCCTGAGTCGCAAGCGCGTTGAGGAATTAGCGACCCGACTGCAGCAGGATGGGATCAGCGCCCTGCCTTACCATGCCGGATTGTCAGATAGCGATCGCAGCGCCCACCAAGGCCGGTTCATTCACGATGATGTACAGGTGATGGTTGCCACGGTTGCCTTTGGCATGGGCATCAATAAGCCGGACGTGAGTCTTGTAGCCCATTATGATTTACCGCGCACCTTAGAAAGCTACTACCAAGAGTCTGGGCGAGCGGGCAGAGATGGCGAGCCAGCGGACTGCATCGTCTATTTCAGCTATGGCGATGTGTCTCTAATCAATTACATCATTGAGCAAAAGTCAGACGAGCAAGAGCAAAACATCGCCCGCCAGCAGCTTCGCCAGGTGCTTGACTATGCCGAGAGTACGGTTTGTCGTCGTCAGATTCAACTCAGCTATTTTGGTGAGACGTTTGCGGGGAACTGCGATCGCTGTGATAACTGTTGTCACCCGAAGCCCGTAGAAGACTGGACGATTGAGGCTCAAAAATTGCTCTCTTGTGTGGCCCGCTGCCGTGAACGGTTTGGCTTGACGCACATTATCGACGTGCTACGAGGCTCACAAAAAAAGCGCATTTTAGAGCTGCAGCACGATCAGCTGTCAACCTACGGCATTGGCAAAGACCGCAGCGTAGAGGAATGGAAACTGCTCGGTCGATCGCTCCTGCACCAGGGATTAGTGGCCGAAACGACCGATGGATTTCCTGTGCTCAAGCTCAACGCCGCCAGCTGGCAAGTGTTGCGCAAGCAACTCGCAGTGCAGGTTGCAATGCCCAAGCAAATCAACAGCAGTAATTCTGATGCCCCCGTCAATGCGGCGGAAGCGGCGGGCTTACTCAGCCAGTTGCGATCGCTGCGCAAGCGATTGGCCGACGCCCAAGGAGTGCCCCCTTACATCGTATTTACCGAGAGCACCCTGAGACACATGACCCAACGCATGCCGCGATCGCTGGCACAGTTTAGCCAGATTTCGGGGGTTGGTAGCCGCAAACTAGAGCAATATGGCCAAGCGTTTATCGACACCATCAATGCTTACTGCGACGCTCAAGGTATCCAGACAACGGGACTAGCCCCTAGCGATCGTCCAGGCATTAGCCACACCCAAGTGCAGACGCTGCAACTGTACCGAGAAGGACATTCCCTCTCGGAGATTGCGGAACTTCGACGCTTGCGCCCAAACACCATCGTGGGCCACTTAGTCGCCTTATTGGCAGCTGGAGAAGCGCTCGATCTGAACGAATTAGTATCTGAGGAGCGGGCCTCAACGATCCGTGAGGCCCTACATCAAACCTCGGAGCCTTATTTGAGTGCCGTCCGCGATCGCCTGGGAAATGACTACTCCTACGCTGAAATCCGCTTAGTGCAAGGGGCGATGCAGGCTGAGCGATCGCCCTGAGGAGGCACAATGACTGCGAAAATTCCGTCGATTGGTTAGAGCGCTTGATGAGAACCTTCAATGGTGGGTTTGGGAGGAGCGCACCATTCAATCGTTGAGCAAGCAATTTTAGCCTGCTCAGCATTGAGGTCTTCTATGTATCCAGGCAATCTTTCATTCGCAGCATCCCAACTTTCAAACGGCCCAAAGTAGTAAGTGTATGCGGGATTCTTAGCTTGAATTTTGACCCACCAAGCTCGAGACATGCCCCAAGGCGAAAGCCCGCTAAAAATGCTTTTGAGCCACATCATCAAGCTCTGTCCTTTCTGTGCCATGGTACTTTTTCCCCAATGTTTGATCTGCGTCCCGTCATAGCAACACCATCCATAGCGCGGCCATTGTTCAGAATGACCCGACCAGCCGCCCTATAAATCCTCCAACAAAAACCGCAGTGCTACTACGCTCAAGGTAATGCAGGTATTTCCAGTTAGCATCTCGCAATTGGAGGACTCTATCGCCACTCAAAAGGTTTATGTAAATCGATAGCTGTTGGCTATGACTGTCGGGCAATTGAGCAAAAATAACATCGGATTCCGCATCCCCGCCGACCAATCTACATTCAGCGGGCAACGCCCCTTAGCTGTAGACAATCGCGGTCAGGTTTGGATACCTAATAATCGCTGGTCCGCGGCTGGCAAAATCCTGCTCTGCACTTTTCTGCCCCCTGCCACACCACCAGCTTCTACCCAGCGAGGTATATCCCCGTGGGCAGCGCAACAGTAAGCTACGACACAAGATTAAGTACGGGTTAATTACTGACAGGGCGACAACAGATTTTGACTCTGCCCTAGTGTGCAGAACTAATGCTACTGGGCTAAAAACAGCCCACCTAAAACAACGTCAAGGCTATGACGACTCAAACGACATGAACCGCTGGAGAATTCTTCAACTAATTCGGGTAGGCTGGCATCGCTTTTGGAAAGAGAGCCACCAGATCCCTTATCCAGTTTGGCGACGCTGGTTCGGCACGCTGATCCTAGGGCTCGGGTTATGCGCATTGCTTACCTTGGCGCTCACGGTCAGTGTCAAAGGCCATCTCAACCAGGGAATTCAGAGCTGGGACGAGGCGCAGCTGCCGATTTTAGCCGAGCGATTGCCTCTTACGTTTTCGCGAGCCATCACTTGGGAGTCTCCAGGTAATTTACTGGGCATGTTGCCTATTATCGGTTTATTTACCGCGATTACTGTGGCGCGATCGCAACCGCTGCTAACGGCAACCATGCTTGTCGGGTATGTGCTGCAATTTTCCCTCGTGTGGATTGGTTGGGGCTATTGGAATCGCGATCGCCCTAACTTAATTGCTGATGGCGTCGCGGCCTCTGGACTGCACTCATTTCCCTCTGGTCATACCGTTGTGGTAATTACGGTATATGGCATCCTTGGCTATTTGTGGTGTAGCTCAACTCGCAGCTGGGCAGAGAGATTGTTGGCCATTGTCCTGACTGGATTTTGGTTAGGCATGATTATCAGCTCCAGATTAGTCCTCGGAGCTCATTGGCCAACCGATGTCATCGTGGGCGTAGCGATTGGCGTTTCCTGGCTGTCAGTAATTATTGTGGCTCTGCACCGAGTCCGGGATGTTTGGCAGAAATTTTAGTGGCTCGTTCTGTCGAGGCGGCGATTTGCGATCGCGCTTCCAAGACTCACCATCAAAATTGCTCAACCCCCGTTAGCAAATAATACTATTTCTGCGAATCACGACGACACATAGATTCTTCAAAGCCCCTTTTTCAAGGGGGCAGCGACAGCGGGGGATCTTCAAATCTGTAGCGCTATTATGGAGAATGGGTATAACTGACTCCCTTCCATTAAGGCTGCTAATAGAAGGGAGTCCCAGTCAGATTGCGAGTCCCAGTGATGCCGACTTGCCAGAATGGCTGTCACACAGACTGGGCCTGGGCTGCGTGCTTACCTTCGCAAAATTCTTCCACCATTTTGCGATTAAAGGCGGGCAAATCATCAGGATTACGGCTTGTCACTAAGCCTTGGTCAACGACAACTTCTTGATCTACCCAAGTGGCTCCAGCATTTTGCAAGTCTGTTTTTAGCGAAGGCCAAGAGGTTACCGTTCGGCCTTTAACAACATCTGCTTCGACTAAAGTCCACGGCGCATGACAAATTGCCGCTACAGGCTTTGCCGCCGCAAAGAAATCTTTAATAAACTGCACTGCCTGCTCGTTAGTTCGCAGCTGGTCAGGGTTCAAAGGTCCCCCGGGTAAAAGTAGCGCATCGTAGTCGTCGGCCTTCACCTGTTTGAGCGCACGATCAACTGCAATTTTGTCGCCTTTATCGTGGTGATGCCATCCTTGAATATCGCCTTCCTCTGGAGCGACAACATGCACCTGCGCCCCCGAATCTTCTAAAGCCTGACGGGGATCGGTAAGCTCGATTTGCTCAAATCCATCGGTGGCTAATATTGCAACTTTGCAGCTAGCAAGTGAATTAGACGAATTAGACATTAAATACTCTCCATTTATTACGGGTAACACAACAAATATCTCAAGCGGCTTGGCGGCAGCCCGCAATCATCGTGATCGCCAGCTCTTTAACGTAAATCTGTCATTACTAGCCAGCTAGATTTGCTTTGTCCGGCAGCTGTATCGCAACTACAAACAATAATTTTTGACCGCCACAACTCACCACATTTCATAGTAAAGAGCCGGGCCTAACGAGACGTCTCACTAAAGATATACCCCCTGATCTATATCTAGACGCGTTTTACATATCAGACAGAGCGATCGCCGGTAGCTGGTAGATGCTCTTAAAGTCGCCTTTCTAGATATCCAGAAGAAGAATTTTCAACCAACTTCTTATGTCAATCGCTACTTGTATCAAGTCATTAATTCGCCGGCATTAATACGAGTTTCAGAAATATCCATAGAAAATCGCGCTATGAACAGCCAGGTTTAAATCGGTAATGACCGCCATAGAGCTAAATCCGATGGCTTACATTGTTAAAGTGACCAGATCTCAATACCTTGACGGTGTTAGCTATTCATTTCTACATATGGGAGGATGACGCGCCATTGCATCATCTATAAATTAGGTCAATGCGATCCAGTGAGCAAAAAACTTGTCGCATCACACTTGAATACCTGCATCCTCTAGGGGCTGATGACCTCTGATTAATTTTTTATATTTTTCCTGAATTTTATGCTTGCCTGGATTTCAGATTGGCTCGAATCATTAGGATATTTGGGCGTATTTGCCCTTATGGTGCTGGAGCACCTGTTTCCCCCCATTCCATCTGAATTGGTGATGCCCTTATCAGGCTTTATCAGCAGTCGCAGTGCCGAGATGAACTTAGTCGGAGTCATCATTGCAGGCTCAATTGGGTCGGTGGTTGGCACGCTATTTTGGTATTGGCTTGGTCGCTGGACGAGTCAAGAACAATTGTTGGCTTTAGTTGCCGAATACGGTAAGTGGCTAACCGTCAAACCCCGAGATATTGAAAAGGCTATTGTCTTTTTTCAAGAGGGGGGCGGTCAGTGGGTTGTCGGCATTGGCCGGGTCGTACCTGGGGTCCGTACCTATGTTTCGATTCCAGCGGGACTGGGGGGCATGCAGATTTTGCCCTATCTGATTTATTCGTCGATTGGCACGGTCATTTGGACAGCAGCTTTAGCGATCTCTGGCTATCTGTTAGGAGATCAGTTTGAGCGTGTGGGGGAGTTTATTGGACCGATCAGCAAAGGAGTACTGGTTGCGCTATTTGTCGGCAGCATTGCTTGGCTTTCCTATCGCTTGGTTAAGCGCCAAAGGCATACTTAGATTTACTATATTCTCGTTTTTTCACTTATAGAACAAGCGTAGCGGGAGATTGAGAAAGTGAAATTCAGCCAGTGGATGACCCTAATCGCTTTGCTCATTTCCCTCTATATTTCTTGGCAAATTCGCAATATTTTACTTTTGACTTTTACCGCGGTTATCTTCTCAGTCGTTCTCAATCGAGCAGTCATTTTCTTTCAGCGATGGCTACCTTCACGCAAAGCTGCTGTTGCCGTTTCAGTTGCTCTGGTCCTTCTGCTCATGGGGATTTTTGGGCTCATTATCGTACCTCCCTTTACACAGCAGATCAGAGAGCTGATCAATTTATCGCCTCAAGTAATTGATCGCCTACAGCAATGGTTAGAGAACCTAAAGCGAATTGGTCCCATTTCTTTAAATAATTTCGAGCTGGTCGATTCGTTATCTCAGCAGTTGGGAAATTTGGATTTTCAAATGCTGTTCCGCCGTTCCTTCACCATTTTTTCCAATACGCTTTCACTCACGCTGAACCTACTCCTAGTGGCGGTAGTCACGATCATGATGCTGTTAAATCCGACACCCTATCGCCATCTCTTCAAAAAAATATTTCCTTCCTCAATTCGGCCCCAGATAGAAACTGTCTTAAATGATTGTGAGGGTGCGATCGCTGGTTGGTTTATTGGCATTGCATTTAATATGACTGTCATTGCACTCATGAGCATGATTGGACTATGGCTGTTGGGTGTTCCCCTAGCCTTGGCCAACGGCTTATTTGCGGGGCTACTCGCATTCATTCCCAATATTGGGCCGGTGGTCAGTGTTGTGCCCCCGGCAGCGATCGCCCTATTGGAAGCGCCGTGGAAAGCGATCGCCGTTATTGTTCTTTATGTCTCAATTCAGCAGATTGAGAGCAATATCTTGACTCCCTTTGTCATGCAGAAGCAAGTCTCTCTGTTGCCCGCTATCACCCTCTTGTCCCAAGTCGTTTTTTCAATTTTCTTTGGCTTATTAGGCTTACTGCTAGCTCTGCCGCTGACACTAACCTTACAACAGTGGCTGCAAACATTTTGGATTAACCGTTTTGCTGATCAACATTGACGTCTTCATTTTTCCAACATGATATTTTCAGTCAATTTAATTAAGCAACGGCGGCAAACCTTTGATGTGGCGACCAAGCGTAAAACTCCTACGATTTCATTATTTCCCCCTCTTCAGATGTGGCTTAATTCGACAATCTCAGATACTCTATTCCAAGGTTTCCAGGCTCAGAGATTGCCACTTTTTACCGTTTCGAGCTGAGAACAATGCGGAACTCATTGAAACGGTTGAAATTGCTTAGCTCTTGGTTAACCCTAGGCCAGCAGCTGCTATTTCGGCTGTTTCGGCAGACTTGGGCCCAGCGCTACATCCGCTTTGGGCACGCTGCCAAAGGATTTTTATATGGACTGATCGGTCTATTTTCAATGCGGGCTGTATTTTATGACGGCAAATCTGCAGGGGGCAGCAAAGCGGTCTTGGCCACGCTGAACGATCGCACCATCGGTAGTGTGATTTTATTGCTGCTGGGAGTGGGATTGTTTGGCTACTCCTTTTGGCGACTGGTGCAGATTTTGATTGACCCTGACCATGATCAAAATTCGAACAGCATACAAAATGTCGTGCAGCGATGCGGCTATCTTTGTAGCTGCCTAACGTACCTGGGAGTTGGCTACACGTCTTTGCGATTGGCGATTGGCCTCACCGTTGACTTTGACGATACGGTAGAAGAAATTGCGGAAGCACTCTTTAAAACGCCTGTTGGGCCTCTAGTGCTCTCGGCGGCTGGGCTAGGCGTCATTGTGGTGGGTTTAGTTTATATCTATGGGGCCTTTTCCGAGAGCTTTATTGACGAGTTCAAACCCGAATTATATTCAGCCGTCAAGCAATCAACCGTGGCGATCGGCAAGCTGGGCTATACCGCCCGGGGGGTTAGTTTTACCCTGATTGGGGCCTATTTGCTCAAGTCTGCCTATTTTGTCGATGATGAAGAAGCCGGTGGCTTGGGGCAGGTGCTAGATCGCTTAGATGATCAACCCTATGGCAAGATTTGGCTGACGGCGATCGCCGTAGGCTTTTTTGCTTATGCCCTTTATATGACCATGTCGGCGCTTTACCGACAGTTGCCAACCAAGCCGTCTCGCTGACTACTGATTCAGACTTAAATTTATCTGTAAATCTGAGATCGATATTGCTCTGTTCAGGCCATTGCAGGCACAGGTTGGCCCATTGGGCAAAGGACATTACCAATCATTTCGCCACTATCAGAAATCTTTTACAGTAGAGACGCACGATAGTCAGATGGGGGATGGCGATGGCGTTTGTCAAAAGGATAGCTGGAGTTTTGCTGGCAGGTGTGCTGGTGCTCATTGGCGTGAGCTATTTGTTGCCGAGCCAAGTACATATAGAGCGAGCCATTACAATTGATGCCGCACCGTCAGCAGTATTTGCGCTGATTAGCGACTTTGAAGCGTGGAGCAAGTGGTCTCCTTGGGCTGAGCTTGATCCAGACGCTACTCTGGAAATCTCCGGTAGTGGGATGGGCCAGCAAATCATCTGGTCGAGTGACAGCCCCCAAGTGGGCTCAGGGTCACAAACCATTGTCCAGATGGATGCCCCGAACTATCTGCAGACCCATCTGGATTTTGGTGCCAATGGCGAAGCTGACGCCACCTTTCAACTATCGCCCCAAGGAAAACAAACCCAGGTTATCTGGATGCTGGATACTGACATGCGACAAAGCGTTCCGCTGGTCAAACAACCACTCAATGCTTACTTGGGTTTGCTGATGGATGCCATGGTAGGGCAAGACTACGAAGCCGGGTTACAAAATCTCAAAACCTTGGCTGAGAGCTAAGCCAAAATCCTCAAATCGGACAACACTTTGGCAAATTAAAGCTCGCTTTTCACGCCTCGTCTAGCCAGTTGGGCCTGGGCTTCGATAACCTCAGTTCGTCTACTAATCGCCTCAGACATCAAATGCTGGTCAGCACTCGGCAACGGCAGCAAACCGTAGATATCGGTGTACCCAAAACCTCATCGGAGCCGGTGGCCAAGAAACTGCTCGGGTTCATTTTCCAAGCGCTGAGGCAGGCGCACCCTGGCGGCTCCACCTTTCAATCCAAAGCAGGCTGCTGTTTATGACTAGGGCCAATATGGCCACCGCCACCGCCCCCACCCAAATCTTATCAATCCGATTCGTTTGAATCCCGTCGAAGAGCAAGGTTCCTAACCCGCCGGCATTGAACTTGGCACCAATAGTGGCAATGGCGATCGCCACAACGGTAGCGACCCTAACGCCCGCAATGAAGACCGGCATCACTAACGGCACCTGAATCCAAGACCAGCGTTGCCAAGCATTCATCCCCATACCTCTAGCCGCTTCAAGAATGGCGGGATCGATACCGGAGAGACCCACCGTGAGGTTACGCACCAAAATCACCTGGGTGTAAACCACCATCGCAGCAATCACAGAGGTTGCATTCAGGCCAAAAATTGGCACCAAGAAAATGATTAGCGCCAAGCTAGGAATGGTGTAAAAAATGCCTAATATTCCCATTACGGGCACCGATAGCCAGGCATATCGCTGAATCAGCAACGCTAAGGGCAACGCCACGACCACGGCGATCGCAAGGGTAACCAAGGTCATTTGTAGATGCTGCCACAGCAGCAAACTCACCTCACTCCAATGGCTGAGTAGGAATGCCATCAGCCATTAGCCTCCGAAGATCGCGCCAGGATATTGTTCAATGTCAGTAGACCAACGGGTTCATCCCCTTTGCGCACCACCAATTCCGAATTCCCCGTCTTCAACATCAACGAGAGCGCCTGGCGCAGGGTATCAACCGTCTCCACCGTTGGCCTCTGAGGGGTCAGGGGGCCATCCGACAGAGGTTGCATGGCCGACCGGATAGATAAAACCCCCAGCTGTCGAACGCGATCATCTGCGCCTAACAGGTCATATACAAAGTCATCTGCAGGTTGGGTCAGCAGGTTAAACGGGGTGTCGTATTGGGCAATACGCCCGGCATTCATCACGATGATGCGATCGCCCAATCGCAGCGCCTCATCAACATCATGGGAGACAAACAAAATCGTCTTTTGTAATTGCTGTTGTAATCGCAAAACTTCAGTTTGCAAAGCACTGCGGGTAATCGCATCAATCGCACCAAACGGTTCATCCATCAGCAGATAGTCAGGATCTCCCGCTAAGGCTCGAGCAATGCCCACCCGCTGCTGCTGTCCCCCCGATAACTGGGCTGGATAGCGATCGCGATACTCCGCTGGCGGCAGCTTGACGAGCCCTAGCAAGCTCTCAACTCGCTGCCGGATCTTTGCCTGCGGCCATTTCAGCAACTTTGGCACCACAGCGACATTTTGCGCCACCGTCTTATGAGGAAAGAGACCCGACTGTTGAATCACATACCCAATCTTGCGCCTGAGGCCAGTGGGCGACTGTAGACGAATATCTTGACCGTCAACGCTGATACGCCCCGAAGTTGGCTCATATAGCCGATTAACCAGCTTGAGTAACGTCGTTTTGCCGCAGCCCGAAGGCCCTAGGATAACGACAAACTCCCCAGACTGAACCTCACAGGTCACTTGGTTGACTGCCGGCCTCGACATCCCGGGAAACTCCAGGGTGGCTCGTTCAAATAAGATGCTGCCCATGACCAACCTAAAACATAAACCTAAGTTTCACAGCGAGGTCATCTGTCGCAGCCCGCCCCGCAGACACAGTGCTCCAGACGCCCACCAGCTAGAAAATTCTGCCACCATCAAGTCTCTTGATCGGTTTCCAGCCAACCATATTCAATGAGAAAGTCCTGAGCCACGGCTTCCGGTTCCTGTCCTTCCCCAGTAACTTGATAGTTCAAAGACTGCATGACTTCGTCCGTAATCAGCGGTGACAAATCATTTAGAATCGCTTGTATTTCTGGCTGTCTGTCTAGCAATTCTTGGCGCACTACAGGGGCCACCTGATAAGGCGGAAATAACTGCAAGTCGTCTTCTAAGACCACCAGATCATAGGCGCTAATTTCGCCGTCCGTACCAAACGCAACGGCAACATCGGCCTCACCATCAACCAACCCTTGATAGCGAAGTCCAGCGTCAACCGCTTTGTAGCTTTTGAGCTGAAAGTCACCATAAGCTGACTTAAGCCCAGGCAAACCATCTTCTCGGACTTCAAACTCAGGGGGACCAATCAGCGTTAAGTTGCTAGCCTGGGCAACGAAGTCCGAAATAGTAGTGATATCCAGTTCGCGAGACTGCTCTTGGGTCATCGCCAATGCTTGGGTATTGTTCATTGGCGAAGGTTCGAGCCAAACTAAGTTGAACTGGTCCTTATACTTCGTCGAAACGGCCTCAAATACTGCTGCGGGATCACTTTCCACTGGCTCTTTCAAAACCGTCAGCAACCCCGTTCCGGTATATTCCGGATAGAGGTCGATTTCTCCTTTTTCCAACGCGGCCTGAGCAACTGGCGTCCCACCTAGATTGAGTTTTCGTTCTACTGAGTAGCCGGCATCCTCCAGCACCAGAGCATAAATCTCACCCAAGATGAGCTGCTCAGTGAAATCTTTAGACCCCACCCGAACATTCTCCCCGCCATCCGGAGCGCTACCACAGGCAACAATGACGAATGCGGTGCTTATCAAGAGGGCCAGCGGCGATAGCCAACGACGCAAATAGTTCATGAGGCAAGCTTTCAAAACTCAATAAGGGGCAGGGAGTCTACGATATTGAGCATATTACCTAACTTCTTCAATAAGTCTGCTACTAGCTGAGCTAGTGATTGCAGACTGTCCCTGCATTAGCAGGCTATTAGTGGTAGCTGTCTCGCTTTTCGATATCGTCGCGAATGGCATTGAGGTCAAGGTAGCGATCAGTGGCATTTCTTAATTCTCGAGCGATCATCCCCTCTGTGGAAACCACAGTGATGTGAGTGTTTTTTGAGCGGAGCAGCTCGATCGCCCGCTCAAAGTCGCCATCACCGCTAAATAAGACCACGCGATCATATTGCTCAACCGTGTTGAACATATCCACTACGATCTCAATATCTAAGTTCGCTTTTTGCGAGTAACGCCCTGAGTTATCGTCGTAATACTCTTTAAGAATCTTAGTTCTCACCGTGTAGCCAAGGCTAATCAGGGCATCCCGAAATCCACGCTGGTCTTGAGGATCTTTGAGACCGGTATACCAAAACGCATTGACCAGGCTCAGGCCACCATCCTCTGAGGTGAAGTACTCAAGCACGCGGCGAGGATCAAAAAACCAGCCGTTTTTTTGCTGGGCATAAAACATATTGTTGCCGTCAACAAAAACCGACAGGCGTTGTGTTGCAACGGTTAAAGGCATAACGTCTCAGGAGTTTTGTAGTGAAGTATCTGAACAGGGTTCTAAAACCACGGACAGGTCCTCAAGCAAACAGAGGATGTAAAAGATGCATAGTTGCCATCACTTGAAGGCAAACGGTACAGCCGTATGCGGCTGATTATGCCATCAAGTAACTTTTATGCAGGTCTAGCTCACGAAGTGATGGCGGGATAGGGTTGCACAAGGGCGCTAAACCGCCTCTGAAAATAAGTGGATGACCGGTAAAACTTGCTGCTTCAAGCAAATTTATATAAGCTAAATCACCGTTTATTTACAACTTCAGATAAGTAGTCAATATAGCTAAACAGACACGAAAGTAACCATATGAAGCCCATTATAGCGAGTCCATAGACAAATATTGGTGTCTACCAGGGCATTTATGTATGAAGTGCAGCTGACCGGCAACTGCGTCGAGACATCTGGACAAATCAGCAATACCAATTCTCTGCAGCTAGACTCAACATCGCTCCCATGGCCAGATCTCCCTTAAGGGCCGCTGATATCTGGAAGGAAAGCTGACAGGGCTCTCCAATAAAGGGGCGATGGAGGAATCGGCAACCCACAGCACTATTTTGCAGAGTTGGTAAACCGCAGCTCATGAGGTCTTTATCTACCGCCCTAGCCCCAAGAGACGACGTCTTTGCCAGCGGAGTCGTTTTGTTTAGGGAGCCGGAGCAGCGACTACCGTTTTCTAAAGTTTCTTGTGAGTGTAGGCATGCTGACGAACGTTATCTTCGGTATTGACAACGTTTTTGAAGTTCAGCACGCGCTTTTTCTCGGTCGAGTAGTTCAGGTCCGTGCGTTGTGTACCCGTTGAGAGCAACGCTTGGGCAGCAGGCCGACCGTGATAAGTGCGAGCCGCCGCAATAACGCGATCGCTGAAGTTTTCACACAGATGCACTTCATCAATCCCGGTCAACTGGCGGAGGTTAGTCGGTTGCGATTGACTCAACTCGCCAATCGTCGTGGCCAACACAACCTCATAGGAAGTCGGAATTCCCTGCAGTAACGACTCCAGATAGGCTGAAGGAATTGGTTCTAATACTTTGATGGCTTCCAGCTCGCCATCGTTGCGGTGAAAGCATGTGGCTACGCCGGCAACCAAATAATCAGTCGCCGAGAGCTCAGAGGCTTTATCCAGAATTGCGCTGTTGGTCATCAGAAGGTCTCAACCAGTATATTTTTGTCTTTAGTTCCTAATGGAAAATATCTCCAAGGATATGCTCACGGTAACGGTTTTTGATGACCAAGTCGCAGGCTGTTTGCAAAACAAAAGTTTTGCTTTGTAACAAACCATTTATCTTCCGCTGTGCTGTCAAAGAGTGCTACCAAAACTGATCAGCGACATTGGCTAAGCCTGATTTTGCTATCCCTAAACTGATAGTTGCAATCCTCTGACTAACGCATTTTCCTTGGGTGTTTAGACACCCAAGGCACCCATCTCCGGCATGGCACCATCCGCCCACCGGCTGGGCGCAGAGGAATGGGCCACTACAGCAACTTTACAAAGCTGATCGCACGCTTCAGAGGAATTCACTGAAATTCAGCTGGGCAGATAGATTTTCCTAGGAGAAGCCCATGGAAAATTGTGAAGCCTACTTAAAGCTTATGGGCTCTCTTCTAAAGGAAAGATGAAACTTGCGAGATTCCACCGAGAAAAGGTAACCGTTACATTAACAAACCCTTAACATTCTCTCTTCTCTCAGGGTTTATGCGGTTGGTTTCTCCTAAACCAAGTGCAAATATTCCAAAACATAGAACTAAAACCATGCAGCTTTCGACCTGAGCGGTTCATTAATAGTCCATCCCGTCCTGTCAACGTAAGGCTGATGAGTTCTAATCAGGTGTTGCATCCCGTGCTCCCTTAGCCATTGGAGGAAGTGGCTATGTCACAGCGTATCTACCGTGAAGAATTTCCACTGAGCCACAATATGGAGGCCATTGACGCATCCGTTGCAACGCCTCTGCCCATTCATCAGTATTCTCCTGAGTCTGCTAGATCTGTGCGCCAGCAAGTGCAGTCAGCGGTCAAGTCAGGGAACTATGCAAGCGCGATCGCGCTGTTAAATCGATTGGCAATTCGTCATTCAGCCAAGGCCGAAGACTTTAATAATCGCGGCCTAGTGCATTTTTGGAACGGCTGTTATCACAAGGCCATTCGTGACTTTAATCGAGCTATCTCGCTCAATCCAGAGCTGCCAGCAGCTTATAACAATCGAGCTAGCTATTACGCAGCGCTGGGAGATCATGAAAATGCCTTAGTAGATTATGACCAAACGATTGATCTCAATCCTTACCATGTGCGGGCGCGGATTAATCGAGGCATCACGCTCCGCCAGCTTGGGCGATATGGGGAAGCCATCGAAAGTCTCGATGAGGCTCTCTTATTTCATCAGCTCACAGCGGAAGCTTACGCCGAACGGGGACGGACCTTTCACCTACGAGGGGATTGGAACTGCGCGATCGCAGATTACCGCCGCGCCTTAAAACGATTGCCGCCTGAGTCCCAAAACACTCACCAGCAAGGCTATCGACATCGGGTTAACGCTTGGATACAAGAGCTGATGCAGGCCGCTTAGCCACCCTAGCGCCCACTGTAGGGGTCGGCGCTCACCTCAATTAGTCGATGGAGATCTTCTGTGGACCGCCGTTATTGCCGCCTGAGGGAAAATCATTATCATCGTTCTCAGGTACCACTACATCCTGATTATTGAGCCAGGACTTAACTGGGTCTTCGTTCAGGTCAAGGCGCAACGCACCGGAGACAAAGCCACCCATAAAAGCGACGGGTTGACGAGCTAATTCCTGAAGAAAAGGGGTGAGTTCTTCCAAAAACACAGATTTCAATCTCCTAGTTGCAGCCACACGGTTATATCCTACACGGTGAGATAGATGCGCGCGATCGCATTCAGTCAAAAAATATCGCTGAGTCTAGGGATGGCGGCCCGCCTCAAGGGCTCGGTTGTAGATGCGTTCGTTTGCTTGAACTGATTTTTGCAAGTCTACAAGGGGGTGAGGATAGTCGACCCCTAGCTGTACGCCATAGCGCGTTTGCTCTTCCTGAGACAGCTTCCATGGCGCATGGATCTTAGCTACAGGGAGCTTCGCGAGTTCGGGCAGCCAGTGTTTTACATAGTCGCCTTGGGGATCGTAGTCTTTTGACTGCTTAGGGATGTTGAAATACCGGAAACCTCGGGCATCGTTACCGACACCCGCAGTGTAGTTCCAGTTGCCCCAGTTACTGCAGACGTCATAGTCGACCAATAAAGATTCGAACCACTCGGCCCCCATACGCCAGTCAATGCCTAAATTTTTGGTCAAAAAGCTAGCGACGTTTTGCCGCCCCCGGTTGGACATAAAGCCCGTAGCGGCGAGTTCTCGCATATTGGCATCGATCAAGGGATAACCCGTTTGTCCTTGCCGCCATGCATCAAACCGAGGCCAATCCTGTTTCCACTCAACGTGGAGACCGCGCAATCCGGAGGGGTAAAACACGCGATCGCCATGCTTGAGACAAATCAGTCGAAAATAATCTCGCCACAACAACTCAAAAACTAGCCAGTAGGTAGAGTCATTTTTGACTCGCTCCGCCTCATAGTCCTGCACGGCTTGGTAAATCCGGCGGGGAGACAAGCAGCCAAAGGCCAGCCAAGCAGAAAACTTGGAAGAATAGTTCGCCCCCAACATCCCGTTGCGGGTCTGCTTGTACTTTCTCAGGCAGTCTGCATCCCAGATATAGTCCTGCAAACGTGTCAGGCCCGCTGTTTCTCCACCCTTAAAGGGTAATACCCCCCGCTCGTCGGAACCCGGGGCCTCCTCAATGCCCAATTTATCCAGAGTCGGCAATTCGCCAGGCTGAATGTCTGAGGGAAGTGCCGGTAAGCGTTTGGGGGCCGCAAAGGGCTCATATACGGAGCTTGCTTTTTCGACCCGCTTGCGAAACTGGGTAAACACTGCGGGAACTTCGGCCACGGGAAAGGGCAGATCGTCTAGGTGGTAAAGGGTGGCCCCCCAGTAGGTCTGCACCGATTGGCCAGCCGCTTCAAGGCGATCAGCCAGGGCTTTTTCCACCGCCAGTTCTTCAGTAGTGGCCTCTTCATGCCAGTACACGGCTTGAGCCTGCACCGACCGGGCCAATGCCGGTAAAACGGTCTCCGGTTCACCCCAGAGAATGACTAAGTCACTACCGCGCTGCTGTAGCGATCGCCGTAGTTCGGCCACACTCTCGAGCAAAAACTGCGCTCTGTACTTACCAGTTTTAGCAAAGCCAAAGGCCGTTTCACCAAACTGGCGGGGGTCAAAACAGTACACCGGAATTATCTCAGCCCCTGACTTGATCGCCTCTTGCAGCGGCTCATGGTCGTGTAAGCGCAAGTCATTTCGAAACCAGATCAGGACTTTCATGAAAAGGGAAAGGAGGAATTGCAAACTTATGTAAACCTAACAAGTTTTGCTGAGGTTTGTCTGGCAGCTAATTTGCCCGACTGCTAGGGTCTCCCCGCGAAGCGACTGGTCTCGCGATCGTCCGCGTTGCTACATACAAAAAGAAATTGCAGTTAAGGCAGCTCAGCATTTCTACCTTTTGAAGTATGATCGCCTCGAAAAACCCACCTGACCGGCCTTAGTAATGGCCGCCAAGGTTTGGACCCAGTGCTTGTCAAGGCCCAACGGATGAAATTAATACGACGTTTCTTACAAACTTGTCTATCTGCCGCCACATTCACCACCCTTGGTTTAGCAGTGGATGCGATCGCCCGGCCTGCTCAAAGTGCAGAAGTCATTCGCATCCTGGCCGGTGGTCCCCTCATCTTTGATATCTCCGTCGAGTCCCTAGCAACGTTTGCAGAAACAGGCGAAGTCCCCGACGACCTTAAACTCTACTTTCGGTTTTTAGATCCTGGCACCCAAGCACTTTTGCAAGATGGCCTGAGCCGTAAGTTACCGCTAGACGTCGTCACCGTCGATAATTTGGCCTATTCCCCCTTAGGTCGAGACGCCCTCTATAACCTCGGCAAGGTTTTGCAGGTCTACCGAGGCATCAACGGCCAAAAAGCCTTGCGGGCAGCGGTCATTGGAGCGGCGGCCAACGCCGATGAATCGGGATGGACCATCGTCGATGTCCTAGAAGCGTTTCCCACCCCCGCCTTGGAAATAGAGGTAGAAGATCTGTTGACTTTGAGGCGCGAGCTCTCAGTCTATTTCAGCTATAACGATGCGGTGGTGGCTGCGGTTAAAGCTCAGGCCGCAGCCGAAGCGGCTGCACCGACAAGCATCAATCTGGCTAGCTTGAGCGACCTGAGCCAGCCCGGTCCCTTTCAATTCCGCAAAACGGTTGTGACAGTGACCAATCCTGCCGTCCGTCAGACCCAAGAGGGGTTTTCGGTCAATTATGACTTTGATGTCGATGTCTACTTGCCCCAGGGGCTAACGGAGCCGGCACCGGTTGTGATCATTTCCCACGGGTTTGGCGATGTCAAAGAGAGTTTTGCCTTTTTAGCGGAGCACATCGCCTCCTATGGCTTTGTGGCGATCGTGCCCGACCACGTTGGCAGCGACCTGCAATACCGTGAGCAATACTTGCAGGGTCGCCTCAACACCTTGCTGAGCCCGATGGAATTTATCAACCGGCCCCAGGAGATTTCTTTCTTGATTGACCAGTTGGAGGAGCTCGTGGCAGAGTCTCCTGACTGGGCTGCTGTGCTCGACCTAGACAATATTGGCATCACCGGTGACTCCCTAGGCAGCTCAACAGCTTTAGCCCTAGCCGGCGCTGAGATCAACTACGGACGGCTAGACCAAGCTTGCGATCCGACCAGCGTGCTGCTTAATTTTGCCCTATATCTAGAATGTCGCGCCCAGTATCTACCGCCTCAAAATTACAATCTCAGCGATCCGCGCATCAAAGCCATTGTGGCAGGACATCCACTGGGAGCAGCGCTCTATGGTCCCGAGGGAATGGGCCAAATCGATATTCCTCTGCTGATGGTGTCAGGGTCAGAGGACATTGTGTCGCCAGTGGTGACGGAACAGTTTCACCCGTTTATTTGGTTGCAGACAGCACCCAAATATTTGGCCATGCTGGATGTTGGCACACACTTTTCGTCAAAGCCGGGTCGTGATGCAGCGGGTTTCTTTAAACTCATTGCAGGTGAAAACCGAGATGTCGGGACGGCTTATTATCAAGCGTTGACTATCGCATTTTGGAACGTGTATTTGCGTGGTCAGGAATCTTACCTACCATATTTGACTGCTCAATATGGTGAATATATCAGCGCTGACAAGCCAATGACGCTGGATATTATCACCTCACTGACACCGGAGCAGCTTGAGGCCGCCTACGGTCGGTCTGCTCCCATCCCGATTGTGCCGGCCCCGATCGCCGCTGCAGTGCCCCCACGCTCACAAAGCATCCTGGAAGAGATTGCGGAGACCCGCGTGCTCAAGGTGGCCTTCCGCAAAGATGCGGCCCCATTTGGCTTTATCAATTCACAGGATGCTTGGGACGGCTACTGTGGTGACTTAGCGATCGCCCTCAGCAACTACATTTCGACCCAGCTCAAGACTGATGTTGAGGTCCAAGTTGCCGAGCTCACCTCAACTTTAGACAATCGCTTTACCCTGGTCCAAGAGGGCAGCGTCCATCTAGAGTGTGGTCCCAACACGATTCGTAATGACGTTGAGGGTATCGTCTTCTCCAATCCGTTCTTCACCACTAGCACCCAGTTTTTAACTCCCACACAGCGCACCGAGCCGATCAATCCCAATACCCCCTTAGCGGGAGCTCGGCTAGGCGTACTCGGCAATACAACGACCCAAACCTTTGTGGAAGAAACCTATCCCGATGCTGACATCGTGCTGTTTTCGGGAATCGAGGGACGCCAAAATGCGATCGCGGCAGCGGCTAATGGTGACATTGATGCCTTTGTCGGAGACGGCATCTTATCCTATGCCGAATTGATCTTGCAGGGTTTGGCGCCGAGTGCCTTTGACCTCACCCCTGAGGTGCCTTTAACCTGCGAATACTACGGCCTCGCCCTGCCAAATGATGACCCCGAGTGGCGCACCCTGGTTAATCAATTTTTGGTCAGCGATAGCGAAAATGACATCTCGACCGAGTGGTTTGAAGCGATCTATCCAGAAACCCTGAACAAAGCGGCCTTTTGCCTGAACCAATAGAATCGCGGTGAGCATCAAGCCTGGCTAACCTGGGACCGTAGTAGTGGGGGCAAGGCAGCGATCGCGGATAAAAATTAGCCGTCACAACGGTTTGACTCAGGAAAATTGATTTATCGTAGTGATCGCTATAATTGGCTGCTGACTCGGTCTAATCGGGGCCTAACGTTTATGCGGTTAAGTTTAGGGCTAACCCAGTTTGGTCGCTGCTAGTCTTGACGGCGCTACCAGTGGGTAAAGTAAGGATGAGTATGCAGGACCCCAAAAATAAGATGGAGGCTCCGCCACCCAGAATTGCGCTGCTGATCGATGCCGACAATGCTCCGGCGTCAAAAATTGGTTTGGTTTTTGATCGGTTGAGCTATTTGGGCACCATCCGGGTGCGGCGCGCCTACGGTAACTGGAAGAAAGATCATCTGCAAGGCTGGGCCAAGATTTTGCATAAGCATGCGATCGTACCGATTCAGCAGTTTGACTATGTGACCGGCAAAAATGCCACCGACATTGCCTTAGCTATTGATGCGATGGATTTACTGCAAACCATGCGCCCGGAAATCTACGGCATAGTAGCCGGCGATAGCGACTATACGCACTTGGTGGTGAGGCTCATTGCCTCAGGGGCCCGAGTATAAGGGTTTGGCAGCGTCAAAACGGAATCGATCGCCTTAAGAGATAACT
>JBHJHA010000062.1:0-34246 GCA_050331235.1 Leptolyngbyaceae cyanobacterium
CAACTCCTCCAGGAACGGTTGAATGAAATTCGCGATCGCGCCCGCAGCTCTCTCAATTTTCAGCCTACGCGATCGGAATTATTGCCGACCTTATTCAACATGCTCAAACACCTGGAAGCTCAGATTCAGGAGATTGAGGCCGTCTATGATGAAGAAGAATAGCCCCCATCTGTGGACTCCGCTGACCACTAAATAGCCACTAATCTGGCATTAGGCGATAACAGCCAAAGGAGCCAGACGTGAGGCCAATGGTTAAGCGTTGGCAAAGGTTGAGATAATGCCGATTGATACCTGTTTTCCCCTCGCCATCTATTACGAAGATTTGGCTGAGGCAGCTCACCACCGGGACGCTCTGTTAGACGCCGTCTTTGCCCTAGAGGCATCAGTCTCAGAGCGCCGCAACTTTCCCGAAATGGCGTGGACGGGTGACCTACATAGGGTCCATCAAATTCACGCCGATGAGCGTTTTCGCTGGCTGGTCAACCAAGTTGAAGCCCATGTGGTAGCTTATCTGCGGGCGTTGGGGGTTGATCTCAGTAAGGTTGATCTGTTCATCCAGCGGGCTTGGCCCGTAGTTTCGCGCTACCAGCAAGAGGTCGGCGTTCACTGTCACAATACCGCCCACATCAGCGCCGTTTACTATGTATCCGTGCCGGAGTCTGGCAGCGATGAGTCCGGCTGCCTCGCGTTCATCGACGATGCTCGACAGAACGAGGTGAGTCCTGGTCTCGGTAGCGAAAATACCGACATCCTTGCTCAATGGACCCCCCTCAACCAAGACCAAGCTCTGTACTCCCCTCTCGAAGGGCGTCTGATTATCTTTCCTGCCAAGCAGCGGCATGGCGTGACCTTTAACCATACGGAGGCACCCCGAGTCTCCATTTCCTTCGATATTGTAATGACGGCGGCCCAGGGTGCACCGGCTGGTACCTACGAGTTCCTGACGCCTCCACCCCAGCTATGGCAGCGGTTTTCGACCTCTTTGCCGCCCCAGTAGTTGAGTCATGGCCCCCCTCTTGAGCAGTTGAACATGTGCAGATGTGAATCAAAGCTTTTAAATGTGTGAAGGTGAGGCGAGCTGGGGAGAGCGATCGCACAGAATATTATCTGTCAATCCTGCTAGGAGGGTGCTCAGCACCTTGCTCGTCCAGACTTTCATCTAGCCGAGTGTCCAGCAGCCGTTTACGAGCAACCGCTATGATTCTGTTTCTACGCAATGCCTTCAACGTCGTGGTGACCATCTTCTTGGTGACGTTTATCGCCATTAATCTGGTGCAATTGGGCAAGTTTGTGCTCTCATCCCAGGGGCTGATTTAGCGTTTCAGCTCAGTAGGAACCCCTTCGGTCATACCGATCAGCTTGTCAGCGCTAGATAGTTTGGCTATGTGAACGCTCAGAGTTTGAATCCCATCAGCTTTCAAAGCACAGTCGCGGTTGATATGCCCGACTCCGGCTACAAACAGCAAGATGATGCTGAGTTAGCGAGCAGCCCCTATCTAGCCATCACAACGTTTGGCTCGGACGTGCTCGACGAGCAATTCGCAACTACCCTATGGAGAGATCACGATTGCCCGCAGATCGCGCTCCCCGCCGATAAGAGCACTGTGCGGTCCAGGGACCTCTGATGCATTGGCATTAGTTCGCTAGAGCTGCGAAAAAGCACGC
The DNA here is from genome assembly GCA_050331235.1 of Leptolyngbyaceae cyanobacterium. GTDB lineage: Bacteria > Cyanobacteriota > Cyanobacteriia > Phormidesmidales > Phormidesmidaceae > Halomicronema. The sequence goes on from JBHJHA010000062.1 coordinate 1,666, forward strand.
TGGCGTTCCCATTTCCCCTATTGAATATCACTGTTGCCACTGCTAGCGCGATGATTTCCACCCTTGACTTGCCCCAGTTATCCTCGGCGCTCTTGCAGCATCAGGACTGTCCACCCATCTCTCACTATCTCAATGGGGTTTTGGCCCTCGATCCACCATTACAGGTACGAGGGCAGCCGCCGTTGTTACATATCCATTTACCAGCGGTCCATTTGAGCGCTATTGGCCAGTTGATTCCGCAGCTCGAGCAGGCGTTGCGATCGCTCCATGGCTCTCGCTATTGGGACGTCCATATCTTCACCGACGACGGCATTTCAGCCCAGCGGCATATTTACCACTGCCTATTAGAAAAAACCTCAAGCCCGCTATTTTCGGTTACGGCACCGGCCGCGGCTGAACTTACTGATCGGCAAGCCACGGCCCCACCAGCACCACAGCCGTTGGCACCACTCGTCAGTCCATGGCGTCAGCGATCGGCTGCTCGCCAGCGAGCTCACCGCCGCCATCAATGGCTAATTGGCTTGGCGGTGCTGATTGGTACGAGCTTTTTTGGCGGCATTTGGCTGGCGGGAGGAAACCTGCGCGATCGCCCAGGGACTAACTGGTCGTTGCCCCCGGCTGAATCTCGCCCCGCAACGATAGATGAGCCGCCCCGGGAGCCCGTCACCGCGAGTGCAGCAGACCGCCCAGGGAACAGCGTGATCATCAACGCTCTGCCGCCCCTGCCGGGCAAGCCCCTCAATGAACTGGCCACAGCAGCAGATAGCATGACCACAGCGACTGGTGCCTTATCAGGCTCAGCAGCAGGAGAGGTGGCCGTCCAGATCAAGGCAGTGGGTGACATCATACCGGGCACAGATTTTCCTGACTCCCGGCTACCCAGCAGTCCCAACTATCTGTTTGACAGCGTCAAAATGTATCTGGGGGAGGTGGATATTCTCTTTGGCAATTTTGAAAGCACCCTGACAGACTATCCCTTCACCGCCAAGAATCTGGGCTCGATAACCTTTGCCTTCCGGACACCGCCAGCGTATACCGACGTGCTTAAAACTGCTGGCTTTGATGTCTTGAGCGTGGCAAACAATCACTCGTTTGACTTTGGGGATCCTGGCTTTAACGACACCATTGCCAATATCGAGCAGTCAGGGATGCTAGCTGTTGGCCGCAAGGATAGTATCGTCACTGTCGACGCAAATGGCCTGACTGTCGCTTTTATCGGGTTTAGCTACTGGCCTGATCACAACAACATGAATGATCTCGCCACCGCCACCGCGCTCGTGCAAACCGCTCAAACCGCCGCTGACCTCGTGGTGATTTCAGTTCACGCTGGAGCCGAAGGTACCGATGCCTTGCGCGTTCGCGATCGCACCGAATATTTCTTTTCGGAAAATCGGGGCAACATGGTGCAATTTTCGCGCGCCATGGTGGATGCTGGCGCTGACCTGATTCTTGGCCATGGTCCCCACGTTCCCCGCGCGATCGAGCTCTATAAAAATAAGCTGATTGCCTACTCCCTGGGCAACTTTTTAGGCTATCGGACCCTCTCAACCGTCGGCCCATTGGGACTATCCATGATTTTGCAGGCTGACCTCAGTGCCGAGGGTGATTTTGTGCAAGGTCGTGTGATCCCCGTCGCCTTGGATGACAATGGTGTACCTTACATTGACAATCAATTTGCCACGGTGACCCTAGTCCGGCAGTTGACGGCTCAAGATTTTCCCCAGACCCCGCTCGCAATTGATCAAATGGGCTACATTTTTAGGACTGATTAGCCCTAGACCCCGTGCTTGCTGCCAAACTCATTCGCAGGGCCAAGTCCTGGATTGAGTTTGGTGCTGTTGACCAACCGCCTTCTTCCCGCGGTCAGTATTTGAGGATACGCATCGATGCCATCGCGATTGATTACTGGAGGTCTACTGTTCATCTTGGTGCTAGCGATCGCGAGTACCTGTCGCTCTCAATCTGAGTCGGTATCTTCCCAAGCCGAAATCCAGCCAGAAAGCGTTTCGGTACCGCCAACCACGGCCCCATCAGCCCGAGTGTCGACACCAGACCCCCAGCGAGAAACGACCAGTGAAGGCCAAATTGCCACTATCACGGCCCAGGATCCTAACGCTCAAGTCAACGTGCGATCGCTGCCGTCTGCTGAGGGCAATCCCATCGGCACGGGTATGGTTGGCGATCAAGTCGTTCTTGGTCGCTCAGAAACTGCCGCCGATGGCTACACCTGGCATTATGTGACCTTTCAAAGCGACACTACTGTCGGCTGGATCCGCAGCGATCTCTTAGATATCCCACCCTTACCAGAAACCAGCAACGAAACGGCTAATCCATCACCCCCCGTAGAGACGCCCAGCGATGTGCTCAAAACAGCGCTGGATGAGGAGTGCGGCAGCACCCAGGCGATCGAAGCCAATTTTGTGACCCAGAGCCACACGATTTACGTTTGCAAAAACCGCAATCACCGCACCTATCTCTCCCAAGAATCCGGAACCGAGCAGGTCATTGTCATCGCTGAAGTTGAGGCTCTAGGGGGCGGCTACATCATCAGCAACGATAACTTTGAGTACCGTCTAGACTCCGCCAGCCTAGTAGTCGTGCGATTTGATGACTCGGGCCAACAAGAGGAAGTCCTACGCGAAGAAGTTATCTTTGCCGAGCGATACTAACGCGCATCAAGCCCGGATGGGAGCTCCCTACTCAGGAGAAATATTGAGGTTGAGCAGCCGTTCCAGGCCACTCGAGTAAAACGACCTCCTCGCGCAATTGTTCGCCGGTAGCCGTCGCCAACCGAGTCCGAAACAGATCACGACGGCACACGGTGTAGCCGACCTCAGCAGCGATTTCTTCGAGTAGCTCCCCGGTGCGGATCATGATTTGCAAAAAAGAGGCCTGATCACCCACCACATAAGCCAACTTAGCCCCCGGCTTGAGGGCTGGCTGTAAGGCTTGTAAGTGGCGCTTCATCCCGCCAAAATACAAGGTTGTCACCCGATGGTAGAGCCGTTCAAATCCCGAGGTTTTGTTTAATGCCAATCGCCGCGCTTCAATTTTCTGGGCCAATGCGGCGACTTGACTCTGAGACGTGAGCACGCGATCGTCATTGTCAATTTTGTAGACGTTGCGGGTATTTGACCGGATCAGCGATTGCTTAAAGGCCCTTAGGTCCTCCTTGTTTTGGAGAAACCCCAACAGAACAGACTCGAGGCGAGTGGTACGGGTATAGTCCTTTTCGTTGGGATAGGGCGGCGATGTAATCACCGCGCTGATGGAATCGGGCTCTAACAGAGACCGGATCTGTCGGGCATCGCCTCTGATACATTGCGCGGGGACTGATGCCAAGCTTTGATAGTCCGCTAGATCAATCGCCATTTGACTGACCTTCGCCTGCCATTTGGCTAGTACGGGAGCCGTCTCTCGCTTGCTTCGTCGGATACCGACCTCAGGGCCAAATTTGAGATTGCTGGCATCATGGACGGCGACATGGGCAAGCGCCAGGTTTAACACGGACTGTATCGTCAGATTGGGCACTTGGGCGATCGCACCTTTAAGCACCAGACACTGATGCAGCGGCTCATCGCAAATAGAGTTTTTGACTAAAATTGCCCGCTGCTCTGGAGTGAACCCTTGCCGGGGTGAATCGAGCTGCTGCTGGGCCTGCTCCATCACCGCTAAGCTGGCGCGGTGCAGCGCAGCCAAATCGACTTGCCACTGCACTTTAGTACGACAGGCAAAATGTGACATTGGCACCGCCTCTACCCCAATGGAGGCTAGCCCATTCTTTTTTGCTTCAACAATGGTGGTACCGGTACCGCAAAACGGATCGAGCACAATGTCGTGCGCTGCTAGCCCAAAGGCTTCTACATAATGGCGGACCAAATGGGGGGGATAGGACAAGACAAAACGGTACCAATCATGAAACGCGCGATCGCTCGGCCGCAGTTTGTTGTTACTCAGGTCGTCAGGATGATTGAGGGTAATTGAAGAGGTCATGGGCCAAGTCAGTACGCTAGCGACTACGGTAGGAGTAGTGCTAATGATCTAGAGTATTCCCTATTCAAGCATGGACTGTTTTGAGCATGGTCTTCAGAGCGTTGGCGCTACAAATTTGTAATCGCGAAACCCATTTGGCCTAGTCCTGAACGCAGAATGAGGGTAAACCCTCACAAAGTGCTCTCACTATATCGGCTTTCGCTCCATTGCTCGTCTAAAGCTCCACAACTTTGCCCCTGACCATAAGCTGCTGCTGCAATTGAGCCGCAGCCCTCATCGTGCATGGAAGGGCTTAGCGATCGCCCTCAGCCTGAATGAAGGACTGATACTGAGCCGCGAGATTGGCATAAGCCGACTGCGGTTGGTGAATCCGTTGGTTGAGCAGTGAATCTACGGGCGTACCGTCTGGAACGAGATGCTGCTCCACTATCGTCTTGACATCTTCAGGCTGGACTCGGCAGTACCAAACGTTGTCAGGCATCACCTTTACAGTGGGACCGGAACCACACTGCCCTTGGCATTCACAGGCACTGACTAGCAGTGACGCTAACTGATGCTGCCGAAACGCAGCTAGCACAGCCATTGATCCATTACGAGCACAGGAACGATGCTGGCAGACAGTGACTAAGTAACGTTGAGGGGAAGCCGCCATCGTATTTGCTGCCTTTAATTTGAGTGCTAACTCAACGTTAACAATTTTGTTCTTCGAACGGCATACCTCAGCTAAGGTTGAGTCGGCGATCGCTATCCATAATTGGGTGCCAGTTGTTCCCGATTCTAAGCTTCTGGGACCTAATCCCCCCATTCCCTAAACTCCCAAACGCGCCTGAGCCGCCATCATTTGATCAATATTGTGCAAAGCTACCTGCAACCCCTTGACATCTGAAGTGTGATTCACTAACGTCGATAGAGTTGGTGGAATAGGGCACTCAAAACAGTAATTTCTCAATCGTCACGAAGTTCCATATACTGAGAAATCTAAACTGTGCTTTCTACGGAAGTTGACTCTTTGCTCACGTTTTCCCTAAAGATTGTTCGCTGATAGTTCCCAAAGCGTCTGGTTTCCTGAACTTAACCAGAGTTTTCCTGAAGATTTCCCCATCGACTCATCAAAAATTTTCAGACATGATGCAACTGTAGTCAGATTTTCTGATTTACCGTTGTTATCTCTCTATCAGCGATGCAATCACCTGTACTCAATCTGTCATCTACACTTGAATGCCCCAAATGTGGCAAGAACGCCATTGTTAGCCACCAAAGTGGAGTTTATCAATGCTTGAACTGTAACTTTGAGCGTGACCTTGCCCTTGAGGGCCAATCCTCAAGGGCAGGCGGCATCGGCGAAATGCTTGTCGGCCTAGGCGGCATTCTATTAACCCTAGCCCTGTTCCTATAGCGAAAACGCTTACTCAACCCGGTAGGCCGCTTGCAAGGCGGCCTACGTCCGCCGGGTACAGGCCGCAGCTGTCATATAGCAGCGATCAGTTGCCAATCGATGCCCTTCGGCCCAATTTCGGTTTAGTCAAGCAGGGCAAATTCAGTGCACTTCGCCGCCATATGGCACTGATAAGTGATGTCTAACTTGTGGAGTATTTCGTCTTCTTCTAGATCACAGTTTTCGGCGACAGTCAACAGCCGCTCAACTGCAAAGTCGGTAACTCCTAATTCCCCGTGAACTTCTCATCGGGGCGCCGTCAGCAGATCTTTATAAACTTCAAGCCCCCATCTGTGAGCCCCCATCTGTGGGCCTCCGGAGGGATGAGCTGATGAAGCAGTAGCACTTCATCAAGCTAGGCAAATAAGGCCGCAACACTGACGACCAAACGAAATCAAACAGTCATGGGAGATTCTCTTTTGCAGGTCCTGCCTGGTTTTAGCGCTGATGAGCGGTCATGACCTGACTGCTGTCAGCGGCTGGCCCTATTTGCCCGTTTTCTCTGCTACGGAGCGTATCTATTTTATGGCCTGACATTGACCGCTGCTGCCAAAGCGATCGCCCACCCTCTGGGTGATTTGGGGATATCGGCACCGGTTCACATCTCAGCCCGTCGTGGTTTCACTCTCGATAACGTTACCCATTTGACTCATGAGACGACCTCATCGCCATAATTTCCTCTTTCGCATTGCCTGTGAAGGTTTGCGGTTGCTGGCCTGTGTAATAGCCGCTTGTGTTTGCATTTGCTTATTTTTGATTCCCTTTGGAGCGACGGCGCAAGCTGAGGCGCTGTTTCAAGCGACAATGCCATTTTTCAGCCGATTGAGTCTCGCATTACTCAGTTTGCTGATGATCGCTGGCCTCTTAGAGTCGTTAGATTAGCCCACTTTTAGCGTTTTCAACGGATAGTTCTACCAACCGATGCCACACCCCTAAAGCTCGGCATCGACCGAAATATGACCGGAAAGCAATAGGTTGAGCGATCGCTGAATGAGCGCAATGGTGAGGCTGGGCTGCTCCAGTTGAGGTGTGAGTCCGACATCAGCAATCACTTCAAAGTGCTTGACAGCTTCACCGTTCAGCGCAACAAGACGCTCGCCCAGGTCGATATCAGTAAACTGTGCCGCTTCACCCCAAAAGACGACAGTCGGCACCGTGAGCTGGGGCATCCACTCCGCGAGGTCAAAGCAAAGATCCCCGCGGACAAAGGCTAACGCCGCGTATTCTGCATTGGGTTGGGTCGCTGAAGCTAGATACGCAGCCACCATTTCATCACTGATCAAATCAGCATTGGCAAACTGCCGCTCGGTCAAAAAGCTGCGAATGCCAACACTGGTGGCGATCGCAGTTTGATAAAGGGCAGTGTCGAGCAATGGCACCCGCAAAATCTGAGGCAAAAAGCCCTGTTGAAAGTCTTTGCCAAAGTCAGACAGGCCGGCTGGGGTAACTAAGATCAATCCCTGCATCAAGTCAGGCTGTTGGACAGCGATGCGGACCAAAATAGCCGCGGTCAACGCTGAACCGAGGACAATGGCCCGAGGAGCCAAAGTCTCTAAAAATTGCACAATGGCGGATTCGTAATCTTGAATCTGATAGTTGCGGGCTGGATGGTCAGAGTTGCCCCAACCGGGCAGGTCAGGAGCCAAGATCCGATAGTCTGTCGTAAAGGCAGGATACACTTTAGACCATTCATAGGCAGAGGAGCCTCCCCCAAAACCGTGGATGAACACTAACGTTTGCTCAGGCTGAGCAACCACAGGCCAAAATTCTGGCTGGGGGGCTGCGTATGCCACCGTACCCAGATCTGTCACTAGCGATCGTTGCTCAAATCCGGGTGCAATAAACATTCTAAATCTCCTCTGTCATGGGTCATGGGCTAGCATTCGTCAGCCACTGACTACACCGCTATTGACGAATCCTGGGGATGGCTGGCTGACAATTTTGGGGCCGTGATCCCTTTCTTTCCAGTACACCACGACTTTGAGCTTTGAAACCTAGCGGACGAATGAACTTATGACGACATTCCAGTTGACTTTAAATAAGTTGACTTTAACCAAACTGTCAGAGTCCAGGGTTGGGTCTAACGGCTCTTAATCGTGATATTGCGATTCTAGGGGGGCGGCCATCAATCAAAGATGAGCACCTGGCAAAAGTTATGAGGTTTTCTTTAAGGAGGCTCTCACCCTGTACGCAGTTCATCAACTAAGGCGCTAGTGTAGACTGTGGCGAGATTTCCCGAAAGTTCTTGCACAGTGCGGGCTACAGAGAAACCTCATAGAACTTATACTCGTCAGTCCCCATTAGTTGTTTGATATAAGCTCCATGTTTTCACGACTTTTTTCGGCTAGTTTGTTGGGTCTTAGCTTATCGGCCTTGGCGCTGCCAGCGGCGGCCCGGCCGCAAATCGCCAGTGGCGATCAGTGGTTGTCAGGGGTTAGTCAGTCTGAGTGCCTGAGCCGCGCAGATGATTTTATCCGTGAGCTAGATGTCCCTAATCAAGCCGGCGATATTGATCGCACCGGCTTCTTTGATGATGGGGTCTTTCGCATTCTTTGTTACGGCGGCGGCGAAGAGTCCAGCATGGTTCTGGTCTTTTCTGCCCACAATGAGAGTGGCGAAGTAGCAGCACAGTTTTTGCAGTTTGCTCTAGAAGAACTGGCTGGTGATTTTGTCACCAGCGAACAAGCGCTGTAAGCACGATCGCGCCACCTTCCAAAATGATGGTTGAGAAGGCGGCGCGATTACGAAGTTTGTGGGCTCAAACTAGCGACTTTGAGGCTGTAAGCTAGCGGTCAAAGCGGCGACCGGAGGTAAAAAATCTGCTGCTCTCTCTACAGAGTTCTGCAGGATCGCGTTCCAAGCCACGCCAAAAACCTTTGAAGGAGTAATGTCATCCTTCACGAGATTCCAGAGTTTTTGCATTTCTTCGGTGTGTAATCGATTGTCCTCAGTCATGGCCAGAATGAGGCGATCGCGGATGTATTGTCCATCCTCCGACATGAGAAACTGAATACCCAAGCTAGCAGTAGGCAGAATGTTGAAATCTTCATCACTGCGGGCAATTTGCAGCAGATTTTCCAAACGCTGCCACTGAAATTTGCCATCTTTGAATAAGACTTCCAACAAACGACGACGCAATGAGGCCGTTTCTCCTTTTAGCAAACGTCGAGCGACGTAGGGATAGGCGATGTCAACAATCTTGAAGTCAGGATTGAGACTTAGGGCCACCCCCTCTTGCGTCACCAAAGAACGAATAATCAGAGCAAACTTGGCAGGGACCCGAAACGGATATTCATACATCAGTTCCGAGAAACGATCAGTAATGGTCTTGAAATTAAAGTCGCGGACCTTCGCACCTAGGGCATCCCCCAAGACCGTTTCTAAAGCGGGGATAATCGGCTCGATATCGGTATCAGGTGTCAAAAAGCCCAGCTTGACAAAGTCCGCGGCAAGCGTGGTGTAGTCCTGGTTGATTAGATGGACTACCGCATCCACTAACGTTTCCTTAGTCTCTTGGCCAAGCTGATCCATCATGCCAAAGTCGATATAGGCCATGCGCCCATCGGTCATGGCAAACAGGTTACCGGGATGCGGATCAGCCTGAAAAAAGCCATATTCCAGCAGCTGCTGTAGCCCCGAAGTCACCCCTACCTCAATCAGTGTGTCTGTGCTGAGCGCTGCTGCTTGAATACTGCCAATATCCGTCAGTTTGAAACCGTCAATCCATTCTAAGGTCAGAACCCTATCGCTGCTGTAGCGCCAGTAGATACTGGGTACCTTGATTTTGGGATCGTCTTGAAAATTAGCTGCAAACAGCTCGGCATTGCGACCTTCGTTGAGGTAATCAATTTCCTCAAACAATTTGGTGCCAAACTCATCGACGATCAGCGTCAAGTCGTGCCCCAGATTAAGGGGCAACAGCGGCCCCAACAGCCGCGCCGATAGCCGCATGATGAAAAGGTCGCAGGTAATTAGAGGCAACAGATTTGGTCGCTGTACTTTCACTGCCACGGTTTCACCGCTGTACAGCCGGGCTTGATAAACTTGCCCCAAGCTAGCCGCTGCCACGGGCTCTGGAGAAATGTAGCTAAATATCTCTTCGGGTGAATAATTCAGCTCTCGTTCGACAATGGCCATGGCCATCGGGGTCGAGAAGGGTGGCAACTGGTCTTGCAGCTTCGTCAGCTCTTCCAAGAAGTCTTTGCGCACTAAGTCAGGGCGGGTCGAGAGAGCTTGGCCCACCTTAATAAAGGTCGGCCCCAGTCGGGTCAGGAGCTGCCTGAGTTGTACTGCCCGTTTGTTTAAGTTGCGCTCCTCTCGCTGAAACCAGCGATCGCTCTGCAGCCCAAGCACAAATGTTCCTAACCACCAGAGCACTTGAATTGAGCGCCAGAGCACGCGCCAGGGACGTCGCCAGTAATATTTCGCAATAACGTCAGAATTGTAAATCTTGGAGCGAAAAAGCGAAGCCTGCATTGCGAAATTTCCTAACACTGTGCGACAAGAGCACTGAAGTTGTCGAAAACTCAAAATAGCTGATTTAACTGCACCAGCCGATTAATTCTTTCGCTCGGTCAACTGATATCCATCGTCTATCGATCCCTAGAAGGGCACAGAGATGTTTCAGAGCTCTTAACAATAGTATAGAAAAATACAGTTATTCCTGCCGACTCCTTAACACTTATTAAGTAAAACTACTCACAGGGGGATCATTGACTCAAATCAATGGAGAGTCAATTCCTTATTGAGAGAAAAACGTTATTGAGAGAAAAACGTTTGCCGGAGACTGACGCCCCTGGACTATCGCGCTATATGATCCTGTTTGAACAGCTGGGAAAGCAGATGGACGGCACGATTGAACTCGGGTTTGGGCAAATTGCGCTAGCGCTAGTATTGATGGCAGCCGCGATCGCGCTGGTGCAGTGGCAACAGTTGGGGCTAGGGCTCACCATGCTGCACGCCACAGCGCGTACAGTCTTTCAACTATTTGCCGTGGGCTATATTTTGGGCATCGTCTTTGCCTGGCGCAACCCCTACAGCGTAGTGGCCGTCATCGTGGTCATGCTGGCCGTGGCTACGGTGGTCGCCCGCAATCGTATTGATCAACGGTTGGCACGACTGCTGCCGATTCTGACTGGGTCCCTGCTGGTAAGCTTGCTGCTCACCCTGGTTTATACCACTGGCGTCGTCATCCGCCCCGAAGTCTGGTACGAACCTCGCTATGTCATCCCCCTGGCAGGCATTGTTCTGGGCAACGCCATGACGGCTGCCACCATCGCGGGCGATCGCCTCGTCAGCAGCTTGCGCAAACACCCCGTGGAGATTGAGGCTCACCTCAGTCTTGGGGCCAGTCCTCAGCAAGCGATCATGGGCTATCGGCAGGAAGCGATCAAAGCCGGTTTGATCCCCACGGTAAATGCCATGATGGTCGTCGGCATTGTTAAACTCCCAGGCATTATCACTGGGCAACTCCTGAGCGGCGCAGACCCGCTCAACGCCGCTTTTTATCAAATGCTGATCATGTTTATGCTGGCGTTTTCGGATTTGGTCGCGGCGATCTTAGTCACCACCGGTGTCCGCCGCTTATTTTTTAATCAGGCTGCGCAGTTGATATCGCCTGAGACCCGTGCATAGCAGATTCTGCCGGTCTCGTCTCGGGGTCACCAGGCAGCGCTATGACTCCAGGTTGCGATTTTGCTCAACTGCGCTGATTCCCGGAAAACACCCACGAACATACAAACTTAATTTTTCACAAATCCGCCATATTCCGGCTTGTAGCGCGCAATAAACTGCCGATTTTCATCGTAAATTACGATCGGTAGCTGGACTTGATTGCCCAACTGCATAATCTTTTGCACCAATTCGTGGGTTTCTTCGATGACGGAATTGTTGCGCGTCAATCGACCCTGGGTCGACGGGGGAGAGATCGACTGCCGGATGGCGCTATCGTAGGGCTCCCGCAGCATCAGCTCAATTTGTTGGGGGCTGTATGTGTAGGTGCAAATCCCCTCTGCCAAAGGGCAGAGGGCAGCCAAATCTGCTTCGATGGACTGCATTGCAACAGCCTGCCGCAATTTGCTCTGGGCCTCTTTGAGGGAGGCTTGGTAATCATTGAGCTGTCCTTGAGCATCGGCATAGCGCAAGGTCTCTTTGGGAACTTGGCGCATTTGAGCATAAGCTTCGCTCCAGTGGGTCACCGCTTGAGTCCATTGGTTTTGGCGCTCGGCAGCTTGCGCTTGCGCGGCATCCGCGAGGGCATCTTGATATGCGCGTTCGCCAGCTTGCTCAAACGTGGTGCGCGTTCGGGTCTGTACCGACTGACTGCGATAGTCCGCGAGGAGCGATCGCGCTTCTTCGTAGGCTAAGGTGCCCTTTGGAATTTGGCTGATGGCCTGTAGGGCCCGCGCCCATTCCCGCTGGGCTGTGAGCCAGTCGCTTAATGTTATGGCGGATTCGGTTTGCGCAGCCGCTATTTGGCCCGCTTCCAGGGCTTCATTGAGGTTAGCTTCGGCTTTTTCCTCTACGTCAAGCCGCTGGCCGATGGCCTCGTAGTTGGCTTCGTACTCCTGGAGCTTGCGGCTCGCAAAGTCAGCCATCATGCTGTCTTCGGGAATGCGTCTAAGGTGATTGACTGCCTTTTGCCAGAGCAGATGAATCTCGACCCATTGGGGCACAGGATGGGGAGGATCTTGACTTTTCTCAGAGGCGGCGGTGGCATTTTCTTGAGCCGCAATGATCCATTCCAAATCAGACAGTTGGGTCCGATAGCGCAGCAACTCGGCTTGAGCCGCATCATAGTCAGATGACCACGACGGAATCGCTGACACCAGACGGATGGCCTTTTGTAGATCTTGGTGAGCGCTTTTGACCTCATCGGGACGGGGATTGCCCGCCAAATCGTTCAAGGTGTTTTGGCTCAGGTCACTCGCTGTCTGTCGCCGCTCACAGCTACCAAAGGTACAGGGTCGGCTAATGCCATAGGCGATCGCGCCGACGGTCACCCCGGCGACCATTAGCCCAACGACTGAGCGCCAGGGCAAATCTTGCCAGTCGGTTTGCACCCTTTGCCAGTTTTGCTGTAGTCGTTCGGGTTCAGTAAAGCCTTTGACCGCCTGCCAGACGCTGTGGGGCGTGAGGGCATTCGGACGGGTCTTACTCCCCACAGCCGTCGGTTCGGTGGCGGCGGCAGCAGCAGTGTCCGTGGCGGAATTATGGGCAAGCAACACTAACGCTCCAGACACCTCAGGTTCCTTGACTGTTTCTTCCGAGGGCATGTCGCCGGTTTCCGCACTGTCAAACAAATCGGCTACGGCATCCGCTGGTTGCCAGCCACAGCTCCGGGCAGCATAAGGACTGGCAGTCCCCCGTCGCCGCAGATAAAGCCGAACTGGCAGCTCACCCTTATCGTCTATCAGGGCTTCGGGTAGCTCGGTTTCAGCCAAGCCGGTATTCATGGCGAGGGCTAAAGACTTAAAGCGTTCATCGCGATCGAAGGTGGTTTCTGCCGTGTCAACATCTTCGGACAGGACCAGCAAACGCCCCTGCTGAAAGCGGCAGCGAATGGTCGGTGTGGCTTCAGGAAGAATCTCAGCGATCGCATGTTGAATGCGGTGCTCAAGGTTCGCAACAAATCGGTCTAAAGCAGCAAAGGAAGTGGAGGAAGTCATAATCCTAAAGAACCGCTGAATACCTCGGCTGGCATCTATCTAAGTAAGCAGATTGAATGACTCGTAGCGTCGGTTATGGCTCCGAAGTATAGCAAGGGTCTTCAGCTTTGGAACACCCATCATCCAAGGCTTTGCCGCGATGTCGGCACCCAGCTTCACCACGGCTCTCTATCCAGGGGGTACGCTGAGGCGAGACCGCTATCAATAGCGTTAGACAACTGACCATCAGGGATTGGAGAACGTCTGCAAGGGTGCATCGTCACGACCAAGTCAGCGAATCACTCAAACCGGGTCTATTTGGCCTCCATCCAGTTCGGGCCAGCGCTAGCCTCCACAAGTAATGGCACCTGGAGAGCAACCGCCGACTCCATCGTGTCGGTGATTTTGGGCTCCAGTTCAGTCCATTCATCCGGTGGCACTTCAAAGACTAACTCGTCGTGGACTTGCAGCAGGAGGCGAGCCTGATAATCCTTGAGCACCTCATGAAGGCGAATCATGGCAACTTTGATAATGTCGGCGCTGGATCCTTGAATGGGGGCATTGGCGGCGGCTCGCAATTGCCCAGCATCGTAGCCGTTGATGCGCTTCAGGTTATCAAGATCAATCTCCTGAGGATTAGTCTCTTGCAGCTCCCGCAATTGACTGCTGGTGAAATTGAAGTAGCGGCGGCGACCCATTAAGGTTTGCACAAAGCCGTGGGCGATCGCTTCTCGCTGCATTTGCTGAAGATATTCAAACACTCGAGGATAGCGATCGTAGTAGCGATCAATGAAGGTTTTGGCTTCACTACGGCTCACGTCCGCCTCCCGGGCAAACCGCGCCGCCCCCATGCCATAAATCACCCCAAAATTGATAACCTTACCTAACTGCCGCTCCTCCAGAGTGATTTCATCCTTCTCAAACAAGAGGCGAGCGGTGAGTGCATGGACATCTTCTCGGTTGTTGTAAGCGTCGACCAGCACAGGCTCGCCGCTAAGATGGGCCAAGATCCGCAGCTCAATTTGAGAATAGTCAGCCGCTACCAGTTTCCACCCAGCGTGGGGAATGAATGCCGCTCGAATCTGGCGGCTAAACGCAGTTCGGATGGGAATGTTTTGCAGGTTGGGATTCGAGGAAGACAGTCGCCCAGTAGCCGTTACCGCCTGATTAAAGTCAGTGTGCACGCGATGGGTATCGCGGCGCACGAGCTCCGGCAGCGCATCGACATAGGTGGACTTGAGCTTCGACAGCGTACGATGCTCCACAATACAATCCACAACTGGATGCTCGCCTTGCAGTTTCTCCAAGGTAGCCGCATCTGTGGAGTATCCTCCCGACTTATTTTTGCGTGATTTCCGTTTATCCAGCCCCAGCGTTTCAAACAAAAGGGTGCTGAGCTGCTTGGGCGAAGCCAGGTTAAAGGTCTCACCAGCCACTTCATAAGCGGTTTCTTCGATGCGTTTAAGATCAGTCTCCAGTTGTCGAGAAAAGTTGCCGAGATACTCTGAGTCGATGCGGATACCTTCATGCTCCATCGTTGCCAGCACGGGCTCTAGCGGCAGTTCCACGTCGGTGAACAACCGTTCGAGATCGGGATATTCAGCCAGCTCCGCTTGAAGTTTTGTCGTTAGCCGCCAGGTGGTGTGAACATCGCCGCCACAGTAGTTAGCCACAGCCGCAATGGATAAACCTGCGATTGTCTTCCCCTTTGGTACCAAATCGCTATAGCTGGGAGCCGCTACGTTGAGATACTTGAGGGATAAATCGCTGAGGTTATGGCTGCCCTCTGGATTGAGCACATAGCTGGCTAACATCGTGTCAAACACCACACCTGCGAGCTCAATGCCCTGGACCCGCAACACGAGTCGGTCATACTTGGCATTTTGCAGCACCTTGGGAAACTCTGCCCCTTCGAGGATGGGGCGCAACGCCTCCAGCACCGTGGCTTGGTCAAGCTGGGTACCCGCTTTGTGGCCCATAGGAATGTAGGCCAAGTCGGTCGGGCGATCGCCCCAGCAGCAGCCAATTCCCACTAAGCCGGCATCGCGCGGCGTCAGCGAGGTGGTTTCGGTATCCCAGGCAACCGGATTGGCCGCATCGGTCTTGTCCTCCAGCACATTCAGCAGTTCATACAGCGCCTCTGCGGTGGTGATGACTTGTGGCGTGATATCGACCGCTTGAACGGCTTGGGCCTGATCCGTTTCTTCTGCCGAGAAAAAGTCAAGATCTGGATCGGAGCTGGCCTCGGGGGATGCTTTAGCGGCTTTTTCCGGCGGCGCTTCCCCTTTGAGAGCCGCCTCGATGTCGGGTAAGCGGTTGATAAATTGCTGAAACTCTAGTCGTTTGAGCCGCTCGGTCACGGCGGTAACGTCAAAGCCAGTCAGCTGGCAAATCTTGAGATGCGCGTCTAACTCCACATCGGTGACAATGCGAGCCATAGTCTGTGAATGGTAAGCACTGTCTCGACCTTCTTTCAGCTTTTTTTGGGTCGCCCCTTTGATATTGTCTAGGTCAGCGTAAATGGCATCCAGCGTGGTGTACTGGTTAAGCAGCTTAGCGGCGGTCTTGGCCCCAATGCCTTTGACTCCGGGAATGTTGTCAGAGGTATCACCACACAGCGCCTTATAATCCACCACTTGAGACGGTAGGATATCGAGCTTCTCTTTGACTTCCATCGCTCTAAATTCGCGGGCA
Source organism: Leptolyngbyaceae cyanobacterium (assembly GCA_050331235.1). Lineage (GTDB taxonomy): Bacteria > Cyanobacteriota > Cyanobacteriia > Phormidesmidales > Phormidesmidaceae > Halomicronema. The sequence continues at coordinate 17,434 of JBHJHA010000062.1, forward strand.
TTGCCTTTACCAGGACCTTTGGCAAAGATACTGCTGAGGTACAGCACTGAAACTAAGCCTTCGTCTTCGTCAATCAGTTGGAACAGGTCTTGGTCGCCACTCAAAATCTTGACTCGATAGCCTTCGGCCTTGGCCCGGGTCGAGAGGGTACCAATCACGTCATCCGCCTCGAAGCCCGGCGCTGTGGCCACACAAAATCCCATCGTGATAAGTAACTCTTGGAGGTTTTTGACATCCTCCAGAAAGTCTTCTGGGGCCTCTGGTCGTCCTTCTTTGTAGCTATCTGCCATCTCGTGGCGAAACGTAGGCTGATCGAGATCAAAGGCAATGGCCGCATACTGAGGGCGTTCGGCCTCAACGGTATCGAGCAGCGATTTGAGAAATCCGTAGGAGACGCTGGTGGGGATGCCGGTGGAGGTGCGCAAGCCGCCCTCTGGCCCCTTGGTATGGGCGTAGTAGGAACGAAAGGCTAAAGAGTGCCCATCGACGAGCATCAGTAAAGGAGATTGGTCAGCCACAGATTTCAGGTGCGATCGCGTGCAAAGGTCATGCAGCCATTGTAGAGGGCGCGATAGGAAAATCTGTAACGGGGTAAAACAGAGAGACGACCATCCCTGGCTAGCCTTTTCTACCAAGGGCAGGCTTATTTTTGAGAGCTGCTGGTCATGAGCTGGGCCTCTAATTCTTGGCGTAAACGCGCCATCGTTGAGTCTGCATCAATATCGTTGAGGATATCTTGCATGACCGCTTTAACACCGTTGGGTCCCCAAGTACAACCCTGTTCTAAGTACACCTGGGCGGCCTTGCCAACGGCATAGGTACCGTAGCCGGCAGCCCCCGCCTGAGCCGCCATGACGCTGAGCAAAGCGGTCAGTCCAGCACCGTCAAACAAACTCCATATGGCGGCCGCGCCTTTGCCGGTTCCCATGAGGAGGCCAGTCCCCATTTCGCTCACCAGCAAAGTGCCGCAGCTTTTGGCGATCGCTTGCCACAGCTTGCGCGCTTCGTGCTGGGTGATCGGCAGCCCGTAGAGCTTTGCCAACGCGCGAATCATCACCAAATCCGTCAAAAAGCCCCCGGCCAAGTCCAGCAAAACAATCGGATTGAGGGCAACCGCCAGGGCTTTATATTTGGCAAATCTCCAAATCAGGGCCTCTGCCTCTTCATGATGAAGGGCGATCGCCCGCCGGGCGATGTCCGTTTCCAACGAATTAGCCTCTCGTAACGCATTTAGAGCAATCAACGTCGGGCCATCTTGGCGGGCGATGGTTAAGAGCGCCCGCTTCAAATCATCCATTTGGGGAAGCTGCTGTTCCCATTCGTAGGTCACTCGTCCATCAGGCCACTCCACCCTAACCTGCATCGGTGCTGGCGCCGCGGCAACCATGACTACCTCGTCGACAGCCAGGGCGGCGTTGGGCTGGGCATAGCCGGTCGAGCGCCAGAGATCAGTCAAGTCCCGGTAAATCGCCTCGCGATCGGTATCTGGAAACAGATCAATCTTGTTGAACACGAGCAATAGAGGCTTTTGGGCAGTCTGTAAAGCAGTCAGCGCATCATACTCCGTCTGGGTGATATCCCCCGCCACTACAAATAAAATTAAGTCTGCCTGGTGGGCGACTTCCTGCGCCATGGCTCCCCGCGCTTCACCGTCGACCTCATCTAGGCCCGGCGTATCAATGAGTTCAATTTGCGGCAGCTCATCAGCATCATGGACTGCCTCAATGGGGGGACGCCACTGCACCGAACGCGGCCAGCGAGTGACGCCATGCAGTGGCCCCGTTGGGAGGATGGCTTCGCCAATGAGTGCATTAATCACGGCTGATTTACCCCGACTCACCAGCCCAAACACCGCCACCCGCAGAACTGGCTTTGCTAAGCGTGCCTCTAAAGTCGCCAGCGCGCTGACCCCCTCTTGCATCGCCGTTGCTTGATTCGCGCGATCGTCCGTAGCGGTCGAATGCTGCAACGTTGGGACATAGCGCTGGATGCTTTCCTTCAGCGCTTGACGCACCCGGCGAAACCGATTTGTTGCAGGGGTTGACACGGTGGGTTTCTCTAACAGGGCAAAAATCTAAAAGGTCGCTAGGCCGATTTGCTTGGGGAGACCGTTGCGGCTTGAACGATGACTGGTGTCACCGGCTCAGACGGGACTTTCACTGTCGGTGTGTGCCCAGGGGCCAGCGTTGGCTGATGTTGGGCAGAAAATTTTGGCATCCCCTGATTGATCAATGTTTGGAGAAACTCCGTGCGCTGAGTTGCCGGGACGAGTGATCGCAATTTTTGACCAATCGCCTCAACTGATATCGTCGCCTCTGTCTGCCCCAGCCGCGATCGCTCTTCAAAGTAAGCCATGAGGCTTTCACCGGATAACCGAGTCAAATACGCCGCACTGAGCCCCTGCACGCTGCCCCCCACCACAAAAGTCGCCAGATGGCTTTTCAGGGCCGTGGTCAACAGTTGAGTCGAGACTTCAACGAGGCCAAGTTTCACGACCACTTTGGCAAGCTCCGCCGCGATCGCCTTCGCATGATCGAGGGCAAGGGGCTGGTGATAAACCCGGCCTAAATCCATCACCAGTTGACCGTTGATCGCGATCGTCGCCAGTAAATCCAACGAGGGTACAGGGCTGGCAAAGGCAGTTGCCGCCGCCGCCCACTGCAATTGCTCCACGAGGGGCAATGCCCGCTGGCGACGGACCAGATTGAGTTGGGTGTAGATATCCGTTCGGAGTTGCTGCACCTGCCGCATGACCGTTTGGGTCACAAGGTGCGCCGTCTCTTGTTGCTGCCATTGGGCAAGCTGCTTCGCCAGCGCCGCCACCTCGGGGACGGGGGTTTCTAGTCGGTCACAGACCTGACCAGTGGCCTCATAGGTGCGAACTTTGATGGGTTTGGGAGCCGAGGCGATCGCCACGCCCTCGACAGCTTGCGGCAGAGTCCGCAGTCGGGCCCGAATATTTTCCAAAATAGTAGTGCGATCGTCCGGCAAATAGTTGTCGCACTTAGTCAACGCGACAATCACTCGCTGGTTAATGCCGACGAGCGTGGTCAAGTCTTTGAGGGCTGACTCAGTCAAATCTTCAGCCACGAGGTAAACGACCCCATCCTGGTGTTGCAACTCAGCCAGCAGAGTAGGCTGAGCGACCAAGTCCGTCAGTTGGACTTCAGTCAGGGTCAGTGACGCCGTTAGCGCCTCAGTCGTATCATGCAGTACCCGTTGAAGGGCTGATTTGCCCGTGCGAGCCTGCCCCACGATCGCGACGGTCAGCGTGGTTCGATCAAGCTCGGTCAACAGTGCTTGGCGGCGGACCTCGAGGGCTTGCACGGTGACGTCTAAGCTATTGGTTTCTAGAGCCTCAAACTCTTGCTGGAGCGTCGCTAACGTTGGCTTCAAAGCCGCGATCGCGGCTTCTACTTGGGCCCTGTCATGGGGAGCCGCTGGTTTAAGGTCGGGGACATCGGCTGGAGTGGCCTGGCGTCGCCACCACCACATCCCAGTGCCGGCTGCGATCAGACTGGCCAAGGTAGTGCCATCGGCCAAAACATCGTGTAGTCCGCCCAACAAACCAAAGCTGGCTGCCAGCCCTAGGCCGCCAACGAGAATGGGACGCTCCAAGAGCAGTTTTCGTACCACCACACAGACCCCACGAGTGCAAATCGAGCCAACGCCGCAGCGTCGCACTCTCATTTTAAAGGCTCATCGAAATTTGCTGATTACGGGAAACCTACCCGATCAATATTCATCTGGGCTGAGAGCCATCAGGCTTCGGGTAGCAATGAGGCTGAAATTGCCTCTTGATTTCCAGCGAGTGGGACGCGATCGCCCTTCATGGGCATGCTGATGAGGTCGCCCATTTACAGTCGATGGGGCTGCCACTAGGCAGCCAGCGGTTCACGAAACTCGGGCGACGAGGATGCTGCAGGAAGAGGGCTTTATGACCGGCGTCTCAGCTCGACAACGGAAACCATTACTCATTGGGCTCGGTCTGTGGGGACTCATCGGAATGGGTAGCTGCCGGCAGCCAGTGCAGGATGCCCCCGAAGCTGCGGCCCCAGAGGCTGTCACCGCCGACCCTGTCGCCATTGCACCATCACCGGCCCCCACCAACCCTCAAGTCGCACCTGAGCCCTCAGTCCTTTGCGAGCAAGTAGAGCTCAGCGAGCCTAATCAACCGATAATCTTAAGCAACCTACAGTTTCACCGTCCTGCCCCTATTCCCTTTGAGTTTGAGGCAACAGACGCCGCCGAGCATCTCATCGGTTGTGTCACCAATCAAACGGAGGCAGCGATTACTGGGGTCGAAATCGCCATCACCTTTGAGCTAGAAAGAGGAGATAGTGGTGTCGCAGTGGCTCAAGTTGACTTTCCTGGAGAGCAAATTGGGCCAGGTCAGACAGTCCCTTTCAAACACCGCTCTGAACTCGACTCTGACCTAATCGAGCTGACGGTTGAAAAGGTCACCACGCTACAGCCTCGGCCTGGATTTGAGGAATATGCCTATGTGCCGGTGGATGTAGTTGAGCCGCAGATCGAGATCGTCCATAGGCCTGCCCAAGCGCCGCCCCTGACCGAAACTGATCATCTCTGTCAAGACATTGAGCCACCCCAGTCAAACGCCGCGATCGCCGTCACCAACTGGCAAATCTACGAAGTACCGCAAGATCTTTACGACTTTCGGGAGGAATCCGATGCCCTACTCGTCGGTTGCGTCACCAATCTCTCTGACCGCCCCCTCGATGGCCTCAGCATGGCCTACAGCACCGAGACCCAAAGCAATGCCTTTGCGACGGTATTGCTGCCGGAGTCAGCCCTCCAGCCCAACCAAACTCTACCCTTCAAAAAACTTGGCGAGGTGCTGCCAGAGACTCAAATTATCGTCGTTCATCGATTGGGAGGAGTGCCGATGGACGTATCCATCGGTCGCTCACCGGCTGCCGATAGCGAACCTGACCCCACCTCCACAGAACCAGCGGCGGCATCTGCCGAACCGACTGCCAACTGATCTGTCCCTGGGACATTCACACATAATACCAATTCTCTAGATTCCGGCTAGAGATAGAGCTTCCGAGATGGATCCTCTGCTGGTAATTGACACGACTTGGTATGTTCCACGACTTGATATGTTCTGAAGAAAGAATAAAAGCAACGGGTTTGCGGTGCTAGAAAATTAGCATGAGCAGAATGTGGAGAAGCTTCAATGCTCCCGTTGGTCAACATTCCTCGAACGCTGCGAAAGCACTTACAACCCTATCGTGCGGTGTTCTGTCGCACCGCTGGTTTTGCCTAAGTGAGCCGCTGTCTGACAGGTCTATTGTTGAGTCCGAACCAGACGTTGCAAGGCATCCACGCCCAATGGGAGAGGGGTAGTGTTCTAGACCTGTGGAAAGCGATCATATAGCGTGGCCAAATTCGTAGCGGTTGATGAACAGCCCGATAACGGTGTCGTGCATCATCAGCGATTTGGAGAAGTAAATCGTTTTGCGAGCCAGTCGCTTGATGCGAGTACGTAGCGTGAGGTGCTTCCGCTCAATTTTCTGGGTATGGGTTTTGCCAATGGTGTGCCGTTGAGCTTCGAGTTGTCGTGAGTAAGCCCCCCAGTTGTCGGTATAGGACTGTCGCATCTCAAAGGGTATCAGTCACTCAATCAGTGTGGAGAGGACGCTGTCTTGATGGGGGGCGAGCATATAGGCGAGCACGTCACCACTTGCATGATCGATGGCATTCCAGAGCCATCTTTGCTGTCGTTTTGACTGGACGAAGCTCCACATCTCGTCCATTTCAGCCGCCTCAACTCGTGTGAGTAAAACGGTTGGCGGTGCTCCTTGACAACGGTCTAAAGCGCTCCGATTCACTGACTCCAAATGACGTTTTTTTTGAGTTCTTCAATTACGGTGTCGAGCTAATCCTCAGTACTCGCGCGGTATCGCGGATGCTACTCCCATTCATCGCCATTTCGCTGACTTGCGCTTTTACCTCAGGAACGTGTCCTCGATAGGTATAGTTGAGAATGAACGAGGCGCGGGCACAAGCCACATTCCGGCAACGATAGCGCTGCTTTCCTTCAGCGCTTTGACCGTTTTTGACGACCTCCGTAGTCTGACAGTGCGGACAGCAAACCGGTTCTAAAACCATTGGCAATTGGCCAGATAAAGTAGCGCTATTATCTTCTCTCAATACACAGGTCTAGAACATCACCCGGGTGAACGCGATCTCTGTCCGTGGCGCTTTTTCGCTGCCTCAAAAGCAGTTTGAGGTCTTCTTTACTTTCTGTGATCTCAAGGTGATAGACGCCTGACATGGTTCCTGCCCAATGCTTTATATCCTTGCTAGGATCTGTAGCCTTAACCCGAAGAATCGGTATTAGTTCTCCAGATGGTCTGGCTGCGCTCAGGAAAAAACACCTGAGGTTTGGCTGATACGAGCCGGGCTGCTAACCGGGCTAAGCGCTAGTGAAGGAGGCGGTGCTGGCCGCTTCCAGTCGTCGTCTCAACAAGCTGATATGCTTGAAAGTCAAAGCGATGGCAGCACTTGCTTGCTGATGGCGACCTTTATCTATCCCGTGACCTATGACTGCGTCTTCGATCTCCCTGCGAGAGCAGCAGCACCCGATGATTCGGCAACTTGTCCAGATCATCGAAGCCGTTTGGCAAAAGTATTTGACCCTTGCCCCCTATCAACTGCCTGCTGATCTGGGCTACATTGAAGGCCGCTTAGAAGGCGAACGACTGGTGATTGAAAATGCGTGTTATCAGTCGCCTCCCTTTCGCAAGCAACATCTTGAACTAGCCAGGGTCGGTCAAAGTTTAGATATTTTGCACTGCGTGATGTTTCCCCGCTCAGACTACGATTTGCCGATGTTTGGGTGTGATCTCGTGGGTGGCCGTGGGCAAATCAGTGCGGCAATTGTGGATCTGTCTCCTGTATCTGGCGATCGCCAATTGCCTACGACCTATCGCGAATGTTTGGCGGCCCTATCTAAGATGACGTTTAGTGAGCCCCGTGACATTCCCACCTGGGGTGACATTTTCTCAGAAGCCTGTTTATTTGTCCGACCCACTTCAGCGGCGGAAGAGCAGCAGTTTTTGCAGCGGGTCGAGGCCTATCTCACCATTCACTGTCAACTAGCGATCGCCGCGACGGCTCAACCTGAGCGACAGAGGGAAATTCTGGCTGGTCAGAACCGTTATTGCGCTCAGCAACAGCAAAATGACAAGACCCGCCGGGTGCTAGTCAAAGCCTTTGGAGAGGATTGGGCAGAGCGGTATATGACGACGGTCTTATTTGATCAGGTCGAGGATCGAGCTGAGACTTAGCGGCACCGACGTTGAGATGACTGTTATCCTGTATCAAACGCGTTCTTAATGTTTGATTGACCAATTAGCAGCATTAAGTTCCTTTTTCGGCTATCTACTTGAATTTATGATTTTTGCCACGGCGTCCTCAAGTGATTGAGCGCTGCCTCAGTTTCCGGTATCTTGAGTCTTTTATCCCGTCTCTGCCGTTATACCTTTAACTCCCATGACCCATATTCTCCTCTCTGATACTTCCGTATTTTCCTATCCCCCCATCGGTAGAGAAGCTGCGGCTAGCCCTGGCGATGCGGTGTCAAGTCAGGCTGGTAAGTTGGTAGTGCTCACTGGTCCCAGTGGGGTGGGCAAGGGGACGCTATTGCGGCGACTGACAGAGCGCCATTCCCATCTGTATCTGTCTACTTCGGCGACGACTCGCCCCCCCCGTGAGGGGGAAGTGGACGGCGCCGACAATTATTTTGTCACCCGCACCATTTTTGAACGCATGATCAAGGCTGGTGAGCTGTTGGAGTGGGCAGAGTTTGCTGGTAACTATTACGGCACTCCACGGCAGCCGGTCGAAATGCAGATTCATCGCGGTCGCAAGGTTATTCTCGAGATTGAGCTGAAGGGAGCCCGTCAGGTGGCCAAATCTTATCCCGAAGCGCTGAAGATCTTCATTGCTCCCCCCACTCCGGAAGAGTTGGAACGTCGCATTCGCGATCGCGGTCAGGATGATGAAGCTGCTATCACGCGACGGCTTGCTCGAGCCCGCGAAGAACTCGCCGCCGCGAATGAATTTGATGTGCAAATCATCAATGATGATTTAGATGCTGCCACAGCTCGGCTAGAGGCCGTTTTGCTGTAGCTTGCTATGGGTTAATTAGCCGCCTGAGCGCCATGACTCCGAGGATCATCGCTGCGATTCATCGCGTTGATGACCGCTTCGCGGGTGGTGGGCGTCTCCAGATTTGAGGTGGGGCCGGCCCCCTGCTGATAGGGCAACGGGTTGCCAGCAGCTAACGCCGCAAGATTGCTGGCAATCACTGTTTTGGGCTGCTCGCCAATCGCGGCGGTGACGGGTTCTCCCTGACCGTCAAGGTAGACAAAGTGGGGAATGCCATCGACTCGATAGTGGAGCATCTCGGGGAGCCATTTGTTGTTATCCACATTGAGCATGACAAAGTTGATGTCATCGCCGTAGGTGGTGCGTAGCTCCGCCATATCAACCGCCATGGCCTGACAAGAGGTACACCAGTTGGCGTAAAACTCCATCAGCGATGGCTTGGCATTGGTTAGGGCCTCTTCTAAGGGCACTGACTCCGCCGCCAAGGTTTCTAACGAGGCGGCGGGGGTTTGGGTTTGTAGGCCCAACACCACCAGCACAGACAGTACGACCGCCACGCTGACGATAATGAAGTTGCGGATTTTAGTGGCAAAGCTAGCGGTGTCAGATGACGCTGCGGCCACTGGAGAATTGGAAGACTGATCCATAGCAGAAATTGATGAGCTAATGGCTTAACCAGAACAATTTATCTTTAAGATAGCGGACACCCCAGGAGTCTTGTGGATGAAAAAGCGGGTTACATTAACATTTCCCAAGCGTTCAGTACATCAGCCCATTACCTATCGTCTGGCCAAAGACTTCAATGTGGCGGCGAATATTATTCGAGCGCAAGTCGCTCCCAACCAAATTGGTAAGCTCGTGGTGGAGCTATCCGGCGATATTGATCAGCTAGAGGATGCGATCGCTTGGCTTGAAGCGCAAGAGATTGGCATTTCTCAAGCCAGCCGTGAAATCCTGATTGACGAAGCCAGCTGTGTTCACTGCGGTCTGTGTACTGGCGTGTGTCCCACTGGAGCCTTGAGCCTGCATGCCGAAACCTTTCAGCTAACCTTTGCGCGATCGCGCTGCATTGTCTGTGAGCAATGTATTCCAAGCTGTCCAGTCGAAGCAATCTCAACAAATCTGTAGACACTGCGCAGCGATGGCAACCCCTGATAGGGTTTTAAAGCGAGGAGGTGGAAACCATGGTCATCACTAGCTACTGGCTATCTTGGGGATTGTTAATTTTGGCCTATGCCACCTACGGTCAACTGCTGCACTCTACCCAAACGGATGAATATATCTGGTATGTCACGGTTGGGTTTGTCATTGTCAAAGCTGGGATGCTGACGCTGTTTTGGGCTCCTGTGCGTGACTTTGCTCTGAGGGGATTCCAATCTGATGTGGGCTATTCCATTATGGTGCTCGTTTTGGCTTCGCTCGCCGTGGTCGCCGTGGTCCAGTTTCGGGCATTCGCTTACATCGTTGTGCTGATCGCCGCCGCTTTGCTCGTTCGCGTGGATTGTTTGATTGACGGTTTGAGCGATCGCCGCTCGTTTTTAACCTTAATTTTGCTTGCCCTCATCGGATTAGGTATCAGTTGGTTACCGGCCCTGTTGTTCAATAATGTTGAAGCACTGGCCAACCAGCTTTAGAGATATTGTCCCTTTTTCAGTAACATCAAGGCGTCTAGGGTAAAGATGGGACGCCACCAAGGCAAGTCGGGATAGGGATTTGGCAAGCTACCATCTGGCTTGAAGGCTGATAGGACGGTTGTCGCAGCAGCGTTCACTGTATCTGTATTCACATAATCTTGGGCGTAGTACCAATAGCGGCTAAACAGGGGAAAATGATCGGCGTGCGCTTGCAAAACTCCGGGCAACTGGCCGCAGAGCTGGTGAAAGCTTTGTTGATCTTGGGGTAACTGTTGATGGGCGCTGAGATAGGCGAACTGCGGATAGCTGTAGAAGGTGATGGCATCCGGTTCTGGCATCTGTTGATAGTACTCCCAGGCGCGGGCAAAAAAGGTCGGTTGGGCTTCTTGCCAAGGATGGAGTTGGGCGGCCAAAACGAGGACTCGATTGGTGTCGTCACCACTCCACCATGGTTGATGGGGATAGCGCTCAAAGTCCTTGGGAGGATGCTGCATCCCCCCCTGTGCAGTTTGATTTTGCTCGAGACAGTCCAGCAGGGGCAAGATTATTTCTGACTCTTGATCATCGAGCATATCCAGCACAAACAGGGCCGTCTCAGCACCAATGGCGGAGCTTCCCGGGCAGAGTAAATCAGGCTCGAGACCGTTACCAAAGCCGCCATCCGCATTTTGGTATGCCAGCAAAGCTTTGAGGCAAGCTTCGCAGCTCCCCTCTTCAAAAAAGTAGCGATACAGCTGGCGCTCTAACAGTCGGCCTTCGCGAAAGATGAGCGCTTTAATATTCGCCAGTTGCTCGTCCGTCAGAGATAGCATTTGAGGTTGGCCTCACAGGGGGGCAGCGCGATCGCTCAAACTGTACCGAGCGTTTGTCCCCACGGCCCGGAATTGCCCGAAAACATTCACAATTACCCAGGGTTGATGTTCGAGGTTTGACTCTCCCCAGGAGCGGGATTGCGCTAAAACTGGTCTTTCTTTCCCCGCAATCGGGCAAAAGTGCGGATTGGATCAGTCGTCTGCATTTGTTTTTGCAGGATCGGCGCATCCCACCGGAGAAAGGGGTTCAGTTGTTTTTCGAGTCCGAGTTGGGTCGGGATGGTGGCAACTCCCTGGTTTCGGGCTGCTTGGACTGTGGCTAATTGCTGCTGCAGGACGGCATTGTCGGGGTCAACCGTCAGCGCAAACTGTAAATTTTTCAGCGTATATTCGTGGGCGCACCAAACTCGAGTGTGATCAGGCAGCGATCGCAGCTTGCCTAAAGAGCTCACCATTTGCTGGGGTGTGCCTTCAAACAAGCGACCGCAACCGCCGGCAAATAACGTGTCGCCGCAAAACAACTCCCCCCAGTCGTCACCCTTTACGGGTGGAAAGTAGTAAGCAATGTGGGCTTTAGTATGGCCGGGAACGAAGTATACATGTCCCGACCGGCCGGCAAAGGTAACCGTAACGCCCTCTGATAAATAGACCTGTTGACCCGGAATCCGCCCCCGATCAGCCACGCCCCCGTAGATGACAACCTCTGGGAACTGCTGCTGTAGATGCCGATTAGCCCCAACATGGTCCGCGAGGTGATGGGTATTAAAAATCGTGGTTAATTTTGCACCATGTCGAGCTAGTGCTTGCAGTACAGGGTCGGGCTCCGCTGGGTCAACGACAGCGGCGGTCTGCTGTGCGGAATCGTACAACAAGAAAATGTAGTTGTCAGACAGCGCCGGCAGGCGGGAAATTTCCATACAGCATCCGTCATTGCATTCAGCTTTCAGTGTAGTGGACACTGAGCGCATTGACAGTCAACGGCGAGGATACTCAAAGCTCACCCAAATCTGGCTCTGTAAAAGTTCTGAGAAGCGCCTATGAAGGCTCGATATAATCAGTACCCCTCCCGATTACAGTTTCCTGGTCGAGCATGTAGCCTGTGCATAACAAGCGACACGGGTTTCTCGATTTACCTTGGCGACGTTGTGCAGGTCTATCTGTAGGGCTATCGCACCTGAAGCTGCGCTAAACAAAACCGCCGGAATTTATTGGCGAGACTCTGTGACGCTGTCCGTGTTCCTGTATCTGATATCACGTTTGTGGAGGGTGAGACGGTTATGGTTTCTGCCGCACATCAACACCAATCTGGCATTCAAGTGCTAGTGCAAAATGCTGTCAAAGCCCGTCAACTGAGTCGCCGGGAGCACCTCAAACTGACCTCTGCCATGTTATCGGATCCGGGAATGCCCCCGTCTGATCGCTTCCATATCAACCGACTGCTCGACTACGTTCGCGTTGGCAAAGTCGACCTGATTGACTAAACGCTAAAAATATCGAGCTGTTCTTCGGCGGTATCTTCTTGGACGCTGCGGCGTTTGCGGCGTCGACCGTTGCCGTTGAACTGAGCCCCTTGCCGCAGCCCGACCGCAATTTTGCTATGTTGCTCGATTTGAGCCATCACCTCACGAGCTCGCTGAATGACCGTGGGTGGCAACCCGGCTAGGCGACCTGCTTCGATGCCGTAAGAGCGATCGGCACCACCGGGACGGACCTGATGTAAAAAGACGATCTGGTCGGGCATCTCTTTGACCGTAACTTGATAATTCGCTACGTTGCCCAAAATGGCCGCCAGCTCGTTGAGCTCATGATAATGGGTGGCAAAAATAGTGCGAGCATGGACTTCACTAGCTAGATATTCCGCGACGGACCAGGCAATGGAGAGGCCATCAAAGGTCGCTGTCCCTCGACCAATCTCATCGAGCAGCACCAGCGATCGCTCACTGGCATGGTTCAAAATATTGGCGGTTTCGTTAATCTCGACCATAAACGTAGATTGACCGGTAGCTAAGTCGTCCACCGCGCCCACGCGCGTGAAGATGCGATCGCAGCTCCCCATGCGGGCCGATTGCGCTGGGACAAAACTGCCCACCTGAGCCATTAGTTGAATTAATCCTACCTGTCGCAAATAGCAGCTTTTGCCGCTAGCATTGGGACCCGTCAGAATAATCAGGTCGGGAAAGGGACGGTAGTCCATACCTGGCGGAGCGGTCTGGGTTGCCGCTGGGGGGAGAGTCTGAGCGCTGCCGTTAATGGCCGATCCACCGAGATGGGTTGCATTGGGCACAAAGAAGCCGGCGGGCAGCAACTGTTCTACAACGGGATGTCGCCCCTCTGCGATCGCTACCTCGCGGCTGTCGATCATCTCAGGACAGCAATAGCCCTGGTAAATGGCGACTTCGGCCAGGCCGGCCAACACATCAGCTGCGGCGACGCCCCGGGCTATCTGGCGAATGAGGTCGGCATGGTGACCCACCAATTCTCGTAACTGCTGAAAGATCTCATATTCCAGACTGTGAATTTGCTCCTGCGTATTGAAGACACGGGCTTCCCGCTCTTTGAGTTCGGGGGTGATGTAGCGTTCTTCGTTGGTCAGGGTTTGTTTGCGAATGTAGTCCTCCGGGGCTTGGTCGGATTTGCTGCGAGAAATACCGATGTAGTAGCCAAAGGCTTTGTTGAAGCCGACTTTTAAGGTGGAAATGCCAGTGCGCTGGCGTTCTGAGGGCTCTAGTTGAGCAATCCAGTCCTGATCGCCTTTGACCTGATCGCGCAAGTTGTCTAGTTCGGGATTGACGCCTGGACGAATGAGATTGCCCTCGGTGAGATATAGCGGCGGACTTTCCACTAGGTGCGATCGCAATGTATCGCCGAGCTGCTCTAACTCGGGCGGTACTGTCTGCAAAGCTTGCAAATAAGGGGAATGGGCAACCTCCACCAGTGCGGCCAAAATTGGCAAGCGCGCAAAAGAGTCGGCCAGGGCCACCAAATCACGGCCATTTGCGGTGCCAGAGCCGGCTCGCCCCGCCAGTCGTTCTAAATCGTAGATTTGCTTGAGCTGTTGCTGTAGGGCGGTGCGCAGGGTGCCGTTGTCTACCAGCTCGTGGATAGTTGCCTGTCGCTCTTGAATTTGCTCAACGGAGAGTAGCGGTTGTAGCAGCCAGCGGCGTAGGGTACGTCCGCCCATGGCGGTGACCGTACGGTCTAACGCCCACAGCAAAGAACCGTTGTAGGTGCCATCGCGACAGGTTTGGGTAATTTCGAGATTGCGCCGGGTTTGATAGTCCAGCACGAGAAAGTCACTGAGCATGTAGGTGCTGAGCAGTTGCAGCGGCACGTGGGTTTCTTTTTGGGTATCTTCCAGATACTCCAATAGGCCACCCGCCGCTCGAACGGCAAGCGGTAAATGTTCGCAGCCGATGCCTTCGAGCGATCGCAAGCGAAACGTCTGCAGCAACCGCTGCCGCGCCTCAGTGTGAGAAAACGCCCCCTGCGATCGTAGGGTGTAGCAAAACTGTCGGGGCAGGCAGTCCGGTAGCTGGTCGGAGGCTTCGCCGGGTCGGAGCATGGCCCGTAAATCAGGCGCATCGGTTGGCAGCAGAGTCTCTGAGGGCTGCAGCCGCATTAGCTCTTGCCCAACCTGCTCAAGGTCGGTGTGCTGCGTGGTGAAAAATTCGCCCGTGGAGACATCGGCATAGGCCAATCCCCAGTGCTGCCCAGCCATCACTACCGCCGCCAAAAAGTTGTTGCGACGGGCACTCAGCATCCCCTCTTCCAGGATGGTGCCCGGCGTAATCACCCGCGTCACTTCCCGCTTCACTAGGCCCTGGGCCAGGGCCGGATCTTCAACTTGATCACAAATGGCGATCGCGTAGCCTTTTTCCACCAGTTGGGCACAGTAGCGACCAAGCGCATGATGAGGAATGCCGGCCATCGGCACCCGCCCCACGGCTTTGCCCGCTTCTTTGCTGGTGAGCACAAGCTCTAGCTCCCGCGCAATGGTGATGCCATCTTGAAAGAAGGTTTCAAAAAAGTCGCCCACTCGATACAGCAGCAGCGCATGGGGATACTCCTGCTTAACCTGCACATAGTGGCGCATCATCGGCGTTAGGTCGTCCGCATTGACATCCTGGCAGTTGGCATAGCGAACGGTGTGTTTTGCCAAGCGCTCAGGAATGCCATGATTGGCTTCGTTTTCGGCAGACGCGACCATAACCCTCTCAGGATGCACAAATGTTCCTACTGATTGTAGGGCGCGCCTTTGGATGTGTGAGCCATCTTCGATAAGTATTCAGATCTAGTAACAGCGAGGGTGGGCGATCGTTGGAAAAATGGGCGATCGCTCTTTACTGCTTTCTGCGATTAGCTTTCACAAATCACCAGGCATCAGAACCATAGGGTTCTAATAGGAGATACAGACCGTCTAAGATCTGGCGGATGCGCTGAGGTGAGAGCGTACCAATTTTTTCGCCTAGCTGATTGCGGTCTACGGTAAAAATTTGAGATATATTGACGACACTTTGTTTGGGAAGATTGGCTTCTCCAGGTTTAAGTAGAACGTTGCCAGGAGCGTTGGCGCGTCTCAAGTTTGAAGTGAGTGCACAAACGACGACAGTTCTAATGTTGCTGTCGTTAAAGGCATTGTTCTGAACAATGACGTGAGGATGCTGATAGCCGGGAGCTGAGCCGATGGGGTCGCCTAGATCAACCCAATAAATGTCGCCTTGGTTTACCATTCGCCTTCAACAATGTGGCGATGGCTGATGCGCGTGGCTTGGATGAAACGCATTTCGTCATCGTCGAGACCATCATCATAGGCAGCATTGATTTGAGCTGTCAGATCCTGTCGGTCTTGGTGGCGACGGACGAAGTCTTGTAGCGCCAGGGTCACAAGTTGGGGCCAAGAAATATCGAGTGCTTCGGCAAGTGCTTGGGTATCGCTCAATAGCGACTCTTGGATGGAGAAACTATTGGATTGGTCGGCCATGATTTTAGGAGCTGATTTGGGCGACTATCTGAAGTTTAGCGAAGGGAGTGGATGGTAAAGGGGTGAGATCGCCATTCACTTTGTCATGAGGCTACGGTCAGGGTAATGCGTTCACGATCAGCGGCGTAGCTCAGGCAAGCCAGGATGTCGGCTCGAGTCAGGTAGGGAAAGTCCTCAAGGATTTCGTCGTAAGTTATGCCAGACACCAGGTATTCCAAGACATCGTAGACGGTGATACGCATGCCACGGATGCAGGGTTTGTCGCCACGCTTACCAGGTTCGATGGTGATGATGTCTTGGTAACGCACGGCTATGAATTGAGGTTTTGCGGCAATCGCCTTCTATTTGCCCCAGTTCCCTGCACCGCGATTGAACTTCATGCTCTGCATGAGATCTTTTTATCTTCAGTAGAAACACTTATTTTCAGTGATCCCTCTCACATAAATCAATATGCCCTAATGATAGCAATGTATTTACATTTAAACTCAACACACTAGTGTTTGACCTGACTTCAGTAGTCTGACTAAACATTAGTATTCTCGGAGCAAGCCTTTAGAGCTGTTTTCTCAAACCTTTAGCGCTGTTGTATATGGATTCAAATCAGGTACGTCCGATGCTACCTCCTGCAGCATTCATGAATTATGCCACTT
This sequence comes from Leptolyngbyaceae cyanobacterium, assembly GCA_050331235.1. Lineage (GTDB taxonomy): Bacteria > Cyanobacteriota > Cyanobacteriia > Phormidesmidales > Phormidesmidaceae > Halomicronema. The sequence goes on from JBHJHA010000062.1 coordinate 33,650, forward strand.
TTGACGATAAGAATGATGAAGGCTTATTGAGCAACATACGTGAGAAGCTCAGCAGAGAGGTCAGAGCACTAACAGGAGCAGAGTTTCAAATATTTCAAGATAAAAAAGATATTTCCTGGGGGCAAGAATGGCAAAAGCGCATTGATTCTTCCCTAGAGACATCTACTTTCCTAGTCGCATTTATTACTCCCAGTTTTCTCAACAGCAAATATTGCCGCGAGGAATTAGAAAGGTTTTTGGAGAAAGAATCTCGCTTGGGGTTAAGCGAGCTTTTTTTACCTATCTACTATATTCGATGCGACCAAATAGAAGAACAGACCCTCATTTCGGACTATCTTGTCACTGAGATATCAAAACGACAAATGTTTAGTTGGGTTTCGGGGAGTCGCTTATCAATGTAGAGAGTAAAGCTTTAGATCTGTCGAACAATAACGAATTCTATCTTTTTCCGACAAACAATATTTTTTTCTTGAGGACGGTTCGCTTTGAAGATGACTCAATACATGTGTCAGCTAGGTTGCATGAGATAAGGGAGTTATACACTACCGGCCAAAACGAGGCTAGATTCTCATCATGCGAATATGTTGACGCATATGT
>JBHJHA010000063.1:0-53660 GCA_050331235.1 Leptolyngbyaceae cyanobacterium
GAGGGTCGAAAATCCGCAGCAGGTCGAAGCCTCCTGGCAGTTGCCCAGTGAGGGATAAGCTGTTATTTTGTCTCATAAAATTCTCTCAAAGTATCTGGATAAAATTAAGCTCTCTCATAGGAAGGATGCAATGAAGCCCCCTTTTATTCATCGTAAAGAGTGGCCTGATCATATTCAAACAGGAGCCTTCAAATGTTCACCATCAATCACCATGGGTCATCAATGCCACTCTTGGGATTTGGGACTTACCAGTTAGAAGGGCAAACGGCTCAGGAGATGGTAAAGGCTGCGATCGCGATTGGCTATCGCCACATTGATACGGCACAGCTCTATGAAAATGAGGCAGAGGTAGGAGCCGGCATCCAAGCTTCAGGCATTGCCCGCGACGAGATTTTTTTGACCACCAAAGTCTGGATTAATCAGTTTACTCAAGACAAATTGGAGCCTTCAGTCGATAAAAGCCTGCGCCAGCTTAATACCGACTATGTTGATTTGTTGCTTTTGCACTGGCCCAACACCGACGTGGCTCTCGAAGAAACCTTAGAAGCCTTGATGCAGGTAAAAGCAGCTGGCAAAACCAGGCAAATCGGCGTGAGCAACTTCACCACTGAGCTCATGCGTCAGGCAGCCACCATCTGCGGATCGGGTGTATTGATAAACAATCAGGTTGAGTACCATCCCTATCTGTGGCAAGACGCGGTCATTGAGCAAGCTCAAACGCTAGATATGACGATAACCGCCTACCGTCCCATCGCCAAAGGAAAAATCTTTGATGATGAGGTCATCTGTCAGATCGCCCAGCAATACGGCAAAAACGCCGCCCAAGTCACCCTCCGATGGATTTTGCAGCAGGGGATCGCGGCGATTCCGCGGACGAGCGACCCAGATCATGCCAAACAAAACTTCAATATCTTCGACTTTGAACTCTCGGATGACGACATGCGGCAGATCGATAATCTGCGGGGCGAGGGGCGTTTAGTCTCCCCTGACAGTCTTGCCCCAGAGTGGGATCCCGTGCCCGCAACCCGGCGCTAAGCCAGAAGTGAGCCTCAAGCAACAGATATTGCTCCAGAGTACCGATCGCCGCCGGGAGCTTTGTCGCATCGTCGATTGTCGGAAAAGCCTGCGGCCGCGATCGCAAAATCCAACCTTTCTGCGCATAGATACATCCGCTTGAGGTTGGTGCGTGTGTCCGTGCCGGCTAAGAAGACTGCGCCCTAACCTTGCCGATAGCGACACATTACCGAACAGTTGGGGTGCCACTAGTAAGGACCAGCAGTCAGCGACTGCTCACAGATTCAGACTGGCTCAATGGGAAAAATCACGGTGAAGGTTGATCCTTGACCAAGTTGAGACGATAGCTGGATTTCACCTTGCATCAGTTCTACCAGCTGAGCCACGATCGCTAAGCCTAATCCAGTGCTATTTTCATGGCGTGGCGCATCACCTTTAACTCTAAAATAAGGCTCAAAAATACGCTTTTGGTCCTCTGCGCTGATACCGATGCCGCTATCGCTCACAACCAGAGACCACTGATCGTCTAATGCTGTCTTCAAGACAACTTTAATGATGCCTGTGGGGGTGTAGTAAACAGCATTGCTCAACAAATTAATCATGATTTGCTGCAGCCGCAGGGGATCACTGTTTACGGTTTGTGGACTGCGATTGCTGTCAATCTGCAATTCAACGGGCTTATTTTCAAGCAAAGGTTCAACAACCTCAATAACTGATTGCAAAATGTCTTGAGGTGAAACGACTCCAAAGTTGAGTGCGATATTTCCCTGATTCTTTTGTAGCTGTAGGATGTCATTAATTAGCCGCAAAAGTAGACGGCCACTGCGCAATATCCGTTTTACACTTTCTAGATTAGTCGTCGTCTTTTCAGGATAGAGCTGCTGCTGCCGCAGAAATAGATCAGCATAGCCAATAATTGAAGTCAGCGGGGTTTTTAGCTCGTGGGTCAGCTGCGAGATGCCCGCTTGACTATCTTGTACTAAACGCGTCAACTCTTGATTGGTCAACTGCATTTGTGCTTTGATCTCTTCGTCTTCAGCCATGCGGCTACGGGTATAACTGTCAAAACAATAGGCGATCGCCTCATCAACAACCTGATCAATGAGGCGAGTGACCTGAAATAAATCTTTAGCATCGGCACGGAGCAAATCTGACTCTAACTCAGAAAAAATGACGCTCCGTAAAATCCGGTATTCGCGAGCAATTTCCGCCGGTTCAAATCCTTGCTCTGCACGAATCAGACCGTGCTCCAAGCTAGCCGCATCGATGGCTTGAAAATTTTCAGCCCCCTGGGGAATGAGCATCTTTGCCATGGAGGCTAGAACCTTGGGCAAGCTGTCACGCACGTGAGCAAACGTCAATTCTTGGGTTGCTTCAATATCTTCGTCAGCGCATACCGCCTCTACCCAGCGCTCGATAATCTCGTCTTGTTTGTGACTCAAGATTGAACTGAAATCGATCTTCATAGAACTCAAATCAACCAAACTTGACTAACCCTTTTACACTATTGAGGTTCCGCCCAAGCTCCCTATCTATGGGGAAATACACTGGCAAATATCCTAAGAAGAGCAATCAGCAAACAACCCTTGGTCTTGATGAGCAACTTCTTAACAAAGAAGTCCAGTTCGCAATCATCTCAAAGCCTTGATATTACAGCTTTGGCACCGCAAGTTCTAACACTGTTGGTCAGCTAATCCTGAGAAAATTCGTCTGACTCAGTTTAGACAATAGGCCGAAAAGCCTGGCTAAAAACGTTTCAATCCGTGATGTCAGGATCACGTTTCTTTACCTCCCATCAGACCACCGCTCAGCCACCCTGTCACTGATCGCCTGACTGACCCATCACTGAGTCAGGGCTCGGATAAACTGGCTCAGCTCGGCCAAAAAGCCCCCTCTTTTCGGGCGAGTAGCAGACGTTGGCACACCGTCACTCATCTCCTCGGCACCCTCATCAAATAGCGCAGCGATCGCCTCACCAGACGGCTTGCTCGAAAATTCACCCAGCAGCTCATATTCATCGTCTGCCGTTTCTCCCCAGACCTGCCACGGGCCGGGATATACCCTTAGCAGGGTCGCCCCTTCTAAGGGTTGGAGATAATACGCTGTTTCTAGGGTGCTGAGGAAGCGATCTCGCAGTTGTCGAGCCGCATAACCAATGCCGACCACCGCAATGTCCTCCATCTTCGGACTCAGCAGAATCGTATACTTACCCGCTGCTTCATTGCAAAGCGCTTCCACCTCGTTGACCTCAACGGCAGACGGTTCCACCACCAAACAGGCATCATCCTCTGGCGCTAACCGCCCCTTAAATTCGTTAATGCCGCGAATGCTGAAGTCGGGGTCCTGCCAATCACGCCGCGCCAGCGCCGCCGCCCCCGCATCAGGAAAAAATAACTTAAAGGTCAGCCCCAGCTCCTGCAACACCGGATAAAACTGCTCAGCTACGGGCATCACCTTTAATTCTGGAATGTTGAAATCCACGACGATGCGCGGCAAACCAGCCTGAATCGCCTCTCGGGTAGCTGATTTGGCTTGCTCAACGGCGGCTTCGATACTGCGGGGCACTCCAGTCATAGCTTTGGGTTACACAACATGAACGGTTACGGGGGGCAGCAGGCGATCTAATATTTGACGCAGCACTAACGTCGTCCAGTCAATGTCGGCAGGGGTGGTCAACCGCCCGAGGGTGAGGCGGATGCCACTGAGGGCCAGGCGATCGCCATAGCCCATCGCCTGCAAAATCGGGCTGGGACTCAGCTTACCACTGTGGCAGGCCGACCCTGCACTGATGCCAATGCCCGCTAGATTCATCTGCCGCACCAAGGTTTTGCCACTCACGCTATTGCCATCTGCGGCAGTCAGGCAGAAGCTCGCATGGTGGGGTAGTCGATGGCGACGATCGCCCGTGATGGCTAAGCCGGGGAAATCAGCCAGTTGCTCAAATAGGCGATCGCGCAGTTGAATGAGGCGTACGGTTTCTGACGGCATTTCTGCCGCTGCGAGCTCCGCCGCCACACCAAACCCCGCAATATTGCTAATGGCTTGGGTGCCCGACCGCTTGCCTGCTTCTTGACCGCCACCGCCGAAGAGCGGCATGAGCTCAACCCCAGGCCGGAGATAAAGCGCTCCCGCCCCCTGCGGTCCATAGAATTTGTGACTCGACAATGAGAGCAAATCAACCGGCAGGGTTTGCACATTGATAGGCAAACGCCCAGCTACCTGCACTGCATCGGTATGAAATAGCACTCCGTGGGCCCGGGCAATTTGGCCAAGGGCGTCGATGGGCTGCAGGGTACCGACTTCGCTCTGACCATAAATTATAGAAACGAGCACCGTATCAGGACGGATCGCCCAACTAAGATCATCCGGGTTGACCCGCCCTGTGCGGTCTACCGGCAACCAAGTGACTTCCCAGCCCCGCGCCTCTAAAAAGCGGACCGGCTCGGCGATCGCCGAATGCTCAACACTGGAAACGATGAGATGCTGAGGGGTGCTATAGCGTCGCGTAATGCCGAATATTGCCAGGTTGTCGGCTTCGGTGCCGCCTGCCGTAAAAATAATACTGTCAGCGGGAGCATTGATCAATCCGGCCACCTGCGACCGTGCCAGTTCCAACTGGGTGGCCGACCGATTGCCCCAGTCATGGAGGCTAGAGGGGTTGCCCCATTGCTCAGCCATAGCCGCCTGCATGACCGCGATCGCCTCGGGGCGGGTTGGCGTAGTCGCGCTGTAGTCCAAATAAATTTGCATACGTTCGATGACGGTTTCAACTGAGCAGTTGCCCAATGGTTCTGATCCTAGCAGGGTTCCACAATGAGAACTGTAGCCCTCGGAGAATCGTCAAGCCTGGCAATTGTCGTTGGGCTGGCCATCAAATCCCAACAGGCAGGCTTCCTTGCACTAAAATGTCGAGCGAGCGACACAACGATCACCCCGAGGAGATACTGATGAAAGCTCAACTACTTGGCTACGGAGTCGGCCTTCTCATCTTGTTAGGTCAAGCGCCTGCAGCCTTGGCCCATGCGGCCCAAACGGACTACTTTGTCGATTTGTTTGCGTCAGAGCTGCAGCTGGAGTTTACCGCGAGCTTTAGTACTGGGGAGCCTATGGCTGAGGCAACTGTTGTCGTTTATGCCCCCGGCGATCACGACACCCCCTGGGAAACGACCACCACAGACGCCAATGGACACTACACCTTTAGGCCCGACGAGGAACTGGTGGGCGATTGGCGCATCGAATTTGAACAAGATGGCCACAAAGACATCCGCATCATCCCCCTCGATGACCTCGGTATTGACTATCAAGGTATTAGTCGCGAGCCCACTGACATGACGTTCCTTGCCTTAGTCCATTGGCGCTATGCGGCAGCAGCCCTAGCGACCACGACGGTAGGAGCAGGAGCCCTGCTAATACAGCGACGACGTTGGTCGCCATAGGGGGCGTCGTGCCCAGGGAGCTGATCAACAGCAGCGGCTGTCCAAGGGCGCTTCGACAGGAAGTATTGACCCTTGGCAATCGCCCCATTAAACCGGATAGGATGTAATCAGCAACTCAGAGATTTTGCCACGCCGCTTGGCATTGGAGTTAATTGCCCGGGAGGCGCGAATTTCAGTAATGTGAAACCCTTGGTATAAATTGCGAATAAACTCACAATCGGAATTTGACAACATCACCTGGACGCCGCGCTGAGCTAGGTGCACAAAGGTTTGCTGGAGACGCTCTTGATCGGCAGCTCGAAAGCCATAACGGTTGTAGCCAGTAAAGCTACTCGTGGCGCTGATGGGATGGTAAGGCGGATCAAAGTAAACAAAATCTTGGCGATTGTGAGCCTGCTCCAAGACCTGAGTAAACTCCGCGCACCTGATCTCCGTCTGTTGTAGCGCTAAAGAGGCTTGGTACAGCGTGGCGCGATCGCACACGTTGGGCTTCTTATAACGGCCCATAGGCACATTAAAGTGGCCCTTAGAGTTTTCACGATAGAGGCCATTGAAGCAGGTTTTATTGAGGTAAATCAGCCGAGCCGCCCGACGCACAGGCGATCGCAGCTCTTGTCCCCGGACCGCATAGTAATATTCTTGGCAGTGCTGCGACTGATGGGTGGCTAACAGAGCAATGAGTTGCTCTACATCATCCCGCACGCAGCGATAAACATTGACCAACTCTTCGTTTAAGTCAGCGAGCACAGCACGACGGCAGCCCGTAGACAAGTAAAAAAAGATAGCTCCCCCGCCCAAAAACGGCTCGTGGTAAGCCCGAAACCGCTTAGGGAAATATGCCTTGTATTGCTCTAAAAGTCGGCCTTTGCCGCCGGCCCATTTGAGGAACGGTCGCGGATGACAAGACTGTTGCAGTGCCGCTGTCATGAATTTGGAGAGGCGATCATATCGACTGGGTCAGCGGTCAGCAACTGCACCTGCAGCCTCACAACCGCCACAAAACAAATGTACTTATACTGATTGTAGGCCCATAGGGGCACCAACTGGATCAATGGATTCACTCCTGAACTGCGATAGGATAAGACCGAAGTCATATCACCCGAACGATCGCGCGACTTACCAATACACGGCTGCGCTGGATTGAATTATGCAAGAGTTTTTTAAGAATGTTTCACGTTACCCCAGATTTTTGATTTCCTTCACCTTGGGAATCTTCTTTAACGCGATTGAGCCGCTCATGCCGCTGCTCAGACGACCCACGACTGCGATCGCCCTTGTGGGTATCGTCATTTCCACCTTTGTGTTTTTGACGTTTACCTTGCGAGCAATGCTAGGCTTGTCAATCGCCTAGGGTAGCAACGTATCCGTTGGGGTATTCGCCCTGAGCGCTCTAGGAGCCCTATCGCGGTTGCCCTAGCCGCATGTATAGAAGAGGTTTGTGATGGCAAATGATCGACGAGTGGCACGGGTGGCCTCCCTAATTAAACGGGAAGTCAGCCAGATGCTCATGTCGGAAATTAAAGATGATCGCGTCGGTGCTGGCATGGTCAGCGTGACTGACGTTGAGGTTTCTGGCGACCTGCAGCACGCTAAAATCTTTGTCAGTATTTATGGGACTGAGGCAGCTAAGGCCGAGACCATGGCGGGGTTAGCTGCCGCTACGAAGTTTGTGCGGCACGAACTGGGTCAACGCATCCGGCTCCGGCGCACACCAGAGATTTTGTTTCGCGAAGATCGCGGCGTAGAGCGTGGAACACGGGTTTTATCGTTAATCAATCAGCTCAGCGCCGAACGCAACTCGTCCGAGGAATCCCCAGAGTCGCCTGATATGGCTCCAGAGCTCTCCACAGAACGGCCCGCCGAGGACGCCGAGTGACTAGCCTAGGGTTGCCGGAGCCAGAGTCTCTATCGCTGACGGAGCAGGTGGCCCAGCTCATTGTGGTGCGGGCCTCCGGTTATTTGTTTGACCACCAGCGGCGTTATCCCCAGTGGGAACTCAACCAATCATCTCTGAGGCACTGCATCGAAACCTTAGGAATCGGCGGCGTCATCCTACTGGGGGGCAGCGCCGCCGAAGTGGGCTTACGATCGCAACAGTTGCAGAGCTGGGCAACGGTACCGCTGCTACTGGCCGCCGACATCGAGGAAGGGGTCGGCCAGCGATTTGCCGGAGCAACCCAGTTTCCCCCCCCCATGGCCCTGTCTGCGATCGCTCGTCACCATCCCCAGTCAGCTCAGGACTATGCCTACGAGATGGGGGCAATCACGGCCCGAGAGGCGATCGCCATCGGCCTCAATTGGCTGCTGGCCCCCGTGGTCGACGTCAACAACAATATTGACAATCCGGTAATCAATGTCCGGGCCTTTGGCGATACCCCAGCTCAAGTTAGTCAATTGAGTACGGCCTACATTCATGGGGCGCAGCAGTTGCCGGTGCTGACCACGGCTAAACACTTTCCCGGCCATGGCGATACGGCGATCGACTCCCACCTACACCTGCCAGAAATTTCCCACTCCCTGGAGCGGCTGTACCAGATAGAGTTGGTTCCCTTTCGTAGCGCGATCGCCGCCGGAGTCGATACCGTGATGACGGCGCATTTAATGGTGCCCGCATACGATCAACAATGGCCGGCCACTCTGTCTTCTCAGCTTTTGACTCAGCTGCTGCGGCAACAGCTCAACTTTCAAGGGCTCGTGGTGACAGATGCACTGATCATGGGAGCGATCACCCGTCATTACGGTCCCTATGAGGCTGCAGTCCAAGCCGTTGAGGCAGGCGCGGATATCTTGTTGATGCCGACTGACCCGGAGGGCACCATTGAAGCGATCGCCGAAGCCATACGCACCGGACGGCTTGATCGCGACCGCATTACGGCCTCAGTGGGACGCATTTGGCGAGCTAAGCAAAAGGTCTGCCATGACTTGACGATCCCCCCAGAAACTTGCCACGCCTGGGAGCACAGCCCACCGCCGCCGGTACAGTTAGCGGCCCTTGCTACGCCGGCCGCGAGGGCAACCCTGACGGAGATACTACAGGCATCCAGCCAAGTTCGGGGGCAGCTGCCCCCCGTTGCCACCAGCACAGCCCAAACCCTGATTCTTGTGGATGATGTGGTCAACGCCGACTGGCTGCACGGGGCCGCCGGAGCGATCGCGCTGCCCGCATCTTTGGGATACGATGTGCGCCTCCTAGACGAGCGGCTCTGTCGACTCCCCCTTGCAGCAATCCCCTTGCGGTCAACGCTGCTCCAAATTTTTAACCGGGGCAATCCCTTTCGAGGTGCGGCGGGCCTCAGCGACTACGCTGTTGAATGCTTTCACCATCTGCTCACCCACGGTTGCTTAGCCGGCTTAGTGGTATACGGTAGTCCCTACGGGTTTGAGCAGTTACGCTCAGATTTGCCCGCCGATCTTCCCTACGGCTTTACCTATGGACAATCGCCAGAGTCGCAAACGGTGCTGCTGACTCAACTGTTGCCCAGCCAACAACCCGTGTCTCAGCCCCAAGCCTTTACCAACTGACCCGGCGACTACTCAGCCGCTTGCGATCGCCGCCGCCGACACCGCTCTGAGCAGTATTTCACCTCGTCCCAGCAGTCTGCCCACTTTTTGCGCCAGGTAAAAGGACGCTGACAAACGGGACAGACTTTAGTCGGCAAATCAGATTTCGAACGTTGACGCGCCATTAGTCATCAAAGCTTTTCACTCTCATCATGACGCCAAATCTTCATACTGGCGAGCCGACACCCTGATAGAACCTACACACTAAATGACGTTTTAGACGATGGTCAGATCTCCTCGGCTGCGCCACCGATCGTGTTGTCGTTTTTGGCTGCGTAAGTCTCGAGTGAGTGCCATGAATGGCTAATACCAATTCTCTGTAATAGCGCTACTGATTCAAAGCTCCCTCGCTGTCGCTGCCCCCTTGCAAAAGGGGCTTTGAAGAATCTATGTGTAGTCGTGATTCGCAGAGATAGTATAACCACGTCTTACGGCCAATCTCCTGGTTGAAATTTAACTGTCTGGCCAGTATAAGTGCAGTCATTGAGCTTAGAGTCATTCTATGGTTAAGGTCACTTTCCGCCGCATCTCGACACGCTTGCTACCGGCCTTGCTGGCCAGCACTACCCTCTGGCTCTCCGCCTGCACTGCACCAGAGAACGCTACCGATGGAGTCGATGAGGCCGATGAGGTTGAGATCGTCACCCTCTATGTAGGCCCCGAAAAGACAGATTGTGTCGGGGTTGGGCCTCAAGAATGCCTCCAGGTACGCTATGACCCGGAGGACGAATACGAACTGTTTTACAGCAGCATTGACGGCTTTATGTACGAACCGGGCTATGACTATGAGCTCATTGTGCAAAAAACGCCCGTAGAAAATCCTCCAGCGGATGCCTCCGCGATCGAGTGGACCTTGGTTGACATCGTCAGCCAAACACCGGCAGCTACTAATCCCTAGCCAGCAATCATAGGGGGGGCGGTCCGGACCGCAAGGTTGAGCCCACGCTGGCTAGGCTGACCAGAATGATCGCCACCACCATTCTCAAGCTGAGCTGTTCACCTAAAATCATTAGGCCAATGCAGGAAGCAACCGCTGGTTCCAAGCTCATCAAGACACCAAATACCTTAACTGGGAGCTGACGCAGCGCTGCCATCTCTAACGAATAGGGCAAAGCTGAAGAGAGAATCGCTACGAGCAACCCCAGCATTAAGATCGAGGGCTTAAACAGCTTGACGCCCTCAGCCGCAAGGCCAAAAGGGACGACAACCATTGCGCCGACGGTCATGGCCATGGCCAGCCCTTCGCTGCCTGCAAAAATTTGCCCGACCCGGGCAGAAAGCATAATGTATGCCGCCCAACAGCCCCCTGCCAACAGGGCCAACAGCACGCCGAGAGGATGCAACGACACCCCACCAACGGGAGCCAGTAGTAGCACGCCTGCGGCAGCTAGCGCCACCCATAGCCAATCAGTACCCCGCCGCGAGTGGGCTAAGGCCACCCCCAAGGGACCGATGAACTCCAGCGTCACCGCGACTCCAATGGGAATGTAGGCGATCGCGTGATACAGGCTGGCATTCATCACTCCCATCGACACCCCCAGGAGCGCCAGCAGACGATAGTCTGGCGCGGCATGGTCCCGCCAGCGCGGACGGGCCAATCCGATCAGCACTAACGCCCCAAGTCCGAGTCGCAGGCTCACCATGCCAAATGGGCTTACCTGACTAAAGAGGCTTTTAGCGATCGCCGCTCCAGAATGGATCGACGCCATCGATAGGAACAACAGCACTATCGGCGATCGCCAAGTCAGTCGGATAATCGGTTTGGTCACGAGATTTCTGCGCTAAGGACGTTATGACCATAGCTTAGGGAATCAGAGGCTTTTAGAAACAATTGTGATGACCGCCGTGAGCCCCCCTCATACTCACGGCATATCTCAATCGTCCGCAGCAGACGGCACGTCAAGCCATTCGTCAGTAAGCTTATAGAAAGATAGGCATCCGAAGTTCCGGCAAATTAGGTTAGGTGATTTTCCCCATGTCTCGTACCGCTACGGTTTCTGTGAATGACTGCACTTGGCCTTGGCAAGGCTTGCCAATTCGCTACCAAACAGCGGGGACAAGCGGTGCCCCCCTTCTCCTCATCCACGGGTTTGGGGCCTCCAGCGACCACTGGCGCAAAAATATTCCGGTACTGGCTGAGAGTCACCGAGTCTACGCGATCGATTTGCTAGGCTTTGGCAAATCGGTCAAACCGGCTCCGGGCGACCCAATGCCCTACACCTTTGAAACCTGGGGCCAGCTCGTGGTAGATTTTTGCCGCGACATGATCGGTGAGCCAGCGTTTCTGATTGGCAACTCCATTGGCTGTATCGTCGCTCTTCAGGCCGCCGTTGACGCTCCCCAACAGGCCCGGGGAGTGGCGATGCTCGACTGCTCGCTACGGCTGCTCCACGATCGCAAACGAGCCACCCTGACATGGTACCGAGGGGCCCCCACCCCATTGTTTCAAGCATTACTCGGTTTACTCCCCCTGGGTCGCTTCTTCTTTTCGCGCTTAGCCCGACCCAAGTTCATTCGCAATGTGTTGCTCCAGGCCTACGGCCGCCAAGAGGCCGTCACCGATGAGCTGGTCGATCTCTTGATCGAGCCTTCCAAAGATGCGGGGGCAGCGGACGTTTTTCTTGCCTTTGTCCGATATTCCCAGGGTCCCCTGGCCGAAGACCTGCTGCCCCAAGTACAGTGCCCCGTCTTGGTCATCTGGGGAGCGGCGGACCCTTGGGAACCGATCGCACTTGGTCGTGCCTATGCCGATTATTCAGCGGTCGAAGACTTCATTGAATTAGCAGGTGTCGGTCACTGTCCACAAGATGAAGCGCCAGAGCTCGTCAACCCCGCCCTGCGAGACTGGGTAGCTCAGCACTGACAGCCCTTGACCGCGGTTGCCGAGTCCCGGCAAACCTCTTTACCAAAGCCAGCAGACTAGCCATGAAACATGTGACGCGCAGGATTTGTATGGGATTTGCGGTGGTGTCTTGGCGATCGCCCTGCCCCTCTTGGAACTGTCGCCGCGAACCACAATCGCTCAAGTTCCCGATTTGATCGAAAACAATTTGTTAGCTGAGCCCATACAGGTGGATCTGTAACTGGGGCGCAGTCTGCCTGATGGCAGTACAGTGTCCGATGAGGCGTTTACCGAATTTATCGACACCGAGATCACGCCTCGTTTTCCTGAAGGGTTGACGGTTTAGGCTGTCAGCGGCCGCTATCAAAACGCGAGTGGGGACGTGATCGCGGAACCTTCCAATGTGATTCGTCTGATCTTTTTAGACACCCGCACCAATGAAACGGCTTTACTCGAAGTGATCCAGGCTTACATTCGCACCTTTGACCAAGAAAGCGTCATGGTGCTGGTTGACGAAGATATCACCGTCGAGTTGGTGCCCAACCTGGCACCGATCGCAAACTGAGCCTTAGAAATACAGCAGCAGATTTAAACCCGGGATGGTGCGCGAAAATGTCCACAGTAGCAGCGTCACATAGGCCAGGCCTACCCCCCATTGATACCAAACCAGGGCTGTGACGAGCCCCGGCACGTCTTCATCCCGCAGGCGCAGATCATTGAAGCCAAACTTAAACCAGTTATTCAGACTGAAGTCGTAATAGTTCAGCCAGTTGCGGCGCTTGTGCCAATCGATGGGATAAAAGCGATCGCGGAAAAAAGGGAATTTGGGAATCACCGGCAACCGAGCAATCAATAGCCGCAACTGCCGAAAGCCCCCATCTTCGACCAAGTAGCTCGTTGTGAGCTGATCATGAAACCGTCCCTGCCGATACAGTAAGCCAGCCAAAAGCAGGGGAATCGGCAACGTCAGCAGAGTCATCGCCACCATGGTCAGCCAAGGCATATCTCCCAATCGCGTCAAAATGAGGACAGCCACACTTAACAAGAGGGCAAAGCTACCCAGCATCCACAGAGACTCTTCCCAGGAGGGAATGATCGGGGTAGGTACCTGCCGCCGATAGCGATCAACCCACCAAAACAAAAGACTCGACAGCGCGATCGCCAATAGCCCCACTCCCAATGTCAGCCCCAGGCTGGTGCCATAGTGACTCAGGAGTAGCAGCGCTGCCAACGCCAGCCAGCGCAACCATAACTGCAACCGTTTGACCAATGACAGCGGCGGCTGGGCAATCAGGCGATCGCGAACTTTGACATAGGTTGACAGATCAAACCCCGCCACGTCCAAAATATCGGACGCATTGATGAACTGGCTCTCCTGCCGCTGGGTCACAATCGTCTCCACCTGCGTCTTGGAAAATCCTAAAGCGGTCAGGCGACTCCGGGAGGCAGTATTGAGGTTGACATCAGTCAGCCGATGCTGGAGCGATCGCAGCCGCTGCCGCTCAGTCATATACTCAATCTGGTTGGCATCTTGCACCTGTTCCAACTGCCGAAAATTACGGACTAAATTACGCAATAGCGTTTCATTGCCGGCTAAACTGGGCACCGATAACACTCGACCGATCTGTCCCGGACTGCCCAATAGCGCTCCCTGCTCACTGTTAAAATCGAGCCCTGAGATATTGATACGCGCATCCATTCCGAAGTCGGCGTCACCCAAGTCGAGCTGGCTTTGCACCGTCGCGCCCCTGAGGTTAGCCCCTTTTGCTAAACGACTCTGCCGAAAGCTGAGGGGAGCAGCAAAGCGCGCTTCGGTCAAAAACAGATCGCCTGCAAAGGTGCTCTTCAAAAAGGAACCGTTGCCCTGCCAGAGAGTTTTGCCAAAATCAGCATTTTTTTGAAAACTGGTGCGACTAAAGTTGGCCTGCTGCTGAAAAGTGACTTGACCAAAACTTGCGCTTTCCGAAAACTCGCTGCTCTGAAAGTTAACGAGTCCTTGAAATTGGGCTTGGCCCAGCCGCAGGCGATCAAAAAACAACGCGCTACGAAACCATGCGCTTTGCTGAAACTGACACACCACCAAGGAGACCAAACCGCTAAACCGGCTCTCAGTAAAATTGACCGACTGTTGAAACTTGACCCCTTGCAGGTTGATTGGCCGCAAAAAAAAGATATCTGATCCCTGCACAGATCCCTCAAAGCGGGTCTGAGCCAGGTTAAGGCCGTTGCGAAATAGATAGATCCGCAGCGCTCTGGACTGGGGCTGTAGCAGGAGCGATCGCGATAGCTGGCTAAGTTGAGACAGGCGGCGGCGATCGCGCTTCAGTTGGATTTGCTCCGTCTCGGTCAATAAAGGAAAAAAAGCTTCTCCATAGAGCGGTTCACGCAGACTCAAGCGCTGCAAATCGAAATCGCCCTGCACCACGGACTCACTCAAATCGAGATTGAGGGTCGTATCACCCATCTGTAAACGACTTTGCAGGAGGGCATAGAAGCGATCACGAAATTCGCTGTTGTCATCCCGCAGGTCCAGGGTAATGCGCCGCAAATCGACCGTTGGCTTACCGTCGCGCACTACAGGGTTTTCTAATCGGGTTTGGAGATCGGCGATCGTTAACACCTCGAGTGAGGTAGTTGCCGCCCAGGCTGATCCCGGCTGGCTCAATCCCACAAAACCAGCCAGCACCACGCATAAAACCCCCTGCAGCCAACTGCGCACGTCCTCACCCACACCTCATCAAGCCAGGGTAACTTGTTTTAGCTCAGTTAGACCGAGCCCCAGGCGCATTGAGACATGAACTTGATGACTCGGGTTACGCGCCCAGATGCCGTCGCTGGGAGTACTCTAAAAGGGCTTGCTCATCGCCGCTTAGGGTACGGCGAGCCCATAGCCAATAATTGAGCCAATGATGCCAAAGGCCCAGTATTCGGCATTCTTGGAAAATCTTTGCGACAGAATGATGTAGACCGACAGGAACAGCATCACCGCGAGAGGTACGGCAACGGCCCAAGTATCACTTGATAGAGCGATCTCGGCGGGGGAACCTGAGAACTCGGATGCCACTACGCCAAACAAGCTGGCAGACAGCAACACGCCAACAATCAGACTCAAAATCCTGCCATCCAGCTGCTCCATAGGTTGGGGTTAATGTCTCACCGCGTGCCATCACCATACGCCGAAGCGGCCCAGCAAGTCCGTGATCGCTCCTCAGTCAGACTAGGCCGAGTGCAACAGAAATCACCGGACTCTAGCCCCCGTACCACGGGGGCCTCTGCACTAGCTCACCGCTAATCCTTCGGGGCGCTGCAGCCAAATGCCTCGGAGGCCCGCAGCTTTTGCACCTTCGTAATCGTCGGTGTAACTATCGCCCACATGCCACGCTTCCGTCGGATGACAGTTATGCTTTTCCAGAGCGGCTTTGAAAATCTCGACGCTGGGCTTAGCCGCGCCAACCTCAGTGGAAATCGTTACCGTCTTAAAAAAGTCAGCCAGGGCCAAAGCATCCAGTACGGTGTAAATGCGGGAGTCAAAGTTGGAGATAATGCCCAACTCAATATCTTTGGCCCGCCACCGCTCCAGGGAATGGTAAGCATCTGGGTAGACAATCCAAGGATCAGCCCCGGCAAAATAGGAATACAGCTCTGCAAAAAACGACTCAAAATTGTCAAAGGCTTTGTACTGGCCAATGTTCACAAACGTCTTTTGGGCGATCGCCTGCCACCATTCATACTCTTTTGCCGGAACCTGTGTAGGCTCTACCCCCGGAAACGCCATCGCCTCTTGTTCGCCAAAATGATGAAAAAAAGCCTTGTCCAGGGCGTCTGGGTCGGCCTCAACCCCCCAGCGCTTCGCCACGGTGGCATAGGCTTGCCCCACACTTCCATCAACGCCAAACAGCGTTCCGACGGCATCGACAAAGATAACTTTAGGTCTTTCCATAGCGATCGCTATACCGATAACAAGTCCCGCAGTGGCTGCTGAATCCAGTTCAACCCTACCCGCATCTGGTGGTTGACCGTAGGCATTCGATACAGATAGGTCAGCCGTCGGGCCACATGGGCTAAAGGCCCTTCCAACCGTAAGCCTAAGCCGGTCAGGGTGGCATTATCAATCCCGAGGGTCATCATTTCACCCAGATGCTGATAGCGGAAGGGCAGGAGGGGCCGATCACTCAAATCCGCCCAGATATTCCAACCGACGTAGTCAGCTTGTTGCAACGCTGACTGAGCCGTGTTGGGAACCTGCTGACCAGCGGCATCTCGACAGTCAGCCAAGTCGCCAAGGGCATAAATCTCAGGATGGTCGATGACCTGGAGGGTAGGCTGAACCTTGATTTGTTGTCGCTCGTTACGCGGGAGATCGAGGGCGTCGATCAAAGGGACCACCTTGGTTCCCACGGTCCATAAAACGATATCCACCGGCAACTCATCAGATTGTCCGCGATAGTTGAGGGTCAAGGTATCGCGGGTAACGGCCTCTACAGAGGTTTCCAAGTCAAGCCAGATGCCTCGTTGGGAGAGCGCATCGCGAGCTGCCTGACGATTAAAATCAGTGGACGTTTGCAAAATGTCATCGCCCCGCTCAATGAGTCGCACGCGACCACGACCGCCCAGCCGATCCGCCACTTTGCACGCCAGCTCTACCCCGCTGTATCCCCCCCCAACGATGGCCACTCGCACCTTTTCGGCATCGGCCGCTTCCAGATGGCGGAGGCGATCGCGCAGTCGATGGGCATCTTCAATCGCCCGAAAGGGAATCGCAAATTCAGCCGCTCCCGTCACGATATCCATCGGCGTTTCGCCGCCCACGGCAAGCACGAGTCGATCATAGGTGAGGGTTTCTCCGGTTCCCAATTGGACCTGCCGCTCAGGCTGGTTGACTGCCTCCACCTGGGTTTGGATGAACCGAATTTGTGTCCTTGACAGCAGCTCCACATACAGCGGCGCAATTTCCCACGTAGCCAGTTCCCCGGTTACGAGCTCATACAGTAAAGGCGCGAACAAAAAGCGATCGCGGGGATCAATTAAAACAATCTCGACTGGGTTACTGGCGCTCCAAGGCAAAGAATTGAGCCGCAAGGCAGTATATAGCCCGCCAAAGCCACCGCCTAAAATACAAATTCGCTTTACTGACTCAGTCATAACCACCTAAGAAAAGCTACTGCCTATCTTTAAGATAGACGCCATCTGACGATCAGGGCACGGGCCAGCAAAATTGTCTCCATCCCTGCTGACACCCTAATCTCTGACTGCTATAGTGCGCCCCGCCGAGCCAACTCCAGCGATCCAGTTTCCCTAAAAATTTGTGAATCCTGCATTTTCTCGCAATTTTTCTGTGCCAAGGTCAAAGTGAAGATCGGCTAACTGAAACTGTGCGCACCATTGCCTATGCCTGGCTATCACCTTTAGATCCGACACCGCTCAATGAACAGCCTTGGCCACAAGCGGTGGATCAGCTTGTAGTTGATCGGTGCCCGTTTGACCAACCCCGGGCTGAACTCACAGCGCTTTTGCAGGCTAATCAGACCGCCGGTCCTATCCAGCTTTGGGTGCACGAAATTGGCGAGCTCGGTCCCACGCCGCAAGCAGTGTTCGCTGTCATTACCGCTTTAGAAGCGCAGGGAAGCCAAGTCATCACCGTCGATGAAAGTTACGTTTCGAGGCCAGAGGCCGCGATCGCCCATCCCACCACACTGCTTAACCTGGCATCAGTGGTCGAGCGGCAACATCGCAATCAACGGTTACGGGCAGGCCACGCGCGCAATCGCTTGCAATTGTTGCCACCACCAGGCCGCGCCCCCTACGGCTACCGCCGGGGACGCTATCGCTACGCCCTAGATAAAGCCACAGCCCCCGTCGCAAAAGCCTTTTTTGAAAACTTCATTTTGTACGGCTCGATCCGGGGAGCCGCTCGCCATATTGAAAAAACCTACGGCAAAAAGATTGCCCCCGCGACAGCCCAGCGGTGGTTACAAAATCCGGCCTATCGCGGGGATTGCCAGTACAAAGATGGCCGTATCATCCGTGATACCCATACGCCCATCATTGATCGCGAAGAAGCTGCACAGGTCGATCGCTTGCTCCGGCGTAATCGCAAGTTGCCGCCCAAAACTGTCAGTGCTGCGCGATCGCTGGCCGGACTGGTCCAATGTGCCGACTGCCAAAGCCGATTGAAGGTCTCAAGGGTGACTCGGCCTCGGCAGTCCCAGGAGTACCTATACCTCAGACCCCAGCAGTGTCCTCTAGAGCGTCCCTGCCGGGCCTTAGATTACGACAGCGTATTGCAACAGACCATTCAATCCATTTGCCAGACCTTTCCCCAGGCGGTAGAGCGCTTCAGCGCACCGCCAGTCAAAATCATCAAACGCCACCTCCAAACTGAGATCCAACACAAAGAATCGATCTTGACAAAAATACCAGAGCTAAAAGAGCAGGGCGTCTTAGATGACCCTAGCGCGGCCATGAGAATTTACAACCTCAAAAACGAAATCGCCACTCTGCAGCAGAAGATTTCGCAGCTGCCCCCCGACAATCTGCCAGAAATCGCCAAAACCATTGCCACTGAGGACTTTTGGCGGGGCCTGTCGGAATCCGAGAGACGAGTCTATCTCAGGGAGTTTATTCAATCTATCCAGATCAACCGGATAGGAGAAACTTGGAGCGTGAACATTCAGTTTGTAGTGTGATGGGGCGATCGCCCTACCGTTCAATACATCACCGTGAGGCCATGAAACAGCAAGACCGTGATGAAAAAGTCGACCACAAACAAACCTACCCAGGTCGTCACGACCGCCGAGGTAGCTGACCGCCCTAACCCCTTGCTACAGGTGGTTGTCAGGCCCCAGGTGCAGCCCGCCAGGGCAATCATCGCGCCAAAGATCAGCGCTTTGAGCAAAACTGCAATCAGGTCCATGGGCTCAAGCAACGTCTGCACCGAATCTAAAAAGATGGTGCCCTGTACGCCGTAGAACAAATTGGCCGCAAACAAACCGCCGCCAACGCCCAAGACCAAACCCATCATAGTAAGCACGGGCAACATGACACAACAGGCAACAACCCGGGGAACCACCAGATATTCAATCGGATCGGTTCGCAGAATCTTCAGCGCGTCAATCTGCTCAGTAATCTTCATACTTCCGATTTCGGCGGCAAAGGCTGAACCCACCTGACCGGCTAAAATAGCGGCCGTCAAAATTGGGGCTAGTTCACGGCAAAAACCCAAGGCAAACGCCCCACCTAATGCACTCACCGCGCCAAAGCGAGCCATTTCCCTCGCCGTCTGAATCGAAAAAATCATGCCGGCAAATAAGTTAGTCATCAACACCGGCATTAAAGATCCGGGTCCGGCGTTTACCATGTGCTCCATAACCCGGTGCCGCTGCACTTTTCCTTTCAAAATTCGCATGAGCACCTGACCGCCCAAGATCAACCCCATGCCGATGTGAAACATACAGGAGCGAGTGCCAACCCCACTGGCAGTAGACAAACGATCAACAGGAAAGCGTCGCGCCCCTAAGGGATAGCGACTAGCAGAACTGGGCTTAAAAGGGTTCAACATGTATGCACCTGGTTTTAATTAAAGTGCCTGGGAAAAGGAAGAAACGAACGGCAGCAATGGGGAATGCATTGCGGAACCTGACAATACGATGGAGGTTGCGCCTGACACCAACCAGTGCAAAAGCCCCAAAAAGCAAAGGAAATAACGCGTAGATGCCGCAAGCTAGCAAAAAGCCCTCATTGACAATAACTGGTGTTGTTATGCCGAAAGATTTCATTTAAGAAATCTTTCGACTTGTGGGAGTGAAATGGGTGCAACCGAGTGGATCCGCCGCCGACCGTTCAAGTGAGGCAGGCTGGATGACAGGATTACCGACAACGGCGGCAGAGGTTGTTCGGCAGGAACTATTCAGGCTTAAACGATTGCCTGAGGTGAGCCATAACGAATCCTGTAAGGGTAGCAGGACTCCCTGCCAGAGTCTTATACCAATTCTCTGTAATAGCGCTACAGATTTGCAGATCCCCCGCTGTCGCTGCCCCCTTTAAGAAAGGGGCCTTGAAGAATCTATGTGTCGTCGTGATTCGCAAAAATAGTATTACTCCGGTTTGCCAAGCATGGACGAGAGGACACTCTGTTACGGCTCAGCCACTCCATAACATGATATTGCCTGACAGACTGCTGACCCTGCCCAATCAATGAGACGCCACCGTACCCATCAAAGTTGCGATCGCGCCAGAGCGACCACTAACGAAGGCTTCCAGGACCCATTAAATAGTTAAGCAGCAGAGCTGAGCAGATGGCCGCATCCTTGAGCAATCGCCAGTCCAACAAGAAAACATGGCTTATAGAGGTGAACCGACTGAATGCTGGAGCCTGCTTAGCCTGGGGCGACGATAGCGGCGGGGTAGCGATTACCGCTGGTCCACCTCTAGGAATTGGGGCACTCACTGAACAAATTGAAAAAAGTGCAGCAAAACCATTGCAATCCTCCGCAAGTTTAGTACACTTGTATTACTTAATCAGTATATATGTACTGAAGCCTTGCCCCAGCGTTTGGTATGTCCTATGTCTCTAGATATTAGTGCGATCAGAGAGCAGTTACTGGCGAATCAAGCAGAGCCAAATCCGCCAGCTCATACTCCTGCAGAAAAATCATCTGCGTCCCCTAGGCTTCCAGTCGTCGGCAATGAGGCAGTGCATTGGCAAGCACCCCATCGGACGGAAGTGCTGCAAGCCTTGCGGCAGCGATCGACTCCACCAGCGACGCCCCACAGTCCTGAAGAGCTCGCCGCGAGTCCCCCAGCCCACCAAGGAAATTCTGACTCCGCTTCTGTATCTCGTTATCTCCAGCGGCTACATACCGAAGCCGAGATTATCAACGAGCTCTATCGACAACAGGAAGCCGCCATCCGTAAATTTCAAGGGTCTGTCCACGGTCTATCGCTGATTTTGATGCGCCAACCTCACGGGACGAAGTTTCACATCGACCAGTTTTGCGAGATACGCGATGCTGCTTTGACAACGGTCATTCAGGACGCGGATGAGCGGTATGTGCTCACGGCCGTTGATCTAGACCTGACCTTGGAGGAACAGCAGGCGTCGGCGACTGCTGCTACCATTCGCGATCGCAGTATGCAACGGCCATCAGCTAGGGCCGGGTTTGCAAGTGCAGTCCCTTTCTCAATGGCGCGGTTGCGGCAAACCCTCAGCGCCGTTCGCCGGGCCTATCAGACCAACAGCGCAACAAAACCCATTGTCACCCCGATGGATATTTTGTTTTTTTGCGGGGGAGGCGTCATTGCTCGTTTAGCCCTTGAGCTACTTTTGGCGGCGAACTCTAATCTATGGCATTGGGTCGTGGGAATTACCATCGGAGCTGTTGTTTTGGGCCTGTATCGCCTACTGTTTTCCCCTAATCCTGATGTAGTGTTCGTTTCCAGGCTGTTTTTGGTGCTTGTCGGGTTGGGCATTGGCGGTCAGCTATAGCGCTATTTCTAGGCAGCACGTTGCCCCAATGCCTGTTTGACCTAGTTGGACTTAAATTGACTGCCCACTTCGCAGTTAGACAAGTCTTTTGCGTTTACCTTGCCTTTCATTCCTAGGAGCTCTATTTCATGATGAGTCAACCAACCCCTGCCCCTAATCCCTTGCCGTGGAAGTCACTCTTTGCCGGAGGAGTCATCGTTGCAGCGGCGCTAGTGCTGTTGGATGTGCAAAACATGCGCAGTTGGATGGCGCGATCGCAGTCTTCGGTCAACGAAAAAGCCTGCCACGAGTTTGTGCAAACGGAAGCCACCTTATCCCGTGATCAGCTGGCGCAACTACTCACCATTCCTGAGCGCGACTCGAAAGCGCGTGTCAGAGAAATCGTGTCTGAACCTTATTGTCGGTTAGATGAACTGAACGTCCGGGCTGATGTTCGGGCTGAGCGTGAAGCCTACCCGCTGGAATTTGACCCTAAAACGCAGTTAGTAATCCTGTACGAAAACGATGAGTATGCTGGGTATCGCTTCAATTTTGAATAAGTTAAGGACGGTCTTGAATGATTTCCGTCAGGGCGATCGCAATCGGTGGCGAGCCACTGTGGGACTATGGCTGCTTATAGTTGCTAGCAGCCCTGGGTTGGTCAGCTGTCGTCAAGAAGCCGCAGCCGCCCCCCGCACCATTGCTGTTGAGCAAACCTGGGAGGTGGGGTTGGGCAGCGTGATTGAAGGATTTCAGGTCGTTGCTGGACTAGGCGACGTGTCGATGCATTTGCGAGGAGCATCCATCAGAGCGCCCTTTGATGGCGAGGTGCAACTTGCATCTGGTGGCCAAGCCTGCATTTTGTTTGCGTCTCCCGAGGTGCCGGCTTATTTGTTTCGCTACTGCGGTATTAACCGACCCAACTTAGGAGCAGTCGACGCCGGAGAGCCCATGGGTCGAGCTGCCTACCTCCATTTTGCTACCCTCCGCCGCCAACCAGAAGGGACCTGGGCCATTGTCGAGCCCTCTGCCCATGTGCTCGAGCGTTCCCTCGAGAGGTATTGAGGTTGGTCCCGTACCCCCTGAGTTCCCCCACCCAGTCTGTCTAGACTGCCTACTCATCATTTCCTCCTGACTACTGTTTCGGCCAAAATTAAAGGATTAGCCGCCATGCTAAAGCCCCGCCAAGCCCTGTTGACCCTCGGCACTCTCGCTGTCTCCTTCAGTGCGGCTAATGCTGCTAAGGCAGATGGCAATATTGCCCTTTCTTTTGACCTGCCCCCAACGACACCGTCAACGGAGGCGGCTGATGTCCCAGCCCCGGTGATCGATGGGGCGGCTGAAGCCGCAAATTTACCGCTCCCGGTAACCGATTTTGAAGCCCCGTTGCCAATCCCTGCAGGGGCAGAAAATCCACCTTTGGCAAGCGACTCGGCCCGACCAGCAGGGGTCTATGGCGGTTTAGACGGGATCTCAATCAGTTCCACAGACTCTCTAGAGACTTTACTGCCGCCACCACCACCCATCCCCGATTACCTGCAGGCGATCGCTGCCCCCGTGCCTGCGGTAGATGCGGTAATGCCGCTGGTCAACGAGTCGACCCCTGTTGAGGCAAGCCCGGCCCCCGTTGCCGTTAACTTTGGGTTGAACAAGTCTAATTTTGCCATTGAGCCGGCGATCGCCGAAATTACCCCAGATCCGGTCGAACCGCCATCGCTGGTTTATTCCGCTGATCGCATTCAGGCATTCTTTGCGGGGGGGACCGAATCATTAGTGGCCAGAGCCGTAGGCAGCGCAGAGGGCACCCGGACTCCGGAAGGACACAAAAATCCCGCCTACTTTGGTCATGTCGATCCTGGCAATGGCGTTTGGAACTTAGGCACTTTTTCTTATCAGCATGGAGCTGCAACTCCTGAGGAAGCCGATGATAAGCAGTTGCGCAGACTACAAAAACAAACCGAAGTATTACGCGAAAAAGCCCAGGCCCATGAGCTAGAACTCTCTTCCGAAGAACTGCTGAACGGGATTGATTTGGCTAACCAAGCTCCCTTGGCAGCCCTTGATCGCGGCGGCTACATTGAATGGCTCAAGCAGGCCAGGAGCTTAGGCATGGCCGGTGCAGAAGCCATTGTCTATGCTCGCACTCGTTCCTTTCTTGACCCCGATACTCAGCGCTGGAACGCCCCAGGCTTAGGTAACAACATTCACTCCATTAGCCACGATCAAGAACGCCGGGCCCATGCGATCGCCCGAGCGATTTCAGCCTTTGGGCCAACGGATGTTGAGCCAGAGTCGCTTATTGCTCAACCTGAACCGGTAGAGCAAGCTCCCTTACCCGCTCCGGTTCGAGAAGTCGTTGCATTTAATGTGTTTGATCCCCAACCGCTACTGCATACCTTTGAGACTGATGCGATCGCAACTGAACCCGCGCCTCAAGCAGACATTTCTCCTAGTCCCGACTCTGATGTAGATGTTTCCGGCCCGACTGCTGCCACCGCTGCGACGCCCCAAACTATCACGTCAAAGATTCCAGCCTCAGTAGAGCCTCCCCGAGTATCCCCCGCTAGTGAAGCCACCGACAGCTCATTGGTGGAGACATTCACCTCGGCTCTGACTACCGCTTCTCCTCCTCTTGATTTCTCAGAGACAACTACCGCCGACATTGTCGACCCAGCTTCCGATGCAGGGTTGATGCCGCCGATCGCCCCGACTGACGAATTTGATGGCAGTAGTCAACCGCCATTCCCCGAAACAGAACTCGGGCGGGCTCAGCTTCATAGTCATCTCCTCACAGACGTAACGGACTCCGAATCTACTTCCACCCCCGCTGCCCCGGACTCCGAAGCCTCTGTAGTGGCTGCAGCACCAGCGATCGCACCGGAATCGACTGCGCCTTCCCCTTTGCTACCCTTTGCCCCTCCGACGGTACTCTTGCCCGATCACGAGATCGTTCCAGATGCCTTGTCCGGTGAACTCGCAACCATCGAGCAGCCTAGTGCGGCGTCTCAGGTCACGACAACACCGCCTATCGCAGTGCCAGACGGCACTTCATCGGACGATAATGGAGCCCATAAAAAAGCGTCCGCGTTTGAAACGGACGCTAAAGCATATACGAAAAAGACCTTGGCTTCACTCGATGAGCTGCAGCAACGCATTCGCTCAGAGTTTAGTCAAAGCACTATTCGCTAAGGTCAGAGGCATTAAAAATGAACGGTACGCTACCGCTATTTTGGCCACCTGTCACGAGGACTCGGGGCATTTGTGCGCCGCCCGACTTCCAAGCTTCGATCGCTTCCTTTTGTAGAACGAGTTCGCCACCCTGGGCCTTCAAGGTTTCTGCCAACAAGCGTTGTGCCTCTGCTCGACCTTTTGCCCGGTTGATTTCAGCTTGGGCAGTTTGCTCGGCTTCCTGGGCCACGTAAACCGCTCGGCGAGCCCGCTGTTCAGCAATTTGCTTTTCCTCAACTGCCTTAGCAAATTCGGGCGAAAATTCCAGATCGACTACGCTTGTGTCCAGGACAATGATGCCGTACTTGTCCAGTCGAGTCCCGAGCGCATCGTCAAAGTCTTCCTTCAAGTCTTCACGCTTAGTAATCGCTTCTTCGACCGTACGTCTGGCCGCAGCGATTTTGAACGATTCCTGAGTTTGGGGAGCCACAATTTTTGACACGATGTTCTCTAACGTGCCTTGGGTCCTCCGCACGGTCACAACTTCGCTCGGATCTAGGCGAAAGTTAATCGCAAATCGGGCAGAAAGATCCTGGAGGTCTTTCGTAGAACTTTGCGCTGGCACCTCAAACTTTTGCACGGTAACGTCATAAATATCGACGGCAGACACAACAGGCGGCTTGAAGTGAACCCCCTCTAGCAGCGCGCCATCTTGCGCCTTACCCAAAATACTTAGCACGCCAGCTTGCCCTGGATTAATGATGACAAAGCTGCTGGAAGCAATCGTAAATACGACTAAGGCTAAGAACGCCAGCGCGATCGGCTGCCAGCCGAGAGATTGAGATTTCAAAAGGGTCTCCTTGTTTATTTTGTTTAAGCTGTAACCATTCTAAGGAGGTCGTCGCTGATTCACCATCAGCCAGTCTTAACTTGGCGATTGTAGCGATGCGACTGTTGACTCGAAAACTGCCGCTTGCTTAGGTCATCCGGCCAACTGTGAACCACTTGCTCAGGTCGCCTTCTAGGACCGGGCAACACCCTCACCGCAGATTGACTTCAAAGGAGACTATGCTGCCATCAATAGGTCGAAGAGCCCATCCTCGATCTCGTAGCCCAACATTTGGGTCATTAATTTAAGCCGCGTTGTTTGGCTCTCACCCTGAGCCTGCAACCAGTGGGCAATGACAAAAATCTTTTTCATCACAAAGATTTCCAAGCCCTCTGGGTTGTAGCGAATGCCATCTTTAGGGCTGAACTGATGGGGCACCAACATGGCGGTATATCGACCTAACTCGCCGGATTCCCAGTCGAGAATATATGGCAGCCATGGATAAATCGCATCCAGGCGAATAAACCAAAGCCTCACTTCTGAAATTTCTGAGAGTTCTCTGGGGTCGGTCGGCTCTCGGGGGTAGTCAATGTCAAAGCTCAGCCTGACAGTGGGATTCAGCAGTTTGCCCTGGCTTTCTAAAGGGTCGATAAATGCGATCGCGCCGGTTAAATCTAGGCTGTAGAGCGTTTCGGGGGTAAGCCGTAGGGTATGAGCCATGCGCCTTCATCGTTGTGCAACCCTTTTATTCTGCCAGCTTCCCTGTACAGTCATTCACGACATGCCATGATAGGTAAGTTTGTTTTCTGCTTGTGCAGCAGCGCCGTTTATTGGAACTGTCCGCCCCATGTCTGCGCCTACCTCTGTTTGCATCACCCTAGGAACTCGCCCCGAGGCGATCAAGTTGGCCCCGGTGATCAAAGCCTTTCAGCAATCGGATGACTTTGCGACGCAAGTAGTCCTCACGGGGCAGCATCGGGAAATGGTGGCGCAGGTAATGGATTTATTTCAGCTGGAGGCGGATGAGGATTTAGACATCATGCAGCCCAAGCAGACACTGACAGATATCACCTGCCGCAGTTTGCAAGGTTTAGAAGCCTATTTTCAGCGATCGCAGCCGCAGTTAGTAATTGTGCAGGGCGACACCACCACGGCCTTTTCCGCCGCTCTAGCCGCGTTTTATCAACAGATTCCCGTGGGCCATGTCGAAGCCGGATTGCGCACCGATGACCTGCTCAATCCCTTTCCTGAAGAAGCCAATCGCCGTCTCATTTCACAAATTGCCCGGCTACATTTTGCGCCGACCGATACCGCGGTCAGTCATCTTCGCAGCTCTGCTGTCGTGGGCCAAATCCACCAGACGGGCAATACGGTAATTGACGCGCTGCTCACCGTGGCTGGGCAAAACCCGGCCTGTGAGATTGCGGGACTTGATTGGCAAAAGTACCGCGTCATCCTGTCCACCGTGCATCGCCGGGAAAACTGGGGTGCTCCGCTACAGGGAATCATCCAAGGCTTTTTGCAGACCCTAGATCGTTGCCCCGATGCGGCCCTGCTGCTGCCGCTACATCGCAATCCTACCGTGCGGAAGCCGCTCAAGGCTGCTTTAGAGGGGCATCCTCGAGCATTTTTAACGGAGCCCCTCGATTATGGCCAGTTGGTAGGGGCAATGCAGCGGTGTACTTTGCTATTGACTGACTCGGGCGGCCTGCAAGAAGAGGCACCCGGTCTCGGGAAGCCGGTGCTGGTGCTACGGGAAACGACAGAAAGACCCGAAGCGATCGCGGCTGGCACCGCTAAACTCGTGGGGACAGACGGCGACGCGATCGCCCACGCCGCCGTTGATCTCCTCACGTCACCTGCTGCTTATTCAGCGATGGCCCAAGCTGTCAATCCCTTCGGCGATGGTCGAGCTGCGCAACGCATTTTGCAGATTGTTCAGCAATACTTTCAGCTAGATTAGCGATCGCCGTTTGACTAAGTTTGTCAGCGAGCTGCCTGAGTTGCCCAATAACGCTGTCTTGAGATGATAGCCGCTGCTTTTGGTTAGCACGTTGACTGTGAGTGTCGGTATGCTTAGAGGCTAGCTTTTCGCTGCTTCACCTTTGCTGATTGAGGGTTATCACATCTTCAGAGATGACCTGAGCCGGCCACCTCACAGACTTGCCAACTGCCTCGCGGCTCGGGAAGTTAGCTACAGTAAAGTCAGGACCTCGCAAGGACGCTCTCTCCTCATGGAATTCACATCACAAAAGCAAGTATTGGTAGGACTCAAAGCCAACCACTTTCGTCATCCCTTAGATTTGGATGCCACCAATTCTCTGCGCCAGTTGCCTGGTCTCGACATCATCATCCGTACCGCCTTAGGCCCCATCGCAGAACAGGTGATGTATCTCGACAACATTTCCTCGAGTGTGCTGGTTGGTCCCCGTCAGCTCCCCGATCTCCATGAGCTATTGATTGAGGCCGCTAAAATTCTCGACCTAGACCCTCCCCAGCTCTACGTGCGTCAACATCCGGTCCCAAATGCTTATACATTTGCGATGCGGGGTAAGCAGCCATTTATTGTGATCCATACAGCGCTGATTGACTTGCTGACACCGGCGGAGATTCAGGCGGTCATTGGGCACGAACTGGGCCATTTGAAGTGTGACCACAGTGTGTATCTCACCTTGGCCAATTTACTCGCTTTAGCGACGAGCCAGCTACCGTTCGGTGATGTCCTGGTTCCCGCGTTTCAATCACAAATCATGGAGTGGGTGCGATGTGCCGAGTTTACCTGCGATCGCGCCGCGCTGCTGGTGGTGCAAGATGCCAAAACCATTGCGTCCCTTTTGATGAAACTCTCAGGCGGTTCGCCCCAGCTCTCTAATCAGCTCAACGTGGAAGCGTTTCTTGAACAAGCTCGCGCCTATGATACCGCAGCGGCTTCCGAGGTTGGTGAAGCTGTCAAGCAAATCCGGACGCAAGAACTCACCCACCCGCTCCCAGTTTTGCGTGCGCGGGAGATCGATCGCTGGTCTAATACGCCCCAGTATCAATCTTTGCTAAATAGCGATGTTTCGGCGTATAATAATGACGAAATGTCATCTAAGGGCGGATGGCGGAATTGGTAGACGCACCTCACTCAAAATGTGGCGGCTTCGGTCGTGAGAGTTCGAGTCTCTCTCCGCCCATGTTAATCACCAGGTCAGCTTATGGCAACTCTGAAGCGATGGGAGTCGCCTCGTCGTAAGGGGCGCAATGATAAGGGTCGCGGCGGTTCTGCCCGGCAGCGACAGCTCAAAAAGCGTGGACAACAGCTCCGCAAACGGTTGAAAGCCGATACGCCTAATCACAATTCTCTAAAAGAGAGGTCAGCCGACCTCTCTTTTTTGCTTTTGGTCTCAGAAAAAACTGGATGATCTGGTGAAGTTAATCAGGTCGGATTGATGCACTCCCATGAATCTCTTTGAAATCATCTTTCAATATTTTTGGCTGCTGGCGATCGCCACTGGCATTTTTAATACGTGGGTGATCCGACAGCGAATTCAGCCCTCTATGCAAGACAATCCCGCTTTGGCACCGGGCTACAGCAAGCTGCTGCGTGGCTACGGCTTCATGATGATCTTTCCGTGGATTGTCATGGGCATCGGCATTGTGTTTGGCGGCATCCCCAGCATGATTTATTACCTTTATCCCCGCATTGGCAATCTAAACGTGTGGGTTTGGTGGGGCATTTATTTGTTGATCAATGGCTACATCAGTGCTTGGGTTCTTTGGCAAGGAGGAGCAGACATGCTGATCACCCATCCTGGTTTCTTAAAGGGCAATCCAACCAGGACTCAAACGATCAAGCTCTATGCATTGCTGATGCTGGTCGGCAGTGTTGCGGTGACGGTGATTCTGTTTTCTCAAGTACCGACAGACCTGCCACCTCTCAATAATTTCCAGTAAATCTTGACGCGATCTCGCTTCCCAACATCGCAGAGGCGATCGTTCACGATTGAAGCTGGTCCACGTTTTCGTAAAGAGCCGCAATATCACAGGCGAAGTCAATGCTGACAAACTCCACACGATCGCCCTCACGAAAAACTTCTGGCACCCAGAGATTATCCGCTTTTCGTTGAAATCGCTCGACGAGAACCTGTTTCTGATGGATCAGTACATATTCCTCAAGCACAGGATTGGATTGATAGTCCGTAAACTTATCGCCCCGGTCAAAAGCTTCTGTGGAGTCGGATAATACTTCGATAACCAGCTTAGGATGCAGAATGAACGCTTCATCAGAGCGACGGTCTCGCTCATCACAGGTCACAGCCAAATTGGCGTAGTAAAACAGATTCAACTCCGGCAACCGCACTTTCATGTCGGCTGCGTAGGACAAGCATCCCGAACCCCGCAAATGGTTGAGCAGTAGCGCCGAGAGATTGCCCGTGATGATGACGTGGGCTTTACTCGCACCCACCATTGCTACGATTTGCCCTTGCATATATTCG
This sequence comes from Leptolyngbyaceae cyanobacterium, assembly GCA_050331235.1. Taxonomy (GTDB): domain Bacteria; phylum Cyanobacteriota; class Cyanobacteriia; order Phormidesmidales; family Phormidesmidaceae; genus Halomicronema. The sequence goes on from JBHJHA010000063.1 coordinate 29,792, forward strand.
TGCTTGATGGGACTGATGCGCTCAATCTCCAAATATTCCTCTGGGGTAAATGAGGCGTAGTGTTTGCTGGTAGTCATGGTTTGGGGGAAGGGCTAGGGGCGATCGCCGTTCACCTTATATTGTGGCACCGCTAGCTGTAGCGATCGCTCTCCCTATCAGCGTAGCGGCGATCGTCCTTCGGACAGGCTATAGGTGCGCCAATGCTCTGCCAAACCCTTGAGCAGACTGTTGTGTCGTCAGTATGGCGATCGCAAGATAAATCTTGATGGTTTAAAAAAAGTGAAACTCTCTTGTCAACCACAAAGGTCAGCAACGGAATTATTATTAATCAGGGGCAAAGGCTCTTCAGACTCTATATCACAATAAACATGCCTAGCTCCAGTTTCCACCTGTTGCTCTCCAAACTTGGAAGCCAGAAATTGGTGAAAATAATGAGCTTTGTCAAAATCACTGAAAGTTGCAACTTGCACTCTATCTTTTCGTTTCGAATAGAATGCATCCTCACAATAACTTGTACTAACCTGCAACAAATTCTCTTCGGAAAACATTAGGAATACGGGCACCATCAACCAAGGATAAGCTTCGCTGACTTCTAGTTTACGATCACCACAGAAAGTTAATGGAAAATCAACTCCATCAAACGGATTTTGATTCTCAGGCAGATCTACCAAGGTTTCGTCAGGCTGTACAGTTACTTCTTCGTCACCACCCATAGCAACTTCAGGAGGTAAAATCGATTTGTCACTTTGAGCGATAAAATCATCTATCTTTTCAGCAGGAATATTCCATGAACCATCTTGTCTTATGATTTCGCGTTCTTGCAATTGAGAAACTGCATTACTTAAAGTTTTAGAATTGAGGAAGGCATATATATAAAATCTAGTTGCTTCTTCTTCATCTCCCGAAAACACTTGAACCTCTGCCATTAGATTCCAAACTCTTCCCCTGAAACTTTTGCTGTTATTAGGCTGATCCTCCAATATTTCATTAAGCTGATTAAGTGCATTTTGAAGTCCTTTGCGCCTTGCATTTTCATCTTTAATTGAAAGAGATTTCAATATTGAGCTGAAACCACTCCAATAAAATGCTTCGTACGCTTTTCCTGAATCAAAGATAAAATCTTGATTCGAAATCAAAGTATCTTTGGCTGCCTGTTTATCGAAATAATCAGGATCTTTCTTGCAATTAAAATATGCTGCATTAAAAAGTCTAGAGGACTCGTTATAGTCATTTAGTTCTAGCAGATTTTCTGCATAAGCATAAAAAATTTTTGTCTGAAAGTATTCAAAATTCTCAAATTTACTTGCTCTACTTTCTTCGGAGAAGTCTCTCAAAACTCCTTCCCAAATCCTCCGCATATCTTGAGTGCTAGAGCTATAGCTTTCAAGGATTCCAAATTCGTATGCAAGCTCTATTGAGTCATGTTTCGAATAGTCCTTAGGAACGTAGGTTCGATCTTGAAATGAATCGTGCCCAATAATTACAAGACCACAGAAAAAGACACCTACAGAGAAATAAGTAAAAAATCTATTGTCGTCTCTTGCTTCAGCAGAAGCATCTCCAAAAGAGAACTTTGAGAGTTGACTAAGTATTATTAGTACGAACCCCACAGCCGCTACGGCGCTTCCGAATGGCCTCATGAGAAGATAATTCAGTACTATAGCGATCCATTGAACGAACAAACTTCATAGGTCTGTAGTATTATCTGTGGATGCTTGCAAGAAGATAGGCCAGAGCATTTTTAGTGCAGATGAACTCAAATTCATGGGTAAAAGCCCGGTGAATAGCTATGCATAATGATAGTTTTTACCGAAGCACATATGACTACGCCGAAAATTTATATTATTCCAAACGCATTTTCAGGAACTTTGGGCTTTTAACGAATTCTTTAAGGGTATTAACGTACTAATAAGTACATGGACGTAGTTAAACGTAGCTCTGAGCTACTGGAAGCCCTACGATGCCGTTGCCGGGATGTCCATTAATTCTGTCTACCTACTTATATATGAACTTTCTTCGAAAAGTCACGTCTATTGATCTCTAGTATATTCTCAGTGCTCATGCTCAAAATCCCGACTTCTCGAAAAAGCCGGGGTTCTCTTTTAGGGTGCTACACGGTCGCGAGTTCGGGGGCTTGGCGGTTGAAGAAAAGGCGTTCGTTTTCCACATCGGCGTAGAAGCGATCCCATGTTTCATGCCACTAGGATAGCGAAAGGCGCTGTCGAATGCTTTGCCTGACGCGATCGTATAAACCGTAGACTTCTTCAGCAACGGCCTGATCCGCTGAGAACCCTGGATACCGCACTGCGACGGCGTAGTCCGTCAGCATCCCTAAAGCAAACCGCAGGGTTTCTAGCTCCGGGTCGTGGGGTAGCAGCAAGTCCAACAGTGCGGTTAAATCGTGGATTTTGGGAACTGGGATGTCGGTTTCTTGCAGTCTGGCTTCGAGATACTTTTCGGCACATTGCTGAGCATGGAAGCAAACGGCATCATAGTTGGGCAACTGCTCGGCCCGTAGCTCCCGACCCGCAGTCCGAAAATCGCCCTCCGCTTTCTCAATCCACTCCTGGGTCAGTGGCTTCATAAAGCACTTTGCCTTCATCGACGATTTCTTTCATAAAAAAATCTCCCATCTCTAAACGCTGACGCAGCAACTCAGGGGTGCGCACGAGTAAATCTAAGGGAAACTGAGGGCGAACCTGAAACCGGATTTCAGCCGCTTGCCGAGGAGAATGGCCCTCAAACGGCATCACCACCAGCAAATCCACGTCCGAATCTGGAGTCGGTTCACCATAGGCGTAGGAACCAAACAAGATGATGCGCTCAGGGTGGAACTGCTCAGCAATTTGCTGGCTCAGCGCTTCGATTTGCGACATCTCGACCATAGCGGCCTCGCAAGGGTTTTCTCTATTTTGCCATTGAGCTAAGAATCGACGAGCGATCGCCCTTCTTTATATAAATGAGATGGCAGTGGGGGAGCGATCGCCCCCCGGCAGTGCCCATTCACAGTGGCAAAAACTGTACTTGATTTTCCAAATTCCGAGTATTCGCCCAAAGTCGCAATCAGCTCGAAATCTCGAATGCAGGTGCCAATGGAGACTCGCGATTGCCGAGCAAATACGAGCCCCGGAAAATCAACCGCTGCTTGCTAGCATCGTTGCGCTTCTGTAGGCAAATCATCGTCTTGAGTAAACAGGATGCGGCGCAATTCCGTCGCTCGATCCAAAACTACTGGATCGGCGATGCCGCTGCGGTGGTCTTCTTGAACGGTCAGGACATTCACTCGTCGTTGGCGTAAGCCGTTGGTAATCGCTCCGTGCACATTCTCATCCATGTAGAGCGTGAGGCTCATGCCAACAAACCCTGGTTCCTGAGTCGTGCAACAAAGGTCGAGCTCGGCGACTGTTGCTCTAAATTGGCCACATAGGCGTCTCGCTGCTCAATGTCGGCATCCAGGGCTTCGCGATGATCCCAGTAGTATGCGAGGGCCGCATAAATCTGTCCCATACTGAGATATCGGTGATTGATTTGAATTTCTTCTGGCGTCCAACCATAGGCCCGCTGCGCCATCACCAGCTCCACAATTTTGAGCGTTGTGCCTGCAATGATGGGCACTTGCTGGGGGGCTAACCCAATGTGAGGATATTCCGTTTGGGTCAGTCGCTGCGCGTTGGTCATTCAGGAATCCCGATCGGCCGTTTGGGCTATTTTAGCAAGCGCTTAACTGTCGTTATGGGCGATCGCTTTCTACATCCTCGCAGTTGCGATCGCGCAAATGAAGGCGATCGCCCCACCACCTCCCAGTTGCTCAGAACCCCGGCTTCTTTGAGAAGCCGGGGTTCTCTTTTAGAGGGCTACACCGTCGCGAGTTCAGGGGCTTGGCGTTTGAAGACGAGGCGTTCGTTTTCCACATCGGCGTAGATCCGATCGCCGTTCTGAAAATCGCCCCTGAGAATCCCCTTAGCGATAGGCGTTTCCAACTCCTTCTGGATGGCGCGCTTGAGGGGGCGGGCACCGTAGACGGGGTCGTAGCCCACCTGGGCCACCCAATCCAGCGCCTCTTCCGACAGCACGAGGGACATCTTGCGATCGCCCAATCGCTGCTCCAGCCGTTGGATTTGTAGCTTGACGATGGACTTCAACTGCTCCTGACGCAGGCTGTGGAAGATGATCAGCTCATCCACCCGGTTCAGGAACTCAGGTCGGAACTCGGCCCGCATGGCCTCCATGACGCGATCGCGCATCAGGTCGTACTTCTCATCGTCGCCCGCCAGATCCAGGATGAACTGGGAGCCGATGTTGCTGGTCATGATCAGCACCGAGTTGCGGAAGTCCACCGTGCGCCCCTGGGAGTCGGTCAAGCGACCATCATCCAGAATTTGCAGCATGATGTTGAACACATCGGGGTGGGCCTTCTCGATTTCGTCGAACAGGATGACCGCGTAGGGCCGACGGCGAATCGCCTCCGTGAGCTGACCGCCTTCCTCAAAACCGACGTATCCCGGAGGGGCACCAATCAGCCGCGCCACTGCGTGCTTCTCCATATATTCCGACATGTCGATGCGGACGATCGCCTCTTCCGTATCAAACATATAAGACGCTAGTGCCTTCGCCAGTTCCGTCTTACCGACGCCCGTGGGGCCGAGAAAGATAAAGCTGGCAATCGGCCGATTCGGATCAGCGAGTCCAGCCCGCGATCGCTGAATCGCATCTGCCACCGCCGTGACGGCTTCCTCCTGACCAATCACCCGTTGGTGCAGTTCATCTTCTAGGTGCAGCAGCTTCTCCATTTCGGATGCCACCAACTTGCTGACCGGAATGCCCGTCCACTTGGAGATAATTTCAGCGATGTCTTCCTCTGTTACCTCTTCCCGCAGCAGCGATTGACCACTGGTCTGGGCATTTTCCAGCTTTTGTTCCGCTTCCTCAACCTGGCGTTGCAGGTCAGTCAGTTTGCCATATTTCAGCTCAGCGGCGCGATTCAAGTCGTAGTTGCGCTCCGCCTGCTGAATCTCGATGTTGACGTGATCTAGCTCTTCCCGTAGCTTTTGAATATCATCGATCAGGTCTTTCTCGGACTGCCACTGAGCATTCAGACCAGACTGGGTTTCCTTCAGATCCGCCAGTTCTTTATCCAAGCGCTCCAGCCGATCTAGGGAACCGGCGTCGGTCTCGTTTTTGAGGGACAACCGTTCCATTTCCAACTGCAGTATCTTGCGGTCAACTTCGTCCAGTTCTTCCGGCTTGGAGGTGATCTCCATCTTCAGCTTGGCGGCGGACTCATCCACCAGGTCGATCGCCTTATCGGGCAAGAAGCGATCGCTGATATACCGCGTTGACAGCACCGCCGCTGCCACCAGCGCACTGTCGGAAATCTTCACCCCGTGGTGGACTTCGTAGCGCTCCTTCAGCCCCCGCAAAATCGAGATCGTGTCTTCAATGCTAGGCTGATCGACAAATACCTGCTGGAAGCGGCGTTCCAGAGCGGCATCCTTTTCGATGTATTTACGATACTCATCCAGCGTTGTCGCCCCAATACAGCGCAGTTCGCCCCGCGCCAGCATCGGCTTCAGCAGATTGCCTGCATCCATTGAGCCCTGGGTCGCACCCGCACCCACAACAGTGTGGATCTCGTCGATGAAGAGCACCATCTGTCCATCAGAATCTTGCACTTCCTTTAGGACAGCTTTTAGCCGTTCCTCAAATTCACCCCGGTATTTGGCCCCGGCAATCAGGGCCCCCATATCGAGGGCGATGATTTTGCGATCGCGCAACGACTCCGGCACATCCTTACTGACGATGCGCTGGGCCAGTCCTTCGGCAATCGCGGTCTTCCCGACACCGGGTTCACCAATCAGCACCGGGTTGTTCTTCGTCCGCCGCGACAAAATTTGAATCGTCCGGCGAATTTCATCGTCCCGACCAATCACCGGGTCGAGCTTGCCCAACCGCGCCAGTTCCGTCAAGTCGCGGCCATATTTTTCCAGCGCTTCGTATTTGCCTTCCGGGTTTTGATCCGTCACTTTCTGATTCCCCCGTACGTCTTTGATGATCCCTCTAAGGGTGTTTTCGTCTAAGCCAAACTCTTTGAATAGGTTGCGCCCAAAGCGATCGTCCTTCGCGTAGGCCAACAGCAGGTGCTCGATGGAAATGTACTCGTCGCCAAAGTCTTTACGGTAGCCATCAGCGCGATCGAGCAGTTTGTCCAGACTGTTACCCAGATACACCGAGCCGCCCGCATTGCTGATCTTGGGCTGCTTGGCAACAAAATCAGTTGTTCGGTCGCGCAAGTTCTGCACGTTCACTTCCGCTTTATTAAAAACGGAAATCGCCAGTCCGTCTTGCTCTAACAGCGCCTGCATCAGATGCTCGCTTTCGATCTGCTGATGCTTAGCTTCTTTGGCGATCTCTGGCGTCCGCACGATGGCCTGCCACGCCTTTTCGGTAAATTGATTGGGGTTGGTCGGTTGCATAATCTCTCCGGCTAGCAAGATATCCACTCACAACGCATCAGAAGCCAGGAGCCAGCCAACAGCCCAGTGATAGCTGATGTCTGACATCTGATGTCTGTATTAAATATGAAGGATTTCCCAAAAAATCAGGTTCGTGAAGCCGAAGCCAAAAGGGCGCGATCGCCCCACCCTGAGAAGCTGCATCTCCCTTTCAGCTCCCACAAACACCCCTCTTGTAAAACGGCCATCCTGGCCGTCTTTCTTCGCCTTTCTTCAAAGGCAGGCCAGAGGCCCGCCCGACAAGAGACATATCAAAATCTTGGAATGAGCAGGGCATTCTGAAACAAACCTCTCAAATCACAACTATGAAAGAGCCAGAACTCAAAATTACCCAGAGAATGCTGCCTCACTGGGAATATGATGGCTCGATTTACTTCATCACCTTCAATACCTGGAAGAGACAAACACTTTCACCTCATGCTCGTCAAATTGTCCTTGATGCTTGCCTCTTCTTCAACACCCAGCGTTATGACCTCTTCGCTCTTGTTGTTATGCCCGACCACGTTCACCTGCTAATCCAACCACTGCCAAAAAATGAGGACGAGTACTGGTCACTCAGCAGCATTGTGCACAGCATCAAAAGCTACAGCGCCAAACAGATTCCGAAAGTGACGCCCCACATCGGCACTGTCTGGCAACCTGAACGCTATGACCACATCGTCCGCGACGATCGCGCCTTTACCGCCATCTGGCATTACATTCGCCAAAATCCGGTGAAAGCTGATCTAGCGAACTCACCAGATTGCTATCCATTCTTTTGGCAAAAATGATGCTGTGCCAAAATTCTGAGACAGGTAAGATACCACAGTATGGGCGATCGCTACCCATCAACAACGCTACTTTGAAAACCCTCATGCAAGAACTCGGGGATGAGTGCAGCCGCGTTCTTGAACCCATGCATCAACTCCAGGTGTCAAATCTACAAGACGACCAAAAAGCAGTTATTTTGGCTGAGATTTTGGCATCAGTGATTCACCTGTATACCCACTGCGATGAAGACTTACAGGGAGCGATTTCAGATGAATTGGATAGTCTGCTGGAATAATTTTGTGGAGAGCGATCAATCTACCCTTTCAAGCATTCTGCTCGCAATTCTTTTCTAAAAAAACCCTTGTTTTACAGCTATCATAGTCAAACTTCAGCAAAATTCTGAGGAGCATGGGTGGGCCATAAGGCTCACCACACAGATTTCTCAATGTATTTGAGAATCCTGGAAAAGGATAATCGTTCTACTTAGCTATCGATAAATTCAAAATCCCAAGGATTATTCTCTTATTGTAAGTTCCAAACCTTAAAGATAAGGACAGATTTTGAAAACCTTAAAAAGACGCTAGAAGATTATTTTGATGGTCAGATTGATATCGAATGGAAGCAAGTTCATGAGCTATTACGGCAAATAAAACAATCATCTTCTTCGGATTTATCAGCAGAAGAAGTTAAAATTTACAATATTATTTCTGATCCACCAAAGTATCCAGTTACTTTATATGATTCGGAAATCTATAGACACTCAAAGCTGTATAAAGAAACTTTGCTTTTAATGTGTGATCTGCAATTTGCCAAGCAACACATAAACAAAGAAATCGAAAATTTAGAGGCAAACTACTCAAAAGAAGTCAGCAGAATAAAGATTGATACAGGTGTTTCCAATATTTTCTATATTCTTGGTTTCGAGAAAAGCCACGAAGACCAGAACGAGAAGCTGGCCAGGCTTTTTTTAGAATATTTTTTTGACAGAAAGCCTTCTAAGGAGGCATATATTAAGATAAAACTTTATCCAGTCAAAACAAAAGGAGAAAAAGAGTACATTTACAAAGAGCTCAAAAAACCTTCTTCAATCTACAAAGAACATAAAGACGAAAACAATTCATATGGTTATTTTTCCTTAATTAGGATAGCAAATCTTCTTACATATGCTCTTGGAATAAGTGATGCGATTACCGATATCCAATGCTTTAAAGTAATGAATTTGTTCGAAAATCATATTAATATTTTTTTTTGCTCAGTAGAAAGATAGAAATTCTGAGGGACAAGCTAGGTGATCTAGAAAGTTCTCCTATGCTTACTCAGATTCGCACTGAATACAAAAAAGAGGTGAATAGCTATTATCGAGACTGCAAATATCTTTCACCTGCGGAGAACTGCATAAGAAACCGATGTGCGGGCAAATTTGAAGATTATACTGAAAGGCTCGAAATCGTAAAAAAATTGAGCGGAAGGTTTGAGACTTTAAAGAAGCAGGGAGGAAATGCTCTTCGTAAGCAAGGTCATTCAAAACTTAATATCGGGAAGCTAAAGGTAAACTATATAGATTGGAAGCTATTGGAGGAATATGACCACATTAGAACAAAAGAATCTAAGGAGTTGTTGCTTAATTATTGCAAGAGTATTTTCAAGAATAAGCTTGATAAGCAAAGAATTGAAAAAATTTATGAACTTCAACCAAGCGAAATCTATATGGGCGGCAATGAACTCAGAGGATATATTTGCTTCCTCTTTAAAGATGTTGAAATCGCCGTCTTAGAAAAGCCTATTTATGGTAATGCTACTTACTTATTGCCCCGGAAAAACTGGAAAGAGCTATCAAAACTGACCAGAGAAACTTTGCTTGTAAAACACCCTCAAGTAAAGCGGTGCATTCATTATGATTTAGATAGTTGGATTGCAAGTGTGAAACAATATCTTGCAGAAGTTCAATGAAGTTGTAGAAGCGTTGAGCAGTTGGAGGCGTGGGGCGATCGCCTCTCAGTCTCAGTCCTCGTATTCGCTAGTTAGAGTATCTTTTGAGCGATCGCCCTACCCATCCAGAGATAGCATCTAGAGAAGTTAAGGGAAATGATGATGCCACGGCATGGGCGATCGCTGCGTGGGGATGGTTAGAAATCGCCCTCCAATCAACCTCACTGGAATTAAGACAAGCGGTTGGTGGAGTGGGGCGATCGCTTTCTTTGGCAATTAAGAGCATCGTTCTTTCGGTAGTCGGCTCTAGCTCGACATCTTCATAGAGAGCAGCGATTAAAAGCTAAAGTTGAGTCAGAGAGTCCCTCGACAATGAGTTGCGATAATAACAAATTTTTGTAGAATTCAAAGTCACCATGGCCAAGATACTGAGTGATCGACCAAAGCGAGAATATCGCTTCAGCAAGCTTCAGTTCACTTAGGCTCACTATGGTAAGGACCCTCTATCAAGTCAGGATAAGACGTTTCCCCGACGACTGCCTTGAGGTCAATCTGATCCCATCTAAAGTCGCTGACATCTTTCACCTTTTCGCCTAAGTATTCAGCGTGGCAATAGAGACCTTTAACCGGTTGATGCTGGAGATAATCATCCGCCAAAGACGAAAATCGCCCTACAATCGGATTAGAAACCCCTGCCTCAATGCATTTAAATCCCAAAGCCTCTGAAAAAAGAACCCTCAAGGCCATATCACTAAATTGAAAGAAATGCCAAGGTCTTTCATGGGACGAAAACGAAAAGTGAGTTTCCACAAAAATATATCCACCCACCTTCAACACTTTGGCAATCTCGGTCGCCACAATCCAGGGCATAGCAAAATGTTCAAAGCAGGCACTTGTATAAACCAGATCAAACTTTTCTTGAGCAGAAAAGTAAGACGAAAGCTGATGGACATCGCCAACCACGTCGACATTTTTTCCAGGCAAGTAATCAAATCCGACGTACTCTGCCTGAGAAAAACTATCCCTGGCTCTAGAGGGACGGCAAACTTCTCGACTCCCAATTTCTAGTATGCGCATCCCTGGTTGGTTACCCAAACTGTAGATAAAAGGCCGCCATTTTTGATGACTCACTAGCTGTGACTGGGGCACATCAGGTGCAATATATTGCGCGTCCGCATTCAGTAGAACTTTCTTGCGTTCAACTGACTGAGTTTGGCTAGCGATAGGCTCCTGTGCAGAAGGAAATAGCTCTTGCCAATTGAAGCTGCGAACTTTATGCAGCGCTTGCTTAAGAGTTTGTTTGGGTGACTTCAAGTAGTTCCACACGGTGCGATCGGCGTCAATCCCAGCTTTGACTTCGCCATCAATTTTGCGCAGCATTTCAGACCTGGAAAGCTGACTACCGTTACCCTGTTTACCCAAAGTCATAAAAAACTCATAGGCGTCAGTCTCATAAAAATCAATTTCCTTGATATCGATGAGACCTAATTCAAACAGATCGTGAATCAACAATCGAAAGGAATGAGGAACAAAACACCAGGCATGAACATCCAAGTAAACTTGCTGCTGAACGACCGATTCAATACTTCGATAGGCATCATCCAAAGAGTGAACAAATTGATAATCTCCTATGCTCTTTTCAGACCAGGCTAGGCAGGATGATCGAGTGACCACATTTAGCATGTATTCGGCGACAGTTCCTGGTGTATGAATTTTAGACCTTTGATAATGACTATCAATAATTTGGGCCAGACTGGTCAGCGATCGATAATGATCAAAGCAATAGCGTTTGTCTGGAATAACAAGAGAAATGACTCCCTGATCATTCAGAATTTCAGTGCAATCCTTCAAGAAGCTGATTAGATCGGGCACATGCTCAATGAGATGAGAAGCAATAATCCAATCGTAGTAATGAGACTTACCAGTTAGGTCAGCATAAGATTGATTCTTCCATACAAAATCGACCGTTTCTATGCGGTTAATATCGATTCCGTGGCCGGCATATTTTTCAACGAGCTCATCGCGGCTCATATGGTCAATAATCTGAACATTAAAGCCTTCTCTTTTCGGTGCTACAGGATTGTGACTAGGTCCTATCTCAACACCATTACCATCTTTATTAATGTGCTTGAGAATTTTCTCTTTTCGATTCATATCTAGCAGCGATTGACGATTTTTTTAAGTCTGTACTCGAGTTTTGCTAGGCGATTCATAACAATATTCGGCAACTGGCTCAATCAATGATGCTGGCTGCTCATGCTTCAACTGAGCTAAAAAAGCCGATAATCCTCCGTCCTATTGGAAATTCAGATTTACCTGGCTCATTCATATCCAAGTTTTATTTTGCCGGGATAGCAGGAGATTTTAACTGAACACGGTAAAGATAATAAGTTTCATTTTGCGATCGCTCAAAAGACTTAATCAAATCAACCGCCAACTCAGGCACAGCGGCTGCGAGGGGGTCGGTCAACACTAACAAAATTGAGGCGTACTGGCTAGATAAGGTGAGGACTTGGCGCAGAACCTCAGCGTGATCTACGGGCTGGCGATCGCCTTGAAAAAAGAGCGTGTAGCTGCCCAGCGCCTGTCGCTCTGGATAGTAAATTTGTTGCCGCAGGTAACCACTGAGGGGAGCCAACTCGGCATCTCGACTGCCCACCATGATCGAGTACTCTAAGTCCGCTGAGCGAATATAGGCAGCAGTTGCCCGCCCTGCTGAGTAGGGCACGGCCCAATCGAATCCGGCACGATAAAGGCCACTGGCCAGATGGACGACCAGCATCACTCCCAACAAGCCGGCAAACCAAGGCCGCGATCGGGCCTGCCAGGTGGCCAATTGCGGCCATCGACGGGTAATCAGTGGTGAGGCATAGGACTGCTGAGCTAGCCATAGAGCAGCAATCAAAACAAGATAGTAGTTGCCAAAATGTCGAATGAAGCGGGGCATAAATTTGGCATAGGTAAAGCCTAAGAGTAGTAAATTGGCTGACCAGTAAAAGGCTAGAGCGTAGGGCTGTTTGACCAATTGCAGACTGGCTAAGATCAAGGTCGCGATCGCAATCAGGCTGCAGACCCCTACGTCTAAAAGGCGATCGCGATTAGGCAACACCACAAAATAGCCTCCAAATAGGCGCCCAACCGTACTGACCAAACGATCCCAATCAAAGTAAAAGTACGACTCTCCGAGGGCTGTGGTCGCCACCTCACTGGGCGGCAAAATAAAATATAGTGCTACACCGCAGCCTAAAATCATCGCGCTAAAGCTGACACCGACGTCGAGCCAGCGGTCATGCCATTTAGCGTGACCGACTATCTCAAGGGCTAAGGTGACCACCAGCGCGATCGCCATCCACAGAGCGTAGACATTGCTATTAGCCAGCAGCACCACCAGCCCAGCAATGGGCCAGTAGGCTCGCTGTCGGGCTGGCCAAATCGCGCAGATGGCAAACAGCAGCAGCATGGCAATTCCGTAGTTGCGGGCAATGACCCAATATTCGTAAAAGGGCAGATAGCCAAAAGTGAATAGCCATTTTTGCCAAAGCGCAAACCGACTCAACCGCCAAAAAAGCACCAGACTGCCTAAACCTATTAGCCAGTGCCAAATCTGCATCGCAATCGGTGCGTCAAAGAGTGATTGCACGGCGGCCACGGTCAGGTGCCATAGCCCTGGGTGGGCTCGGTCATAGTGAATATTTTCAATCAGGGCTGCTAATGAGGGGCTATCGCGCGCAATCAACCAAACGTTGATCTCATCGCGCCACATGGGATGCTGCAGCAGCGTAATGAAGCTAAGCACGGCGGCGATCGCGATCGCCGTCCAGCTAGAACGCCAGCATACATTCCATCCCTTCATCCATTGACGGCTCACGGTTTTTGCCGTCTCCCATGCAGGTATTCGATCATCAAGTTTAGTAGCGGCTGACCTAAATTTAGTGAGTAAGCTACCACAGATTCCCCGACTGATTGCGAGATGAATGTCCGATCGCTCAACTCAGCGCCACTGTGTACAGGCATTAAAGTGACAGGCCAAGCATTTGGCGTGAGTCAAGTTGACATGTTACAACCCGATTGGGATGTGCCTATCAATAAGACGAAACTGACGGTGACATTACTCGTCAGTGCTGAGGGGCGTCAACCTAGTACCGTTGCCTCTGACTCGCGCACTCAATCTGTTTCATTCTTCCTCGGCTTTATTTAACCAGGAACGACTAGCCACAAGCGAGTTCTCGGTTTTGCCCATTACCGTTCCAGTGACCAGGCGTTACCCTTTCCAGCTTATTTGAACCATGAGTGATTTTGCACCCACAGCCCTAACCGAATCTGAGCAACTGGTAGAGCTCCTAAACCAGCGGCAGCAGGTTCCTCAACAAGTTGACGAAATCGATCGCGAAATTTGCCGTCGATTCTCAACAACTTGCGCAGTCGTAGTGTTAGACATGGCCAATTTTTCTCGCCTGACCCAAGCAGTGGGCATCATTGCGACCCTGCAACAAATTCAAACCATGCGGGATCTGGCCATTCCCATCATTGAGCAGGGCAATGGGCGGGTCCTCAAAACCGATGCCGATAACCTCTACGCTCAATTTACCCACGCTGACGCTGCAGTCATTACAATGACCTGCGTCAGGCAACATTTACATGACGCAGATATTCACATCAGCGTGGGTATTGGTTATGGTGAGCTGCTCTTGGTGGATACCCACGACCTATTTGGCCACGAGATGAATCTAGCCTCTAAATTGGGTGAAGATCTCGCCAAAGACGATGAAATTTGGCTAACTGAGGCAGCCTATCAAGCGTTATCTAAATCTTCCTATGAATTTATGGCAGCGTCCGAGACGGTTTCCGATGTCACGTTTACCTCATATCGGCTGCTACTTTAGGCAAATGCTGCAACCAAGTGCCCTCAGAATTAAGCTTTAGCGGCTTTGCGAGCTGCAGACTTTTCCTTCTGTTTCTCTTGTTGCTTGCGGCGTTTTTCGGCTTGTTTAGCAGCTTTAGCGGCTTCGGCGACTTTGCGGCGGGCTGCTTCTTTCTCCGCTTCAACTTTTTCGAGATAGTAGTGATAATCGCCACGGTAGAGGCGCAGTTCCCCCTCACGGATTTCCACAATTTTGTTGGCCACTTGCGAAATAAAGTAGCGGTCATGGGATACCAGCAAAACGGTACCATCATATTGGCTCAGCGCTGCTTCCAGCGTTTCCTTGGCGGGAATATCAAGGTGGTTGGTGGGCTCATCCATAATCAAAAGGTTGGCCGGCTGTACCAGCATGGCAGCCATGGCTAGGCGAGCTTTTTCGCCCCCGCAGAGCGCCCCCACCAGCTTAAACACCATGTCGCCGCTGAATAAAAATTGTCCCAGCAGCGTCCGGACCTGCTCCATTTTCCAATCGGGGACGATGTCCTGAACTGTATCCAACACGGTTTTGTTGAGATCCAGGGCTTCCGCTTGGTTTTGCTCAAAATATTTAGGTAAGACATTGTGCTTACCTAAGCGCACAGTGCCTTCGGTGGGTTCCTCTCGGCCTAAAATCAGCCGCAACAGCGTTGATTTGCCCGCACCATTGGGGCCTAAAAAAGCCACGCGATCGCCCCGCTCAATCGCCAAATTTGCCCCCAAAAACAAAATTTTGTCGTCATAGCAGTGGGTGAGATCCTCAATCAGCACCACCTCTTCGCCACTACGGGGCGCAGGGGGAAACTGGAACTTAAGCGTTCGCACATCGGTTTCTGGCGCTTCGATCAGTTCCACTTTGCTGAGCTGCTTTTCTCGGCTTTTGGCCTGGGTACTGCGGGTAGCGCTCGCCCGAAAGCGTTCAATATACGCCTGCTGCTGCGCAATATCTTTTTGCTGACGTTCATAAGCACTTTGCTGAGCCAGGCGGCTTTCCGCTTTTTGTTCTAAATACTGGGTGTAGTTGCCCAGATAGGTCGTTGAGATGCCCCGCTCAGTTTCCACAATCTGGGTGCAGAGTCGGTCTAAAAACTCGCGATCATGAGACACGATTACCATAGGCGTATTCACACCCTTTAAATAGTCCTCTAGCCACTCAATGGTCTCTAGGTCTAAATGGTTAGTCGGCTCGTCCAACAGCAAAATGTCTGGCTCTTGCAGCAGTACTTTGCCCAGCCCCATGCGCATCTGCCAGCCACCGCTAAACTCACTCACCAGGCGATCGCCATCCACCGGGGCAAACCCCATCTCGGGTAATATCTTCTCAATGCGCGAGTCTAAACCGTAGCCATCGAGGGCCTCAAACTTCCGCTGTTGGCGATCAAGTTCATGAATGAGAACGTCGAGCTCATCGGGATCAGCCACTTCCATTTGATGGGGAATTTCCATTAGCCGCTGGTGAATGGCATTTGCCTCATGAAAGACCGTCCAAAATTCATCGCGAACGGTGCGCTCTTCTTCAACTTCAAATTCTTGATTGAGGTAGCCAATCTTTAAGCTTGCGGGACGAATCACACTACCGCTGGTTGGCTCGACGTCCCCACGAATGATTTTAAGCTGAGTAGATTTGCCGGCTCCATTGACACCGACTAAACCGATGCGATCGCCAGGTTTGACTTCCCAGTTCACATCCCTGAGCACCTCACCTGTCGGATAAATTTTGCAGATATTTTCCAGGCGTAGCATGGTGAAATTTCCAATAACGGGCAGTGACAGGAGACGTAGATTGGTTCATCGGTGTTGGCGCTGGCCACGCTAAAGCCGATCAGCACAAACGTCGCGGCAATCTATCTGCCAGTACCTTAACAAATGTTACGGAGCGATCGTACTTTTACACCATCCGACTCGGGATACATCGAGCTAGGATCGATGAATGGCTATTCAAACCGCTTTAAAGCAGCTTTTAATTTGGAGCATTCAAGGATATCGGCGCGTCATTTCGCCGTTGTTTCCACCTACCTGCCGATATACGCCGACCTGCTCCCAATATGCCCTTGATGCAATTCACCGATTCGGAGCATTGCAGGGGGGCAGACTCGCACTTTGTCGGATTCTGCGTTGTCACCCATTTCACCCGGGCGGATATGATCCCGTTCCCCACGGGCTATGGCAAACTGACCAAACTCGACTACAGGACGTCATCACGCCGTCCCCCGTAACATCCGGTGAGCGGGGTGAGCCAGAGACCCCAAAGCGGGAACACTACTAACCAAGCTGCTGAAGTCACTGAATTGTCAACGGCCTGGAGGCCGTGTTCTGAAATGTCACTGCTTGACAACTGCCACAATGGAAATCTTATTTGCGATCGCGATATTAGTCGCTAGCCTTTGGTGGCTTAACCGTAAACGCTCAAAGCGCCGCCGCTATCCAGTGGCGGCGAGCCGTTCCCGCTCTGGGGTGGCCGTTCCAGAAGGGCTGATGCGCCGCCTTGATCGACTCACCAAAGATCGACGCGTCTCGCAGCGCCTGATTGAGCGGGTGGAGCTCAACCATCCGGGACGCTCAAAGCGATGGTGTGTTGAAAAAGCGATTTACGATCTTCAACGCGATCGCCGCAGTTAATCTTCTTCCCTGATGCTTCATGGCGAAAAATTACAACTCATGCCGCCATGGATGTATAACAGCCTAATTTGTTACGTTGAAGCATCTGCTTTTCGGTGCATCTTCCTTGACTTGAGCTTTTGGTTTTTTATTATTCTGTTGATTTTCTTTGCCCATGCCTCGACGACGTGTTTTTATTGGCGACGTTCACGGTCATTACATCGGTCTGAGACACTTGCTAGATAAGATTGATCTGGCCAGTGGTGATCAGGTCTACTTTGTCGGCGATTTAATTGACCGAGGTCCCCAAAGTGCCAAAGTTGTCAGCTACGTGCGCGAACAAGGTTTTCCCTGCGTGTTGGGCAACCACGAACAACTCCTGCTCGATGCGTTTGCAAAAACCCGGGAAGCCACTCAAACCCTTCAAGCTTGGCTATACAGCGGGGGACAATCGACCTTAGCGAGCTATGACCAAGACGTTGATCTGTTATCGGCCCACATGGAATGGTTTCGATCGCTGCCGCTGTATATCGATCTAGATGATATTTGGCTAGTCCATGCAGGACTCGATCCGGCATTGGCAATTGATGAACAAACAGCCGAAGAGTGCTGCTGGATTCGGGATATCTTTCACAGCGCACCCGAGCCATATTTCAAAGACAAGTTGATCATCACCGGCCATACCATCACATTTACGTTCCCCGATATCGAGCCGGGTCAGATCGTAGCCGGCCCGGGTTGGTTGGATATTGATACCGGTGCCTATCACCCCAAAAGCGGGTGGCTAACCGCGATCGACATTGATAATGAAGTCGTCCATCAATTCAATGTTTTTGAAGCAACCTATCAGCGGCGATCGCTTGAAGACGCCTGTAGCCCTTTCACCCAGGGTCGCCGTCGCCTCACCGTCTAACTAGCCCCTTACCACAATCATCACACCCAATCTCTCAAGGCCGTAGCTCAAGGCCATAAACTCGGCTCTTAACCCATCCCAATGAGTGATTCAATGCTGCTGCAGCCAGCTTGATTAGCGATAGCGAGTGTAAGCAGCCGGGGCAATTTCGGCCTGCTTCACAGGGGCTCGATCTAACAGCACATCTCGCAACAACCGAGCAGCCGCCCGCTGGGTAAGATTACCCACAATCCGTTGACCCATGTCGCGCGTTTCACGCTTGGCCAAAATTCGTGGCAGTTCACGGGCAATCAGCGTCGCATCGAAACCGTCCGTCTGGCGGAGCAGATCAATAATTCGCACAATACGGTCAAAGTTGCTGTCGCTACTCTCCGCTGCAGTGGTCAGGGTCACTCGTTTGGGATCAGGCTGCCCCCAGCCCAACCGCTGTTGTACCGTCCTTTGCACGGTGTAAACTACGTTGCTGCCTAAGTTGTCAATTTCTTTCGCCACTTCATCGGCAATGCGATGACGGATAAACTCGCCGCGCTTTGAAAACAAAAAGTCAATGGTCTGATCCACCACCTTTTCCATATCGTAATCGCTGCTGTCGCTAGCGTTACGTAGCAGGTTTTCGAGCCGATTCCAACGAAATTCGCCGTCCCTAAACAGCAAATCCTGTAAAGAAGCGCGTAACTCGGGAGAAGGATCCGTCAGCAAGCGCTTGGCCACATAGGGATAGGCTTTGCTCAACACTTTAAATTCCGGATCGACGTTGATCGCAATACCTTCAAGGGTGACCAGTGAGCGAATAATCAACGCGTAGTACGCCGGCACCCGAAAAGGATATTCATACATCAGCGCCGAGAATTCATCTGTAATGCTTTTAAAGTTCAGCTCTGCAACACTAGCCCCTAAAGCATTATTAAATACTTCAGCGAGAGCCGGTATGATCGGCCGTAAGTCGGTATCTGGCGTCAAAAATTCTAGCTTGACGTAGTCGTTGGCTAGCCCTTCAAAATCGCGATTGACCATATGCACCACCGCTTCAATTAGGCCTTAGCGCTGGTAGGGCTTGACCTCGCTCATCATGCCAAAGTCAAGGTAGGCAAGTTTGCCGTCTCGCATTGCCAGCAAGTTGCCGGGGTGGGCGTCAGCATGGAAGAAACCGTGCTCCAATAGCTGCCGTAAGGAGCACTGCACCCCAATATCAATTAGATGAGTCGCGTCAATGCCCTGGGCTTCGAGGGCAGGGAGATTAGTCAGCTTGGTGCCGTCAATCCACTCCATGGTGAGTACCCGGCGCGCGGTGTACTCGGTGTAGATTTTGGGGACATAAATATCTTTGAGATGACCATACAGTTCCGCAAAGCGTATGGCGTTGCCACCCTCGTGGGTGTAGTCCATCTCTTCGAAGATGCGAGCGCCAAACTCGTCCATAATCGCGACTAAGTCACTGCGAATCCGAGAAACATTCTCGGTTGCCCACTTTGCTAACCAGCGCAAAATGTACAGATCGAGCGTAATGCGCTGCGCTAAGCCAGGGCGCTGCACTTTGACCGCAACGGTCTCACCAGACTTGAGCTTGCCTTTGTAAACCTGACCCAGCGAAGCCGCGGCGACTGGCTGGGCTGACAGATCATCGTAGATGGCAGCAGGCGCAGCCCCAAGTTCTTCTTCGATATAGCGGAAGGCGACCTCATTCGGAAAGGGAGGTAGCTGATCTTGAAGCCTGGTGAGCTCATCCAGATAGATGGGGGGCACCAGATCAGGACGGGTCGACAGGGCCTGGCCAATTTTGATGTAGGCAGGTCCCAGGTCAGTCAACAACTCACGGAGACGCGTTGCTTGCTGACGCTGCATCTTTTCAGAGGTGCCACCGCGGCCATTCCACCAAACCCGCAGTCCAAAAAATACCATTGGCCAGATCACCGTCAAAATCCGCATCGCAACCTGCGGCAAGCGGCGGCGGTAATAAGCATTGATGCCGACTGGGTCGTAGGCCAAATCTTCGAAGGGATCGTAGGAGCGAGGCGATCGCGCAACGGTGGATTCTGGGGTGGTGGCTGACAGGTCTTCGGTCTGCTCGACCGTCTCAGCTGCCGCTAGAGTTGACGTGTCGGGTGAAGGAATTGTCTGGGTCACCGTCGCTGCCTCATGTCTTGTGCCTTTGTTAACTATTGTAATGAGTATCCGACTCAAAGGTCGGTAGTAAATGCCGTCGATTTCGTAGAATGGTTGGTATGTACTTCTTTTGGAGCCGATTGCCCCGACTTCACATCGCGAACCATGGCCCAGCGACTTCATCAGGAAACTTAGAAATCCATGTCATAGTGTTTTGAGTTGCTCAAACTCTAAAATGGCAATTTGAGTAGCCCATCATGCGATCGCGCGCCTCTGCCTATTTCCTCCGAACCGTTCATATTTCGCTTAAAATCCCTATCTGCCCGTTCCGTTATAGATAGCTATCGATGGATCAGCTAGCAGGCAAGTTGTGAGGCGCGGTCCGGCAACAGCCACTCATCAAAATGGCAACATTCCTTAATTCGGGTTCCGACTCTTATCTAGATTGTGCAAATCGCCTATGTTGGTCGCTCTAAAAATTGAGAATTTTGCCTTGATTGATCAGTTAGCCCTCGAGTTTCAGTCTGGGCTCAACGTGCTAACCGGAGAGACTGGTGCCGGCAAGTCCATTATGCTCGATGCCTTGGATGCCGTGTTGGGCGGTCGCGTGAGCCAACGCATGATCCGTTCCGGCGAAAAGCGTGGTGTCATTGAAGCAACCTTTGCCATTACGGCTTCTACACGCGCCTGGCTAGAAGCCCATGACATTCCGGTGCTCGATGAACAGTTAGTCTGTGTGCGAGAACTCACGGCGGGCAAAAACACCGTTCGCAGCCGCTCTCGGCTGAACGGCATCAGCGTCAATAAGCCTCAGGTGGAAGCGCTGCGTCTGCATTTGATTGAAATCACCGCTCAGGGACAGACTCTCCAAGTGGGCGATCCTCAGATGCAGATAACCTGGGTTGACGGCATTGGGGGAATGGAAACGGCCCAGCAGCGGCAGCGTGTGACTGCCTATTATGAAGCCATGGTGGCAGCTAAAGCTCATTTGGAGCGCCGCCAGCGCGCCGAGCAGCAGCGCCAAGACCAGCTCGACCTGTTTGATTATCAATGGAAAGAGTTAAGCGCCGTTGGCCTCGAGGATCCTGAAGAATTAGTCCAGCTCGAGCAAGAACAGCAGCGGCTTAGTCATGCCGTAGAGCTGCAACAGCAAAGTTACCAGGTCTATCAACTACTGTACGAGAGCGACCAAGAGAATGCAGCCTGTGCCGATCTCTTGGGTCGAGCCACCCAAACTTTGGAAGATATGCTCCAGTATGACAATGCGGTAGAACCCATTCTGGACTTAGTGAATGACGCCTTAGCTCAGGTCGAAGAGGCCGGTCGCCAAATTAATACCTATGGAGAAGAGGTTGAAACGGATCCGCAACGTTTGCAAGACGTGCAAGCGCGGATCAGTCAACTCAAGCAGTTGACCCGCAAATATGGCAAATCACTACCGGAACTTATTGCCTACGTACAGGAGATTCAGGCCTCATTAGCCCTGCTCAATGGTGAGGGACAATCGTTAGAAACCTTGGAGGCGGCTTACCAAAATGCCCGGGCCGATCTTGAAAAAGCCTGTCGTCAGTTGACGAAGCTCCGCCAGCAAGCAGCCAAGCAGTTGGAAGCCAATTTAGTTGCAGAGCTTCAGCCGTTAGCAATGGATCGGGTCCAGTTCCAAGTCGAGATCATGCCGACCGAGCCCACAGCCCTAGGGGCCGACAGAGTCCAGTTTCTCTTTAGTCCTAATCCGGGGGAACCGTTACAATCCCTGGCGGAAACTGCTTCAGGCGGTGAAATGAGCCGCTTTTTACTAGCGCTCAAGGCTTGTCTGTCGCAAATTGACGTTGTCAATACCTTGGTGTTTGACGAAGTTGATGTAGGCGTTTCAGGGCGGGTGGCCCAGGCGATCGCCGAAAAACTGCATCAGCTAGGGCGATCGCAGCAAGTGCTCTGTGTGACTCACCAACCCATGGTCGCAGCCATGGCCGACGCTCATTTTCGAGTCGGGAAAGAGATCATTGAACCAGCCATGGCTGGCAATGGCAAAACTGCTAAAACCCGATCTAAAACCAGACAAACAACCAGCGACCAAGTCAGAACCGTTGTGAGAGTCACCCCGCTAGACGAATCTAGCCGCCGCGATGAGCTTGCGCAGTTGGCCGGGGGACAAACTCATCAAGAGGCCCTATCGTTTGCTGACTCTCTGCTAAACCAAGCTAAAAAGCTACGGCAAGCTTGAGCTTAGGGCTGACTCACTGGATGGTGTAGTCACAGCAGATAGCTGACTCAATAACCCGAAACAGACCTTGCCACAAATTTTTGACAAATAGTCTTCATCTCGAAGCACTGACTTTAAGATAATCTCTTGAAGAACCGTTTTGTGATTTGCCAACCTATGCAATTCCCTTTATTGCTCGTTGAGGCAGCTTTAGAAGATCCGTTCATCGAAGAAGGACTCCGCAAGTTCCTACTAGTTTTGTCGGTATCTTTGGGCGTTGCGACGCTTTCAAGAGCTTTGAGCTGGTTACGCAATATTCCCTACACGCTGCTATTACTGTTGGTGGGACTTGGGTTGGCCACCATTGATGTACGGCTTATCAATCTATCCCCTGAGCTGATCTTGTTCATCTTCCTACCGCCCTTGCTCTTCGAGGCGGCTTGGAACATCAAATGGTCCAACCTGAAGAAAGATTGGCTCCCGATCTGCTTATTTGCGATCGTGGGCGTAGTGATCTGCGTTGGCGGTATCTTTCTCGGTTTACGCCAATTTGCCGGGGCTTCCCTCGCCACGGCCCTACTCGTAGGAGCCGGCCTCTCAGCCACCGATCCAGTCTCCGTGGTCGCCCTGTTTCGAGAGTTGGGCGTCGACAAACGGCTTACCACGCTGATGGAAGGGGAAAGCCTCTTCAACGACGGGGTTGCGGTAGTCGCTTACAACCTCCTGCTAGGCATTGCTCTTGGCGCTGAGCAGTTTGATTTACCCGTGACGATTTCTCGCTTCTTGGTCTTCGTCGGCATTGGCCTGAGCATCGGCAGCCTGATCGGCTTCGGCATCTCATACTTGACCCAGCGGTTCGACTTACCCCTTGTCGAGCAGTCGCTCACGCTGGTATCAGCCTACGGCACCTATTTGGTCGCTGAGCAGTTGGGCGGCTCTGGCGTAATTGCGGTAGTGACGACCGGCTTGGTTTTGGGCAATTTTGGCTCTCGCATCGGCATGAGTCCTCGCACGCGCCTGTCGGTTTCGGAATTTTGGGACTTCGTCGCCTTCTTTGTGAATTCCATCGTCTTTCTGTTGATTGGCGATCAAGTCAGGTTTGACGGCCTCATCGCGAACCTCAACATTATCCTCATCACGATTTTGGTCATGAGCGTAGCCCGGGCGATCAGTATCTTTGGGCTGAGCGCGATCAGCAACTGGTGGGATGACTCCGATATTTCGCTACCTAATCAGGTCATTTTGTGGTGGGGTGGGCTTCGGGGCTCAGTCTCGGTTGCGCTGGCGCTGAGCGTACCGGAGTCGCTGGCAGAACGAGAAGATATTATCGCCATCATTTTTGGCGTGATGTTGTTCACCCTGCTAGTACAAGGATTAACCACCAAACCGCTGCTAGAAGCCCTTAACTTACTAGGCGATCAGCCTTTAAAGCAGGAATTCATTCAAAAAATTGCGCGTCGGGTGGCGCTCAATCGTGTAATGGACGAACTCGAAAGGGTGAAGCAGCAAAAGTCTATCGATGCTGAATACTGCGACTATCAAATTGCTTTGGTTGACGGGCAGCTCGAAGAAATACAAGCAGAAATGCGGGTAATGCAGCGTGATCATCCTGACTTATCGCAGCTTTTAATTGAGCGTCTCAATGAGAGTTTAGTGGCAATAGAGTCTGATACTTATGCCCAGTTCATCCGCGCTGGCTATCTCAAAGAAGAAATTACGCCTCTCTTGGAATCCCTTTTAGAGGCCAATCAAGAAGAGGATAGCAACTCTCCGCAAGCGGTTTGATAGCTGCAGGCCTTGACGCTACCCACCTGA
The DNA here is from genome assembly GCA_050331235.1 of Leptolyngbyaceae cyanobacterium. Classification (GTDB taxonomy): domain Bacteria; phylum Cyanobacteriota; class Cyanobacteriia; order Phormidesmidales; family Phormidesmidaceae; genus Halomicronema. The sequence continues at coordinate 53,512 of JBHJHA010000063.1, forward strand.
GCAATGGCACTAGTACTCAACGGCACAAATAAGCATAGCCATTATGCGGTTAAGGGCTTGCCCGTATAGTTCCATTTGAAAGGCTTGGCCATGGTGCGATTGAAGTAATCGATGAAGTCGAGAATCTTAGCCTTGAGATGAGCTTGACT
>JBHJHA010000064.1:0-61215 GCA_050331235.1 Leptolyngbyaceae cyanobacterium
TTGATGCCGTGGCGATCGCAATAGTCCCACACGGTTTCATGCACGATCTGCTTCCAGCGGCTCAGGTATTCCTGCTCCTTCGCTTTGAACTCTAGCCCCTGCATGGTGTCGGGCCGTCCCGCTTCCCACCACTTCAGCCACTCCACGCCAAAGGCTTTGACAAAGAAGTCAAACAACCCGGTGAAGGACACGCCCACAATGGGGTCTTCCTCACGGGAGTGCCGATACCGGGCTTCTACAAACTGATGGTTCAGCAGGCTAGCCACGGCCAGGGCCCCCGCTTTGAACGCGTCTTCCTGCTCTTGCTGGTTAAACGGATCGAGCTGATTGAGGTGAATTTCTGCCAGGTTGCAGTGAAAGTCTTGACCAATAATCTCACCGCAGGGGTTTAGGCCATAGCGACCTTTGCCCTGGGCGCGGCGCTCGGCTTCACCGGCCCACTGAATCGCGCCTTCACCGGAGTGAAACTGCTTCCGCACTGCCGCTTTGGTTTCTTCTAGGTCAGGCTTGTGGTGAAAGACGCGGGTGTGATTTGCCATGCGCAGCGCATCCCGTTCGGGGTCGATGCGCCAGTTGCCGTTTTCATCCTGCTGCCAGAGATTGTCCTTGGCGTTGGTGGCTAGGGTGTCGTCGCTGGCAAATTGACGCATTCCGGCACTGCGGCGAATATTACCCGCCACGACGCAGGCCGCCGCCTCATCGATGAGCAGACAGCACTCCACAGAGTTGAGCTGTCGCCCGATCGCCTTATTCAAGATGTTGGCGCAGCGCTCGTAGAGCGTTGGTAGCTTCACCGGGTTGGCTACGCCACCAAAGCCCTTTAGCTTTTCCCCAGCGGGGCGCACATCACTCAGGTCAACCATGACCTGCACCTCATCCTTGAAATGCTCGTTGCTAGAGAGCTCCAAAATCGTTTGGTAAGACTTTACCCAGCCTTGGCGACTGTCCCCCACGTGGATCCGCACGTGATTAGCTTCGTAGTTGTAAACCACCTGGGTTTTGTCTCGACGCTGCTCCGCCGGCGTGGTGCCAATCGCGCCCTCTTGCCGCACGTTTAGGCGATTGCGAATGGCGGGCAACTGACCAATATATTTTGGCTCGAGTACGGCACCCGTACCGCACCCCATCATCGCCAAGTCCATCATCAGGCCAAAGGCGCGCCAGTCCACTACGTTCGTACTGGTGCAGTTATAAGCGCCAGAAAAATTTTCCGGCTTTTTGCTCCACGCGGTGCCGCCAACCCAGAGCCACCGACCCGAAGGCAGCGCCTTGATTTCCCGCTGCATGCGGCCAATTAGGTCCTGCTCTTCGCTCGTTAATTGACCTAGCTCAGCCAGCCCCCCCAGGGTGCGATCGCACACCTGCTTCCAGGTCTCGCGCTCCCCATCCACGGTTTCATCCTTGCGGCTATAGGTGCGATAAAACACGGGATAGGCCGTTGACGCTGTCTCTGGAAATGCGCCTTGAGACCGAGTACGGGGGAGTTCTTGAACCATGAAGCTAAGTCCTTGTGGTAACGAATGGGAGCTGATGAGACAAAAATGTGTGAATTATGGAGCAAATAACTGCCCCCAGTGAGCCAATATGATAGGTCACATCTAGGGGTTTGTCGCTTTCTAAAGCAAAATTTACGCTATTGGTAGAGGCGATTCCCAGCCCCACACCAAAGTCGTTTACAAGATAGCACAACGTTTACAGAGGTGTACGTTTGCTAGAGTAGGAGCAAAGAGGCGGCGCTGTGCCCTGCTCTGGGCCCATATTGAGCTCGGCGGGTAAACAAACTAGCGAACGCTGCTTCGACTTCACGACCCTGAGTTTATGGAAGGCTTTACTCGTCAAGAAACGTTGGCATTGACCCAAACCACTTCAAGCCGGTTAGCGTACCTCGACCGAACGGGGGTGATCACGCCAGCCAAATACGGTAACCCCAAAAAGCCCACGGTGATTTATACCTGGGAGCAAGTCTTAGAAATTCGCACCATCGCCAATCTGCGCAAGCAAATCTCGCTGCAAATGGTGCGCAAACTTGTAGATTTTTTAGACCAACATGGACTTGATACGACTCTCCACGACAAACATCTCGTCGCTACGCCCAACGAAGTGTTTTTGGTCGCCTCAGACTGGTCTGACATGCCCCATGTGATGAAAGTCGCCGATCGCGAAGGAACCGGCTTAGGTCAGCTAGTGCTGATGGTTTTACCGCCGCTCAACACCGTCATTCATGACATCTGGCAAGCCGCTGCAGACTCTAACGTGATTGACTTTGATAGCTTTAAGCAACGGGCGAAGACGACTCCGGCTCAGGTTGGGTAAAGGTGACTTCCGTTTCCACCTGCCATTCATTGGTCAATGGCGGCTGCAAGGTGGCAGAGCTGGGCGTCACCAGTTGACGCTGGGCCCGCAGCTTGGGGACCGCCTCATAGCGAATCTTGACCCCCAAAATAGCCGACGAAAAGACCAGGGTGAGCAAATTCGCCATGATCAACGGCATATCGTGCACGTAAACCCCGTACACCAGCCACAAAGCAATTCCTAAACACAGAATGATCAACATGCTCCAAGACATGCCGTCAGCAGAGCGCGATCGCCAAGTTTTCAAAACCTGGGGAAGGTAGGCCAGAGTGGTCATTGAACCAGCCACAATGCCGAGTGCAGTCATTGAATCCATCGCAGGCAAATCCTCAGCAGTGAAGAAAGGAAATGAGCAAGGCCAACCGTAGTATTGCCATCTCAGTCAAGCAATCTAACACAACAAAACAGGAAGAAACTCAACCTTAAGATGAATCATTGTTTAAATTTGTGTGATCTTTTCTGCGATCGCCATACCCCTTACCAGTCGGTCGTTTTCCGGCCTCCGAAAGACTTATGGCAACCATAAATTCCACTAATTGTTACAGCCGCAGATTTTCCCCCAAGAGGGCGATTGATCAATCAATGGCTCTCTCCCAAGGCGGCCTGCGTACGCTCGGCTTCACGGCTCCTTTCTCTAAGACGCTTTGGCTGCTTGCTCCCGGGCGTAGTTTAGATTTTTCTGATATTCCTGAATTTTTTGCTGGGCGATCGCCGCGTTTGGGTCATCGGCAGGCACCTGCTTTAAGGTGTCGATTGCCTCGGCCCAGAGAGTGCTGACCTCTTGCCATTCGGCTTGGCTCTGCGCCGCTTGGGTCTTGGTCGCCGCTTCATAGGCCACACTCAAACCGGCGGCAAAAGCCGGATCCGGTGAGGCAGTTGTTCCGGCTACAGGGGTCGAGGTCTCCCCAGACGGAGCACTGGCCGGCGGAGCGGGCGAGTTCGAGGTGGGAGCAGGGGAGGATTGATTTGGCATAGGCAGCGAGGGCCCCAAAGTGCCTGGGTTTGTCACCCAGGTGGGTAGTTGCCAGTGCCCTTGAGAATAGGAGTAGCCTCCCCAGAGCGTTCCGATCGCCACTAAAACACCACTCACCGCGCCAGCAATTTTATAAGGGCAGTAGGGGCGATCGCCGACAACCTTGCCACTATGGCCGTTGATCACGACCTGATAGGGCTGGTTCTTAAAGCGATAGGTTGCCATCCAAACCGGCAACAAAATGTGCTTAAAAGTCTGATCTTGATACACCGTGTCACGGGAGTGAATGCGCTGCTCATCGCCGCCAATGTCCGATTCAATATCGGCGGTGATGAACGAGCGCATAATGCCCTGAGCCCGCGTAAAGCCCTGATCTAGGCTGACCTGATAGCGCTGGGTCCTGAATCCTCTTAAGAAAGCCGCGTCATAGGCCGAGAGAGATTTGAGCGGCCAGGGACCAATTTTGCTCAGGCGATCGGAGTCCACCGTCTTAGAGGCTGGCACCAAAATATCATCAAAAAATCGGCTGACACTTCCCGAAACAGATCGCCAGCGAGTGCGGCGTTCCTGATACTCCTCGGTTTCCCACTCCCCATCGGCATTCTTCACGCGCCGGGTTTTCGTCACGTAATAGTAGGTGCCACGTTCGCCGCTGTAGCTGGTGCGCGTTTGGCAGTCATAGGTCCAAAAAGGTAGGTAAACCCCCTGGAGCGCTTCGTGCTGTGCCAACTGCTTCAGACTGGACGGGGCAAACCATCGCGTTTGTAACCACTCGACTAGTTTTTTCCGTCCCTCTTTGCGCCCGACCTTAAAGGGTAAGATGCCCCCGGGCGTAATTACTGGGTCAGCGCTTTCTGCCTGAGCGGTGATGTGAGTTCCACAAAAGGGGCAGTCACCCGCGACTTCCGGGGGCTCAAAGGTGATTTGGGCATGGCAACCATCGCATTCTACTTCCAGCGCCTTTTGGGTCAGCGAGGTGTGGCTGATACTCCGCCGTTGCCAAGTGCTCAAGTTGATCTCTTCGACCGTGGCGGCATTGCCGATAACGGTCGAAGAGCGATCGCAATAGGGACAAGAAAGCTTTCCCAGGGTCGGATTAAACACCAGGTCAGCGCCGCACCCCGGACAGGCCGACGCCTGGCTAAGTGAAGGAGAAGGAGAAGTCGTCATGGGTTGCCGTTAAAGAAAGGTTTCGACTGCATTAGAGCGGTGGGGGCGGAGCCGGTGGGGCAAATAAGCTAGCCAGTTCGGGCACATTGGCAGCCGGTTGCCAGCCGGACAGACCACTGCGCCAAACGTTCGATTGTGGCGTCAAGCCATTAGGGATGAGTTGACTCGCTGTAAAGGGGCCAAAGTTTTGACCATCACGGGTGATGTACCACTGAGATTGAGTCGGTAATGGTGGTGGCGGGGTAGCCGCAGTGGGCCCAGACGTAGCGGGTGCAGCAGCCCCTGTTTGTCCCTGCATGGCGTTAACGATTTGCTGCCCCATCGCCAGTCCTACCCCAAGGTCAACCGCTTGGTTGCCGCCGTTAGGATTTTGAGCCGAAGCTTCAATCGCGTTGGCCGCTTGGTACTGGGTGTAGTTTTGCAAGTTGCCCAACACATTCATCGAGGCGCGGCGATCGAGGGCCTGCTCGACTTCTGGCGGCAGCGAAATATTCTCAATTAAAAAGTGCGGCAGAGTAATGCCAAAAGCCTCGATGTCGGACTGAATCGCCGCACGAATTGTGTCACCCGAGGCGCGGTAGTTCGCCGCAAAGTCAGCAAAGTTGAGCCCTGACTGCCCTAACCAGGTGGCAAAAGAAGACACCAGCATGTTGCGGATCTGGTCGCTAATTTCATCGATTTGAAATAGGCCATCGGTACTGACCAAATCTTGCAGCAGCCGCACTGGGTCTTGCACTCGCATGCTGTAGGTGCCGTAGGCCCGCAGTCGTACTGTGCCGCCGAGGTCTGGGGCATGCACCGCAATAGGGCTCGCTGTGCCCCACTTCAAATTCGTAAAGACTTTGGTGTTAAAGAAGTACACCTCGGCCTTAAAGGGAGAATTGAACCCATAGGGAAAACCCTTGATCGTGCTTAGCACCGGCATGTTTTGGGTGGAGAGAGTATACATGCCGGGGTCAAAGGCATCGGCTACTTGCCCTTCATTCACAAAAACGGCCTTTTGGCCGGGGCGCACCGTTAGTTTGGCCCCCATTTTGATTTCGTTTTGGTAGCGCTCAAAGCGGTAAGCGATTGTATCGTTGCTTTGATCCAACCATTCAATAATGTCGACAAATTCGCTAGCGATCTTTTCAAATAAGCCCATCGCATCGCTCCTGATGAGATCAAATTCTATGGTTATCAGTAGGTTGCCCACATTCCCGATGACAGTGACCACAGTTGGAACAGGACTCATTCCGGTAAATCGGCCCTGGTTGCAATAAAGATTCAAGGTCCACCGTATTGATTAAGACAGGGGGACTCGCCGCAAAATGATCCGTCCGAGGAGAGAGAAACCACGACTTTTTAGCGTCGGAGTCAATAAACGCTCCATGACTCACTAAAATTGGAGTGCCCTGTTTGCGGTCATTCGCTAAAACAGGGGTGCGATCGCCGCTAGGGGTAGACGCATGCAACTAAAATTGCTCCAATCACGTCGATAGCATGGTGGAGGAGGTGCCTTGTGAATATTGCCGAGCTATTTGCCCGTGGCGGCATTGCCATGTGGCCATTGCTGTTTTTGTCAATTTTGGCGCTTGGCACCATCATTGAGCGCATTTGGTTTTGGTCACGCATTTTAACCAAAGAGCGCGAAGTTTCTGGCCGCGTGCTGGAGGCTGCCCGCCGGGAGTGGTCAGCCGCCAGCGACATTGCCCAGCGAGCCAACAAATTGCCCATGGGGCGATTCTTGTATTCTGCTTTGTCTTTAAATACGCCAGATCCAGAAGTGTTTCGCCTAGCCTTAGAAACCTCCGCTGATGAGGAACTCACCGTCATGCGTAAAGGCGAAAAAGTCTTGGAAGCGGTCATTGCCCTATCGCCGATGTTGGGGTTGTTGGGCACCGTTGTCGGTTTGATCAACTCTCTCGGGTCCATCCAGCTGTCTGATCTGGCGAGCGACAGCACCACCGGCACTGTTTTGGGCATCGGGGAGGCACTCATCAGCACTGCGGCTGGTCTGGTGATTGCGATTTTTAGCCTGGCGTTTTATCGTCTCTTTCAAGGGTTTGTCTTTGGTCAGGCCAAGGTCTTTCGGCAGTCGGGCAGCGAGCTAGAGCTGCTCTACCGACAGGCTTGGGCCGCTAAATATCGGCCCACTGAGATGGCTGAAGCTCAGCCTGCGGAGGTGGCGGCGCCCCATGAAAATTGATTTGCTCGACTCCCCTTCAGAAGACGTCAGGATTGAGATTATTCCGCTGATTGACGTTATTTTTTGCATTTTGACGTTTTTCATCTTGGCTGCAGTTGGCTTAACCCGCCAGCAGGCCATTGATCTAGATTTGCCCAATGCCAATACGGGGAGTCCCTTGCCACCGCAGGGTATTGGCTCCCAAGCCGTACAACGAGAGCGGCTGTACGTCAGTATCGATGCGATTGGTCAGGTTTACATTGACCAGCAACCCGTCACAGTAGATCTGCTTTACGACATTTTGCTACAGCATCGGCAAACGTCTCCCCAGGGACTCATTGTCCTCTATGCTTCCCGGGATGCGCGATACGAAGATGTCATTGAGGTGCTAGATCTACTGCGCTCGGTAGGGGGCGATCGCGTGGCTCTAGCAACCCTACCCGGAGAGTCACTGGAGTCTCCCATTCCCGAGTCAGAACCATTGCCCGATGGCGACCAACCCGATGATGGCTTGCTGGACCTCAGTCCTGTTCCGACCCCCTCGACGCCAGATTCAGACACGCCGACGCCGAATATCTTTGAGCCGTTGCCGTCGTCTCCCACTGAGCCCCCGGACGATCCCAGTCCCACCGACGACGCCTCCTAGGTTCTCATTGGCGAAGCTTCAAGGGCCACCGCACCCGCTGCCATCAGTGCGATCGCGACTCCGTCCATACCTGACTCAGGCGGCACGAAGATTACGACCCCATCTCGCCCCCGGGAAAGCAACACGCGATAGCTGTTGAGCCGCAGGCGACGTGGGTCCTGCACTTGGCGTTGCCGGGTGTTGCAGTGCCAAGTGTCAGCTTGCCAAGTCAGGTCGCCCCCCCACGCCACGATTGCTAAATCAAGCTCCAGCCCTTGACAGCCAAACTCCGTGACTACCTGCTCCAGTGCACAGCAAGACCGAGGCGAATCCGGCGGATCGATATACCAAGGGCCCGACTTAACCCGCAGGGTCGATTTATAATCATTTGCCACACCGTAGGTAGTCAGATTTTTTGCTCGGGATGAGGCCACCATGCCATAGCGCTTAGCAGGCTGGTCGCCGTAGCGATCGCGGCAATACTGCTTAGCCGTTTCCAAATCTCGGGTGTAATAAATTCGGAAGCCTGACTCCCAAAGTTGAGGCATAAGTTTGGCGGCGGTGGTCAACCGTCCCGACAGTAGCTGGTTGATCCAAGCCTGAACTGCTTCTGCCCGGTGAGTGCGCAGCGACATCGTTAAGTCAAACTGAGGGGCGGCATCGAGTTGGTCACTGACACCGGCAAATATCGTCTCGTAGCGTTGGGGGCAGTGCACCTGCCACCGTTGCTCGGCCTGCTCTAGCCCTACCTGCCACTGATCAATGTCTTCTTCCTCCCCTACGTGGATTTCTTGCCCCTCACCGATGAGCGCTACCACCACCGCCCAGTCCTCTACCCGCTCGGCAATGCGCAATACAGCTCCCCCCGCTGCCTGCTCAATGCCGTATTTTTCGGCCATGCGCTCAGCGTCCCAGGCCCGCTGAGCTTCGTCAAACACGATAATGTGCTCTTGGGGTGCGCTCTGTTGCCGCACCTGATGCTGGAGATAGAAGTTGCGTACCGGCTGCACAAACACGCGGTTTTTCAGGGCGTATTGCAACACTTGAATCAGCGGCCCATTGCCCGAGAGAAATACCGCTTGGGGGCGATCGCTATTGGCCAGCGGGTTTTGATAGACAAATTGCAGTCCCACCAATGTCTTACCCGCGCCAGGCACTCCCGTAATCAGAACCAGATGCCGCTCTTTCTCCTCAGCTGCCTGTTGCACGAGCTGATTCAACGTCTGAAGCAGTTGAGGAATCCCTGCACTCTCGGCCCGCCGAATCGAGGGCAGCGGCTCATGCTGAAAGATTTGCCTGGCTGCTTGGACAACCGTGGGTAAAGGTGTGTAATCAGCCGTCATCCATGCCTGGACGTCAACCTCACATCCGGCTGCGCGTTCCGCTGCCAAGATATCGGCGAGTTGGGGGGAGCTCACAGGCTGCACGTCCGCTCGCAGCGCTGCCGGCTGCTCTCGTCGGGTCAGCACTAACAAAGATCTGATCGGGCGATCGCGACAGCCGGGGTGATAGATTGCTAAGTCACGAGCATAGGCGGCTGTTTGGTCTAGATCCGCGGCGACGATCGTGGCCTTTTGCTTAAACTCTAAAACCCAAATACTGTCCCCCGCTAAAATCAACACGTCTGGGCGACGTCCCCCTTCCCGAGGCAACTCATACTCAAAAATCAACACCCACCCTGAGTGATGGGGCTGACACAACGCCTGATAGAGCACTGTTGCCGTGTCTTGCCAAGCCTGGCGCTGGGTCTGAGCCGGCGGCTGCCGATAAAGCCGCTGATACTGAGACAACATGTGAGCCAGCCAAGCCTCCAGGCTCAACTGCAGAAAGTCGGCAACGGTACCGAGCCAGCCGTACCCGGCAATCGATTCGTCCGCCACAAATAAATCTAACTGTTCAGAAGCCGGCATCGACGATCTCAACATATCGAAACCTATCAGCCTGGCGACTCAAGCTGGCTAACAGGCAGTGAGAACTGCCCAGGAACCTGGTCGAGTCACACTATTTACGCTGACAAGAAAATAGCCCAGGCGCGTCTATCAGAAGCCGTAAACCGGCTAGTGAGATGCAGACAGATTGACAACCAGCCGGTGCGGCCAACCGCGATCGCTCCCTTTTATACTATTTCATTGCCCTGCTGGTGTATGAGTTCAAAGGCAAATAGGCAGGCGACGGGTTGAGGAAATCAGTAGATACATACCTTCAAGGTAAAAGCTTTTTTTACACTGTAAACATTGCTACCAGGCTTTATGGTGACTTCACGCAAATCTAGTCAGCCCCACACTGGTGATAGAGGTCATCTACCGATAAACTTCTGCCCCCTGGGTGATCAAATATCACTTTGACAAAGCCACCAGCAGCGATCGCCCCACAATAGTAGTGTGTATGGACTAAGAGACGAAGGCTTAGTTTGACACCCGTCGGAGTAAAAATAGCCCCACCGCTAAAAAGAGTGCAGTAGGTCCCCAAGCCGACAGCAGTGGCGACAACACGCCTACCTCACCCAACGCATTGGAGATGAAAGCTAATAAGTAGTAGCCAAAAATAATGACAACACTGATCCCAAAGCTAGTCGCTTTGCCTGTCCGCTGAGGCCGCACCCCCAAGGATGCTCCCACTAAACCAAACACTACACAGACGAACGGCAGCGCATACTTTTGCTGGATGCGAATTTCAAACGTGCGGATTTCTCGTTCGTTACCCGTTTTGCGAATCACGTCCCGCAGATACCGAGAAGCCTCTGCAATGTTCATTTCTTCGTCATCTTTGGTGCGGTTCGCCATGTCAAACGGCGTGCTGGGGAGCTGTACCTCTTGATTTTCAAACTTGACGATGTGACTAAACGAACCGTCTGGCGAAACCGCGTAGATTGTACCGTCGTAGAAATCCCAAGTTTTTGCCTGGAGGTCAAAGATTGCCGAATCGGCGCTGATAATCTGACTTAAGCCAGCTTGGGAATAATCCAGCACGGTCAAGGTATACATTCGTTCGCCATCAAACCGCTCGGCGTAAAATAGCCGCCGCATTCGCTGCTCATCGTCGTCTGTGCCCTCAATATCTTCAAACTCGCGATAAAGGATGTTGCGTTCCGTAAAGGGAGGCCGATCAGAGTTGAGCGCCCGATCTAAGGTCAAATCAGCTTGATAGTTGGCTGCGGGGGTGATCAGTTCATTGAAGGCAAATGTTACCCCCGTCACCGCAATGCTGAAGATGATTGCGGGTGCAATGATGCGGCGAATACTCACCCCACAGCCCCGTAGCGCAATCAGCTCGCTATCCGCCGATAGTCGGCTGTAGGCCATCATCGTTGCCAGCAGCGTCGACATCGGAAACGCCAATACGATAAATTCGGGCAGCTTGAGGGCAAAGATTTGCATCGCTAGCCCAATGGAGAGGCCTGACTCCGTCACCCGACGAATCAGCTCAAACAGGGCCCCGACGGAAATTCCGATGGAGGAGAATGCGCCTACACCAAACAAAAACGGTAATAGGATTTCCCGCACGATATACCAATCCATCACGGAAACCTGAAACCAGCCAAACGGACTGCGAGCAGGTTCAGGGGCGGCGGATTTGGAGAAAGAAGTATCCATAAAGGGTTAGTAAAAGGCGCAAGGGGGCAGCAAGGGCAGCGAAACTGAACTGGTAACTAGAGTCGGAAATCTTCACCTAGGTAGTGTTGACGAACTAGAGGATTGTTGTATAGGTCACTGGCCGTACCCGATGCCAAAATATGCCCTTCGCTCATGATATAAGCGCGATCAATGATTTGGAGCGTTTCGCGCACGTTGTGATCCGTAATCAAAATGCCTATGTTGCGATCGCGTAATTCCGAGACGATCGCTTGAATTTCATTCACTGCAATAGGGTCTACCCCGGCAAATGGCTCATCCAAAAACAAAAACTGGGGGCCATCTTCCCCTGAGGCCAATGCCCGCGCCAGTTCCGTACGCCGCCGCTCTCCCCCCGAAACCAAATTGCCCAGCGTATTGGCGACAGTTTCTAAGCGAAACTCCTTGAGCAGTGTGTGCAATCGCTCTTCGTAAAGGTGGGCGGGTACGTTGGTTTGCTCCATCACCAAGAGCAAATTGTCTTGCACCGACAAATTACGGAAAATGCTGGGTTCCTGTGCGAGATAGCCAATGCCCAAGCGAGCTCGCTGATGCATGGGCAAATCTGTGATGTCGATTTGGTCTAAGCAGACTCGCCCGCGATCGGGTTTTTCCAGCCCCGTCGCCATGTAAAACGTCGTCGTCTTCCCCGCCCCATTTGGTCCGAGTAGCCCCACGACCTCGCCCTGGGCCACCGACAGACTCACCTGATGGACGACTTGACGGCGGCCATAGGTCTTTTGCACATTCTCTAAGACAATTTTCAAAGGGAGCTTACCTAGATGATGTTGTGTTGGCTCGGCTCAAATTTTACCAAAGCGCATCCCCGTAGCATTGCCCTATCCCCTAACCTGCACGATAGGCCTCGACCGCAAAGGGGCATGGACACAGCCGAGCAACTTATCAAGTCCTGGCTTGAGCACTGTGTCTTTCCCCAAAGCCCCCACAGATTCCCCACTAGTGCCTCGGTTAATTCGGGTAATACTGACCCGATAATTATGTCGTGCTGAGTCAGTGCCCATTCAACTAAAGGGACATCGGAATACCTAGTTAAAGCCTCTAATCGAGGGGGGAGATATTTAATGAGGTATCAGGCGGAGCGGTAATCGAGCCATCTAGGGTCGAGTCCTCATCTGCTTCTGCTTCTGACTCGTCTTCCGCGGCTGGCGTCGGATTATCCTCCACTAGATAGGTCGTTTGAACCTGATTATTAGGTTGTGGTAACGCGATAAATCGCCCTTCATCAATAAGGTAGGTGACAGTTTCAGCCTCTAAGCGATTGCCCTCTTGCAGCACGACGACGTTACCGCTCAAGATCATCCGATTTTCTTCGCTGAAGTACTGCGCCTGGGCCGAGGTGGCAATGATATCGCGGGTCGGATAATCGATACGGACATTGCCCCGAGCAGTAATTACTCCCGTAATCGCATTGGCCTCTTGGACATCGGCCTTCAGGGTAATCGTGCCCTGGTTGCTCTGGGCTTGAGCTTGGGGATGTGGTGAATGGAACGCGAGCCAGCTACCTAAAAGGCCGCATAAAATCAATGCGGCGGGCGATCGCCGACCATGCCCAAACAGCTGCCTAGTCATCCTATTTCCGATCCTTGACTCCTTTGTCATGCGCTGCCCCTTCCCTACTCCCTCAAGACGCACCTTTATTATTGTCGGTTCCGGTCAGAAAGCGTCCCCTCAGCATTAAGTTTTATAGCGTCCCGGCTCGATTCTGCCGATTGTATCCACACTTAGGGCATCCAATTTGTGGATCACGTTGTATCTCCTACCGTTGAGATTTCCCATTTTGGGAGATGAGCTGTTTGATCAGGTCCAGGGTAGCCACTTTGCACCTGGGTCAACGCCGCTGCTAACAGTTCCGTCTGATCGGGACCGAACTGCTGTACCGTCGTCAGCCATACATCCGCACAATCTAGCAGAGCGCTGACATCAACAGTGTGATAGCTCGGCTCAAAGGGTTCTAATCGTTGGATCCCTTCGCCGAGCAAGATGGCGGTGCCGCGCCAGTTATGGTTACTCAAATGGTAAAGCGCAACAGCTAACTGCAAAATCCCTTGGAAAAAGGGTTTTTCGGCGATCGGAGCGGTCATCCAGACCGCTTCGAGAGTGTCATGGCAGGCATAGTACTCGCCCTGATTGAACTGCTGAATACCCGTTTGCAATTGTTTGGCATCAGCTGCGGAAAGGTCGGGAACCATGGCAAATCCTTCGATAGATAGAGATAGCAGTGAGACAGATTTTGGATTGTGATATCAAACTACAGAGTGTAAAGAATAGGTGGTATTCTCCACTGGTGAGTGTGTGAGGAGTCAGTTGTATGGTAAGAACCCCCGCGCGGCCTGTGAGCCGTCAATCATTGATCAAGCCAGAGGGACTCGGCTGGCAGGCACTGGCTCTGCCAGAAGCAAAATTGTTTGGGACAGACGGCATTCGTGGACAGGCGGGCGACCTACTCAATGCGCCTTTGGCAACTCAGATTGGCTATTGGGCAGGGCGGGTTTTACAGCATACAGCGATCGCTGAAGGGCCGGTGCTACTTGGCCAAGACTCCCGTAACTCTGGTCATATGCTGGCTTCTGCATTGGCCGCTGGATTGACCTCGGCTGGCCTAAAAGTTTGGAATTTGGGCCTGTGTCCCACCGCTGCCGTTGCCAACTTGACCCCGATGGTAGGTGCCATGGGCGGCATTATGATTTCGGCTAGCCATAACCCCCCTGCTGACAACGGTATCAAGTTTTTTGGGGCTGATGGCACAAAGCTATCCGCTAATATTCAAGCCCAAATTGAGCAGGCCTTACGCGGGATGGGGACATCTACGCCACCGGCGACCACCAATCCTTGGGGGACTTGGCACCACCGTCCAGAGCTCGTAGAAAGATATTTAGATCTGCTGCGTGAGCCACTCCCACACATCAATCTTAGTGGGCTCAAGATTGTTTTAGATATGGCATGGGGAGCCGCCGCTGGCATTGCCGATCGCGCCTTCAACAAAACCGCCGCTGAGATCATTGGCATCCACGGTCTGCCCGATGGCGATCGCATTAACGTTAACTGCGGCTCGACCCACTTGGGGGCACTCCAAGCGGCGGTGAGAGAACATCAGGCGGATATTGGATTTGCCTTTGATGGGGATGCGGATCGCGTCATTGCAGTCGATGCCCAGGGGCGAGTCGTTGACGGCGACTATATTCTCTACTTTTGGGGTAAGACGCTGAAAGCAGCTCAGCGCCTCCCGGAGGACATGATTGTGTCTACTGTCATGGCCAACCTCGGTTTCGAGCGAGCTTGGAACGCCTTGGGCGGTTCGCTATTGCGCACTAAGGTCGGTGATCAGCATGTGCATGCCGAGATGGTAGGGCGCGGAGCCAAGCTTGGCGGTGAGCAATCTGGTCATATTCTGTGTCACCACTACAGTCTCACCGGCGATGGCATTCTCACGGCCCTCCATTTGGCTGATTTGGTACAGCAGGTGGGCGGCTCCCTCGCCGCCTTAGTGGATCAAAGCTTTGTGCCCTATCCCCAACGATTAGAAAATATCCGAGTGGAAGACCGCGATCGCCGCCAGCAGTGGCAGAGCTGTGACGCCGTTATGCAGGCGATCGCCCAAGCCGAAACTGACATGGGTGCTTTAGGCCGAGTGTTGGTCCGTCCCTCTGGTACCGAGCCACTCATTCGGGTCATGGTCGAGGCCGAGCAGCAGTCCCTAGTTGACCATTGGACTGATCATATTGCCGGCACTGTGCGGAGCAATTTGACCATATAGGCTAATGGGTTGTCTGACCAATATTTGTCAGATATCTGTCAGTCCTTGGGGACGCTTGGGTCGGGTTTGCAGCTTCTGCAGCCAAGCCATTAGCTAGCGTCAGCCCCAAACCGCCGCCTAGGTAAATGGCCTTCACCCGAGGACTGACAAGCTTCCAATAAATAGTATTCGTAGTACCAGCGGTCGCTGGTGGCCGGACCGGGCAGGCGTGCGTCACTTGACGACAGCGTTAGTAGATGATCGCCCCGGGGTGAATAAACCGCCCACTCACTTAGGGGGAGCGATCGCAAGATCACTGGCTGAGAACGCCCGTCAATCATCAACGTCGCGATTGTGATCGGCTCTCCCTGGGCGTCTGTCTGATGGGCAAATCGCCGTCCCTGTAAGTCAATCTGATAGATACGCAAATCGCCATCAAGGGCCTGTAAATGTTTCCACAGTAGAATATAAGGGCCGTGATAGTCGGGCAAAACAGCATGCTGAGCTGCATAGATCTGCCGCCAGCGCCCCGGCCAATATTGCTCCATTTGGGCTAGGGTTTGTCGATGTCCATGTCGTGATGATGACGAGGTGATCAACCGTCCGCCCGGTCGGAGAAACGATGCCGCCGATTGAATTAGCGCTTCCAATACCAGACGACCGTCGGCTCCAGCCTCGTTCCAAGCAGCGGCTTTGCGGCGGCTGTCAGGCTGCTCTAAGTCGGTAAATAGCCAAGGTTGTACGGGCGGATTGCTGATAATCAGATCGTAGCGCTGCGGTGGTAGCTGATGAAAGCGATCGCTCTGAATACCCTTGACCTGACTGAGGCCATTCAATCGAGCATTCTTCTCAGCGACTTGAGCCGCCATGGCTGAGTAGTCACTCAACATTAGTGGTGCAGCCCCCAGTAAGCCACAAACCACCCCCACGACCCCCGAACCGGTGCCAAAATCGAGCACTCGCTGCTGCTCTAGCGCATCTAGGAATCCGTGCTCCATTAAAAAAGACAGCATCTCGATCGCGCTCAACGGCGACCACACATCAGGATGCTCCATCAGCTGCACCCTGAGATGAGAAATTTGCAGCTCCTGGGGTTTTATCATCAAATCGGTAGGATTTTTCTGCATCGTGGCACACTCGCAAAAGCCTATGGCACTATTCCCTATGGCTCCCTTCCCAGCGGTATAAATGTCGGAAAGTATCGAAAAATTAAAGAATCCAGCCAATTTGGGCATTTTAATTCGGAATGTTGCCCAAGAAGTGAAGCTGATTAAGCCTCAACGAACATGACAAACCGCTGCAGTTGGCTAAATATTGGCCTCCCAGTGCTCACCCTATTGAGCTATGCCCTAACCGCAGAGGACGCGATCGCCAATACCGATCAGCTTTGTCCTAGCCGGGTGCCCACGTTTCAAATCGACTATGACCCTCGAGCGGAATCTGCTTATTCATCCAGCTCAGCGCTAACTGACGACTCGGCGGCACAGCGGCAGTTTATCGACACATTTGATCAATACGGCTATGACCAAGCCCGCCGCCTTATTGGTTCGTCAGTTTCGCCAGAGGCTGCCGCCGCCGCCCTGGTGACCCTTGCCTCTTTTTCCGGTACCGATGTCCGCTACGATTCGGTTGAGCTACTCAAAGACGCCCTAACCCTGCTGAACGAACTGTCTGACCCGGGCGATCGCCGTGACGAAGCACTGTATCTGGTGACCACTGCCGCCGCCCGCAAGAGCGCTTGGTCCATCGCTGATGAGGCTACGAGGGGCATCCAGAGGGGTCGACTGCGATTGACGGCCCACACCGACATTATCGATTTAGCTAAATATCAGGCGGCTACCTCAGTCATTACGGCCCAACGTCAGCAAGCCCACGTCTTTTTAAGCCGTCAGCCCAGCTATCAAGCCGTGTTGCTAGCCGAGCTAGCCGCCCTTGCCAAAGGGTTAAACAATGCCAGCCAACTCAATGAGCTAACCATGGCGGCCTTAGAGCAAGTGGCTCAAGTCGCCCCTGAAAGCAGGCCAGATCAGCCGGCCTGGGGGACCTCTCACCGTCAGGCAAGTTTGGCTTTGGTGGCCCGCGCTTTGGCCGAGGCTCACCAGTTTGACGCAGCTTATCAACTAACTACCCAGTTAGAAGGCAACACCGCTGCCGTAGAGTTAGCGATCGCCACCCAGCAAATTGAGGCTGGCGAGTTAGCCGCCGGCGTTGCCCAGGTCCTCGCCATCGGCGATCGGGGTCGCTATTCAGGCACAATTGCTGTCGCTCGGGCCCTTGCCCGGGCGGGCGAGATCAACTGCTCCATCGCCGTACTGCTGCCGCCACAGATCATGTATACGAGCTTTAGCCGCAGCTCGCCCCAGGCAGACCACCTTGCCGAAACCCTGTTGATTTGGGCTCAGAGCGATCGCATAGAGGCTGTTGCCGCCGTGTTTAATC
The DNA here is from genome assembly GCA_050331235.1 of Leptolyngbyaceae cyanobacterium. Classification (GTDB taxonomy): domain Bacteria; phylum Cyanobacteriota; class Cyanobacteriia; order Phormidesmidales; family Phormidesmidaceae; genus Halomicronema. The sequence goes on from JBHJHA010000064.1 coordinate 17,092, forward strand.
AGCCCGCAGGAGATTCCTTTATCGAAATGTCAAAGGTAATGGCCCACTGGGGGGAAGCGGAAGCCTGGACTTTAGCAGAAGCATTGGCCAATGCTCTCACCGCGTCCAAAGTTCGCTACGAGGCCCTCCAGGCTTTGGCAACAGAGCTTACTCAAACTGGTCAGTCAGACGCGGCGGCCCGCATTCAGGCGATCGCTGATCATCTGGCTAGCACCGCAACCGTGACGTCGACGGTGCCCCCTTTAGCCGATTTGCCCGAAAGTCAGCCATTGTACACCTCCAGCATCCACAGCGATAACCAAGTGATCCTCGACGCGGCCAGCACACAGCTACAGACAGGGCAAGCGCTCGCACCACAAGATCCAGCCGCTGCTTTGAGCTATTTTCAAACCGCCAGGCAGATGGTGGCCTCGTTGCCGGCTAACTACACCAGCCAAGGGACCCAAGGGGCTGAGATCCTCAGCGACGTTGCCCTGGGCCTATACACAATGTCAGAGCAAGACCTCGCCGAGCAGGTCTTGCTCGAGGCCACTAGCCTATGGTCACAGGTCATCGACAACCCCGGCTTGGGCGCTACTGCCGCCCACCCGGTATACCAGTTACGCAATCGCTATGTAGCTGCCGGTTGGTATACCGGTGCGGTTGAGTGGGTGGTGCACCCCATGATTGGCTCAGTCGTCAACGAGCGCCTGACGGATCTATCGCTGTCGCCATCGCGGCAGGCCAAGGCGGTGTCAGCACTGGCTGATCAAGCCATTGCCACCGGCGCAACCCAGGCGGCGATCGCCATCGTGCCTCGCTTATCGCTGCCCCATGAGCAAGCTTGGCTGATGGCCGATATTGCGACCCAGGTGATGCTCTACAAACGTGAGCAAGTTGCCCAAGTCGACCCCAACACCGCATTTATGCAGCTAGATTTGCTCGCTACCGAGGCAGTGCCTTTGGCCGAGCGCCTGCCAGAGACCTTGTTTAAAGCTCGGGCTTATCTCGCGATCGCCCAGGGCTATGCCGCCTTAGAGGATCCTGATCAAGCCCAGCAGTGGCTTGATACCGCGATCGTGTCAACGCAAGACCTATCCGCCAGCGCCGATTGAGCCCGGTCTCAAGAGAGCATCACTATTGCAACAGCATTAGCCTTTCGACCCCGGCAACCGCCTGGGTCAGGCGCGTCGCCAAAATTCGCGCCACAGTTTGATGAAATTCCGCCGCTAAATCAGGCCGCTCCTGCTGCATTGTGCTCAAAGCTTGCTGCGACAGCCTATAGACCGTCGTGGGCTTATCGGTCACCCCTGATCCGGCATACAGCGTTTTTCCGTACAATCCGACCTCCCCGACAATCGTCCCCGGCCCGCTGGTCTGTAGATGCTTGGTTTTGCCATTTTCTAGTGTCAAACAGGTCGAAACTTGCCCCGACTCAATGAAGTAGAGTGCCTCCGCCGTTTGCCCCTGGTGAAAGAGGGTCTTTGCCGCTGGGAGTTTTTGCTTTTCTAAATACTGCATGAAGGGCCGCACTAGTAGCGGATCGCTAAAGAACTCCTCTAGCTGCATCGCAAAGGGAATAAACCGCTTGCGCCGAAAGGTCGCTTGGTCAATGATTGCGGCCTCGCACCAATCGATCGCCTGATCCAGATTAGTAAAGGTCTTGCAAATCGCATCTTCAGACTCAATGACCCCCTGACGCCCCTTCAGCGTGGCCTCCGTTTTGGCCGATAGGGCAGCAAATAGTAGATAAGCTTGACTTTGCTCTGCCAAAGACTTCATTTTGATAAAACTGTTGAGCGCAGAAGAATCTAATCCCGTAACGAGGTGAAAATCGAGGACTAAGTATTGCGCTTCAGAGGTATCAATCGCCTCTAAATACTCGCGAATTTCACTCAGTAGAGAATAGGCTGTGCCAAAGAAGAGATAGCCCTGCACCACGAAAATCTGAATGTTTTTGCCCCCTTTTCGCAAAATTCGTTGTTCATGGAAGGTCCGGTTGTGGCGGCTGGGGTAGGTTAATCCCGATAAGGTGCTGCGAATCACCTGGAGCGAGCTGTAGGTGATTACGAAGAGTAAACAGGCAATCAATAGGCCGACCCCAACCCCCGTTAGAAAGCCAAATCGCGCCCCAATCAGCAATATCCCCAGCACCAGGGCATAGTCGCTCCAAGACAGACGGAAAAAGGCCTCATACACCCACTCAATCAACAAGCCCATGCCTAAATACAGGAGTAAGCCGCCTAAAATTGCCTTGGGAAAAAAGGCCAAAATTTCGCTGCCCCAGATGGCAATGCTGCCACAAAATAGCGCTGCCACGACCCCAGATAGTCGCTGGGTCGCCCCAGCCGAACGGTTGAGCAAGCTCCGACTCACGGAGAGATGGCCAACCATCCCCCCCAAAGCACCCGCCACCACATTAGCAACCCCCGCCACTTGGAGCTCTTGGTCAAAATCCATGTCTTGCTCGGTGGCCATTTCGATACTAGTGGCGCACAGCAAGATAGTAATCGCCACTACTGCAAACAGAGTTAGCAAGCTACCCGTCTGGGCAAATATCGCCATCCAGTGCACGCTGGCTAAAGACATCGACTGCCAGGGCTGTAGCGGATTCACCGGTGAAAATGGCTCTAGTAACCACCCTTGGGCGATCGCCCCTTGCCGGTCTATCCCCGCTAGATACAGTCCGCCATGGAGCAACAGCGTCGTTGCCAACAGCACCAGCGGTAAGGTGAAACAGTGGCGAAATCTGCTTAAAATTAGCTTGAGGGCGATCGCTAACCCAAAGCCCGGCAACCATAAATAGAGATTGTCGCGGTCAAGCAAGATTGGCAAGTTCGCTAGGGTCAAGCTAGTATCCGTCATGACCTTAAAAGCTCCCTGGGCCAGCAGCAGCCCCACCCCCGCCAAAAATCCCCCCACTACCGGATAGGGAATAAACCGAATCACCCGTCCCAGTCGCAGTCGTCCCAGTAGCCAAAGAAGCACGCCGGTGAGCAAGGTGCTGCCGAGAATCGTGAACCAAATCGTCACCGCGGTCTCGGAACCACTCGCAGTTGCGGTGAGCTGAGCAGACACCGCTGATGCCATCAGAGCTAAAATTGCCGCCGCATTACCATCCGGCCCGGCAATGATAAACGGCAGCGAACTGCCTAACGCCACAATCAACCCCAGGACCACGGTGCCTATCAGTGCACTGCTAATACCGATAGACAGGTATGGAGCCAAGTCTCCAGAAAAAATGAGCGCCGCATAGGAAACGCTGTAGGTCAACGTCAACAAGCCTGCGATTAGTCCCGCTGTGACATTGGGAATCAAGACCTGAGGACGCCAAAGTTTCATATCGTTAGTTTTATCAGTAAGCGTATGGACAACATCGTGATAGCTTACGCAGAGACACTGGCGAAGGCTGTCTCTACGGCCACTTCCCTTTGCATCGCTACCATAGCAGCCTCGGCAGCCGGCCTAGATTAGGCACTCGTCTCCTAATCCCTTTCAAGATACGCAACTCTGAGATTTAATCCGGCAGCCTCTCTCATCAATCCGACAGCCTGTCCTTTGCCTGCACGGTTGGCATTCCGCTACTGGGCCGTGAATGTCTCGCATCAACTCCGCTGATGGGGCCCGGCGTAGACAATTTCTGAGCCGGCCCCCGCGGGCTTTACAAAATGACACAATAGAAGGGTTGTGTGCTGGTAGCGCAAGTCCCCCATGGAAAGAATTAATTTCAAGGTCTTTCGACGCTTTTGGGCGATCGCCAAGGCCTATTGGTTTGGCGATGAAAAGTGGAAAGCTCGGGGGTTGCTGCTGCTGATCATTGTTTTATTGCTGGGCTATACCGGTCTGAGCGTAGTGCTCAACAGTCAGCGTGGAGAACTGATTTCGGCGCTATCGGCCAAGGATGAAGGTCGATTTTGGCAAACGGTTGTCGTTTTTGTTGGGGTGTTAGTGGTCTACGCCCCCTTACTGGCCGGCTATACTTACCTGCGCGATCGCCTAGGGTTAGCGTGGCGGCGCTGGCTCACAACTCAATTTGTTGATCGCTACTTCAGAGATCGCGCCTTTTATCGCATCAACCAGTTCGCCCCCGATTTAGACAACCCCGACCAGCGAATCGCAGAAGACGCTAAGAGCTTCACCCAAGAGTCTTTAACATTGGTACTCGTGGTTGCCTCTTCGGTATTAGAAATTATTGCCTTTAGCGGCGTCCTCTGGGGAATTTCACAGGAGCTGGTCATTTTTTTGGTCGGCTATGCCATCGTTGGCACGCTGTTGACCGTGGGCGTCTTTGGTAAACCCCTGGTCCGTCTCAATTTTGAACAACTCAAACGGGAAGCTGACTTCCGGTTTGGCTTGGTCCGCGTTCGAGAACACGCCGAGGCGATCGCCTTTTACCAAGGCGAATCCCAGGAGGCCAGCCAAGTCAAGGGGCGCTTTATGGCCGCCTTTGATAACTACAAACGGCTGCTGTCTTGGGAACTCGGACTGAACGGCTTGACCAATGCCTACGAATTCATTCCCTTTGTTCTGCCTGCTTTGGTCGTTGCCCCAGCCGTCTTTAGCGGTGATTTGGAAGTCGGCAAAGTCAGCGAAGCTCAAGGAGCCTTTATTCGAGTCTTCTTTTCCCTCAACGTGATTGTGGCCCGGTTTCAGTCGCTGACCGCTTTTGGCGCGGGTATTGATCGCCTCTATGAGTTCGCCGATGCCTTAGGACATGTCACCATTGACGACTCCGAAACGGTGGAAGAGGAGTCCCCTGACTCAACTGCCCCTTCTGAACAGCCTACTGATGCCCCAGCCGCCGAGGTAAGTCCTGAAGTCGCGGTGGCTGAGCCAGTTATCCTCCAAGAGGTGGCTCCCCATCTCAGCTTGCACCATCTCACCCTGCAAACTCCTAATTATCAGCGGGTCTTGATTGATGATTTGACCTTAAACATTGAGCCCGAGAGCTCATTGCTGATTGCCGGCCCCAGCGGCTGTGGCAAAAGCTCACTGCTACGGGCGATCGCTGGCCTGTGGGATTCTGGCAAGGGGTTGATTCAGCGGCCAAAATTAGAGCAACTGCTGTTTCTGCCGCAAAAGCCTTACATGATCCTAGGTAGCTTACGAGACCAACTGCTCTATCCCTACCCGGCAGCTGAATTTGACGATGAAGCGTTACAGCAGGCACTGGTTGCCGTTAACCTGCCAGATTTAGCCGAGCGCTTTGGTGGCTTTGTCGCCCAAGAAGACTGGGGCGATGTCCTTTCCCTTGGTGAACAGCAGCGTCTGAGCTTTGCGCGGGTGATTTTGCACCAGCCGGACTACGCCATTCTCGACGAAGCTACCAGCGCCCTCGATACCCAAAATGAGCAGCAACTCTACACCGTGCTCGCCGCTACCGGCACCACCTATATCAGCGTTGGGCACCATGAATCGCTAGAGGCCCACCATGAGCAACTGCTCAGACTGGCGGAAGATCAGACCTGGCAGCTAGTTACACTGGCAGCCGCTGTCTAGTTGCCGACTGTACAAACAAGTTACTTTCTCCCTCTTCTACCCACGATTTCACAACCAAGTACAGCGGCAGGAAGGCATCACCGGGCCTGGAGTCGGTTCAAAAGGCTTACGATCGATGACAGATAACCTTTTGAGGTCCAGAACGGCAGATTCGTTCTGGTTGAGGTGGGGTTGATAAAAAGGCGATCTCCCTCCAGGGCATCTGTACTCACAACATCTGAATTGACCTTTTGCGCCCGGCTAGCACAAACCAAAGCTCTACAAACCTGCCGCTAGCATCAATGGAATAGCCTTGGAAGGATGAAGCCACAGTTCAGTGTGATTTAGCTAACGACTCTATTTTCTTCCAGTCTCCCCAATCCGCTTTAAAAGTAAAAAGCTGGGTAGAAGCTCTAGTTCAAGAGACTTCCCCCAGCCCGTGCTCAAGGAGCACACGCGAGTCTACAGGATGACTCTATTCTGACTTTTAGCCTTTCATGACACCACGGGGAAAAACTCAGAAAAATTCAGGTCTTGCGGATTAAACTTCAGATTTCCTATTTTCGTCCCTGAAAAAGTGTCCGTAAATGATCATCTTTATCGATTGTTGATTTGTTGATTTGCCCTGGCTGTTCCCCCAGCCGCCCTTCGTTGGCCAATTGGAACGGCTATCTAGAGCGATCTCCACTCACATCTATCGGCGGCGGCACATCAGGGAAACAAAAAAATCGGCACAGCCTAGGCCATACCGATTTGCTATTCAAGTCAATTGTTTTTCAGAGCGCGATCGCCGGAGCTACTGGAGCAAACGCTCTACCACCACTTACTACCACCACTTACGCTCGCCGGTCTCTTCATCCACTCGGGCTTGGCGAATAACGTCGGAGATCTCCTCAGCATCGTCGATATGGTGCAGCGCTTTCTTGCCCTCTTCAGGATCATCGACGACAAAGTAAGTCGGTACTACGATGCGATCGCCTGTAATATCTCCAGTATTCACTGCCACCTTTTGAGACTTTTCTTCCAGAGTCATTTCTCGATCAACGATATCGCCAGGATTCAAAGTCGGATTACCATTTTCTAACGCCTCTTGATGGGCTTGGCGTTGCTCAGGAGACACCTGTTCGGGTGTCAAAGGTTGACGAATCTGATTATTCTCATTATTGGAATTTTCTTGATTACTCATAAGGACTCTTTCTTACTGCATATCTGTAAAAATCCTAAAAAAGAACCCAATCTCAGTCATCACCCTAAGGAGTCACATCGTAGTTGATCAACTTCCCCCTAAAGGCCGAATCAAGCCATTCAAAATTGTTGATATCGCTTTCGCCAAATGACGACAAACACTGCGGATAGACTCGCAAGCTGTCCTGTTTTTGTAGCGATCGCACCCCGAGCAGTGACTCAAGCCAAAGCCTGAGTGACTTCCTTACCAAACTGTTCAAACTCTTCAGACGCTTCAATCGCCGACTTGCCGGCGAGATCAAACACCGTTGCCCGCTGCCCAAATGTATCGGCGACGACCTGTCGCTGGTGAATAACCGACTCGAACATTGGTGCATTCGCCTTTGTCAAGAGCGCGATGGCCTCATCTTTGAGCCGTGTGCCCTTGACCGCCCGCGATAGCAGAACTCTGGCCTTCGGTAGACCCTGTCGCGATTTCTGCACCTTTTTAACCAGCTTGATAGCATCTGATGCGCTGCGCAAATCCACCCCTGATGGCTGACAGGGAATGATGGCTAAGTCACAACGGGCGATAATGGCCGTCGTGGCCTCAGACAGGCCAGCGGGCCCATCAATCACGCAGTAGGCATAGTCGGCGGCAATCGCAGGAATCTGATCAAACAAGGTCTTAGCCGACTGGATAGTTTGGCGAGGCACCTGCACATCCATCAGACTGGCTAACCACAGTGATGACGATCGCTGGGCATCCGCATCAATCAAGACAACCTTATGGCCCTTTAGCTGTAGCCAGTAGGCAAGATGAACAGACGTTGTACTTTTGGCACATCCGCCTTTCTGATTCACAATTCCTAAAATTGGCACAGGCTCACCACGCAGCTGCTGCTGCATATTTACTGCATTACAGCTACCCAGCGCAATATCATGGCCATCTTTGAGATGCCATCAGCCCCCGAAACGGTTATAGCGGCTGCAAAGATTGAGACGCCGTCAGCTCTGCTAGCAAATCAGTCGCATCTGCGATCGCGTGGCCCTGATCGACCCATACCAGGGCCGCCTGCTCAACGGCTCCCCTGGTCAGCGTAACTAAAGAAAAATTGCGCCGCTGCTGGTCATCTACTGTGACGATGCGCGGCACACAGGCAGCATTGAGATAAAGAGTTTCAGCGATATCACGACTAACCCGCTGTCGCTGAATGTCTTTGCGGTGTCGCAGATTATGATGCATATGCCCAAATGTGACAAGGGGTACTGACTTACCTTGGGCTTGGGCATAGGCGATCGCCGCTGCCAAATCCGGATCGCCAAAGTCACCCCCAATCGGTTTCCAGTCTCTTCCACAGGGGGACTCAGGGGCATCGCCCAAACCAGTGGGACCGCAGTGACCCACGAAAATCAGCGTGTCATAGGTAGCAGCATCGATGGCCTGCTGCATCCGTGACAGTGACTCATCAAAATTGTGGACGCCGTAGCGATCGCGATAAAAAGACGAATACTTCCACTCTGATCCACCCTAGCTAAACGGACGGGCCCCCACCACGGTCAGGCCAAATTCGGGAAAGTCCTTGTGGCAGTAGCTCACATCTGCAGAACCGAGCAGGTCCATTTGTCGCTGGACCCAGTCTTCCGTCTCGCGGTCGTAGGGACATTTTTTGCGCCCCCAAGGCGTTGCCGTATACCAAGCATCGTGGTTACCAAAAATTGCGGCCTTAGGCAAATTCAGAGACGCAATAGACTTGACCACATCGACAGCTTCGTTGCCAAAGTCGCCCACAAACAGGGCCAGATCAACCTCTAAGTCATGCAACGCAGCAATATCTTGTTCTTCCCACTGGTCATGCACGTCCCCAATAACGGCAATTTGTAAGGTATTCATTGGAGAAGCAGACGCATCAGCCATGGATTTCATCACTTTATCTCTCCTTAAGGATAAAGGGTGAGCCCTCACTTGGCGACGCTGCTCAAATTTGGCGGTCTTCGGCATCATCCCTCGGCAGTCATCACAAACCGTCATCCCATGTTCCCTAAACGAGCGGCCAATCGTGCACCATGAGCAGCCATTACATTGATCACCGTGGAGTTCTGCAACGGTTTCTCAAGACCAGGTTTAGCCGGTGAAAGCCACCTGAGATGATAAAGGTGATTACGCGGGGATTTTCTGATTATGGCGGCACTGCTTTTATTTACTGATCTGGATGGCACATTGCTGAATGGCAAAAGTTATGCGTATCAGGCCGCCTTACCCGTACTGGCAACACTCAAGCAACGCCATATTCCTGTCATTCCAGTCACGAGTAAAACCCGAGCCGAAGTCGAAACCCTGATTCAAGAAATTGAGCTCATGGATCCCTTTGTAGTCGAAAATGGCAGCGCCATTTACATTCCCCGAGCCAATTGCCCGTTCGCTCTACCCGAGGGCGATGACATTGGTCCCTATCGAGTGGTGGTACTAGGGGTCGCCTACGTCATGGCTCGAGCCGGACTCAAAGCGATCGCTCAAGAGCTCGGACGTCCTCTCAAAGGATTTGGGGATATGTCAGCCGATCAGGTGCAGCAGCTCACTGGTCTCTCCGCCAAGGATGCCCATCAAGCTAAAATGCGTGAATTTTCCGAGCCGTTCTTAACGCCCAAAAATACCTCTGCTGACAGGCTCACCACTGCAGTCGAAAGTATGGGATTCAAAGTGGTGGTAGGCGATCGCTTCTCCCACTTGATTGGCGGCAATGCGGGTAAGGGGCTCGCCGTGCACCGACTCGTTGAGCTCTACACTCCCACCTTTACCCAGGGCGACTCCGTAATCACCATTGGTCTCGGCAACAGTCCGAATGATTTAGACATGCTCGAAAATGTGGATCGCCCTATCGTCTTACCCGGTGCCCAAGGTCCCCATGAGCGCCTAGCTGAGCGCGGCTGGCCCATCGCCCCCCAACCGGCTCCTGAAGGATGGGCGATCGCGGTGCAAACGCTCCTCGACAACTACTAATCATACTAAAGCTGCTACATAAAAAAGCCTGCCAAACAGCAAACCGCTGGAGACAGGCTCCGGTCCTATGAAAAGGTGCTCAAGGAAACGATGGTCAGTTTTAGTGCTGACCTTTAGACAGTGTGACTTGAAATTAGCAAACTGCCGTATTCAAATCTCCCCCTGCAGTATATATGAATATCTCCAGCCAGCGGAGATTCATATCAAACCATTGAGCTTAGACTCCAGACTTGGCTGATACATGAGCAGCACTCACTGTCCCCAGATGAACGCCTATTGCCACTGTATGGAGGTGGGGATCGCTCTCCATCGCTAATATTTCAGGGGAAACACCCAGAAAACGAACCCTGCACAACCAACACGATTGCAACTTTCCGAGATTTAACGGGCGTATTTCCTTCAACCGAACCACTAAATTAAGGATGTCAGCGGATGACTTGTTTTTCTACCTTCAAGTCACGCTTACCTCACTACAGGCAGACTCTTCGCTATGCTCATTTATACCCTCACTGCAGCTTTGTTCTTCAGCTTGGTCGCATCCATCTTTATGCAAGATGAGGCAGCGCCTAAGGACGATTTTATGGCTTGGTTATTTATTGTCTTTGCCGCTTCCATCTGGCCACTGACCTTACCCAATACGATCCGCAAGATTACCGTCAAAGCGTTAGAGCGTCGGCAAACCGACAGACAGGCTGCACTATTTGAAAGCCTTGAGAAGTCTTTTAACTAAGTTACCGGTCAGCATTCATCCAGGTCATCGGTTCTGATCGCGATTGTTGATCGTTAACTCATCCTGCAATTTAGGCCCCCGGTTACAACAGCCGGGGGCTTATTGCTGTCGACAAAATAACCTCAGCGGATAGCCACCGTAGTAGTCATAGCTGATACCGAGGTTAGTCATGCCGAGACGTTGGGTGACACGCACCGAGCGGTCATTGCTGAGTAGCGTTACCGCGTAAATCGCTGGCAAATCTAGGGTCTCGAACCCTATTTTTATCACTGCTTGGGCCGCCTCAGTGGCATAGCCATGTCCCCAACTAGCAGCACAAAAATGCCAGCCAATTTCAACCTTACCGCTGGGCTGACTATCTCGATTGGGCAGCGGCATGAGCAGCAAGGACCCAATCACACTTTGCGTGTGCTTAATCACCACGGCCCAGCAGCCCAATCCAGAAAATGCCGAGGCGCGATCGCGATAGCGCTGGAGCCGAGCCGTCACAGCATCAATCGTGGTATCGATGGATTGGTCACCGATCCATTGTGTGACAGCCGGATCGCCGTAGATCGCGATCGCCGCCGTCGCATCTGACTCCGGTGACCAATCCCGGATGAGTAATCTCTGAGTTTCGAGCTGCATGATTTTAGTGAGCAATGTCTAGACCCATAGCCAAAACATTGCTTCCCGCGGGTCTGGCTTTCTCAACGATAGGACTTCTCAGCGCTGGCGATCGCTAGGAACCAAAAATTGCCTGACGTTGCAGCGGTATGCGCGATCGCTATTGGCATCCCCAAGGTGGCATCAAGAAGCGGGAAAATTCAAACAAAAGATTGATCGATTGATAACAAATTCACCCTTTAGATAGAGATTTGGTCGATCCATTCCAAAGAAAACCTTTGGGATAGATCGTCATTGCAAAAAAGTTGATTACTCTGTACACATCTTGCTGTACTGCAATGTCTCAGGGAAACTATCCCCAAGTTAGTTCTGAGGCAGCTTGGCAATCAGCAATCAGGTTGTTCACAGGCAAACTTAGAGAGACTTTTTATGGCACAGAGTTTTGGAGTAATCGGCCTAGCGGTCATGGGTGAAAACCTGGCCTTAAACGTTGAACGCAATGGTTTCCCAGTTGCGGTATACAATCGCTCTCGCGAAAAAACCGATCGATTTATGGCTGAGCGCGCTGGAGACAAAAACGTCAAAGCGGCATTTACCCTTGAAGACTTCGTTGCATCTTTGGAGCGGCCGCGGCGCATCTTGGTCATGGTCAAGGCCGGTGGTCCCGTTGATGCCGTCATCGGTCAGCTCAAGCCGCTGTTAGAAGAAGGCGACATGATTATCGACGGGGGCAACTCCCTGTACGAAGATACCGAGCGCCGCGTCAAGGAACTCGAACCCACTGGCCTAGGCTTCATTGGGATGGGCGTCAGCGGGGGTGAAGAGGGGGCTCTCAATGGCCCTAGCCTGATGCCCGGCGGGACTCGCGCCGCCTATGCCGAGATTGAGCACATCGTCACTAAGATTGCTGCCCAGGTTGATGATGGTCCTTGCGTCACCTACTTCGGCCCGGGTGGGGCTGGTCACTACGTCAAGATGGTGCACAACGGCATTGAGTATGGTGACATGCAGCTCATCGCCGAAGCCTATGACCTCATGAAGAACGTCTTGGGCCTGGGGCAAGAGCAGCTCTACGAAGTGTTTGCTGAATGGAACCAGACGGAGGAGCTCAATTCTTTTCTGATTGAGATTACCACCGACATTTTCACCAATACGGATCCTGACACAGGCAAACCCTTAGTTGAGATGATTCTCGATGCGGCGGGTCAAAAGGGAACCGGTCGCTGGACGGTAATCAGCGCCCTAGAAATGGGCGTGGCGATTCCCACCATTACGGCGGCGGTCAATGCCCGTATCCTATCCTCCATCAAGCAAGAGCGGGTCGCGGCCTCTAAAGAACTCAGCGGTCCTATGGGCAAGTTTGACGGCGATATCAAAGCGACGATAGCGAAAATCCGCGATGCCCTTTATTGCTCCAAGATGTGCTCCTATGCCCAGGGCATGGCGTTAATCGGTACTGCTTCCCAGAAAAATGACTACGCCATTGACCTGGGCGAAACAGCACGGATTTGGAAAGGTGGCTGTATTATTCGGGCGGGCTTTTTGAACAAGATCAAGCATGCTTATGATGAAAATCCTGGCTTGGCTAATCTACTGCTAGCGCCTGAATTCAAGGAGACTATTCTCAATCGTCAGGAAGCCTGGCGTGAAGTGGTCTCCATGGCGGCAACGCTAGGGATCCCCGTCCCAGCCTTTAGCGCTTCGCTCGATTACTTCGATAGCTATCGCCGTGATCGCTTACCGCAAAACCTGACTCAGGCCCAGCGCGACTACTTTGGCGCTCACACCTACGAGCGTGTTGACAAAGACGGTGTCTTCCACCACGAGTGGTCTAAAGCGCCCGCCAAGGTCTAAATCTGAAACCCCGGTGCACAATTGATGAGTGATAGGGTGTTGGAGGCAAAGCCGGAGAAGAGCTTTTGCTGCCAACACCCGTTTTTTTGCGTTTCACTGCTTGACCATGACAGACAAGACCGATCAGGATCATCCGCAATATCTCAGCGATCGCGCGGTGGTTAACGAGTTGCTCAAGGGCGAATTTACCGACTACACCCTTTGCGAATTAGCCCGGTTAATTATTCGCTATCGGGGCTTTCCGGGGGCGCGGGATATCCAGCGCGACCTAGAAAAAGCTTTGAAGCAATCGGGTCTGACCGAAGAAACTCTGTACGAAAAGACCCGCGCCCTTCACGCTGAAGGCGGCATCTACCATAATCTGGGCCGCAACCGCGAGGACTGGAGTTAGAAATCGCAGCGGACTAATTGCCAAAGCCGCGAAAGTGTCCCGGTAATAAATTGATGTTTAGCGCTGATTTCACCAGGTACGCCATCAAAATCAGCGACAAGCAAAACGTGAAATTGACTCCCACAATCAGGATTACGGCAGCCAACCAGTTCAGCATGGCGGTGCCGGGGGAGTCAGGTCGCTGCCGGGGCATGCGGCGCTGCTCCTTGCCCACATACAACACCAGAAAAAACCGCCCTATCAGCAAATCAATATTCAGTCTCAGGTCGACCAGTTTGGGGACTGGCGGGCGGGGTAAGGCTAAGGCAATCAGCCTTTCGACTTCATGCCTCTGATGCGGCATCAACTGAGCACGTAGCTCCGGGGACATCTGATTGAGAATATCTTGGGGCGATCGCTCGCTGGGTAATGAGCGCTCAGTAGTCTGCCGTCTGGGCCAAAAGTGAAAGGGGTTTGTCATCGTCGTTGGCAAGCTTGCTGGTTTAACATCTCAGAATTGTGCCTGGATTCAGGAAGCGATCAGCCATACCGTGCTGACCGAATGCCCCAAAGCCAACCCCATCACCACTCCAGCAACGCCCAAGCTCTGCTGCCCCCAACGCTGGAGGCCATTGTGATTTCGTCGCCACATGTCGCCATAGCTGCTCAGCAAGTACAGGATGGCGATCGCCATCCCCCAAAGCGTCATTAGGCTAAGTGCCCAGTAGCGATAATGCAGGTTTTGGGGCCAAATCTTGGGAAATAAATCAAAGGCAATCAGCGCCGTCATCAAAAGCGTTACCCACAAACTGGCGAGCAACAGGCCCCCGCGCCCCACCCATAGCAAATACACCATTACGCTCCCCGTCATTCCCCAGACCCAAGGAGCCGCTGTAAATAGACTCAGGACCGAACCTAAAAACGCCACTGGGGGGATCAGACTCAAGAGTTGGAAGATGCTCAATAGAGGATATGGCATAGATGGCACAGGGCAGATGCAGGTAGGTAAGCGGTGAGGACTCACCTATCATGCCCACTTCAGCGCCAATTGCTGGAATCGTTATCCGCGCAATCAAACACTGTCGCTGTTGCATCTAGATTCGTCCCGCTCCTTGAACTGCCAGCCTCTCAAGCGACCAAGAGAAACGGCTGCTTCCGGTGCGCATCGTCCCTGATTGCCATTACCCTTTAGGATAAGCAGGTATACAGACTGTCGTTCTTCTAGCTAGCACCCGATGGATATCAAACAAGGTTTTGTCAGCACAGTAGGTAATACTCCCCTGATTCGACTCAACAGTTTCAGTGAAGAGACGGGCTGCGAAATTTTGGGCAAGGCTGAGTTTCTCAATCCGGGTGGCTCAGTCAAAGATCGGGCTGCGTTGTTCATCATCCAAGATGCAGAAGAAAAAGGGTTTTTGCGGCCAGGAGGGACCGTGGTCGAAGGCACCGCAGGGAATACCGGCATCGGCTTAGCCCATATTTGTAACGCCAAGGGCTACAAGTGCCTAATCATCATTCCAGAGACCCAGTCCCAAGAAAAAATGGACATGCTACGGACGCTGGGGGCCGAGGTGCGTCCAGTTCCCGCAGTGCCTTACAAGGACCCCAACAATTACGTCAAGCTATCGGCCCGGATCGCCGAGGAAACTCCAAACGCAGTATGGGCCAACCAGTTTGATAATCTAGCCAACCGCCGCGCCCATTACGAAACGACAGGCCCCGAAATCTGGGCCCAAACGGGCGGTCAGGTCGATGGCTGGGTAGCCGCCACAGGCACCGGGGGTACCTATGCAGGCACGGCTATGTTCTTTAAAGACAAGAATCCCGAGATCCGCTGCGTAGTGGCAGATCCAATGGGTAGTGGCCTGTACAGCTACGTCAAAACAGGTGAAATCAGCACCTCTGGTAACTCCATCACCGAAGGCATTGGCAACAGTCGCATCACCGCTAACATGGCCGGAGCCCCCACCGATGACGCGATTCAAGTCGACGACCATGAGGCTCTGCAGGCTGTCTATCAACTGCTGTATAAAGATGGCCTCTTTATGGGCGGCTCCGTCGGCATCAATGTTGGCGCAGTGGTCAAGCTGGCCAAGCAAATGGGCCCCGGCCATACGATTGTCACCGTGCTGTGCGACAGCGGCGCTCGGTATCAGTCGCGACTGTTCAACCCCGAATGGCTCAAACAAAAAGACCTCTGGTCTGACAGCCTACAGCCAGAAAACTTCTAGCGTTGGTGCTGGGTCAACTGGCTCAGCTCGCTGGGGGCGATCGCCCCGTGTTCGGTGACAATGGCCGTGATTAAGTCAGCCGGGGTCATGTCAGCCAGCGGGTTGTAGCCTTCCACATCAGCAGGACAGGTTTGGGTATCCCCCAAGTTGCAAATATCCCCTGACTGCCCCTGGGGAATTTCGATGTTCTCCCCCGTTGGTAGCGCAAAATCAACTGTTGAGAGGGGCGCAGCGACTAAAAAGGGAATATTGTGGGCTTTGGCCGCTAGCGCTAGGGCATAGGTGCCGATCTTGTTCACAGTGTCGCCATTGGCGGCGATGCGATCGGCCCCGACCAGCACCGCATCCACCAGGCCCCGTTTCATGCAGTGGGCGGCCATACTATCTGTCACCACTGTTACAGGAATGTTTTCTTGTACGCATTCCCAGGCGGTCAGACGCGATCCCTGGAGCCAAGGGCGAGTTTCGCCCGCCATCACTTTTGCTAGACGACCCTCCCGCCACACGGTTCGGACAATACCCAGGGAGGTGCCAAAGCCTGAAGTTGCTAGCGCGCCATGGTTGCAGTGGGTGTAGAGGGTGAGTTTTTCTGGCGATGCGGGCAAAGCAGCGAGACCATGGTTGCCGATCGCCAGGCAAATTTTCCAGTCGTCCGCTTGAATTTTTTGGGCAGCAGCGAGCAGTTCTGCTTTAATCTCATTCACTGGGCTGGTGCTCTGTTGCACCTGTTTGACCAAATAGTCCACTGACCACAGCAGGTTAGCTTTGTCTGGACGAGCCGATTTCAACTGTTCAGCAACCGCTTCTAAACGTTCCATGAACGCCTCATGGTCATCCGTTTGAATATTCTTGGCTCCCAAATACAAACCATAAGCAGCGGCCATGCCTAGAGCTGGGCCACCCCTCACGATCCGGGACGAAATGGCGGTGAGGATGTCTTCGCACCGGTTGATGGAAACGATGGCATATTCCTTAGGCAACTTACGTTGGTCAATTAAGAGTACATGCTCGTTTTGCCAAAGCACCGGATAGACATGGGTTTCTAATGTTTCAGCCATAGGAGTTTGAATATTGATAAGTGACAGGGTCAAGGGCCTTGGACGATTGCCATCCACCAAGCTATGGAGTCATGGGCTTTAGCGATCGCCCAAAACCACCCCGATTCTAATGGAATTTGATGATGCCACCTAGATTTCAGCAGATAGTTTCGGGCGATACCGCTAAGCTGATTGCTCCCGGGCATGTCTGAGCATGACCAACGATCGACGGGCCACCACAATGGCATCGCCAACAACATCCTGGGGAGGCTCGACAAAGCCCTCAGCCGTTTTAGTATCGAGGACCAATTGCCAAGGGCGATCGCCCAGCGCCGGCGGCATCACAAAGGTTTGCGATTCCCCCTGGGCATTGAACAGAATCAGAAAACTGTCATCAAAAATTCGATTACCTTGACGGTCCGGGCTATAGATCTCTTCCCCGTTTAAAAATACGCCAATCGCTTTGGCTTCCGCTTCTTGCCAATCGGTATCGCTGACTTCTGTACCGTCAGTGTTATACCAGCCAATATCATCAACCTCCGAGCCGTGGATGGCCCGCCCCTGGAACCAAGCCCGCCGCTGAAAGACCAGATGCGCTTGACGAAAGGCAATCAGTTGCTGGGTATATTGCAGAAGGTCTTTTTGCTCCGGCTGCAAATTCCAATCGAGCCACGAGAGCTCATTATCTTGGCAATAGGTATTGTTGTTGCCCTGCTGCGATCGTCCAAACTCATCTCCCCCCAGCAGCATTGGCACTCCTTGAGAGAGCAGCAGTGTGGCCAAAAAGTTGCGTTGCTGTCGGGCGCGAATTTGCAAGACTATCGGATCATCAGTGTTCCCTTCCTCGCCGCAGTTCCAAGAGCGGTTATGGTTTTCGCCGTCGCGGTTATCCTCGCCATTGGCCTCGTTGTGCTTTTCGTTGTAGCTCACCAAGTCGCGCAGGGTAAACCCGTCGTGGCAAGTGATGAAATTAACGCTGGCGTGGGGACGCTTACCATTCGATTCGTATAGATCAGAGCTCCCCGTCAGGCGAAACGCAAACTCCCCGAGGCGGCAGTGCACCCGTCGCCAAAAGTCGCGCATGGAATCGCGATATTTGCCATTCCACTCTGACCAGAGCAGCGGAAAGTTGCCCACCTGATAGCCGCCCTCGCCAATGTCCCAGGGTTCAGCAATCAGCTTAGTGTTTGACAGCACCGGATCTTGATGAATAATGTCAAAAAAGGCGGCCAAACTGTTCACTTCGTAGAGTTCGCGGGCCAGTGCCGAGGCCAAATCAAAGCGAAAGCCATCAACGTGCATTTCCTCGACCCAATATCGCAAGCTGTCCATAATCAGCTTGAGCACTTGAGGATGGCTAACATTTAAAGAGTTGCCGCAGCCAGTAAAGTCCATGTAATAGCGGGGAAGATCCTCGACTAAGCGGTAGTAGGCTTGATTGTCGATGCCGCGATAAGACAGCGTGGGACCATAGTGGTTGCCTTCGCCGGTGTGGTTGTAGACCACATCCAGAATTACTTCGATACCTTCGCGGTGGAGCGCCTTGACCATCTCTTTGAACTCACGCACCTGCTCACCGCAGCGACCGTTCGCGCCATATTCAGAATAGGGGGCAAAATAGCCGAGGGAATCGTAGCCCCAGTAGTTGCGGAGCCCAGCACTGACTAAATGCCCTTGGTTGGCAAAGAAGTGATGCACTGGCAGGAGCTCGATCGCGGTAACGCCCAACTGTTTGAGATATGCCACCATGGCTGGGTGCCCGACTCCGGCATAGGTGCCCTGCAACGCTTCGGGCACATCGGGATGGAGCTTAGTTAATCCCTTGACATGGGCCTCATAGATGATCGTCTCGTGCCAGGGAGTTGCCGGCAGGCGATCGCCTTCCCAATCAAAGGTGGTATCGACAACAACGCAGAACGGCATCATTTCGCGATCGTCTTCAATCGAGATCTCCAAATCTCGATCTTCGTTGTCGACGTCGCCGACAGGATAGCTAAAGATGGCCTCGCCATGCTGGACATCGCCCGCGATCGCCTTGGCATAGGGGTCAAGCAGCAATTTATTACGGTTAAACCGCTGCCCCTCCTCGGGATCGTAGGGACCTTCCACGCGGTAGGCATAGCGCTGCCCCGGACCGACATCTGGCAGGTAGCCGTGCCAAACATAGTTACTCAGCTCTGGCAGCGGGATTTGAGTTTCTCGCCCTTGTTCATCAAATAGGCAGAGAATTACAGCAATCGCATTTTCAGAAAAAAGCGCAAAGTTGGTTCCCTTACCGTCCCAGGTTGCCCCTAGGGGATGCGGATCGCCGGGCCAAATGGAATGGGTCATAGGTGCAAGGGGAAGTTGTGGCAAGCATAAATGCCCTGATTGTAACGGGTTGTGTCGAATCAGAGTATGAGCATTTGAGTAAATCCCCTAGCTGGCCACACTCGGAGGGGCCCGTATCCAACACTAACCAACGAGAAGACTGGATTTCAGATTCGCTCGGGTTGCCACCAAGAGAGGTCCACGGCATAAGGGGACAACCTCCTCTTTTAGCCCAGTCCTGAGTAGAGAGGCAAACACCCGATTTCCGTTAGCCCACAACATTGAGTGATGATTTCCCCCCTACGTCGGAGTTCTCCGGATCAATCCCCCAGCACATTGGAAGGGACCAAGTTTTTTGAGACTAATGGCTCATCATCCGACCACCCCAGATGGACGATATTTTGTTGTCAAAGGACGGTTGTGGCGCTGTACAAATCCTGAGTTAGAAGAATCAACGCGACAACATTGGGTCAATCAGCTCATGGAGGCCCGCCGCCAAGTAAAGCAAGCTAAGGAAACTGACGATATCGACGCCCTCAAAGCCGCGCGATCGCAAGTCCACCAAGCTAAAGTTGCCCTCGGAGAGCGGGGCCCAGTATGGTGGCATGACGGCAGCCCTGATTACAATCGCCACTTAGCCCAAAATACCTCCTATGCCGACTGGTACACCGCGATCGCTCGGGATGGGTAATCGCGAGTGAGTTGTACGGCCCAATACGCAAAACAGCTCTATATGATGGCATCATCCAGTTGAACTGGTTGATGACTAAGGGGGAAGAGATGAGCTTACTCGGCAATATTATTTGGTTAATCTTTGGTGGATTTTTGAGCGGTGTAGGCTATATCCTCGGTGGCATCAGCACTTGCCTGACCATCATCGGTATTCCCTTTGGCATCGCGACCATTCAGCTCGGGTTGGCCTCATTCACCCCCTTTGGCCGCACCATCAAAAAAGGACCTGAGGCTGATTCAACCCTGGTCTTGATTTTGAACCTGGTGTGGATTTTCATCTTTGGCTGGGCGATCGCCCTTAACCATCTGCTGTGGGGCATTCTGCTCGCCATCACCATCATTGGTCTGCCCTTTGCCAAGCAGCATTTCAAGCTGATGACGCTGGCGCTGTTTCCTTTTGGCCGTACCTTTGAGTAACTTTCTGCGATGGATGCTGTTGCCGATTAGAGAGACTGCAAAAAATCTTGCCACTCATCCAAGGTCGAGCTGGACTCTAGCTGCGGCACGACGCTGCCATTGATGAAAAATGTTGGGGTAGACCAAACCCCGCGGCTAATCGAGTGGCGAACTGATACTTTAGCTCGGCTGGCGAGTTCACTCCCTTCATCCGCAATCTCCTGCAGGATGGCATCTGGCACTGCCGTCGCGTCAAATTCGCCAAGGCATTGACGAATCCAGGTCAACAGGTCTTGGCGGGTCTTATCGTCAAAGGCTGCCCCGTGATATTCCTCTTGCCGCTTGAATAAGTAACTGATAAATTTCCAGGCGGTAGACGCATCATCACCAGCAATCGCGGTAACCGCCTTGGTCAAATCCCAACTTTGGCGATGGTCGCAGAGCACCATTGGGTGTGTGGTAATCGCGAGGCGATCGTTCGGTTCCTGGTTAGTCAAAGCAAGCATTGTCGGCCACGCCTTCTTAGAAAACGGACATTCCAAATCGATGAATGCGTCAATTTGAATTTGGGCCTCACCAGACCCCAAACGATAACCACTTGGACGAGTCGGAACCGGGATAGACATAACAACTGGCCTTGCAAACCTCAGCTAGACCCTAGCGAGCTTTTGTCCCTAAGGAACCTTGCTACAGACAGAGGTTGGGAAGGCCACCTCACGCCCTGCAACGCCCTGCAACGCCCTGCCACAGATTTGCAGCACTCGACCGGTTGCTTTATTGGGGCTTGCTGCAACAGGCTAGCGATCGCTGTAATAGCGGTATCGCTCACAAATTGAGACCAACAGCTATGTTAGAAACCACTGCTTTTACCCCCCAACCAGTCCACCACCAGCGTCGCCTCCGGACCATTGTCAAACGCCTCGTGATCGAACTGTGGTATCTCGAACACTGCCTCGATAATGGCTTACGAGATCCCCAAGTCGAAACGGCGGCAGCCGGTATTGATACCGCCATTGATTGCCTCAATCAGCACCTGACCCAGTAGCGATCGTAGCCGTGCGGCCCCAGCATCGCCCATGGAAAATCATTCCTTCTCCTGGGCTAACAACAGGGCCGCCACGCTCTGCCAGTCAACCCACTATCTCGGTATGCTAATGGCATCTTATTTTGGATGACCACCCCATATGACCCTACAGTTCAAAGTTCCTACGATGAAGTGTGATGGCTGCGCAGAAGTCGTCACCGAAGCCATTCAGTCCGTCGACGCTGACGCCAAAGTAGACATCAACGTCGAGACCAAAGACGTCTCAGCTGAAACCTCCGCAAGCGTAGAGGCACTGCGGGCGGCGATCGCCGCCCAGGGACATACCGTGGCTTAGACTGGGCGGGTTAAGGTTAATCAGCAACCACTTGCTGTTCTTCTTCCCAGTCCAGAGCAGAGCGTTTGCGGTAGGCTTGGGCCAACATGCCGTACTTAGGCGCGCCTACCATGGCTAGGGCAAATAGACCGGTGAGCAACACGACGATGCTGCCGCCAGTGGACAAATCAAAGTGATAGCTAAAGTAGGTGCCGAGTATGCACGCGAGCACGCTGCTCGCAACGGCATAGAGCAGCATATGGTCAAAGCGATCGCTCATCAAATAGCCAATGGAGCCTGGCGTCACCAGCATTGAAATAACCAACACGATGCCCGCCGTTTGCAACGCAGCCACAATTGTCAGCGCTAATACCAGCAGCAGTGTGTAGTACATCACCTGAGTCCTCAGGCCAATGGCTTGGGCATGGTTGGGGTCAAAACAAAACAGCAGCAGGTCTTTGCGACGTATCAAAATAATCGCGAGGGTCAGCCCGCCAGCAATCAGCGTTTGCACAATATCCCATTGGGAAATGCCCAGCACATTGCCAAAGAGAATGTGAAACAGGTCCACATTGCTGGGGATCTTGGTCACCAGCACGAGCCCAAAGGCAAAAAAGCCGGTGAATACAATGCCAATCACGGCGTCTTCCTTGAGCCGAGTTTTGGCCTTGACAAAGCCGATCGCTACCGTGGCCCCAAAGCCAAACACAAACGCTCCGATGGAGTAGGGAATATTCAGCGCATAGGCGACGACAACCCCTGGCACCACCGCATGGGAAATCGCATCGCCCATGAGCGACCAACCCTTGAGCGTGATGTAGCATGACAACACTGCACAGACCAGTCCCACAAAGGCACTAACCCAGATAGCCCGCACCAAAAAGGCATACTGAAACGGTTCAATCAGCCAGTCCCAGACAGGCGTTACAATCGCCAGTTGGCTCACACCCCGACCTCCGCTGACGACACTAGCTGAGACCAACTGCTCAGAGGCAACCCCCCAAAGGTCATCTCTAAATTTTCTTTGGTAAAGGTCTCCGACGTCTTGCCCGCCGCCAAAATGGTGCGATTGAGCAGAATGGTGCGATCGCAAAAGGTCGAAATTGAAGCCAAATCGTGGGTAGAGATCAAAATGGTGTGGCCCTCATCCCGGAGCTGCATCAGCAAATCGATCAGCCCCTTTTCCGTTTTTACATCAACCCCGGTAAAGGGCTCATCCAGCAGAATCACCTGACTCTCTTGGGCCAGAGCTCGAGCCAAAAACGCTCGCTTCTTTTGACCGCCCGACAGTTCGCCGATTTGGCGATCGCGAAAGCTCACCATGCCGACCCGCTCTAAACTTGCCATCACCCGACGACGATCCTTTTGGCGAGGAATGCGCAAAAGATTCATGTAGCCGTAGCGACCCATCATCACCAGGTCAAATACGCTCACCGGAAAGTTCCAGTCCACCTCATCCGACTGCGGCACATAGGCCATAAGCTGCTGCTTTTGCGCCTTGCGTACCGGCAGTCCCCCTACGCGCACCTGGCCTTGGGTCGGCTGCAAAAATCCCATGATGGATTTAAACAGCGTTGATTTGCCCGCCCCGTTGGGCCCCACCAGCGCCGTGATCGTACCCGGCTCTACAGTGCAAGTAGCGTTGTAAAGGGCAAGTCGAGCATTGTTGTAAGTGACGCTGACATTATCAACGGAAATATCGAGTCTGGGGAAAACAGTTGGCATCGTTGAAGTTGGGTGGAAATCAGAGGAATTTGCCGGCGAGAGCTGAGCCTGTCGTTCGAACAACAGAACAACTCATTCAGTATTGGGAGTCGACAGCAGGCCGTCAGCGATGGTTTGAGCATCGTATTCCAACAGCTCTAAAAAAGTCGGGACTGGCCCATCGGCAGTCGAGAGCGAATCCACATACAGATTGCCACCAAAATTTGCACCTGAGGCTTGAGCGACTTGCTTTTGCCCCTCATCGCTAACTGTGCTTTCGCAAAAGATCGTGGGCACATCGTTAGTTTTGACGCTTTCAATCACTTTTTGCACCTGCTTTGGGGTGAACTGCTGCTCTGCGTTGATGGGCCACATGTAAATTTCCTTGAGGCCATAGTCCTGCGCCAGGTAAGTAAAAGCCCCTTCGCAGCTCACTAACACACGCTGATTTTCGGGCACTTGGGCCAAGTCCGCCGAGAGCTGAGCATCGATCGCCTTTAGTTTTTCGCTATAGGCTCCCGCATTAGCGTTGTAAGTATCGGCGTTATCGGGGTCGAGCGCGACAAATGCCTGACGGATATTTTCGACGTAGATCAGCGCATTGCGAGGCGACATCCAGGCATGGGGATTCGGCTTATCAGCGTAGGGGCCTTCAGCAATGGGAAGCGGCTGAATCCCCTCAGTGAGCACCACAGAGGGCACCGACTCAACATTACGTAAAAACGGCTCGTACCACCGTTCCAAATTCATGCCGTTGTACAGCAGCAGATCTGCCTCTTGCGCTTTGACAATGTCGCTTGGAGTCGGCTCATAGCCGTGAATTTCAGCCCCGATGCGGGTAATCGACTCGACCACTAGCTTGTCGCCAGCGACGTTTTGCGCCATGTCAGCCAGCACGGTAAAGGTTGTCAGCACCTTTTTGGGATTCTCGGCAGCGACCTCTGCCTCCAGAGTGGTTGTCTCTGAAGATGCCGATGGCTCAGAAACCGCACAACCGGTCAAGCAAACCACTAAACCGAGGCCCAGCAGGCCAGAAAAACTGCGAATGGGTGAAGGTGCCATACCTGTTAGACCCGTTTCATAATCGTTTCACATTTCATTTTTACATCATAATTCAAAAAGTATCTATAGCTACGGTGGGGTATTACCGTCCTGTGGCCAGAATTTCGTCAGGAGTCGTGAGCCACACAAAGCTATTCGTTCAAGTGCCATAATTAAAAACTTGGCCTGCGATCGCGCCCCCCCATGCCCATCGGAATAGGGTGATAAATCTCAATATTTGGACCCGCGATCGCGGTGCTATATTTGTCCTACTTCTTCGGTTTCTGCGTGGATCAGCCGCAGAAAGCAAAGGGGAAAGTGCAGTGGAAATCTGCCGCTGTCCCGCAGCTGTGAGCCGAGGGGGATCGTTGATGGGAGATTTTGGTTTGAGGCGAAACAGCTTCTCACAATCTCAACGCTGACATCCTTCATCGTGTAAGTCAGAATGCCCGCCGGTGATCTATCTGTGTTGTCTATTCGTCTGCGAGGTACGGATGAATGTTTTGACTTTGGCCTTGAGCGTGCTCAAGGCGAGGATTTATTTGTTTAAATGGGCTATCGGATCAGCCCTCGCAATTTTTGGGTTGCTAGTTGCCGCACCGGCTTGGGCTCACCACCCCTCTGGTGGAGATACCCCTGACCATTGGCTGCCAGCCTTGCTTTCAGGTATCGGGCATCCGGTGATTGGGCTCGACCATTTGGCCTTCGTGATCGCGGCAGGTTTGTTGGCTGCTTTGGTAGGCGGTGGTTTTTGGGTGCCCATTACCTTTGTAATGGCTTCCGTCATCGGCGCGGGCATTCACCTGATGGGGATTGATCTCCCCTTTGTAGAGCTCACTATAGCCGCCTCGGTCCTATTAGCTGGTCTAGCCCTGGCCCTCAAAACGCCCCCACGCCGAGAACTGATTTTGGGTTTCACCGCGATCGCGGGGCTGTTTCACGGTTTTGCCTACGCAGAAGCGATTTTTGGCGCGGAGGCGGGACCGCTGGTGGCGTATTTGCTCGGCTTTAGTTTGATCCAACTGGCGATCGCAGGCGCTACCTACGCCCTGGTCAACCGCCTCAAGACACTTTCTGAACGGTCTTTGGGCTCTAGCCTACAGCCTGCGGGACTAGTCATCTGCGGCATCGGACTCACCTTAGTCATGACTCAGGTGGTCGATACGTTACTGCCGGCTTAGAGAAAAGGTCTCAACCGCTTGGCCAGCGGGCTCGGTGACCATCGGAGCAACATCTGCCGGCCGGTTTGCCATTCCTTGGCCGCGTCAGCAGTTTAGCGTTGCCGCGATCGCTCAAAGGCCGGCGTTCAAGGTTCATCCCACGTTTGCCATATCACAATGAATTGCCTGTCGAGGGCGGTGTCGACAGCACCTTAGCGCGGTAATTGATGACGCTACCTGCCCCCAGCCACCAGTGCCGTTTTGACTCTACCAAAACGGCCATTTCCGCCTCGACATTCCGCCCTGTTAATAGGGGCGCTTCAAGAACTTCAAGCCACGTAAACGATGACTCAAACAACTCTTTTTGTCTGTTCCCTTTGCCGCTTTTCGCCCCAGGAGCGTAGCCGCAATGGTGTCTCCGGTGGCCAGCACCTGATAAATCAGGTACAACAAGCTTTAGCAACCCAACAGCTAGATACGGCCGTTGAGATTCAACCGCTGCGCTGCATGGCGGGCTGTCATCAGCCTTGCAATGTGACATTAGCGGCCCCGAACAAATTGACCTTTATTCTCAGTGGGGTCGAGCCTGAGAGCGGCGCTGCGGAGATTGCCAAATTCTGCCAGCAATACACCGCCAGCCCAGATGGGCGCGTGTCCTATCGTGAGCGATCGCCCCTCGTTCGGCAAACTACTGCGTTCGTCTTGCCTGCCCTGCCCACCGCTATTCCTGAGAGCAACTAACTATGCATAAAATACCCGTTACCGTTGTCACCGGCTTCCTCGGGTCCGGCAAGACCACTTTACTGCGGCATCTGCTGCAAAATAACCAGGGTCGCCGCATTGCGGTATTGGTCAACGAGTTTGGCGAAGTTGGTATTGATGGTGACCTGCTGCGATCGTGTCAGGTCTGCGACGACGAAGACACCACTGCCCCTGACGCAAACATTTTGGAACTGGCCAACGGCTGTCTCTGCTGCACCGTACAAGAAGAGTTTTTGCCAACCATGCAGGAATTGCTCAAGCGGCGTGATGCGATCGACTGCATCGTGATTGAAACCTCTGGTTTGGCCTTGCCTAAGCCCCTGGTGCAGGCCTTTCGCTGGCCCGAGATTCGCACGGGTGCCACGGTTGATGGGGTGATCACCGTGGTCGATGGCGATGCCCTCGCCAGTGGTCACATCGTCGGCGATTTGGCTGCCCTCGAAGCCCAACGCCAAGCCGACGACAGTTTGGAGCACGAGACCCCGATTGAAGAACTCTTTGAAGACCAGCTTGCCTGCGCTGATCTGGTGCTGTTGACCAAGACTGACTTGATGAATAAAGAGAGTCGCGATCGCGTGCAGACCTGGCTGCAAACCCAAATTTCCTCGGGCATCAAAGTCGTGCCCTGCCATCAGGGAGAAATTCACCCTGACGTTTTACTCGGCTTCAACGCCGCCGTTGAGGACAATCTTGACAGTCGCCCCAGTCACCACGACCACGAAGAGGCGCACGACCACGACGACGACATCAACTCCATCGGCTTTAATCTGACGCAAGCCTTTGAACCCAAAGCTTTGATCTCTCGCCTGCAATCCCTTGTGCAACGGCAAGAGATTTACCGAATTAAAGGCTTTGTTGCAGTGCCCAACAAGTCAATGCGCTTGGTTTTGCAGGGCGTCGGCCAGCGATTTGACTATTTCTACGATCGCCCCTGGTACCCAGAGGAAGCTCGCCAAACCCGGTTGGTCTTTATCGGTCACGGCCTTGATGGGCCCCAAATCATGCAGGCTCTTACAGAAGAACTAGCAACCTGGTGATGTCAGGCAAGATTTAGTCATCCAGCACCTGAGATGGAGGGTGAAGCGATCGCAATTGCGCCTTTGTTTTTTGGGGCGTCATGGCGATCGCTTCATTCACCTTGCTGCTGTGTCAGACCATACGATTCTCATATCAAATATATTTACTGAATCTTTATGCCAGTTGTTTTTTCCTTCATGAAGAGTAGATAAAGCTGCTTCTCAATATCCTGTTGCTTTCACGAACGCTCCGTATCAGCACTTAGAACACGCGAGTTTTACCAGGATCTATCGAAACATCCACAAACGTTTTATAGGTTTAGGAACAACCATGATCAAACAAACGATAGTCACACTTACCAGTGCAGTAACGATTGGCCTTGTTTCCGTTGGTAGCGCTCAGGCAGCTATCTTTTCCATCAGTGACGGAATCTCGGGGGGGAGTGCAGCCAGTCTTGACCTGACCGAAGGCAGTACCGAAAATTCCTTTGTTGTGGGCTTTGATGAACTCCAAGGGGTCAGTACCACAGCTCCCGTAGCTGTTGATTATTTAATTGACGCCTGTGATGTCGGCCAGCAGTTCACCGGTGTGAATAATCCTCCTAGTGGCAGTCCCCTTGAGCTTGAGCTTGGCGTTTATGACAGCCATCTGCTGCACTTTGACCCAATTGGAGGAGGAAGCGTTTCCACAGGGACATTCACCTTCGATGGAGACATCGTGGCGATTATTGCTAACCAAGAATTTCTGAACCGCAGTGATGCTGTACTGGTCAATGCGGCTACTTATGAAAAAAGTCTTGGACGGCGCACAGAAGATGATGACCTATTTACGGTCACAACGTCTCGATCCATCACAGTTGACTTTTTCAAAGTCAGTAGCCCTTATATTGACAACCTCCGGGTGATCACTAAGGCTAAGCCAGTTTCCGAACCTGCTGCTCTGTTTGGCTTAGGGGCCTTAGGGGCGATCGCCGTTGGTGGTGCGATCAAAATGAAGCGAGCGACTCCAGCCGTTTAAGCCACTTCTAAGTTCTATAGGTTGAGCCGCTTGCTACCCCTAGTCCGATGGTGAGAATGCTTTTGGAAATCGAGCTCAGCGCGGTCCCAGGGCCGTGCTGAACCTTTAAGGGGTTCTTTTTTGTGTCATTGCGCCTCAGGCAGGAGAATATTTGGGATCTTAGAACAGTTACGAGGTCCCAAAGCCTCACCCCTGCTGTAGCGTCTGTATACAAAAGAGGAAACAGCCATGATCACTCGTGATCCTTACGGCTCTAGGCTCTCTGACTACAGGCATCCTCCCGAAGAATACCAGCTCGAAGACCAGCGCATAGACCTGATGACAGCCATGGCAGTGATTCGTAGGAGTTCTCACCTGTTGACAAAAAGCCAGCGAGAAGAATTGAGAAAGTTGATTGAGGAATAGCCAACCCCACTCTCGAAACCCCTTACCTATGTAGATGAGGGGTTTTGTTCTACATTCAACAGATTTAATTCGCCTGAAAACCTCTTTTTGACCAACGCTTAACCAAGTCTTTGGGGAGGCTCAGCTCCGACTTGCACGATAGGAATTGACTAAGTCAGGCTCTTGATATTGCGCGGGTCTCTTGCGGCTACTGCCCATGCTGAACAGGTGGATCCCGAGTATGAAGTAGCTGATCTCAATGGTGATGGGGAAATGAGTCTAAGCCAATTGAAACTCTACAGTCGAGACTAACGCGACGCCTGATCGGATGTGGGATTTCGCTGCTGCCCCCACCAAAGTGGTATTTTGTCCCATTGATCTGTGAATCAGTCAGCGATGTTTGTTAAGTAACCGAATTGGTTTGGCTGACCCAAGCGATCGCGGTTTCCTTGTCAGCCATCGCAAAATGCTGCACTTCAAGGCTGGGAAACAGGCGATCGCCAATGGCGGTGAGCTTACCTAACCATTGATGCTCAGAGACTACCGCTTTTTTTTCAAAGCGCCGGAATTTTTCGCGGGCAAATTTCAAATCTTCTAACAATGCATCCAGCGTGATGCCCCCTAGACTGACCACCTCAACATAGATAGAAGCTTTGTCATAGCGGTCAAACTTTTCCGCAAACGCTTGCTCAACGGTTTCAATGTCTGCTTTCTGAATTTTGCCATCAATGCGAATACCAACTACGCGATCGCTGGTCATCTCTATCAATTCCATCGGAGCTCCTCCTTGGTACATAGATTGCATCCATGCTATGCCGCCCCCAATCCCAAGACAAACAGCACTCCCATGCCCAGCAGGCCCGCTAGCCCAATGTAGTAAAGCGTCGGCCACAAAACCCGGCGAATGAGTAGCCCTTCGCGACCAATCAGCCCCACAGTGGCCTCAGCTGCCACGATGTTAGACACACAAATCATATTGCCAGCCGATGCTCCCACACACTGTAAGCCTAAAATCACCGCCGTTGATACGCTGATTTGCACCGCTACCCCAAACTGAAAGAGCGCAAACATTAAGTTGCTGACTGTGACGCTGCCGGCGACAAAGGAGCCAATCATACCGACTAGCGGAGCCAAGAGCGGCCAGATTTGCCCGGCCAAGCTTGACATGCCATCTGCTAGGGTCAGGGGCATACTTTTGAGCCCGGAGTTATTGACCCCAGAATTGATAAATACCCTAGCCATCAGTACCGCGGCTCCCAAAGCCAAAGTCGTCTTTTGCAGAAGCGGTACAGCCTGGGCGATCGCTCGACCGAGGGCTGGAGGTTTCATGTGATGCAAAAAAAATGTCAGCCCCACAACGATGATAAAAATAGTGGGCGGTAGGTAGAGCGGCTGCGTGGTTGCCGTGACCTCCGTACCAAAGATATTAGTCCAAGTGAGCCTGACTGACTGTAGCCAAGACCTGAAGGGTAAAAACTCCAGCCGCGACAGCATTAAAAACAGGCCCAACAAAATGTAAGGCAACCACGCCTGCCGCGCGGACAGTCGACTCTCAATGTTGGCCGATGCAGGAGCCGATGCGCTTACCCATTCATCAGCCCATTCGGCCCTTGGCGGAAAGTCCCATGGCTGTGAGGGAACCCAAAAGCCTTGCCGGGCAGCGGGCACAACAATCGCTAACCCCACCAGTCCACCGATCAACGTCGGAAACTCTGGACCTAAGAACCACGCTGTGAGCAGGTAGGGCCCGGTAAAAGCCATGCCGGCAAACAGCGCAAATCGCCATGCCGCCAAGCCAGCTTTGACTGACCGCTCTGCACCAAAGGTCGCTGTCATCAACATCACTAAGATGAGGGGCAAAAAAGACCCGACGATCGCATGAAAGATGCCAGCCCAACGTCCAACCATCGACAAATACTCAGGCTGAGTCAGTCCTTGCTCCGCCAAATAGGTTTGAACACTGTCAACTCCGGCCAGTCCCGAATCAATCCCAATCAAGATCGGGGTGCCCACTGCCCCAAAGGTCGAAGGCGTGCTTTGAATGATCAATGCTGCTACCACGGCAGCCATGGCGGGAAACCCAATCGCTACCAGCAGCGGCACGGTAATTACGGCTGGGGTGCCAAACCCCGAAGCGCCTTCAATAAAACTGCCAAATAGCCAGGCAATGATGATGACCTGCACTCGGCGATCGCGGGAAATGCCGAGTAAACTTTGTCGAATCGCCGCGATCGCCCCCGACTCTTGCAGCGTATTGAGCAGCAAAATAGCGCCAAAGACAATGTAGAGAATCTCTGCCGCTGCAACCATCCCCTGCATACTCGAAGCCGCTATTTCCCTAAAGGGGACTTGCCAGACCAGTAGCGCTATTCCTACGGTCGCTAAATAGGCGATCGGCATAGCCTGTCCGGCGGGCCGCCGTGCGACAACAAGGAGCAAGAATACTGTCGCGATCGGGATCAGCGCAATGAGTGAATACCCCAGCGATTCCATGAAGTAGGCCTCGTTTACGGAGTCACAATTCCTCACAGTATCGCCCACGGGTCAAATTTAGCCAACTTGATTTTGCTCAATGGCTGACCAAGACGCTGAGACAGATTTGGCCCCTCAAACCGCACCGGGTTGAATACTCAAAATGCCCATCATGCCTTGATCTTCATGATCCAGAATATGGCAGTGGTAGAGCGTCTTGCCCTCAAAATCAGTAAAGGCAATCCGCAAATCAACCGACTCGTAAGCTTTGACATTGACGACATCTTTCCAAACCTGCAGAGGAAAAGCGCGATTGCCCTGACGCGTGATCTGAAAGGCATTGGTGTGGATGTGAAACGGATGATCCATGCCAGCATTATTGACAATGCGCCAATCCTCAACAGTTCCCAACTGCACAGTTGTATCGATTCGGTCATGCTCAAACCCTTGACCGTTAATCAAAAACGATTGACCTTGGGCAATGCCATGATCCAGCACAAATTCTCGCTGTCTGATCGACGTTGGCAGCGTGGCCGTCGGTAACAGGGTTTTGGGTAGCGGCACTTCGATGGCCGTTTCTCCGTACTGTAGCTGGGCGATCGCTTGCGGGTCAGCGCCCGTTCCCAAGCGGCGGTGGTGAGCCCGCCCCAAGCCTCCCATCATATGGGCAATGCCGCGATCGTACGGCAAGCTCACTAGGGTATATGCCCCTGGTTCACGATTGCCAGGCACCAAAAGATCGGCTCGTTCACCGGGAGCCAAAATCAGATCTTCTGTCAGTTCTACTGGCTCCGGCAAGGTGCCACTGTCCAAGCCAATGAGATGCCAAGGATGTCCTTGTAAGCGAAGCCGGTAAATGCGAGAAGCGGAGGCATTAAGCAGACGCAGACGCAGCAACCCTGAACGCGGAATGGTCACCGTTGGCTGGCGAGTTCCGTTCGCTGTCATCAAGCCGCCCTGCCGTCCCCAGCGCCGAAACATCGGCATCGGTTCACGTAGTTCTCCTTGACGGTCTAAGTCAAAATCTTGCAGGACTAATATGGCTTCGTGAGCCGCCTGTATTTCAGGAATTTCGTCCACCTGTCCGCGAACAATGAGCGGCCCCGCCAAGCCGCCAAAGACTTGCTCCGCAACCAATCCATGGTAGTGAGGATGATACCAAAATAATCCTCCCGGATGCTGTTTAGGTACCTCAAATTCGTAGTGTTGGATTGCTCCGACTGGAACCACCAGAAATACATTATCAGCGTGGCCCGTTGGTGGAATATGTAGACCGTGAAAGTGTAGATTTGTCGGCTGCTCCAACTGATTTTCAAATTTGAGCTGCACGGTGTCCCCCGCCTGAACCTCTAGCAACGGACCCGGCACCTGGCCGTTATAAGTCAGTAATGTCGCCGCGCGATCGCCTAGCCGCACCGTTTGTCGTCGGGCCTGCAGCCCCAAGTCCAGCAGTCCCCCTTGACTGACATATCGAGTCGGCATCATCTTCGATGTCGTCAACGAGCCTAGGCTGAGACTCTTGGCACAGCGAGGGGATAAAGCAGCAGCGGTACCCGCCAAACTCAGCGTGATAAATTTACGGCGATCGATCGCTGCCATAGACAAGTAGGAAAAGCGGGAACAACGGAAATCAAACCCCATCGCAGCGCTTGTAACGCTGTACCTTTAGTCTAGAATCTCCAGTTTGCTGTAGAATCTACCCACAGTTAAACCGGATGACCACCTCACAAATCCGGCAGCGGCTTTCCTTATCAATACCTCACCGTTTTCCCCTACACAGGCTCGACGTACATCCAGCAACTCAAAATAAAACCAGCCCCGTGAGCCAAAACGGGGCTGGTGGTGATCCCTTATGATCGATCAAAATTATCTAGATCTGGATTGGATTGCCGTTGAGTCCCTCAAATGTAAACGACCCAATCGGTTCCTGATAGGTACGACGGTTATCGCGTAGCATGCTGACGGCGAGCTTTTCACCCAGCAGGTTGCCACCCGTTTCAATGCCCGTACCCGGACGGTCGACGCCAGTGTTCGGTCCAAAAGCAGTGCCGTCAGTGCGCCAATGCATTCCAGCGCCATCGCGGAACAGTGTGACGTTAGCGATCAACTTATTCAGCTCGCCGTGAATCGTCAGCGGTGCCCCTGTGTAGTTAGCCAGTTCATGGCCGCCATTAACCGGCACCTTTGGATTGGGAAACTCACCATCAGCAAAGTTAGCTTTGGCTACGGTGGCCGCCGCGGCAATGAAGACCGAATGGCCACCGGGATAGGCCGGATGGGTCGGGGAACCTTCGGGGAAGCCCATGGGCAGCAGCCAACTACCCGTGCGATCGCCCCGCAGATGAATCTGATTGAGCCGTTGGTTGTGTGCAAAGATGAGATCCAATACCTGAGTTTGCCGCCAAACCTCAGCCCCTTCACCAAAAAGATGGTTGAACTTATCGTTGTTCAGCGGGCTATCTGGAGCCCCACCCAAGATTCCCCGGCGGAACAGTTCCAACCGCTGGGCGTAGACCTCAGGCCGCAACCGGCGATGGACACACCACTTTTGGAACCAGGCATGCTTCAGCGCGTAGACGCCAGCTAGGCCACTTTGCACAGCTACGTCTGGTCCTCCCAAGCTGCCAAAGGCTTCGGCCGTCGTAATGTTGCCATTGCCGTAGGGGTTGGCGGCTGACGGGTTCGCGCCCATGCCAAGCAAGATCAGGTTCGCCCAGAGACCAGACTGGAATGGAAAATCAATGTGCACCCACTGTCCTCCATCGCGCAGGGTGGTGATGTAGCGATCGCCCTCCAAAACGTCCGTGCCAGTGGGGTTCAGATCGCCGTTATTGACTCGATTCCACGTTGCCAAATCGGTCATGTAATCTAGGCCGGGACGCGGATAGCGCTGACGCTGGCGAATAGGTTGGTTGCCAAACTCAAAGTCTTGCAGCAAAAACTGTGACACATGGGGACCGACATCACAGCCTCGATAGGGACCGCGAAAGATCGTTTCTGGGGTGCAGGCAAAGCCAAACTCCTGCTCAAAGCCAAGGTTGTTCAAATCCTCACAGGCGGCAGCAATGAGACCACTGTTGGCATATTGGTCAAATCGCACATCGCGACAGAGCGCCATCCAGTATCGCTCCACCATGTCCACCGCGGCATTGCGGCTGGCAAAGGCGGGAGCTGCCGCCATCCGGGCACCGTTGGAATCATTCCCGATCGCTTGATAGGCGTAAGCATTCAAAGGGTTGGCCAAGAGGCGATCGCCGCCACCAAGCTGCACTTGTTCAAAGGCTTCAGCAGTACCTGCTTGGATCGCCTCGAACAATGACACGAGCGAAGCGCGATCGACTAAGCCGTTCGCATTGTGGGCTAGGGCCTTGGTGAAAGACGCAAAGCCAGGAAACCCAAGTTCGTCAAATCGCTGCTCGTCGCCGTTCGTTTCGGGGAGGCGTAAATCAAACCCGTCAAACGCGTCGTCACGCTTTTGATCGCGGCGGTTGCTGGCTTCGGTCCGGCGACCTTCAAAGTCTCGCTGTTGTAACGTAGGGCAATAATCAAACATTGAAGAAGTCCTCTGGAAGGGGGTAATTAAATCGCTACTGGATTGCAGACTTGCATCCAAGTCTTGACTCGCGGGCGATAGGGCCAAAGTGTGGGGCCGTTCTGAGAACACCCTCAGCCACCAAAATTTGAATATCTGCTTGATGTTCATGGGTCGACTCAGCCTTGTTTCGGCAGGTTTGGGCAATTCATTAGCCCGGGTGAGCGGCCTACACTTAGTTAGATAGACCTGTCGATCACTGGATGGACCGCTCGTTTCAGCCCCGGCTCTACTCGCTGTGTTGTGACCAACGTAATCGGTCCCTATCCGCTGCGGCATCACCCGTGTCGGGTGGTCTTTGGTCTCTGAAGGTGCTTCCCAAAAACCGGCATTCAGGCCGGCGAAGTTACCGACGGCAGTCGCTTGATCCACCTCGGATCAGAGCCATTCGTTAGACCTGTGATGGGTCTTCCTGCTTGCGCCGAATGCTCTTGAGATGCTGCTTGACCGTATTCAAGGTGATAAAAAGCTCTCGACCGATCTCTTCATAGGACAGCCCAAGGAGCGAGTGCTCCCAAACTTGCCGTTCCCGCTCTGTCAGTCGATACCGCTGGGCGTCAACCAGGGCTTGCTGGCGGGCTTTTTCTGTCAGATTGTCCAGCGTTAGCACGATACCGGCGATCGCCTGTGGTTCCAATTCCATCCATTCAGCTTGAAGACATAACCGGGAGCGATCTGGTAGGAGCACATTGTCCTGTAACTGAACTCGATGCTCTGGAAACAACTGCCGACTTTCGACCAAGCAGTCAGCTAAGGTCTGGACTGGCATAGGTAACGACAACTGAGGGGTTGACACCGTCTCGCCGTTGCCATCGGCATGCATAGCACGACAAAGCTGTCTCGCGTAGGGGCTACTCTGCAGCAGCTTGCCTTGATGATCCAGCAGCATAAATCCCCGCGACGGAAACACCTTATCCAGCAGAGTTTCAAACACTAGCGGCAAATACGCGATCGTCACTGATTCCGGAGCGAACATCGCGATCTGAGGTCGGTGCGCTGCGGCAATTGGCTGTAAAGCAATCGTTTGGCGAGGAGATTGAGTCGGGGGCTTGACGTCTAACACTAATCTGTCCTCCAA
The DNA here is from genome assembly GCA_050331235.1 of Leptolyngbyaceae cyanobacterium. GTDB lineage: Bacteria > Cyanobacteriota > Cyanobacteriia > Phormidesmidales > Phormidesmidaceae > Halomicronema. The sequence continues at coordinate 52,565 of JBHJHA010000064.1, forward strand.
GGAAATGGGTCAGCACATTCATCAGTCGTTGTTGCCCGGTCAAAGGGAAAAGGGGCTAACGTTGACTCAACTGATGCGTTCCCCTTCAACTTCTCATTCCTGATTAGCGATGCCCAGGAGCAAGCAGCAGCGTCCCTCCAGACCGGTGTAGCTCCTCGACGGCTGGCTGTAGGTTCTGGAATTTGGCGGTAGTGGCGTGAAGTTAAGGGTGAAGTTTTGCCAATTGCGACGCGCTTACCAAGCCTGCAGCCCCCCTTAATACCCTGTCGCCATGAGCCTCCCATCCTCGCCGAGTCACATCAATGACTGGTTTCCCCTGGTTCGCCAAACGCTTTACATCGATGCGATCGCGGGCCAATCTGGTCTGACTCGTCGCCAAGCCTGCTGCTTTATTCGACTTTGGGGCTATGCCTCGGTACAGTCGGCCATCCGCCAAGTACCCATTCACACTTTGCCCGCATCGGTTGAGCCGGTTTCCTGCTCCCACCGCGCCGCCGCGGATTTGTTTTATTGCGATCAGTCCCGGGGCAGCGAACGATCTGCGGGTATGATGATCGACCAGCTCGTTGCCAAGCACCTAGTCAAGCGGGAGACCTTTGATGGCGGTCCCACCCGCTTGAGTCTGTATATCCCCCACAGCTTCTTGCTGCCGACCCATCAGCCCGTCCGCCAAGAGCTCTACACCGATAGCTTTGATGTGCGACAGGATGCGTCCCAGGTAGCAGTCTTCTTAGAAGACGTTTACGGTTGGGTCAGCCAGCGCACCGAAACTACCTCCTTCAAGATTCTCAAGGTGCTTCGGCGATGGGCCCAAGCTTACCCCACTGGGTTACGGGTCTTGCGAGCCAAAGCCGATGATGAAACCGTCGGCTTTGCCGCTTTTTACCCCACCCACTCAGATTCAGAAGAAAACTTCCACCGATCGCCGACTTCTAGTTTGCACCTCAGCACCCTGGATGACCATGACCCGATCCGGGTGGCGAGCTCAGGGGATGAAGATTGCTACGCTGTTTTCATCCGGAGTTGGCAAATCCAGCCCGACTATTGGAACTACTCAACGGTGTGTCAGTTTTTGGCCGATGCCCAGTCAACTTTGAGCACCATGCGGGAGACCTTTCCCAATCTCTGCGACATGTATGCCATCGCCATTCACCCCAGCTTAGAAACCCTGGCCTTTGCCTTGGGCTTCAAACCGATGAAGGCCGATGCGACTTGTTCTCTCCGCTGGATTCACATGAGCCTGGATCAATTTATCGGGCTAGACATCGATGAAACCCTGGCCGATTATGATTTTGGCCGCCCTTGACAATATCGGTTTCAGAAGAACAGATTTGGCCATTTTCGGTTGATTTTGAGCAGGGAGGCTAGGGGCTGGGGAACGCCTACCAATAGGGGATTGTTCCGAATCAGCCTTCAACTGCTAGGTATGACTACAGTTGTCCCTGCCACTCTAAGGTTTGATCAGCGGAGTTTTGGCCGAGCGATCGCATCACCCGCAGCTCCAACTGCATATGCGTTCCCTGACGAAAATAGTGATCGCTGATAGGTAGCTGCCCCAGAGATAATACAAATCGATTTTGGTCTTGGGTAATGGCACTGGCCGGCACTATGCCGGAGAATTGCTCTTCGTAGCGGACTCGACGATTGTCCCGCGGATCGTCATCCGTTGTTCGATACACCAATTCGAACTGGGTACTCACAAATTCTGACTCTCCGCCCAAATCAATCACCGAAATAGCCCAGTCATCGCCACGTCCGGTTTGAGTGCCCCAAGCCAGATCTGTTACCTGATCGGCGCGGGCCACCTGATCAATCACGATGATGGCTTGGCGAGCCGACTGTTCAATCCGGCTTGCCACCCAAAGGGTTTCGGGTAAGTCAAGCTGTACAGTTCCCGTTTCACTGAGGCGAACCCTAGGAGAAGTCGCCAAAAAGGTGCGGGGCGATCGCCCAGCCTGCCACTGTAGCTGTACCGGCAGCTCGAGGCGCTCAACATAGTGAGCGTAGCGATCATTCACCACAGAGCCAGAAGCCAGCAGTGCTCCAGCACCGATTCTGGCTTCCCAAACATGTCGCGATAGCGTCACTGGCTGTTCCAGCCAATTGCTCAACGGCTGAGTAACTTCAGGTTGTTCGCTCAGCAAGGGACCCTCGCGGTTCACCAGCCAGACTTGGCCGAGGTCCCCCGGCTGACCGGCCTGACCATTGCGACCATACTGTCCTGTATCGCCATCGCGACAGTCGTAATGTTCTTCCCGGCAGCTACCCTCTCGGCAGACCTGAACGGTCCACCTGCGGTCATCGCAGCGACATCCCGCTGCGCCCACTCCGCCCCGGCCACCTCGACCGGGACGTCCCCCGGCGGCATTGACCACAACTTGCCGCAGTTGGGCAATATCTGTGTAATACAGGATAATATCGCCGCCTTGTCCCCCATCGCCACCTCGCCCCCCATCGCCGCCATCGCCGCCATCGGGAGCTTGGAGGTCATATCGCACATCTCGGGGCTGGGCCGGACAACTGGGGCGATCGCCGCGATCGCCGTCTTCTCCATCCTGTGCCGCTGCGCCGACAAGCTCAACTTGCTGAAAGGTGCCATCGGCTCTTAGACTCTGGGTCTGGCCCGCCCGCCCATCCTGACCATCACGGCCATCGTGACCATCGCGACCATCACGGCCATAGGTGCGAATTTGTTGCGCCCAAGCTGATAAATCCGGTCTCAGCGGCTTCCACCCAGTCACCGCCACCAAGAGGGTCGCCAAAGCAATGCTAGACCAAGTTGCAACACGCACATTCATCGTTTTGATGGCAAAAAGTTAACTACAGCACGTCTCCCAACTGGCTGACCTCAACGGTCTCGGCCAGCTCGGCTAGATACCAGCCCCTGACGGATTAGGGGCGATCGCGCCTTCAATTCCGACGACGCGTTCCATCCACAACAAGTTTCATCTTGTCAGCCGCTCCCCGTCATGAACTGGGCCAAAACTATTTGCTCCCCGACTTTACAGCCGGAGAAGACCTAGGAGTCAAAGCTGCCTAACAACCGCACTTCAGGATGCAGACGCACCTGCCACTTTTCTTCTACCCGATCTTGCACGAGATGGATCAGATCTAATACATTCTTGGCCGTTGCTCCCCCAACATTGACAATAAAGTTGGCATGCATGGGCGAAACTTGAGCCTGTCCAAGCTGCAAAGCTTTGAGCCCCGTCTGCTCAATAAGCCAACCTGCCGTACGGGGCAACGGATTGCGAAACACGCTGCCACAACTGGGTAGATGATAAGGCTGCGTTGAGCGACGTTTTTCCAATGCCGCTTGGGTTTCAGCGATGACGATCTTGGCATCATAACCAGGCTGTAGCTGAAATTTAGCTTGGGTGACTAAACACTTTTGAGTTTGCAAGCTGGAACTCCGATAGGCAAACTGTAGAACCTCTGGTGTCAGAGTGACCGTCTTACCAGATCCCGTGACACCTTGCGCCTCAACTAGGCTATCGGCCGTACAAGCACCCTGGGCACCGGCATTCATAAAGATCGCCCCCCCAACCGTGCCGGGGATACCCACTGCCCACTCAAGGCCGCGCCAGCCGCGGCGGGCAGCTTTCCATGCCAAGTTAGGCAAAGGTTCACCTGCCGCCGCCGTCAAAGAGCCGGTCCCTTCATCGAAGGCCGCCCCTCGTAGATGACGGGTGCAAACGACAAGCCCCCGGACTCCGCGATCGCTGATTAGCAAGTTTGACCCAGCCCCTAAAAAGGTCACAGGCAGATCACTCTGACCGGCCCACTTTAAGGTCTCGACCACGGCGTCTGGCGTTTTGGGCAAAGCAAACCAATCAGCAGTGCCTCCAACTCGGTAAGAGGTGAAATCAGCTAAAGAAATTTGCTGCTTCACAGGAAACTTTGGCTGCACAACCACGTCAGTAGCATCCATGAAACACAAGCATCTTATTGTACCGCTGCGACTGCAGGCGCGATCGCCCGTTAGGCCTGTTGCACAGTCTGCATTTCTGCTGCCATAAAGGGCTCCATCACGTCAGGAATGATGCGATTGAGATTACCAGCACCCAAAAATAACGCCATGTCTCCTGGCTGCAAACGCTCTTTGAGTACGGTGCTTACCGCGTCTAACGAGGGACAGTACTGTACATGGGGATGATGAACCGCGATCGCCTGTCCTACCGCTTGGGTAGAAAATCCAGAAGGTGCCGCTTCACCAGCACTATATACATCCGTGACAATCACTTCATCGGCTTGCTCAAAGGCCTCAGCAAAGTCGTTTAAAAATGCCTTAATCCGGCTATAGCGGTGGGGCTGAAAGATGGCTACGATGCGATTGACCTCTCCTCCCAAAGACGTATGACCAGATTTCAAAAGGCGAGCCGTTGACAGGGTCGCCTTGATCTCACTCGGATGGTGAGCATAGTCGTCGATAAACTGAATACCACTGTAATAACCCCGTCGCTCAAACCGACGACGGGCTCCCTCAAACCGCGCCAATCCCGCGGCCAAGTGAGCAAACTCAAGCCCCATCCGACGCCCGGCAGCAATTACCGCCAAAGCATTACTTAGGTTGTGTTTGCCAGGCACCGACAGGCGTAAAATTCCTAACCGAGCACCGTTTTCAGAGACGACTGCCCGAGTACCCGTCGCGCTGTAAACCACATCGCTGATTGTGTAGTCCGCCTGGCCCCCAACTTCAACACTGTAGGTAATGTCAGGCTGGATGAACTGAGTGATTGTCTGACAGTCGGCAGAAACAATCACCGTTTCAGTTTGCTGAGCAAATCGCTGAAAAATAGCCACAACATCGTTCAGACTGCTGTAGTGATCAGGGTGATCCAGCTCAATGTTGGTAATGATGCCAATGCTGGGCGATAGCTTTACTAAAGATCCATCAGACTCATCCGCTTCAGCGATAAACCAATCGCTTTGCCCCAGCCGAGCGTTGCCTTCCCAGGCAGAAACTTCCCCGCCCACCACAATGGTCGGATCGACATTAGCGGCCAGCAGCGCATAGCCCATCATGCTGCTAGTAGTGGTTTTACCGTGAGTACCGGCAACGGCAATACTTTCACGCTGTTGCATTAATGCGGCCAGTAGGTCCGAACGATGAAAAATCGGGCACCCCATTTGCAAAGCAGCTCGATATTCTTCATTGCTCTCGTTAATCGCGGTAGAACAAACCACCTGAGGCAAAACATGGTTATCAGACTGACTAGCATCGGATAGAAAACTGCTATCGGAGCCATTCAGCAAGTCTCGGTCAAAGAATCTAAGATTGTCTGCTTCTTGACGCCAAAAGATGTGTGCACCCGCTTCTTGCAAGCGCTGAGTAATGTGACTCAGCCGTAAATCTGACCCTGAAACCGGTAGCCGCTGCTGCGTCAAGACGTAAGCCAACGCAGACATGCCTATCCCTCCAATTCCGATGAAATGAAAGGGCCTACCGCTGAAATCCACAGAATTCAGCATCTTACACTCCTCAACATGCCATACCACACCAATATCAGGCGTATCATACCAGGTATCCCAAAGATGACCTAAAAATTGGCCCCAGAACCTGAACCAAAGCCTCTCAACTGATTTCTAGCCGTTTAGTGGCCTATCTCAGCGAGCCAGTGGATGCGTCGTAGCAAGCTATCATCCCGGTGGGTGCTGAGTGGTTAAGCCCAGATCATCAACTGAGTATTTTCTTGCCAACGCAGGGCAAGCTGCCCAGTTTTCTCGACGCCTTATTGATAGCTATCCGTACAGACAGCTATCAATTCATACAGTCTTGAGTTGATGGTTCCCGAATATAGCAGGGGATCTGATTTTCAGAACATCTCTAAAGCAGTAAATTCAAAGAATTTGGAGGAAATTAAGTTTCAAGTCGGATTTTGTCCCATCCTTTTCACAGCAGCTACATTTGGTGGCTTATTCAGGGTGTGGCTATCCCCATCACCCCCATTTGGGTGTGTCCTGCGTCTATTTTTGCAGCTATTTACGGGACAGCAAAGCAGGCGATCGCTGTATGCACTCAACTCTTGTTTATAAAGTTCCGATAAAACTTGAGAGCTGCCTTATAAGCAGCAGCGATGACCAGCTATTTCAGTGATTGCTTCATACCTGCATCGACCCTTGTCGTCTTTCGGCGATCGCATCACAAGTTTTGGATCGCCGCCTTAGGCAAAGGTTTCTAATCTAGATAACAACCAATAAGTTACTTTTGGGGAGCGCAATGGTTGAGTTTGCTACTGCATCTATACTCCCGGCAGAGGATTATGAACGAGTTGCTGCCGCGATCTCGTTTATCGAGTCGCATCGCCAGCAGCAGCCTGACTTAGCCAGAGTGGCTCATCATGTCCACCTCAGTGAGTCCCACTTTCAGAAAATGTTCACTCGCTGGGCGGGCGTCAGTCCCAAACGTTTTTTAGAGCTGTTGACATTGGAAGATACAAAGCGCCGTTTAGCCACAGCGCAATCTTTGCTATCGATCACCCTGGAGACTGGTCTGTCCAGCCCCAGCCGGTTACATGATCTCTACATTCGGTTTGAAGCAATGACACCGGCAACCTATCGCCAAGGAGGGGAGGGTTTAGCGATCGCCTATGGGTTTCATCCAACCCGCTTTGGCACCGCCCTGATCGCCACCACAGAACGCGGCATTTGCAGCCTACAGTTTTGTCATCCCGGCAGTACGGATACCGCGATTAATGGGCTGCAACAGCGGTGGCCTCGGGCAACTTTCATCCTTGATCCAAGTCGTACTCAGCCTATTCAAGCAAGCCTGCAAGGATTGCCCCAGGCACCCACTCGACCGCTATCCCTTTTCGTCAAAGGCACGAACTTTCAAATTCAGGTGTGGCGGGCTCTGCTCCGGCTACCCTTTGGCAGCTTAGCCACTTATCAAGATATTGCCAACGATATTGGCAAACCCAAGGCGGCTCGAGCGGTGGGCACTGCTATTGGAGCCAATCCCATTGGCTATCTGATTCCCTGTCATCGGGTGATTCGCCGTACGGCGGAGTTAGGTGGCTACCGCTGGGGTCAACTCCGTAAGGCCGCCATGGTCGGCTGGGAAGCCAGTCAACAGGAGACCCAAACCCCATGAAATCCTGGCAAATTGCAGAAATATTGCTACTGGCGGCGCTGTGGGGAGGCTCCTTTCTCTTCATGCGGATCGCGGCTCCCGAACTGGGGCCGATCTGGCTCATCGAGTTCAGAGTGCTGATTGCCGGACTAACCCTGCTGCCCTTGTTGATTCATCAGGGGCATCTCAGCCATACACGACGGCATTGGCGATCGCTCGGGGTGGTCGGGCTGCTCAACTCGGCCCTCCCGTTTTCCCTCCTAGCATTCACTTCTCTCTCGCTGCCAGCGGGCACTACCGCCATTTTGAACAGTACAGTCCCGTTCTTTGGTGTGGCTGTGGCCTACATTTGGCTACAGGAGCAACTCACCCGCAGTCGGCTCTTGGGCTTGCTCTTGGGCTTTACTGGCGTGGTCGTCTTAGTAGGGCTGCGCGACACCGCCCTTACGCCAAACATTTTGGGGGCAATCGCAACGGGGCTCTGTGCAGCCTTGATGTATGCGATCGCAGCCCCGTTTATCCGGTTAAATCTGACTGGCGTGCCTCCTATCGTCATCGCCACGGGCAGTCAACTCAGTGCGGCGATATTGCTGTTGCCACTGCTACCCTTCACCCAGCCTAGCCAAGTTCCCTCGACCCAAGCCCTGTTTTCCATTTTGGGACTGGCTTTACTGTCCACATCCCTGGCATACATTTTGTACTTTCGACTCATCCATGCTGTGGGCTCGACCCAGGCGTTAACGGTTACTTATTTAATTCCGCTGTTTGCCATCCTATGGGGCACGCTGATTCTCGGGGAAGCTATCACGCCATCAATGGTCGCCGGCGGCACCCTCATCTTGCTAGGTACGGCGATCGCCAACCAGGTCATCAAACTACCCATCCGCTAATGCCACCGCAGTGAACAAGCCGTTGTGCGACCCACAAAGCTCACCCCCGGCTATCGCCGAGATCAGCAAGGTGCAGGATTCAAGGTGCAAGGAAAAGCTTCGTCACCGACAATCAACGATTGTCAGTGTCCAAACCTGGCGACCACTCGCCAGCTACTCTCAAGGAGTAAATTCATAGAAAAAAGTAGACGATGTCTTCCGAGGATTGTCGATTTAATTCCTGAAGCTTGCTCGTACGACTCAGTACACCCTAAGTCAGCCCAAATAGTCTAGCTAACGGCGATCGCCCTCGGCAAAATCCCCGCACAGTCGTATAACACTGATTTACTACGGGTGCGATCTCGTAGTAAATCAGTGACGATCACATGGTGTAGAGTCCACTGAGCGCTTAATCCTCATGCTCGTCAAAGGGATCTGCGAGCTGCTTAGCCGGTGGGCCAAACGCTGTGTATACGGCAAATGCGGTGAAGGCCACGACGACCGCACCCACGGAAATGATAAGAACTGTTGCAGGCTGCATAGGAACCTGTTTTTGATAACACCTTATCATCCTATAATATTACGGAATATAAAGTGGCGTATAGGTTCAGGATACAGATGTCACAAAAAACGCGGATGGGCAACTTGCTTAAGCCCCATAACACAAAATACGGTAAAATAAATCACTGATAGAGCACAACCACGGTCAT
>JBHJHA010000065.1:0-44986 GCA_050331235.1 Leptolyngbyaceae cyanobacterium
TGGCGCACAGCAGCGCTCCTCCCAAAACGCCCGCCACACCCATCATGTGGAATGGGTTCAAGGTCCAGATGTGGAAGCCCTGGAAGAACAGCAGAAAGCGGAAGATGGCCGCTACCCCGAAGCTCGGCGCAAAGAACCAACTGCTCTGGCCCAACGGGTACATCAAGAAGACCGAAACAAACACCGCAATCGGCGCGGAAAACGCAATCGCGTTGTAAGGTCGCAGGCCCACCAGACGCGCTACCTCAAACTGCCTGAGCATGAAGCCAATCAGCGCGAAAGCCCCGTGCAGCGCTACGAAGCTCCACAGGCCGCCAATCTGGCACCAGCGCACAAAGTCGCCCTGGGCCTCAGGTCCCCACAGCAGCAGCAAGGAGTGACCCATGCTGTCGGCGGGAGTCGATACCGCCACGGTCAAGAAGTTGCACCCTTCCAGGTAGGAAGACGCTAAACCGTGGGTGTACCAGGAAGTGACAAAGGTGGTGCCGGTCAGCCAGCCGCCAATCGCCATGTAGGCGCAGGGGAATAGCAGTAGGCCGGACCAGCCGATGAAGACGAATCGGTCGCGCTTTAGCCAGTCATCGAGGACGTCGAACCATCCTCGCTGGGCTTGCGCTCGTCCCATTGCTATGGTCATAGCGCGATTCTCCAAAAAATTATGAATCTACTAAAAGTACAGACAGCTTCGGGCGAGCGACATAGCATATAAGCAAAAATACTCACCCAAAATAAGCGTTGTCTTAACTGTTCTTTACTATAAGCGATTTTTTTCTCAGATGCAGGGGTCCAAAATGGTGATCCCGGCTCACAAAGCGCCCTCTCAGTAATTGTTTCATTCATAAAGACTTAATGTTTTAAGCCTGAAGCGAGGCCGCGATCGCGCTTTATGGCCAAGTTGCTGGCAGTCTTGTAATCTTTTGTCGCCGCGCGGGCTAAGACCGTCAACACACAACCTGACTCGGCGCCAGACAAATGTATAACAACTTCACAATTGCGTCAGTAACACAAATATTTCGTGAAGCTAGATTTGTTCAAATGAGCAGAGCCTCAGTCACCGGTAAGTCCTCACAAGCTCGATTTTTCAGTAATTTCACTAGCGCATTTTGCCGAATAATCATCCGGTCTCGGCACAAAAGTTAAAGAAGAAACGATTAAATGCATCGAGACCAACCGTAACCCGTAGCAAAACGCGTCAAAATGAGGAAACCTTTGCTATGTCGTCATTGTTTCTGCAATCATCGCTGAGACACCGCCAATGCTGCGACGATGAGGTTCGTCCCATCCACCACAACTTTGCTTTACCTACACCCGATGACGGTGCCTACCGCCGCCACTTGAAAATGTGCGCTAAGCATTACTACTTATTGTTGAATGACCGTTAGGTCGATGTAAATCTATGAACGCCGGCTCAACTACTACTGCTATCCCAAAGAATGATTGTTCCAGCCCTGTTCTAGAGCGATCGCTCGAAGAATGCGAGGCGGCCCTAGCCCGGGGAGACTCATCTACCGCAATTTGGCGGCAGCGTAGCTATTGTTTGGCAAAACTGCGGCGATATCCCGAAGCCATTTTGAGTTTTCAAAAAACATTGGCAGTGGCTCCCAATGATCCTAAAGTGTGGTGTAATTACGCTAGTACCCTGGCCGCTACGGGCCAACTAGTCGAAGCCGTGCGAGCCTATGATCGCGCTTTAGACATCGCGCCAAGGTATGCTAACGTCTGGCGGCGACGGGGCAAAGTACTTTATCACCAAAAACAATATGTCCAGGCCATTGAAAGCTATGACCATGCACTGGCCTTAGCCCCCGACGATGGGCGCGTGTGGTATGGCAAGGGCTTGGCGACTTATCATCTAGGACAAGTTACTCAGGCTGTGGATTTCTTCAAAGCGGCGATCGCCCACGACCCGATGAATCCCGACGCATTTATCTCTCTGGCCTACGCCCTGCTCGACTGCGATCGCTGCAGCCAAGCCCTTGCCTATTTACAACCGTGGATTGCTCGGGATTGGCAAGATGCCCGACTTTTTCAATGCTACGCCCACCTGCTATATCGGCGGGGACAGTACACCGCAGCACTCCAGCAATTAGAGCTAGCCTGTACCCTCAAACCGGAAGACGCTGACCTGTGGTTTCACAAAGGGATTATTCTTAGCCGATTAAACCGGTTGGCTCAAGCCCAGCAAGCCTTTCGAGCAGCGCTAAAACGACAGGCTAACCGCACAGATGGATGGCTAGCACTGGGGCTCATTTTACGGCTATTGTCAGAGCCTGAAGCCGCGATCGCTGCTTTCGATAAAGCACTGTCGCTGTCTCCCAGTCATCCCCTGGCATTCTTTCATCAAGCGGGATGCCATGCTCTGATGGGGCGGACGGATTGGGCCGCTGAGCATCTCCGTCGGGCACTCTCACTAGATACAGAAACCTACTTGCCAAAGGCTCGTAAGGATCCCATGCTCAAGTCCCTGGAGCCGCTGTTGCTGACTACAGCGACCCTTTGACCAGTCGGTTGTTGCGCGTTTATAGCCTGGAACATCAGGCTGCCAAACCAAATTGCGCTCGCACCACTGGCAAAGGACATTCCCACAGCCCTTCTGGCTGCCATCTATAGGGGTCAAACTGAGCGCATTGCCCCCGGCGATAAGCCGCTTTCAGACGCAAGTTGACCGTAGACGCGTCCAAAACAGAAAAATGATGACGCTCCTGATGGAGCCCCCGGAGAATCCCCCCCAGGATCAGTAAGTTAGCAATGTGGAACTTGGCCCCGAGCAAAAATGCTTGGACTTCTGCTTCGCCGACGGGATCTGTCCCGTAATCGGTCAAAACATGTACGCCGTCGTGCAGCTGTTGGCGTCTTGGCCCCTGGTCCAAGGGTTGCAAATGATTGGCGTCTAAATGGCGCGCCCAGGCATAGCCAAAACTTTCAGCGGGGAGCGATCGCAAATAATCCATATCAACAATAGAGGGCACACTACGCCCGCAGCGATCGCTCAACCAGTTCACCACTTGCAAGAGTTGGGCAATTCGCTGGGCTGCAAACGGCCCGGGTCTACGAGCAGTATTCAGCATCAGAGTTATCAGATAAACAACTTGGGAGCAGCTGGCTCATAAGGAATCAGACTGCGCGGGGCGCAGCCTGATTCCTTATAGACGAGCGGTTAGCGACGGTTTCTACGACCTTCCTGTCGCAGCGATCGCAGCTCAGAGAGTTGTTCCTCGGTCAGTACACTTTGCAGCTCTTCGCGGACAGACTGCCTAGCTTCCCAAGCCTGTAACTTTTGCTCATCGGTAAGGTCATCCATCTCAGCGATCGCCGTGCGCACATTTTGGGTTTCCTCTAAAGTCGTGCGAAATTGAGACCGTTGTTCATCAGTCAAGATGTCTTCGATATCAGTTTTGAAGTCATCAAAGATAGCCTCTACTTGGGCCTCTTGGTCTTCAGTCAAATCGAGGGCATCAAACGCCGGTGGCAGTTGAGCATTGACTGGCAAAGATAGCGCAGTCATGACTGCGGTGGTCATTGCCGCAAGGCCTAAGCCAATTTGAAAGAAGCGTTTCATGGTTATAACTCCGATAGAGAATGAACTCGAACGCTTTCAATCTAAGCGGTGACAATAGCTGAGTTTTAGGCAGCAGGTCATGATTGAACCCGTGACTAAAGTCATGTTGGCCTCAGGCGAGAATAGAGTTACATAAAGAAAACTGCGCTGTTTATCCCTATGTCGTACGCCATTCACGCTCATCGGCACCCATTTCCCTTTTTGCTATACGGCGAATGGGTGATCATCGGTATCGCCATCTTGAGCGAGTTGGCAACCGGCTTATTACCCCGTTCAAACAGCTTTCCTGTTCTCACTTTTGGCATCATCGTGGCCTTTGGCGCGTTGGGCCTTTGGCTACCGGTCAAGCCATGGGGGCCGAAACTTGGGCACGTCGTCTTACAGTTTGGCTTACTTGCCTTGGCGGCGAAGTTTGGCACCTTCGGATTGCGGCTATTTCCGCTGCTTTACATTGTGCTGGTGTTGCGGAGTTGCCTTATGTTTGGCCTCTGGGGCCGGCTTGTGGTTACGGGAACGGTGTTTGTGTTGTTTGCAGGCAGAGTGCAAATCCGTGTGCGATCGCTGGACCGAGGACTGCCTGATGTAGTCGGGCGGCGGCTATTTCTTCTATTTTTTAGCCTGCGGTTCAATCTCATCGTGATGTTTCTGCTGCTGCTAGTCTTTTTACTGGTTTTGATGAATGCTCTCCTCTCGGAACGCGAGCGCCGTGAAGAACTCCGCCAAGCCCACCAAAAACTACAGGCCTCAGCCGCTCAGATCGAAAAACTCGCCATGGACCAAGAGCGCACCCGCATTGCTCGCGAAATTCACGACTCCTTAGGACATGCCCTAACGGGGCTCAACATTCAGCTTGAGGGAGCTCTCAAATTTTGGGACTCTGACCCCCAGCAGGCACAAGCCTTTGTTGCCCAAGCAAAAGAAATGGGCTCAATAGCGTTGCAAGAAACCCGGCAAGCCGTCGCGTCTTTTCGCCACGCGCCGTCCTCTGACCAAGACTTAGCAGACATGGTCACCCCCTTAACAGAAAAGTTTCAGCAAATAACGGGCATTGCCCCTGACGTACAAATCAACTGTCCGCCCCTACCTGCATCACTGAAGCTAACGATTTATCGCATTGTTCAGGAAGCATTGACGAATATTTGGAAGTATGCACAAGCTGACCAAGTGGCGATCGCAATCCTAGCTGCCCAGGCTGATCGTGCTGGGCTAGAGATTCGCATTCAAGATAATGGCGTGGGTTTTGACCCCAAGGACAATACCACCGGCTTTGGTTTACGAGGCATTCAAGAACGGGCGATCGCCGACGGAGGACAGTTGCGCTTAACCACTGCTCCCGGTCAAGGATGCCTCGTCCAGGTTTGGTTGCCATTAACGCTGGAGGGAACATGATTCACCTATTACTGGTGGATGATCAGGCGATCGTGCGCCAAGGGCTCACTGCTCTCCTGTCGTTAGAACCGGATCTGCAGGTTGTAGGCGAAGCTACTAATGGCCGCGAAGCCTTGAGCTTTACTCAAAAGTTGCTCAACACGCTCCAAGCCGTCGATGTCGTGCTGATGGATATTCGGATGCCGGTGATGGATGGGGTTGCCGCGACCCGTGAACTCTTACGCCAATACCCCAGCCTCAAAATCTTGATGTTGACCACGTTTGAAGAAGACGAATTAGTCCAGCAGGCGGTGCAGGCCGGAGCGATCGGTTATTTGCTCAAAGATACGCCCTCCGAGGAGGTGGCCCGGGCAATTCGCGCAATCCACCGGGGGTATGCCCAGTTTGGACCAGGAATTTTGCAAAAAATGATGTTGACGCCTGCCCCCCCTGCCAAGCAAGCGGCAGTCCCCCCCGGCTTTGATGAGCTGACGCCGCGGGAACGAGAAGTCCTCAGCTTGATTGGTCAAGGGGCAAGCAATCGAGAAATCGCCCAAGCCCTCTTTCTCTCTGAAGGCACGGTCAAAAACCATGTCACTCATATTTTGCATCGACTGGGCCTGCGCGATCGCACCCAAGCAGCTTTGTTAGCTGCGGCGTTGACAGAAATTTAGCGATCTACCGTCCCCTGATTCGCGCTGGCTGCTATACCCTTTAAGCATTTCCCAATAGGCTTTGGCGCGCTATGACCACCCTCGATGATGCCACCCAACAGTCGCTGCAAACGGCCCTACGCACTTATGTACACACCTACGGTGGTAAGTCAGCGCCAGAAATCCAAGCGATTGCCGGGGCAATCTTGACGGTCAAGGAAAAATCTGGGGCGCTCATTTCCCAGGGCCTAGAAATTGAACAGTGGGTAGACACTTTAGTCAGCAACTTTGACTTGGAGGGCCTAGCTGAGCAAGCGGGGGAAACTGCAGCTTTGCTCTTGGCCAACCAAACCAAGCATTGGCGTGAGACGATCGAGGTCAAAGCCACCGCAACAGTGGATGCTTTCATCCAGAAGTACGCCCCCGATCTGAATGTCCAAAAGATTCAGACCTTGACCGCGACGGTACTACCCATCGTTGAAGACGCCAAAATTACCCGCGCCGAAGCGGCCCGACTCATTCAAACTATCTCTAAGCAGATCGACGTTACTGCCGCCATCAACCGCGTCATTGACCCCAAGTGGACATTTCTGGCCGAAAAGGCCATGCAAGTTTTACAGCATCAGGACTTAGAAGCCTCGGCAACGGAGGTCATGCATGCCTATGTCCACAAATTTGAACCCGCTGCGATCGAGATTGGCGAAGACTTGATCGAGCAAGCGGTACAGGCGGTGACCAATAGCAAGGTCAAACTGGGGCTGGATGTGGAGATCGACCCTGACACACGCCAGCTCATCGTCAAGCAGGTCATGTTGAAGTTCAACCTCATGGAAGCCGCTCCCCAACCGTCAAAAACGGCCTTAGAAATTGCTCAAGAACTCCATGAAGAAGTCAGCCGCTATCGTCGTGAACAAGGATTAGACACAATTAACTACATCCCAGAAGTCACGGTGACTGACGATGCCAGCGGCAACTCTCAATTGGGCGGGGAGCTCAGTGTTGGCATTGAGCTCCAGCCGACGACATCGACCGATGACACCGATCAAAGCAGCGAAACCAGTTGATGCTCTGCTACCAAAAATTGATTGAACTTAATAAACTTGGCCAGTAGCGCAAGACTGCGGCAGAGATCTTTCGATCAAATTCAAGTTTTCAGCGAGTCAACCGCTTACCAAGCCCTGATCAATTCGTCGAAACGCCCTACCTGGCAAGGGCCAAAGCACTCAACCGCGCGATCGCAGGACATCGTTTGCCCTCCACTTAGACTTTTGTCTTTTGTCTCTATAAACAATATCTAAAACCATAAACTCAGCTAATCTACCCTTTAGCCGGCTCAGCAGCATTCAGCAGGAATGAAGAAGTTTTTTGGCGTCAGGGCAGCGACAGAATAACTATTGCAACCCAATCGAATTGTTAAGACGCTTTCGCAATCAGGATATGGCCCCCATAATGCTAATCAAGCCGAAAACCCTCGCTGCTTCACCGCGGCGAGTTTACCTATTTACTTTGCGTGGCAGGCTCCGGACCCATCATCGCCTGTCACTCCGCAATTTTTGACCAGAACGCTTTGGAGCGATCGCCTGTGAAACTCTCCGTATACGGCAAAGGTGGCATTGGCAAGTCCACCACTAGCTGCAACATCTCCGTCGCCCTCGCCATGCGAGGCAAAAAAGTCCTACAAATCGGGTGTGATCCCAAGCATGACAGTACCTTCACCCTGACTGGATTTCTGATTCCGACTATTATCGACACCCTCAAAGACAAAAGCTTCCACTATGAGGATGTGTGGCCCGAAGACGTTATTTACAAGGGTTACGGCGGCGTCCATTGTGTTGAGGCGGGCGGTCCTCCGGCTGGTGCGGGCTGCGGCGGCTACGTCGTTGGTGAAACAGTCAAACTGCTCAAAGAGCTCAACGCGTTTGATGAGTATGACGTCATCCTGTTTGATGTCCTAGGTGACGTTGTTTGCGGCGGATTTGCAGCCCCGCTGAACTATTCCGATTACTGCATGATTGTGACTGACAATGGCTTTGATGCTTTGTTTGCCGCTAATCGCATTGCCGCTTCAGTCCGCGAAAAAGCGCGCACTCACCCGCTGCGCCTAGCGGGTCTCATCGGCAATCGCACCTCCAAACGTGACCTCATTGATAAGTACATCGAATCCGTACCGATGCCAGTGCTGGAGATTCTGCCCCTAATTGAAGACATTCGGATTTCTCGCGTCAAAGGCAAAACCATCTTTGAAATGGCAGAAACCGATCCTTCGCTAGAACCGGTCACACAGTATTACCTGAACATTGCAGATCAAATCTTGGCTCAACCAGAAGGGGTTGTGCCCAGTGAAACAAAAGATCGCGATTTATTTGCGCTGCTGTCTGACTTTTATCTCAACCCACCGGTAGACGCTCCGCAACAGGAATCTGAGCTGGATCTCATGATGGTCTGAGGCTGATTGCCTATCTGTGGATTGGAGATGAGTCATCGCTTTTCCCGCGAGATGCACCAGGACTCTCTACCAACACACAGAAATCTCTCCCATTCCCTGTAACGTTGCTCGAACTTATCGTCCTCTTTAGAGAAATTCATCTATCATGAGGCGTCTAAAAGCAACGGATTGAGGCAAAGCGATGGCCTTCTTCGAAAACTTCGTATCGGTTATTCGCCAAAAGTGGTTGGATTACGTCGACGCTAATCGCGAATGGCTGCAGCTACAGATGCGAATGACCTCGGTAAGAACTCCAGATGGCGGTCGCCGCCCATCTTCCTTACTGATTTTGGGTGTAGTCAACGCTCTAGAACCAAAACTTGGCAACTTGATGGTGCCTTTTTATCAGCTCAACTCTGATGAAGATGCCCTGGTGGAAGTTCTCGGTCTCAACTTTGATCCCGAGATCGTCTTAGACGAAGGCGATGTGCCAACCACTCTGGAAGCCGAAAACGAAGAAGCCAAACTGCTGACAGATTCGGCGGATGACCTGACTGAACAAGGTTAGCGATCGCACTGCCTGCTTGACCAGGGAACTTGGGAAAACATCTTTAACCAATAATTTATTCATAGGAGTAACCCATGACCTTGGCTAGTCCACAAACTCAAAATCTTGAATTTGACTGTGATACGGGCAATTACCATACGTTTTGCCCGATCAGTTGTGTTGCTTGGCTTTACCAAAAGATCGAAGATAGTTTCTTTCTCGTCATTGGGACCAAAACCTGCGGCTACTTCCTGCAAAATGCCATGGGCGTGATGATCTTTGCCGAGCCGCGCTATGCCATGGCCGAGCTCGAGGAAGGCGATATCTCCGCACAACTGAGTGATTATGCCGAACTCAAGCGGTTATGTGAGCAAATCAAACGCGATCGCAATCCATCAGTCATCGTTTTCATTGGCACCTGTACCACCGAGATCATTAAGATGGACCTGGAGGGATTAGCCCCCAAATTGGAAGACGAGATCGGCATTCCCATCGTAGTTGCCCGGGCCAACGGTCTAGACTATGCCTTCACCCAGGGTGAAGATACGGTACTCGCCGCCATGGTGCAGCGCTGTCCCACCAGCGATGACCTACAAACGCCAGAAGAAAAAGAAGAGCGGGGCGGCATCCAAAAACTGCTCGGTTTTGGCCGCAAAAAGGAGGAAACGCCTGCCACTGGCGAAACGGAGTATCACGACCATCCCAATCTGGTCATCTTTGGTTCAGTGCCCGATCCGATCGTGACGCAGATGACCCTAGAGCTGAAAAAGCAAGGTATTAAAGTCGGTGGCTGGCTGCCCGCTAAGCGCTACACAGAGTTACCTGTGTTGGATGAGGGCGATTATGTCGTCGGGATCAACCCCTTTCTCTCACGCACGGCCACAGGCTTGATGCGGCGACGCAAGTGTAAGCTCATCGGTGCGCCGTTCCCCATTGGCCCTGACGGCACCCGCGCCTGGGTCGAAAAAATCTGCTCGGTCTTTGGCATCGAGTCCCAGGGTCTCGAAGAGCGGGAAGCCAAAATTTGGGAATCCCTAGAGGATTACCTGGCGATCGTGCGCGGCAAGTCGGTGTACTTCATGGGGGATAACCTCCTGGAAATCTCTCTAGCTCGGTTTTTGGTGCGCTGCGGCATGACCGTCCCAGAAATCGGCATTCCGTATATGGACAAGCGCTATCAAGCCGCCGAACTTGCGCTGCTAGAGAAAACGTGTCGTGAGATGGGAGCGCCACTGCCTAAAATCACCGAAAAACCAGACAACTATCACCAGCTTCAGCGGATACAAGCCATTCGCCCTGACCTAGTGATCACTGGCATGGCCCACGCCAATCCGTTAGAAGCTAGGGGCATCAACACCAAATGGTCGGTAGAATTCACCTTTGCTCAAATCCACGGCTTTGCCAATGCTCGAGACATTCTCGAGCTGGTCACGCGCCCCCTCCGTCGCAACAGCAACTTGAGCGATTTGGGCTGGGACAAGCTGATCAAAGAAGAAGCGCAAGTTTGATGCGGCTCTTTTCATCCGCCGTCTCGCATCCCCTATAAGGCTACGGATAAACAACTCCGCCCAGTAGACATCATCTGGACGGAGTCATTTTGTTGCCGGAGGCCCGGCTGGTCCAATCAGCCGGCAGGTGAAGAAGGAAACTCAGAAGTCGTTTACTTCGGGAGCTCTTCCCCATCGATGACCTAGCGCTCGATGTGAGCAATGCTGTGAATCATAGTATTCCAGTGATCGCCAGGCAATTTACGGGACAGACCCGATCAGCTTAACCATTGACCTGCTGCTCAAGGGTCTGTTGCAGGCGCTTAAGAATTGTCACATCTGGAATAAACCGCTCCTGATAGCCTTTTTGCCAGAGGGGGCTACCGGGGGAGTTTCTCAGAAGATTGATACGCTTAGCTGCTGCCGCCTTGTAACTCGCAACAAAAGACGAGAGGATGCGAGGCTTATTGCTGAGGCTGCCATAGCGATTAGTCCCGACCGGTTCACGTAGGCTAATAATGCCTTCTAAGCGATCAGGCAAGAGCAACCATTTATCTAACATCAACGTCGGATAAGCTTTTGAAGAACGTTGCCATTCATCAGCCGCAACTTGCCCCATCCCATTCAATACAAGTCCACTTTCGTGGGCAATAGAACCAAAAACAGCTTCTCGCTCGTAAGTGTAGAGCTTCACAAAGTAGAAAGCCGTCTCAGTCAAGGTTGGAATAGAAGACGGCACTTTCTCAATGACCTTGGGGGAGTATGGTTTCAATGAACTGCCCAAAACGGTTATCTATCCTCTACTGGAGCTATATTTCCCGAAATCAATGGGAGGCCACCAGCAGAAGCCTGAACTTTCTTCAAAAATGTTTAGACAACTAGAAATCAGTTTTCGGCAAATACTACAGCATTTGCTCTTTGCAATTTCCCGTAATAAATGGCATTGTCCCTTTATTAAAAGAATTAAGCTTGCGTAAATTCAATGAATTTTTCTGCTTGCTGCGTTAATTCATGGCGTTTTCACCACCATCCCTCAAAAGACATAGACGTTCTCTTTTCCAAAAATTGACGAGCAGCTTATCTTCCAAAAGACATGGATGGTGTTTCACCATACCCCCTGGTACCACGTGTCATTTAGCCAATATTGCGGCCTGGGTTGGCGTCATCAATACCTCTTTAAAATCAAAAGAAAATATTAATTTATAAGGTTAAGACTCCTGCGTTTTGTGGTGTCGATTACCTATTTAGCTCAATCCAGTTTTCTTTCTGTTTGGTATATGGAATACGGGCTAGGCGGTGTCTCTCCAGGAGGCAGGCGTAGCAAGGCTTTGGTTTTGCCGTCTTCGTTTAGGTCATGAGGTACTAGACCAACTCTGCAAAATAGCACTACAGCTCGAAGATTCCCCGCTATCACCGCTACCCATCGCTTTGGCATCGATTCGATTGCCGCTGCCAAGCGATATTTTGCGAACCGACTGGACAAGGTTTTACTCTCACTACAATGAATCAGCCCAGCTCTTTGAGGGACTTGGGGGATGAGTTTAATCTGTGTAGTCTTTGTTCAGAGACCTGGTATTAGACCATCGCCGAAAATCACCCTGCCATGATCGGTTAGAGGGGGTCAACCTCAACTTCTGTAGCATGGCCCTATAAGTTGAAGACTTACTGCTGAAAGCTTCGTTTGCTCAAGGACGCTTCCAACTTTTCCCGTTACTCATAGACCTCAGAAGGATCTAGCGGCTAGAGTGATGGGGAGTCCAGGTCCAGAAAATTGGTCGTCACTACGCTAGTAAAAACTTCCCTCCCTCACGGACAAGGGACAGATAAGCGCTGCATATCTGTCCCTTACAAATTTGCTCCGACCTTCAATCGGGCAAACAGCTATGGAGACTGGGTTTTTGCCAGTACGCGATCGCGCAATTCATCCGGCACAGGATTCAAATGATCGTAGTGCCAGCTGAACGTACCCACGCCCATGGAGAGCGATCGCAGTGCCAAGATGAGATTCTGCATCTCCGCTTCAGGTATATAAGCCGAAACGGTATCCCAACCTTGCCAACCAGATTTAGGTTCATAGCCCAAAATTTGACCGCGGCGACCGCTAATCAGTTTGAGAACATTAGCCGTGAAGCTATTGGGTACCGAAATCGCTACTGCATCAACGGGCTCTAGCAAGACGGGCTCACACTGTGGTAAACCTTCTTGCATGGCAATTCGCGCCGCCTGTTTGAACGCTTGGTCAGAGCTGTCAACTGCATGGTAAGACCCATTGATCAGCGTCACCGCTACATCTACAACGGGAAATCCGAGGGGACCTTGGCTGAGGTAGTCTCGGACGCCGGTCTCCACACTGGGAATATATTGACGGGGGACGACACCGCCGACAATCTTTTGGTGAAAGCTAAAGCCAGCACCGCGATCTGATGGTTGGATGTCTAGATATACATCACCAAACTGACCATGGCCACCAGTTTGATGCTTGTAGCGACCGCGAATTTCTTTACCAGCCCGGCGGATCGTCTCTTTGTACGGAATCCGTGGCAGGTACGTTGCCATCGGCAAGTTGTATTTTCGTCGTAAACGATCTAGGGAAATCTTGAGGTGGACTTCTCCTTGCCCCCACAAAATCACCTCATGGGTATCACCATGTTGTTCCCAGCGGAGGGAAGGATCCTCTTCAAGTAGCTTGTTGAGGGCATCTGTTAATTTCACCTCATCGCTTCGCTTTTCTGGTGCGATCGCCAACGCATAAACCGGATCGAGCGTTGTTGCCGCAGGCAAAGTCACGCTTGGTTGCTCTTGGAGGCTCAATGTTGCCCCTGTCGCCGCCTGATCTAAACGCGCGATGGCAACGATATCGCCAGCTTGAGCCGTTTGTCGACTTTTTTGCTGGAGTCCCATCAGATCATATAGACCGCCTATGCGATCGCCATTCAAACTGTCACCATCGGCCAAACGCCCCTGCCAGACTCGCACCAGCGAAAGCTTGCCACCCTGCGCGGTATAAAACGTTTTCAGCACTTGGACTAAGGTTTCATCAGCGGCCGCATCTCCTGTTAAGCCTCGATTAACCGCAGTAGTTGAGGCTTCCGGAGCCTCTTTTAGCAACGCTTCCCACAGTGGCCGCACGCCAAAATCAGCCGTCGCAACACCAAACAGGACAGGCACAATCAAATCCGCTCCGAGATCCTGCTTTAAATCATGAAGAATTTCCTCCTGGGGCGGCTCAATCTCCTCGAGCAACTCTTCTAAGAGATGGTCATCAAAGTCCGCCAACACCTCGAGCATTTCTTCTCGGGCAGCGTGTTCCCGGGCTTGAAGGGTATCCGGTAGCGGAATCGGATCGGCCGGCGCATTCGCATGGTAATGATAGGCTTGCTCAGTAATCAGATTGATAAATCCCGATAGATTTTGATCTTCTCGAATGGGATATTGCTGCGGCAAAACAGGTCGGCTAGAAACCATCTTTAAAGCTTCTAGAACTTCTTGAAAGGGAGCAGTTGCCCGATCCATTTTGTTGATCCAGATCAAATGGGGAATTTCCCAACTATCGAGGAACTGCATCAGTGGAGCTAAGGTCAGGACTCGACTGGGATCAGCTTCACAGACAATGATGGCAGCATCCACACCGATTAGCGCGTTGTCCGTTTCTTGTTGCAGTTCTACCGAGCCTGGGCAATCGATAAAGTTAAAAGAAATGCCGCCATACTCAGCGCTGGCGACATTTAACTCAACCGTCATCGTGCGATCGCGAGCTTCCGGCGTGGCATCTCCCAGGGTATTGCCATCTTCCACACGGCCCTTGCGAGTAATCGTTTGACTCACAGACAGAAGGCTCTCTAGCAGCGTGGTCTTGCCACTAGAATAGGGGCCAACAATGGCAACATTGCGCGGCCCCGAGGATACTTTCTGGGTCATTTTTACCCCTTCCATTTGGATGATATGACTTCACCGACATTTCCGTAGCGGATGAAAAGTCGGTTAGCAGACCACCAGACGTTTGCTGGCTTAGCCTCAGATTAACGCTCCCATAAACTCTTGATGCCAGTTTCACAAGAAAATTTATCGGACTAAGAAGCGTAAGCAAATATGGAGAAAAATCAAAAATTTTCGTAGCTTTTCATGAAAGATTTGCGGGAACTATGTCCTAGATTAAGCTACCCGGAATTGAGGACTTTAAATGCTGACAAGGAAATTAAAATATTCTCAAATTTTCGTTTTTTTGGCCAGTCTTTTTATAGCTGTGCTGACCTGCAGAACGCTGCCGGTCGTTGGGTCCGACCTAGGGGGAGCAAGGCACCAAGCACAGACCGATTTCATAGGGCAATCTGAACCATCGAGTGGCCGACCAGCCACCGCATGCGTCACAACCTCCCCAAACCGACAAACTTCGTTTAGGTTCCAAGATGGCCCCATTAATCCACGTGCTGTAGCGGCTTTGCTACCTTGGCTGTCGGACACGTTGCCGGGGGCAATCGCCATTGACCTTGAGGGATCTACTGCCGATACTAACCAGTTCTCTGCCGACATCACCGTTGATGACCATGACCGTGTCACCGCCACCTGGACAACAGGCATGGCTATCAACGGGACAGCAGTCACCCGGTTTGTCACCTATCAAGTTTTGGGCAGGCTCACAGATGGCACCTATGTCCTCCGAGTCTCGATCAATACCGGTGGCAGCGGCATTTTTCCTTCTCTATTACTCGTCAGCTTCAAAACCGACAGCGAGATTGACGATGGGATCGTGCGTCCGCGCCTCTCACTTTGGCGCCGGGGAGCTTTTACGCTCGGTAGCGGCTACCGCGGCGACATCGACATCGCCGGACAATCAATTACATTGACCCCCGCGCCCAACGGTGATGCCTCGTGGCGAGTCGACATCGCTTGTCAACTCTGATTGCCGGTGCTCACACAAGGGGCTGATCGCGGGCCCGCTGTCCCCCGTAGCGAGTTGCAATGATGTCGTCGTAGGTGTTAGCGATCGTCACCACTGAAATAATGCACGTCTGCATTTCCATCAGCGACATCTCGTCGCCACCCAAAACACTCTCAGAGAAAACGACTTGGCCGCCTTCGTCAAGTTGAAAGGCACCAAATCGCATACGTCGATTTTCGCTCAGCAAAAACTGCATCAACTCTGGCTTGAGCGAGCTGCCAACAGTCACACAGCTCGTTGCCCGTACCGTTGCCAGGTCACCTGCCTGCCAAGGATGCACCTCCCAAGGCAAGACCTCAACTTCCACAAGGGCTGAGCCATAGAGAATATCGAACTTGGGGCGATCGTCCACTACCCGCACAGTCGCTTGAAACAGCTCGGACGTTTGCAAATAATCCGCGACTTTTCGATAGGTCAGCGCTTGAACAGAATTGGTAAAGTTGATGGGCATTTGAACTGGGACTCAATGAGGGGTAATCAGGAGCGATTAACTGACATCCTCACTACCTAGGGCTGGGCACTGAACGAGATTTCAAGAGTACGGCAAAGGAGAATTACTGGCTGTACTAATAACTTCTGCGTCTTGAATCGCAGAAGTCTTGATATAGTGCGAAATTCTGCAATCGACGTCACGCGGTTGCGCTGACACTGCCCTCATTCTCGCGTAAGGGACACTCCCCCAAAAAGCACCTCGGTAGCTATAGCGATCGGCTGCCATATGCAGCCCAGGCAAAGGCTAGTCATCGTAGAGATACCGACAAAGACAAAAAGCAATTTTTAATACATACTTGACTGCCTGACTTCCTCTTACAAGGCACTAAGCAATCTCTAAGTTTACAGAAATATCAGTATTTTTAAGATTGCATATACCTTTTGATAGATGCCTAAGCAAGGGAATATACTGGTATCAGAAATTACATGAGTAAAGTGTGGGTCGAATCAACTAGGAGCTGATTCCTGGATTTGGCTCTATCGCTATCTAGTTTTCTCTTACAGGTGCAACCCATGAATCGTCAACAACCCCTGATGCCAGCCACGGCCTATATCAACGTCATGGAGTTGCTGGTTGCAGAAGAGGTCGACCGGCAACTCGCTCAGTATCCCACCCGGTTAGTCAAATATCTTAAGCGTGATGAAGCTGTCACCTTTGCGCTCAATCGCCTCCCGGCTCTCTATGCTTCCAGTCAGCAGGGCATTCAATATCAGCGCACCAAAGCTCACAGACAACTCCAGCCAAAAATCACCCAAGCGGTGCGTCAAGGTCTGGCCGCCATTCAAGGTGACCCGTTGCGCACAGCAAAACCCTTACAGATCATCTCCCCGACCTATGAGGCAGATGCGGCACTAGCCATGCTGCGCCAATGGATGCAGACACCAACCCTAACCTGGGATAAGGCTCTCCAAAAACTGGCTGAATTAAAACAGCAGCAGGCGATCGCACCAGCCACATCACGCCAGAATGTCACGCCAGATGGCCATTACTCCCGCCACGCTAGTGATCTCAACAGCACGGCTCTCCGCCCTGGTATCTACGGTTGCCGCACAACCTGGATTCCCAAGCATCACCGCTCTTGATCAGCGGATCGGCGTGACCAGTTTTGCCTCCGCTATGGCCCGCTAGCTAGCCAGTCACAGGTCAGAATCCTAGGGCCTCGGGCAAAAGATAAACCAGCACATCTCTCGGTTACCGCTGCGATCGCTAGGCTAAGATCGCAATTCGTAGTGATGGATACTGCTGATGACGAGTCCGCGTCAAATCCCATCTTTATCAACCGCGATCGCCCTGTTTTGCTTTGTGGGTTCCATGATCGCCACTGGTGGTTGTAGCCAATCCTCCATTGAGGAGTCTGAGATAAATGGGGAAACGACTCCGGCCCCTGCGGTAAGACGGGACCCGGCTAACCTACGCTTGCTGTACAGCCGTACGCCAACTACCTTAAACCCACATTTAGCCACTGGCGTGCAGGACTTTGAAGCAGGTCGCATTGTTCTGGAGCCGCTGGCTTCAGCCAACGAACGGGGCGAGCTCGTACCCGTTTTAGCCGCTGAGATTCCAACCGTTGAGAACGGGGGCATCGCTGCCGATGGCAAGTCTGTCCGATGGCAACTCAAACCCGATATCCAGTGGTCTGACGGCAAGCTCCTTACCGCCGCTGACGTCGTCTTTACCTTTGACTTTGTGACTGATCCCCAGGTAGGGGCGGCCACGGCTCAATATTACGCCGCCGTCGCCTCAGTAGAAGCCATTGACGACCAGACTGTACAAGTCAACTTTAAAGACGTGACGGCAGCCTGGCAGATTCCGTTCACCGGGCAAACGGGGGTGATCCTGCCCCAACACGTCTATGAATCCTTAGAGGCCACAGAACTCAGAACAGCAGACCTCAACCTGCGCCCGGTAGGAACCGGCCCCTACCAGGTCAGCGACGTTCAGACCGGTCGCTTGTTATTTGAGCCCAACCCAACCTATCGAGATGAGGCACCTTACTTTACGTCGGTTGAGTTAGTGGGAGGCTTGGCTCCCTATGCCGCTGCCCGAGAAGTCTTGGCGACCGGGGAAGCAGATTTTGCGCATAATCTACAGGTTGAGGTAGATCTGCTCAAGGAGTTGCAGGATGAGGGCAAAGGGGTGATCGATCCGGTCTTTGGTGGCTTAGTCGAGCGGATTATGCTCAACCCCACTGACCCGTTTGCCGAGACGACCTCTGGTGAACGCTCTAGTCTACAGGCCCAGCATCCATTTCTGAGCGATCGCCGGGTGCGCCAGGCGATCGCCTACGCCATTGACCGCGACACCATCACCGAAGAACTGTATGGCTTTACGGGACGACCCACCGCTCAGGTTTTGGTTGCCCCTCGCCCCTACGCTAATCCTGGAACCATTGGCTATGAGTATGACTTAGACCGGGCCGCCGCCTTGCTTGAAGAAGCTGGATGGACAGATACGAATGATGATGGCATTCGCGATCGCGACGGCCAAACCATGCAGGTCGTTTTCCAAACATCAGTCAACCCTGTGCGTCAAAAAACCCAAACCCTAGTGGCGGAGGCCCTGCGCTCGATCGGCATCGACGTTGATATCAAGCGCGTCCGGGTCGATGACTTTTTCTCTGGGGATCCGACTCAGACTAATAGCATCAATCATTTTTATGCTGACATGCAGGCTTACACCACAGGCAATGATCACCCTGACCCCACAATTTACCTGAGCTGGTGGACTTGTGAACAGATTGCAACCCAAGCCAACCTCTGGCAAAAACCCAATAATGCTCGCTACTGTAACCCGGAATATGACGCACTGTTAGCGATCGCAAAACAGGAACTCAATCCGGATAAACGAGCCGCTCTGTTTCAAGAAATGGATGCCCTCTTGGCTGAAGATGTTGCGGTCATTCCAATTGTGCATCGGGCAACTGCCAACGGCATTAGTCAAGAGCTCACTGGTCTGGAACCAACCCCCTGGGATGCCAGCACATGGGACATTGCTAACTGGCAGCGGCAATCAGACGAATAACAAGCCAACCGACATCGGCCGCCATGCCAGGGGAGGGGTGGCGTAGGTGGGGCCAGGAATTCACCGTATTCTTATCTTCCATTCTGTTTTCTATGAACTTTTTAGGAAAAGCTATACGCTCCTAAACAGAATTGGTTGAGATGGGAAATATGGTATCAGCCAATGCTGAGGGGTTTTGCCCCCAATCCAATTTTTTGGCCGCTCGAGAACCACCGCGTCTGCGTCTGCCACTCGTCTAATCAAGCACTTATGTTTTCGATATACATTCTGACTTACAACGAAGAACTCGACATTGCTGCCTGCATCGAGTCAGCGATGCTATCCGATGACATTATTGTGGTCGACTCCTGCAGTCGCGATCGCACCGTTGAAATCGCCTCTCGATACCCGGTACGGGTCATTGAGCATCCCTTTGAGAGCCATGGCCAACAGCGCACCTGGATGTTAGAAAATATTCCAGCAAAATACGAGTGGGCCTACATCCTAGAAGCAGATGAGCGCATGACATCGGAGCTATTCCAGGAATGTTGCGACGTGATTCAACAGCCAGAACATGTCGGTTACTACGTTGCTGAGCGGGTCATGTTTATGGACCGTTGGATCAAACACAGCACCCAGTTTCCTCGTTATCAGCTCCGCCTGCTACAACTGGGCAAAGTGTGGTTCACTGACTATGGCCATACCGAGCGAGAAGTTTGTGAAGGCTCAACGGGTTTCTTACAGGCAACTTATCCTCATTACACCTGTGGCAAAGGCATGAGCCGGTGGATTGAGAAGCATAATCGCTACTCCACTGATGAAGCTAAAGAAACCATTCATCAGCTGCACAATGGTCAGATCGACTGGCAACAGCTATTCTTCGGCAAGACTGAGGTTGAGCGCCGCCATGCCTTAAAAAATCTCTCATTGCGGATGCCCTTTCGGCCGCCCATCCGCTGGTTCTACATGTATTTCGTGCTGGGAGGCTGGCGTGATGGTGAAGCGGGGTTTGCTTGGTGCGCTCTCCAAGGATTTTACGAGTATCTCATCGTTCTTAAGGTCAAAGAGATCCAGCGGCAACAAGGAACGTCCCAGCCGGCAGCGACCATAGACACTTCTGTCAAAGCTCCAAGCCAACTGCAAAATACAACGCTGGCGAATCACCGCTAAGCATTCAGGCACAACCATTAGCGCTACACTCGAGGGCGGCAGCCATTGAGAGATGTGGGCGTACATGGCAGTTGATTACGACTTGGTAATTCTTGGAGGCACTCCAGAGGGGGTGGTAGCTGCTGCCACTGCTGCACGATATGGGGGCAGAGTTGCCCTGGTCCTGCAGGGCTTGGATGGTCGGCGATCGCCGCTGCAAATGCAGGGGTTGTTGCGTCAGACGCCATCAGCACTGCCCACCGACAGCAAAACGCTACGGCCACAGTGGCAATGGCAAAGAGCCCAACAGCAGGCGGAGCTAATCGCAGCGTGCCTGACTGAGGCGGATCAGTCGCAGCTGGCGCTACAGGGTGTTGACATTGTTGACGACAGCGGCGAGATTGTGCGCGATCGCCCCCTCACAGTTGCCACATCAGCTCGCCAGCTTACGACTCGGGCCATCCTCATTGCCACGGGTAATCGCGCATCGCTACCAGCCCTCAACGGGTTGACAACGCTCCCCTATGAGACGCCGCAAAGCTTACTGCAGCGCGACGAGCTACCCACATCCGTGGCCATCGTGGGCAGTAGCCCTGCTGGCTTGGCCCTAGCCCAGGGATTACGCCGGTGGCAAATACCCGTGACCCTCATCACGCCCCAGTCCAGTCTGCTTGTGGACGAAGATCCTGATCTGGCTGACTGGCTATTAGCCGTTCTCCGGGCTCAAGGCGCAGACATCCAACTGGATAGTCGCGTCACCGCTGTCAACTCTGCGGAAACTGGGATCATCCTGCATGTGGCCGATAAGCGTCTCACAGCCAGCACCTTAGTCATTGCAGCTCCCCCAGTGCCCAACACCGAGCATCTCGGCCTGACAGTTTGTATGCCAGCTGAGCGTGGCATACCGGTGAATGCCTATTTACAAACCAAACATCCGCAAATTTATGCCTGTGGATCAGTCATTGGTGGCTATGAGTTGCCTGCGATCGCTCGCCAAGAAGCTAACTGGGCCGTCCAAAATGCGCTCTTTTGGAAGCGTCAGCGGGTTGACTATACCTGCTTGCCCTATGACCTCCCGACCCATCCCCCCATGGCCCGGGTCGGACTGAGCGAACCCCAAGCGCTACGTCGTTACCAACCGGACCAGCTTCTCATTAGTCGTCAACCTCTCCATCACAATAGCCAAGCACAGTGGCAAGCTTGCATCACTGGATTTTGTAAACTCATCGCCCACCAAGATGGCCGCATTCTCGGCGCCCATGGGGCTGGGCCGGCAGCCAACGAATGGGTACAG
The DNA here is from genome assembly GCA_050331235.1 of Leptolyngbyaceae cyanobacterium. GTDB lineage: Bacteria > Cyanobacteriota > Cyanobacteriia > Phormidesmidales > Phormidesmidaceae > Halomicronema. The sequence goes on from JBHJHA010000065.1 coordinate 20,915, forward strand.
ACCGTCGCCCTACTCATGGCCAACAAAATCCCCTGGTGGCAACTCGCCCACTTTTCTACCCTGCCAGATAGCCTCACGGACATACTGAGACAAACGGCTCAAACTTGGGAGCGCGATCGCTGGCAAGTGGGACGCTGGCGGCGTGACTGGGCTGAGAACTGGTGTAACTGGCGTCGCAGTCGCTAATCAAACCGCCCGCAGGCTACTGACAAACTTGTCCACTAGAAGAATTCCATCCAGCCACTTTATTTTGCTGGCATATTGGAATGGATGCTTTCTTAGTTGAGCCATGGCGACTTCCCAACTCCACCGCACCGCTATCCTAAAGGCCCTGGGGCGTCTCATTGATGTTGTGGCTGACCTCCGTGATCCTCAAGCGGGTTGCCCGTGGGACCTCCATCAAACCCATCAAACCCTGATACCCTACGCGATTGAAGAAGCCTACGAGGTCGTAGATGCGATTCAAACAGGGGACTCAGCGCATATTGCTGAGGAACTTGGCGATTTGCTCCTGCAAGTTGTTCTCCATGCCCAAGTCGCTCAAGACGAAGGAACCTTCGATTTGCAGGTAGTCGCCGATGGCATCGCAGATAAACTCATTCGTCGCCATCCCCATGTCTTTGGCGATATCCAAACGGACGATTTAGAAGAGATTCACCGCAATTGGGAACAAATTAAGGCGGCCGAAAAAGGCGAGTCTCTCGACGCTAATCAATTAGCACCTCAGCTCCACAAATATCGCCGGACCTTACCCCCTTTGATGGCCGCCACTAAAATTTCTCAAAAAGCAGCCAAAGCCGGATTTGAATGGGAAACGGTCGACGGTGTTTGGGATAAGTTCCATGAGGAGCTCGGTGAACTGCGCGCGGCGATCGCCCACGAACCGGTGGAAAACCAACTCGCAGAACTCGGCGATCTACTGTTCACTCTGGTCAACATCGCTCGATGGCATGGGTTGGACGCCGCCGAGGCCTTGCAAAGCACTAATCGCCGCTTTGTCCAACGATTTGAGCAAGTAGAGGCCTACGCTGAACGGCCTCTAGCCAACTACTCCCTAGAAGAGCTGGAAAGTTTTTGGCAGCAAGCCAAAGCGTCGCTTCAGAAGGACAAAACTTCCTCGGAACAAGACCGCTAGACTCTACGGTTTCGCAAATTCGCCAGGACTACGGAAGTTTTCTACAGGCACATCGGCCAGTGCTCGCTGCATAAAATCACGCCAGATTGGGGCCACATAGGTGCCGCCGGTAGCCCCCGACCCCATCGGAGCATAGTTATCATTACCAACCCAGACTGCCGTGGCTAGCTGCGGCACATAGCCAACAAACCAGACATCTCGCTGGGAATCCGTAGTGCCAGTTTTACCTGCTGCCGGACGACCGATTTGCGCTGCCGTGCCGGTACCTCGAGCAATTACCCCTTGGAGTACATCCGTCAGCGCTGCCGTCGCCCACGGATCAAGAATGAGTTGAGGTTTGGGCGTATTGTCCAGCAGCACATTACCGTTACTGTCTGTCACCTGAACGATAAAGGTCGGGTCAGAGTGCCAGCCATTGCTCGCAAAGGTGGCGTAGGCTCCAGCCATTTCCATCGGGGTCAGATCTACAGCCCCCAACGGCAACGAAGTTACCGGTTCCATCGGACTTTCGATACCAAGCAACCGGCAGATCTCGATAATGCGATCAACCCCTACTGACTGTCCTAGCCTGACCGCTGGTACATTGCGCGACAGCTCCAAAGCCTTACGAATGGGAATGTTGCCCATGAAGCTGCCATCGTAGTTGCGAGGGCTGTAATACTCATATCCGTCAGCGTAGCTAGCCGGCGTATCTTGGATAATGGAGTCTGGGGTGTAGCGCCCAGAGGCAAAGGCTGCGTAATACACGAAAGGTTTGAACGAAGATCCCGGCTGTCGCTGCGCCTGCACCGCTCGGTTAAACTGACTGTCGTCGTAGTTGACTCCTCCTACCATCGCTTTGACAAAATGGGTGCGCGGATCAATCGCCACCAACGCCATCTGGTCCGCTCGGATACCGCGAGCTTGCATCGACTGAAAGTTTCGCTGTACTGTCTCCTCAGCCATCCGCTGCATTTCCAGAGCCACCGTTGTTTGGACTCGCATGCCGCCTTTGACCACCGCATCATTACCAAAGATTTCTTTGAGCTCCTGAACGACGGCCTCCGTCACATAGGGGGCTTCGCTGGTGCGAAAGGAGGTGACCTCGCCGACTAATAGGGGCTGAGCTCGGGCCTGCTCTTCTTCTTCAGGGGTAATCCATCCGAGTTGGCGCATCCGCCCTAACACCGTTGCTTGGCGCTGCTTGGCTAGGGGATAATCCACAAATGGACTAAATCCCTCCGGGGCCTGAATCAGGCCTGCCATCATGGAAGCTTCAGCCAAGGTCAAGTCTTTCGCCGACTTGTTGAAATAACTCTGTGATGCCGTCTCTACCCCGTAGGTATTGTGTCCCCAGTAGACCTGATTCAAATACATTTCCAAAATCTGGTCTTTTTCAAAAATTTGCTCTAGCCGCATTGACAGTACTGCTTCGGCAACCTTACGGCTAATGGCTCGCTCCGGCGTCAGAAATAGGTTTTTCACCAACTGCATCGTGATGGTGGAGCCGCCTTCTACCGTCGAACCGGCTTGCACGTTGGCCAGCAGTGCCCGGCCAACGCTACTTGGGTTAATACCACGGTGGGAGTAAAAATAGCTGTCCTCGATCGCCATCACAGCTCGCTTCAAATGTGGCGACACTTCGTTGAGATCAACCACCTCGCGATTGGCTTCATCGTGCAGGCTGTAGAGCAAGGTGCCTTCAATGTCGTAAATGTAGCTCGTCTCACTAGGCAGGTAATTACGGAGCACGCGCACATCGGGCAAGTTGCGAAAGCTGATTGCCAACCCCACTAAACCACCCGCGGCTACGGAGCTAACCAGCATCGTTGTACCGAGCAGGGTAGCCACCGTGATTTGGCCCACATCTTGCACAAACTTGATCACCCCCCCTGCCAATGGGGTCGAACGAGGTGCAGCAGGCTGTTTTGGAAAAGTGTTAGTCGACACAGTTACCCAGATGTTTACGATATAGGGTTCTAAATAGTTCGGAGTTTTGTAATTATAGAAGTCTCATCTCAAAAGGGGCGAAAAATCCCTCTTTTGGCAACAGGATAAAGCACTCCAACGAACCAGTGTCAATTGTGTTGGGTTCTTTAAAGGTGTCGGCGCAACCTGACGACCATTCCCAGGCCCGATGAGAACTCATTCGAATAACTGATACAGGAAACCGAGAGCAGTTATGGTGCAAGATGCGGACGATTTGCAGTGGATTTATCGGGGCGTCACCGAAGTCTTTCCGGATCATCCCGACGCGGACAACGCTCAGGAAAATCTTCGGGTACGCTTGCAGCAGAGCGATCGCCCGCTGCGGGTCAAACTCGGCATCGACCCCACCGGAGCTGAGATTCATTTAGGCCATAGCATTCCCGTGCGAAAGCTGCGGGCTTTCCAGGATGCGGGGCACACGGCGGTGCTCATCATTGGCGACTTCACCGCCCGGATTGGCGATCCGACGGGTAAATCAGAAGTGCGCAAACAGTTGTCCGAGGCCGACGTCAAAGCTAATGCAGCGACCTACCTGGAGCAAGTCAAACCAATTTTGGATTTTGAAACACCAGGTCGTTTAGAGATTCGCTATAACTCTGAGTGGTTGTCAGAGCTCGACCTAGGCAAAATTCTAGAATTGTTTGCCACCATGACTGTGGGCCAGATGCTGGCCAAAGAAGGTTTTGCCGAAAGGTATGAGAAGGGCACGCCGGTGTTTTTGCATGAGTTCTTTTATCCGCTCATGCAAGGGTATGACTCGGTGGCGGTGCAAGCCGACATTGAGCTCGGCGGCACTGACCAAAAATTCAATATTGCTGTCGGACGCGATTTGCAACGCCACTTTGGGCGATCGCCACAGTTCGGCATGTTACTACCGCTGCTATTGGGGACCGACGGCGCGCAAAAAATGTCCAAATCCCTGGGCAACTATGTCGGCCTACAGGAGGATCCGCTGACGATGTACTCAAAGTTGGAGAAAACTCCCGATGCCCTTATCAACGACTATTTTGAACTGCTCACCCAATTGCCGTTGAACGAACTGCCAGAAAATCCCCGCGATCGCCAAAAACTTTTAGCCCTAGAAGTCACTCAGCAGTTTCACGGTCAGTCTGCGGCCGAACAGGCCCAGCAAGATGCCATCAATTTGGTCCAGGGTGGCGGCGAAGCCGAAAGCGTTCCCGAGTTCTCTTTGCAAACCATCAACTTTCCTGCAAAGGCGTTTTATTTGCTCGGTGCCACACCGCTCTGCGCCAGTAGCAGCGATGCCCGACGGCAAATTCAAGGGGGAGCGGTCAAGCTCGAGGGCGATCGCGTTGCCGACCCCAACACCCTGTTCGAGCAGCCTAGCGATTTAGCTGGAAAAGTCCTCCAAGTCGGCAAGAAAAAGTTTATCCGCTTAGTGGAATAGCTGCCGGTTTAAGACCGCGATTACGACACCGCTCCCCGGCTGTAAAGTACCAAGCAAACGGCCTTTACAGCGATCGCAAACCGGCTCACCGTTCATTGCGCCAGTTGCTTCATTACAATCGTTGCGACTGGTCTGGGAGGCCTGGAACTCGGCCCCTGAGTACTCATCCAGCCCGATCACCATTGCCCTTAGTCAAGGAGGATTGACCATGTCAACCCCGGCCAAACGCATCATCGTACCGCTGGATGTATCGGACCTGTCAACGGCCCGTGACTTAGTTGACCAAGTTCCCCAAGTTACGTTTTGGAAAGTTGGGTTAGAACTTTTTGTTAGTAGCGGACCAGAGATTTTGAGCTACTTAAAAGGTCATGGCAAGCGGATTTTTCTCGACTTAAAATTTCACGACATTCCCAATACGATGGCGGCAGTGTGTCGAGCCGCTGGACGCTATGGGGTCGATTTAATCACGGTTCACGCTACTGCTGGACTACCCGCCTTGCAAGCAGCCCAGAGCGGGGCTCAGGAGGGGGCTGCCGTCGCCAATGTTGAGCCTCCTAAGCTGATTGCGGTGACGTTATTGACGAGCATCGATGGGCGATCGCTGGCCTATGACCTCAAGATTCCCCTTGAGCTTTCCGACTATGCCCTACAGATGGGGTTGCTCTCTCAGCGAGCAGGCCTCGCTGGCAGTGTCTGCTCCCCCCAAGAAGCGGCCCTACTAAGACGCTGCTGTGGCGAAGATTGGTTGCTTATTTGCCCCGGAGTGAGACCACAATGGTTCCAAAAGGGAGACCAACGGCGAGTCATGACACCTGGAGCCGCGATCGCGGCTGGAGCAGATTACCTTGTCATTGGTCGACCGATTACCCAGGCCAGCAATCCAGGAGAAGCATTTGAGCAAATCTGTCACGAGCTCAGCGACATGCTCTAAAGAAAAATCGAATTTGGTGCAGGCCTATGATCCTAAGCACCCACGACTTAAACAGCACGCTCAAATCAGCGAGCATGTCTGTTGCCGTATACCTTTTACCAGGCTAAGGAAGCGTGCTTAAAAGGAACAGAAACAGGAATTCCAATGACAATGCTTCAAGATTACACATAGTGCTGGAACTCCTGTAAAACTCAGTATTAGTCCACTAGCTCTGGCGCCGAAAACGTCTTCGCTGTCGGCGTCTGGCCACTTCTTTACGCTTACGCTTTTCAGCCGGTGTTTCAAAGTGTCGCTTTTTTTTCATATCAGCGAAAATACCAGCACTCGAAACTTTGCGCTTAAATCGTCGCAGTGCGGACTCTAAATGTTCGTGTTCACCAAGTACCACTTGGGCCATACAGTTGCCTCCTAACATCAAAGTTTTTAAAAGAACAAGAATGAGGACAGAGGATAAAATCCCCTGTCCTCTGGCGGTTTGGGAATTTGAGCAGCGTTGACAGTTAGTCGCTAACGGTTCTAGTAACCGCCGCGACCACCGCCGCCACTATTCCAGCCACCTCGGCCACCACCGCCTGAGGGTTTGCGCTCAGTGCGAGGACGAGCTTTGTTCACCTTTAGGGTGCGACCCATCCATTCAGCACCATCGAGATCTTCGATAGCAGCGTCTTCCTCTTTATCATCAGACATTTCCACAAACGCAAAACCTCTCATACGACCGGTTTCGCGATCTGTGGGTACCTGAATCCTCTTAACGCTACCGTACTCTTTGAAAACTTCATTGAGATCATCTTCGGTGGCGCTGTAGGAAAGATTCCCTACATAAACGGTCATAGCTTACCTCGCAAGCAAAATAGTAGACAGATTGAATCGGATACGGGGGTAAGCTATCGAACAAGAAGCTAGAGAACGAAATCCCAAAACTAGCGAACACTCAGCCACCGAAACCAAGACTAGTCTACATTATATCGTCAAGTCCCTTATTGCCAGTGCCCAAAAACGACCATAACGAGCACGGAGAAAGGGTTTTGAGGTTTTTCGGCAAGTTTATACTTTAGCGGCAGCGATACAAAATGTATTGAACCAATGATTGAAATTGCGCGTAGACTTTACGAACTTTGACAATCAGCCCGCCGGGCAGAGAGCGTGAGGCATTGACCTCACAAGGATGATCATCTGGACGATGCGATAGTTTTGCGAATGAGGTCAGCCAACTGCTCCGCACTATCTAGAATCGCCAGGCTACCTGCCGCTTGAGCCATCTCAGCTCGCCGTTCAGGATTATGGATCAGTTTGAGAACCATTATTTCTAGCAATTCACCCGTCAAGTCCGCTTGGCGACACACCATTGCCGCGTTAGCTGCAGCAAAGGCTGCCGCGTTGTAGGCCTGATGGTCTTCAGCGGCAAAGGGATAGGGAATCAAGACTGAGGGCGTGTGGGTAAACGCGAGCTCTGTCAGCGTGCCAGCTCCAGCTCGACTAATGACCACATCCGCACGACAAAAGAGCGGGGCCATCGAGTCAAAAAAGGCTTGATGAACGTAGTGAGCATGGTGCAGGCTAGCAGCGTCTGGATCATTATTTCCTGTCTGATGCACCACCCAGGCACCGGCCTCAAACCACGCCGGCGCAGCAGCTCTTACTAATTGATTGACCGCCACTGCACCTTGGCTACCCCCTACGACCAAAATAACCGGCGCATCTTCCGGAAGGTCAAAGTTGAGTGACGATGATGTTGGCGTCAAAAACTGCGATCGCACGGGCGTTCCCACCACGATGCTATTAGCCTTGGGTAGATGGGTAGTCGCGGCCTCAAACCCTAAAGCAACGAGGGAACACCACGGGCTTAACCATCGAGTCACTTTACCTGGCAAGGCGTTGGCCTCGTGCAGCACTGTCGGTAAACCCAATGATCGCGCTGCCAAAATTACTGGCGCGGCAATGTAGCCACCCGTGGTAAAGACCCCATCAAAGCGACCCTGCTGGAGCAATCGCCGCACCTGTAGAGTCGTCTTCAGCACTTGGCTCAACAGCCGCACAGACCCGAGACCTAACCGGCCTTGAAAGCCACCTAAGCGCACCGTATGCAACGGATAGGCAACAGGTACCAGCTCTGTTTCCAGGCGATCGGGCACGCCTAACCACTCAATGGCATAGTCTGGCAACTGCTCAGCGGTGGCGATCGCAGGAAAGAGATGTCCTCCGGTACCACTGGCAGCAATTAAGAGTTTTTTGGCGGTCTCCGACACAACAACACTCTCTTGAGACAGGTATTAGCGCTTACTTGCCCTCATCCTACTTTGATCGTTCCACAGTGACGCGCTGAATTCTCCTGCTTCCCTTTAGAGGCTTTGACCTCGCTGTCACCGCACTTAACGCAATCGGCGCACTTAACGCAATCGGCGCAGCGCAGCGCAGCGTCTGCATCTATAGCGTCCCAGAAGACAGCCCCAACGATCATCAACTGGACCTTATTGAGCTGTTTCTAAAGAAGCCAGGGGATCAGGCAATGTCGCTGTAGGCGCTTTGAATTCTCCTGTGATGACATATTCCATCCGCAGCTTGAGCCATGTGATCAATGTTTTATCCGTAGAGATCACGGCAGCAGCTGGCTGAGGGCAGCGCTTTTTGATGTCGCCGAAGCCTTCGCTTTCCAGGAAAGCCGGCTGCTTGATCAACCAAAAATCGATTTCTTTTTCTTGTTCTTGGTAATGGCGTCGCCGCTCTTTAAGCACTTCCTCTAGGGGCTCTTCTTCGAACAAAAACTGTTGGCTAGCAGCGAGATAGTAGTAGGTCTGCATATAGGTGGATATCAAAGCAATCTAAATCAAAATTCTCTCATAGAAGGCTGATGACCATGTAGCCTCTCAGCGTAAAGTGATGTGAAGCAATCACTACCAAAGCTCTCAGACATCTCAAGAGCTCTCTGTCAGTAACCCGCTTGCGGAATTCGAGGAGTCCTCCCGAGCGTTAATATACGCCTCGCATCACCTGCTTCATTTCACGGACGGCTCGCTCCATGCCGACTAATGAAGCACGGCTAATAATGGTGTGGCCGATGTTGAGTTCTTCCATGCCTTCAATCTTGGCAACTAGATAAGTGTTTTGATAAGTCAGGCCATGGCCGGCATTGACCCGAAGTCCGGCGGCGATAGCTTCTTTAGTGCCTACGGTGAGGTAGCTCAGCTCTTCGGTTTGTTCGGCCTCACCCTGGGCTTCGGCATAGCGTCCAGTGTGCAGCTCAACAAATTTTGCCCCCGTTTTTTTGGCAGCCGCAATTTGCTCGGGCTCTGCATTGATGAATAAACTCACCGGCATACCGGCATTCTGTAAGGTGGAGACCACCTGAGCGATGCGATCGCACTGACCCGCCACATCAAGGCCACCTTCGGTAGTGACTTCTTCCCGTTTTTCAGGCACCAAGGTGACATAATCGGGCTTGATATCGAGGGCAATGTTCACCATCTCGGGAGTCGCCGCCATTTCCAGATTGAGGTGGGTCCGTACAGTTTGTCGCAGCAGCCGCACGTCCTGTTCCTGAATGTGGCGGCGATCCTCCCGTAGGTGCACTGTGATGCCATCGGCACCCGCTAGCTCAGCAAGCACCGCCGCCGCCACCGGATCAGGCTCAACAGTACGGCGCGCTTGGCGAATGGTCGCAATGTGATCAATGTTGACACCCAGGGTCGGCACTGGTCATCTCCCCGCTTGGATTACGCCTTTGATTGTAGTGAGAAATTGACTGATTCAGTCAGGTTAGGGGGCCTCACCCGCATGATAGGAGCTACGGACGAGTGGCCCCGAGCGGACATGGGAAAATCCCAGCGATCGCGCAATTTCGCCGAGGTGGCCAAACTCCGCTGGCGTCCAGTATTTTTGCACTGGCAAATGAGCCAACGACGGTCGCATGTATTGGCCTAACGTCACGCGATCGCAATCCACCGCTCGCAAATCCTTCAGGGTCTCGATGATTTCAGCCTCCGTTTCACCGTGGCCTAACATCAGCCCCGACTTAGTCGGAATCCTTGTGTCCAGGGCTTTCACCGCCTGCAGGACTGCTAACGAGCGGTCATAGCGCCCCCCCCGCCGTACCGGCCCCTGCAGCCGCCGCACAGTTTCCACGTTGTGGTTATAACAGTCAGGTTGTGCCCGCGCCACGGTTTGCACCCGCTGTTGCTGTTGCTCTACAGCCGCTTCGCCACCCCAAAAATCGGGGGTCAGCACCTCAATTTGCGTCTGCGGGTTACGATCACGAATCGCCATCATGGTTTTGACAAACCAACCCGCCCCTTTATCCACAAGGTCATCCCGCGCCACCGACGTCAAAACCACATATTTCAGACCCAGCAACGATACCGAATCAGCGACTTTCTCCGGTTCCTGGGCATCCAACGGCACGGGCACATGTCCCTTGTCCACTTGGCAAAATGCACATGACCGGGTACAAGTCGGGCCCATCAGCAAAAAAGTCGCTGTCTTATTGCCATAACATTCCCCCCGATTAGGACATCGGCCCTCTTCACAAATCGTGTGAATGCCTCGCTGCTTGATAATGCGCTGCACCGTCGACAGGTCGCTGGCTCGGCCAATTGACGGTCGTAACCAGGGAGGCAAATTAATCAGTTCAGAAGTCGCCTGAGACATTGAGCTTAGGTGGGATGGAATCGTTTTCAAAGATCACTTGAGGAGGGTCGCGGCTCAGACCCGTGAGCCCCGTATTCAAAACCATGGTTTCGCCGCTACCCACAATGGTTATAGGCTTGGAGAAGCCTCTATATCCTAAAAGATAATGTCGATATCCTAAAAGATAATGTCGATGGTGGTTGGGCAAGCTAAGTAAACAACGACTTAGCAGTCAAACCTACGCTGCGATCGCGTTTTCAATGACCGATTCGAGCAACCGATACTGCCTCAGGTCGTTGAGAGAAGACCATTGTTCTCAAGTCCCATTGGTGCCATCTACAAAATTTCATCCGCTCTCATCCCGAATCGCTAAAACTTCGCTACTATTTGCTTGAAAATCCTGCTTCATCAGGGATGGCAATTGCTACGCTAGTGAAATGGCAATCTTTGCCAGCAGTTGCATGTGCAAGCGCTAGTTCGGAATTGTTGACTAGCGAACTGCATTTTTACCGCATAGGAGTCAACCGTGGCAACGCACAAAATTTTAGTCATTGATGATAGTCGCGTGATTCGCATGCGCGTTCGAGACATGCTGCCCCAGGGAAACTTTGAAGTCCTAGAGGCCAAAGATGGTGTTGAAGGTCTCAACGCCATTCGCGAACAGCGCCCCAATCTCATCATGCTGGACTTTTTGCTGCCCCGGCTCAGCGGTTGGGAAGTCTTTCAGGAAGTGCAGGCTCAGCCCGAGCTCCAGCATATTCCCTTAGTCTTAATGTCGGGTCGGAAGGAAGAGGTCACGGAGAAGATTACTGAACCGTTCGAGTTTTTTGAGTTTATTCAGAAGCCCTTTGAACAAAAGGAGCTGATTGAAGCCATCAAAAAGGCCATGACCAAAGCTCGTAAACCTCGGCCCAAGGCGGTTTCTACAGCGGCTGCCGTTGATCCGGGGGGAAGCGATAGCGCTGAAGTACAAGCGCTGAAAGCGAAGGTCGCTAAGTTAGAAACCGAAGTGGCACAGCTTAAAACACAAACTTCCAAAATTTTGGCCTTCATCAAACAAAAACTGCGTTAAGCAACAACCAGGCGCCGTCAAGGTAAGACTGATTACCAAAATCCTTCCATAGACCGCTATTTCGGATTGATACCCAAAAAATAGCGGTTTCTTCATGTTTTGGCGTGGCTGATACTGGGTGTGCACGACGAAACCGGAGACCCGGCCACTCAGAAGGCAGAGGGAGCGCCTCGCCCACACCTGTCTCACACCGTCAAATTCCGCCCTCGCTTAAGCTGGGGCGATGTTTGAGCCAGCACACTTACCGGCAAATGGTCCCATAGAGATCGTAGACATCGGCTGACTCGATTTGAGCTTTGGCCAGCTGCCCCAGTGCAGCCTGACCTTTGAGATAAATCAGCCCATCGACATCAGGGGCAAACCTCGCAGAGCGGCCAATCATATCTCCATTGGCAGGATTCACCTGCTCGACTAAAACGTCTACTACTTTACCCACTGCCGCTTGGTTTTTACGTAGGGAAATTGGCTGCTGGGCCTGCATCAGGTGATCGCGTCGCGCCTGCATCATGGCTGGCGGTACCTGACCGGGTAAGACTGCCGCCGGCGTTCCCGCTTCTGCAGAATAGGTAAACACACCGACATGGTCAAACTCGTGGCGTTCGATAAAGGCCAATAAATGCTCGAAATGTTCGTCTGTCTCCCCTGGGAAACCAACGATAAAGGTGGTGCGCATGATGGCCTCGGGCAGCGCCGCCTTGATGGACTGAATAATGTCATCGTTGACTCGGCCTTGCCAGGGACGATTCATTGCTCGCAAAATCTCAGGGTGCGAATGCTGTAAGGGCAAGTCCAAGTAAGGCAAAACGTTAGGTACCGCTCTGATCGCCTGAATCACCTGGGGAGTCAGCCCCGTTGGATAGGCATAGTGCATCCGAATCCAGGGGACATCCACTTCACCCAGGGCATAGAGGAGCTCTGCTAACTGTGGCTTTCCATAAATATCTACTCCATAGTTGGTGGTGATCTGCGAGATCAGTACCAACTCTTGCACGCCCTCAGCCGCTAGCTGCTGTGCCTCAGCGACAATAGACTCAATAGGACGCGATCGCTGATCGCCTCGCAGGTGAGGGATGATGCAAAAGGCACAGCGATAGTTACATCCCTCCGCGATCCGGATATAGGCCGTGCCCTCTGCGGTCGTGCGATATCGGGGAACAGTTTCGTCAGCGATATATGTCGGTTCAGCTGAGACCTCTTTAACACGCTCACCCGCCTCTGCCCGTTGAATGACTTCAACAATTTTGTGGTAGTCACCAGTGCCGACTAAAGCCACGGCCTCAGGAATTTCCTGCAGCAGCTCTTCCTGAAAATGCTGCGCCAGACACCCGGTAATCACAATTTTCTTCTTCGCTTCGGCCAGCTCAACCAGTGTCCGCACCGATTCCTCACGGGCTGACTCAATAAAACTGCAGGTATTAACGATGACATAGTCGGCCAGCGCCTCATTAGAATCGACACCATACCCTGCTTGCACCAGCAAACCCAGCATGTGTTCTGTATCCACGCGATTTTTCTCGCATCCCAAGTGAGTGATGGCAATGGTCGGTTGAGCGGTAGCGGCAGTCATAGGCGATAAATCGGATGGTTAAGATTCAAAAACTCTAGGTCATCTCTCCAGCTCAGCAGCCTGAAATTTTCGTAGGCTGTTGCATGCCACGATGGCAAACCTTCATTGTAAACCTTATTTTTGACTTTAGGGACTGCCATGGAGCAAGCAGCATCTTGACCAGGTTAGCCGCGTTTCTTAAATGGTCCCGCAGGAATGAGACCCCTTAGGGTAAATTGGGATAGAGACAAATGGCGTCCCAGCCACGATGCTTTTTGACGACTTAGTTTGCGCATTCGAGACCAGTTTCACGTGAGTTTAACGACGATATTTAAGACTGCAGCCCCGGTCATTGGCGTTGTGCATCTGCTGCCGTTACCAACGTCGCCCCAATGGGCAGGGAATTTGCAGCGGGTCATTGATCGCGCTGAACAGGAGGCAACCGCTTTGGCCTCTGGGGGAGTGCATGGCATCATTGTAGAAAATTTTTTTGATGCTCCCTTTACCAAGGGACCAGTTGACCCAGCGGTGGTCAGCGCCATGAGTCTCATTGTGCAACGACTGCAGCAGTTAGTTGCGGTGCCCATTGGGGTCAACGTGCTTCGAAATGACGGCTGCAGTGCCTTGGCAATCGCAACCTGTACCCGCGCGCAATTCATTCGGGTCAACGTGTTGACCGGCGTCATGGCCACTGATCAGGGATTAATTGAAGGCTGTGCTTATGATCTCTTACGATATCGCCGTGAGCTCGGTAGTGAGGTCAAGATCTTCGCCGACGTCTTGGTAAAACATGCCCGACCGCTAGGCTCCCCCAATTTGACGACAGCGGTCCAAGAAACGATTGATCGAGGTTTAGCCGATGGCATTATTCTGTCAGGATGGGCCACGGGCAGTCCACCTAGCTTTGAAGACCTGGAGCTGGCCAAAGCCGCCGCTAAAGATACCCCCGTCTTAATTGGCAGTGGTGCCAGTTGGGAAAATATTGGCAAACTGATTCAATCAGCTGAGGGCGTCATTGTTGCGAGTTCTTTAAAACGCAAGGGCGATATCAAACAGCCCATTGACCCCATCAAAGTCCGTCACTTCGTTGAATCGCTCGAGGCTGGTATTGCTATCAGAGCATCTACCAGCGACTATCACCCGCTCACGGCAACATAGTTTGCGACGATGGCAGACATAGCCAGTAGTCAGGATAGCGCATCGTTGTCGGCAGCCGCCCTGCTAGGTTCGAGGCGATGTCTCTGCCTTATCGGTTCTGTATAGGCAGTCACCGTGCCCGTAGGATAATTTTTGGTAGATGCTGTAGGTCTGCGAAATCTAAGGGTAGAAAATGCTGACAGTATCCACACAACCGAACTTTGACTCTGTATCTGCTCAAGCCGAGCGCGTCTTGCTGTTTGCTGACAATCTATATAAGTGCTTTGTTTTGCACCATCAGGGAGGCGTCAGGTTACCCGTGCTGCAAGGAGTGTCCTTAGCCGTGGAGGCGGGCACTTGTGTTGCGCTACAGGGGGCATCCGGTTCAGGAAAATCGACTTTTATGCGATCGCTTTATGCCAACTATCGCATCGACGCAGGGGCGATCTGGGTTAAACACCTGGGGCAGTGGGTGGAGCTGTCGGGGCTAGCCCCCCACGAACTCATGGCCGTGAGACAGCGCACGATGGGTTACGTTAGTCAGTTTCTGCGCGTAATTCCCCGCGTGCCGGCCCTAGAGATTGCAGCAGAACCTCTAATTGATCAAGGCGTAGAGCCCGCCACCGCCACCGCAAAAATCATCGAATTGTTTCAGCGATTGCATTTACCAGAGCGACTTTGGCATTTGTCGCCGACAACCTTTTCTGGTGGTGAAAAGCAACGGGTCAATATTGCCCGGGCTTTTGCAGTGAACTATCCAGTGCTGCTGTTGGATGAGCCGACCTCAGCACTGGATGCGGCCAATCGAGAGGTCGTGATGCAACTCATTGAGGAACGAAAAAGCCAGGGATGTGCCATGGTGGGCATTTTTCATGACGATGAGGTGTGTCAGCGCGTCAGCGATCGCGGATTAAGGTTTGGCTGATGCCCACCGTGCAAGGCCGTTAGGGCCTAGTGGGAGTCAACCCCAATCAGTTCTGACCAGGAGAGCGGGCCTCCTTGTCGGACCTCTGACCAACCAACATCATCGGCTGGACAAACAGCCGCCTAGCTATCTTCCTCCGTCGAGTCAGAGCCTTGAGCATCGACAGTGATGATGTCGGTATCCGGTGCTACTACAGTTCCAGGCTCAATATCGGCAGGGCTATCGGCGTCATCGTCATCGGTCAGCTCAGAAGGAACTACCGCAACTGCCGCGATCTCGTCGTCATCATCGAGCCGCTGCAACCGGACTCCTTGGGCAGAGCGAGATTGAATCGAGATATCGTTAACCCGTTGACGGATGATGATGCCGCGATTAGTCACCAGCATGAGCTCTTCGTCTTCATTCACGACCAATACGGCAACCAGAGAGTCTTCGTCTAAACGGAACTTTAGAGCTTTCAGTCCCATTCCAGCCCGATTTTGGAGCCGGAAACGCGATACGGGCACACGCTTGCCCATGCCGCCTGCCGTAATGGTCAGGATCCAGGGTCCTTGGCTGTTGTCAGCGACATCGTCGGAATCTTCCTCAGCATCGTCAATGGCTTCGGCCGCTTCGACGGCATGGGTGACTTGGGCCGGTAAGATATCCATGCTGATGAGCTCATCGCCATCCCGAAGATTCATCGCCTTAACGCCGCGAGTAGGTCGCCCCAAAGCCCGCAGCTGATCATTGTCCGCTTTAAAGTGGATCGTCATGCCCTGGCGCGAGCCAATCAGTACGCTGTCGCTGGTGCGAGCTAGCCGTATCCAGCGCAGTTGATCACCTTCCTCGAGCGAAATCGCAATGAGACCATTGGCACGAATATTGCTGAAGGCCGACAGCGCGGTTTTTTTGACATACCCATTTTGGGTAAGCATCACCAGATATTCATCATCGGTGAATTCTTCGACCGAAATTACAGAGGTGATTTTTTCCTCTTTGGGGATGGGCAGCAGCTGGACGATGGGGACACCTTGGGACGTGCGCGACCCCTCAGGCAGTTGATAAGCCCGCAGAGAGTAAGCAACTCCGCGATCGCTGAAAAAGACAATGTGGTCATGACAGCCACAGGTCATGAAATGCTGAATGCCATCATCTTCTTTGATGCGAGCGCCTGCCTTGCCACGGGTGGCCCGGCTTTGGGCTTCAAAGGTATCGACTGGCATGCGCTTAATGTAGCCATACTCAGTGACCAAGATAACGACCTGCTCATTGGCAATGAGCGAAATATCGGAAATATCACTGGTGTCAGGCTCAATCACTGTACGTCGCTCATTGCCGAAGCGATCGCGCAGCGCTTCGACTTCATCCACAATAATGTCAAGAATGCGCTCACGACGGGCTAGGATATCGCGAAAGTCAGTAATCTTGACCTGGAGGTCTTCGTGTTCCTGCTGGATTTTGTCGGTTTCTAAGGCAGTTAAACGACGCAGCTGCATCTGCAAGATGGCATCGGCTTGGGCTTCTGTGAGGCCATAGCCATCGATGAGCCCCTGCTTAGCGGTCGGCGTATCGGCGGCATGGCGAATCAGAGTAATGATGGAGTCCATGTTGTCCATGGCGATCAAATATCCCTGCAGGATGTGATCGCGCTCCTCCGCTTTGCGCAGGAGGTACTGGGTACGGCGGGTAATCGTTTCAACCCGGAAGTCAACAAATACTTCTAGCATTTGCTTCAGGCCGAGCAGCTGCGGCTCACCATTCACCAGGGCTAACATATTGACGCCGAAGTTGTTTTGTAGCGGCGTTTGCTTGTAAAGGTTGTTCAACACGACACGGGCATAAGCATCCCGCTTAAGCTCAATCACGATCCGCATGCCATCGCGATCGCTCTCATCTCGAATGTCGGAAATTCCGTCCAATCGCCGTTCGTTGACCATTTCCGCAATCTTTTCAATCATCGCTGCCTTATTGGTCTGATAAGGCAGCTCAGTGATGACAATGGCATCTCGATCCGGACGACCACGCTGCTCAATCGTTTCAATATTGGCAACCCCCCGCATCGTGACAGACCCCCGCCCGGTCGTGTAAGCATCGCGGATGCCTCGGGTCCCTAAAATTTGAGCCCCAGTGGGAAAGTCTGGTCCGGGAATCAGAGCCATCAGCTCATCCAAGGTAATCTCGGGATTGCGTACCAGAGCGACTACACCGTCTAGCAACTCACTGAGATTATGCGGAGGAATATTCGTTGCCATCCCCACCGCAATTCCCGAGGAGCCGTTGAGCAACAGCTGGGGCACCCGCGAGGGCATGACAATAGGTTCCTGCTGGGACCCGTCAAAGTTGTCGGCAAAGTCAACGGTATCAGCTTCGATATCTTGCAACAGCGATTCGCTGGTGAGGGCCTGCAGGCGACATTCGGTATATCGCATGGCCGCGGGCGGGTCGTTGTCAATGGAGCCAAAGTTGCCGTGGCCGTTAATCAGCGGAGCCCGCATGGAAAAGTCTTGAGCCATGCGCACGAGGGCATCGTAAACGGCGGTGTCGCCGTGGGGATGATATTTACCTAAAACCTCTCCGACGACACGGGCACATTTCCGAAACGGACGGTCAAACGTCAAACCGAGTTCGTGCATGGCGTACAAAATACGCCGATGCACGGGCTTTAAGCCGTCTCTGGCGTCTGGCAAGGCGCGCCCCACAATCACGCTCATGGCGTACTCTAGGTAAGACCGGGACATTTCGTTCCTTAGGTCGGTGGGGATGATCGTCATAGGGTAAAAGGCTCCAAAGTCGCCGCATTTTAGCCAGCGTTACGAGGGTGAATCGTTACCGATAACAATGACTAAACCGGTCGAAAAATTAGTACGAAC
Organism: Leptolyngbyaceae cyanobacterium; assembly: GCA_050331235.1. Lineage (GTDB taxonomy): Bacteria > Cyanobacteriota > Cyanobacteriia > Phormidesmidales > Phormidesmidaceae > Halomicronema. The sequence goes on from JBHJHA010000065.1 coordinate 38,509, forward strand.
GTAATCACCATTTTATCACGCTTTCCAGGGTTGCTTGGGTCAGCGGTATGCTATGGAGGCAGACGTTCACAACTGCTGTAGCGGTATTTTTAGCCGATGTCTTCTCACGTAACGATCCTCTACACGGACGAGTTTTTAGAGCACGAAACGGGACAACTGCATCCTGAGAATGCGGGGCGACTGGTGGCTGTCGTGCAAGCGCTGAAATCAGCTCCATGGGCGGCGGCACTCAACTGGCAGGCACCAACCTCCATCAGCGATCGCGACCCCTTACCTATGGTGGGGCAGATCCACCATCCGCAGTATATTGCCGCCTTGCTGCACCTGGCGGCGACTGGCGGTGGAGCCCTCGATCCTGATACGACCGTGTCGCCCCGCAGCTTGGCCGTAGCGCTGCGAGCAGTGAATGCCTGGCTAGATGGGGTGGACTGCGTTTGGCAACGGCACCAATCGGCCTTTGTGCTGTCTCGTCCCCCAGGACATCACGCTGTGCGCGATCGCGGCATGGGCTTTTGCTTATTGGGCAACGCCGCGATCGCGGCTCACTATGCGCTGCAGCAGCCTGGCCTTCGGCGCGTGGCAATCTTAGATTGGGATGTCCACCATGGCAATGGCACCCAAGCGCTAGTGGAAAATCATCCTGACATCGCCTACTGTTCGCTGCACCAGTCACCGGCCTATCCGGGGACGGGCTATGCCAGCGAGACTGGTTTTCACGATAATGTGCTGAATATTCCGATGTCACCGGGTAGCACCCTAGCGGCCTACCAGCCACAGTTTGAAACAGCGGTCGTCCCTTTTTTGCAGCGGTTCCACCCGGATTTACTCATTGTGAGCGCTGGGTACGATGCCAACCACGCAGATCCCCTGGCGGGGATGGCCCTGCAGCCACCCGACTATGAGATTTTGACCCGCTATTGCCGACAGATCCAGCCCCAGATTTTGTTCGGACTCGAAGGCGGCTACGACTACAAAGCGCTGGCGCAATCGGTAGTGGCGACAGTGGCTGCCAGTTTAGAACCGCAACCATTATCAACCCCAGCGTAACTGGGGCCAGGCGAAGGCACGGCAGCCAGTGCCCCCCCTGTGATATGGCACTGACCCGCCCTCGACCCTGCCTCGTGTAGATCAATCAGTGCCGCCCCAAGTCCAGCGGGGGTTGCCGTCGCGGAGTCCGCCAAAGAGCAGAGTAGCTGTATAGCCGTTAGCATCAGAGATGCCGGTCATATCGAGCGTGGCCGTAACCTGACCATCCATGAGTTGAACTTGGAGGTATGAGTGCCCCTCATAGGTCACGTCGTCGATGACATCAATGATGGCCGATCCTTCACAGTTACGAAATTCTGAGTTGAGGGTAGCGGTCCAGGTAGTGCTAAAACCGTCAGATTGCACAACCCGCACGTTATTGGCAATCTCTCGGAGCTTAATCATGCCATCAGTTGAGTAGCTGCCCTCTGTATAAGGACGGGGTGTTTCGTGGGCAATGAGCTGCGCTGGACATTGACCCGTGGAGTCAACTGTCGGTAATACGGTGAGCTGCATCGTGGTCGCGAGGGCGGTTGCGCCTAAACTTGATAGCAGCGTCAGGGGTAGGCTCCCTAGGAGCGATCGCTGTAATTGTTGGGATTGCATATGTCTGGGTGATCGTAAAGAGCAGTTATGACATCAGGGAGCGCGAGGGACTTTGCGGAACTACGTTATTGAGTGTCAACTTTTACGTTGAGGTCAGGGTCACTGTAAAATCCGCTTTCTAGAATGACAGGTAGGTAGACTTTTAGGCGGTGCCAATGCAGCCTCCAGCGCCAGGGCAAGAAGCGCAGCGACTCAGCGCTCTACATGAATATGAGATTTTAGACACCCCTGGGGAGCAATCTTACGATGACATTACGGCAATGGCGGCGTTCATTTGCGACGTGCCGATCGCCCTCATCAGCTTGGTGGATCAGCACCGCCAATGGTTCAAATCAAAAATTGGCATCAACCTCAAAGAAACGCAACGCAATATCTCTTTCTGCGCACACGCAATTTTAGATCAGCAAACCATGGTGGTTTCTGACGCGCACAATGATGAGCGCTTTGCTAATAATCCTTTGGTGACGGGGATTCCCCATCTACGGTTTTACGCCGGTGCTCCTCTGATGACACCCTCTGGTCAAACAATTGGGACCCTGTGCGTGTTAGACATTCGTCCACGGGAGCTATCGCCCAAGCAAATTGCAATGCTAGAGGCACTGGCCCGTCAAACGGTGATACAGCTAGAGCTCCGGCGAACGTCGTCGCAGTTAGCGGAAGCCCTAGCCACCATGAAGCTTATCGAGGGGTTGATTCCCATTTGTTCATACTGCAAAGGCATTCGCAATGACGAGGGCTTTTGGCTCACGGTGGAGAACTTTATGATGAATCACGCCGATGTGAACTTTACCCACGGAGTCTGTGACAACTGTATGCGGCAGCAGTTTCCCGAAGTCGCCGAACAGCTGCTGGGTCGAGAAGACTGTATTCCCCCTTCGGCATAAATTCACCGGCGGGCGCTATCGGTGGCGTGATAACTCCTCATCGAAAGATATCGGCTAACCCTTCCAGCGGTTCGATAATCTCGGAAATGCGGCTGTAGGTTTCCAGCAGGCGATCGCCCTGCACCACAATGGCAGGGCTTGGATAAACCTGCATGACTTCCAATAGGGTGATTTCGTTGTCGGTGGAAGCAGCGCCAATCAGCGCAGCACGCATGGCTAAACGACCGGCTTCGCCCGAAGCGGGCTGAATTGTTTCGCTCACGCGATCGAGCATCCATTCTCCCGGCGGGGAATTGAGAGCTAAGTCTAATACATTAATATTGGCTGGAATCGGTTCGTTCAAAGCATTGCGCACGGCATTGGGATCCTGTTCAGCCAGGGTGAGCAACTGCTCGATTTCTCCGGAAGTGTCGCTGCCTTCGGCAAACGCGACTAAGTCGGTCATCGGCACTTCCATGGACAAAAATCCATAGGTGAGTAAAACGCTGTCAGCGGCGTTGGCAGCACCTATGTGGCTACCAATCCCCCCTAAAAGACCCAGAACAGCAGAAAAAATTAGCGTTAGTTGACGATTCATACTTTGCCTCCTGGCGATCGCCGACCGCTGAAAACTGCAACAATTAGACCTAAGACCACGATAGCGCCTCCCCAGAGGGCGATCCTATTCCATTGGTTAGACGCTGCAACGGTCGATTCGGTTTCCGGGACTGGTTTCCCAAGGGCGGTGTTAGCAACGTCTGGACCCGATTCGACGGACGGCGGGACGGACGGTTCTGAGGTCGCCGGTTGGTCAGTTGCCGTTTGATTCGCCTGGCGGGCAGCCCTAGCTACTGTAACCTCAAAGCTCAGCTCAAACTCGGCGAAATCGACGGATGACTGGGGTTGACCAGATAGGACTAAATCATAGGTCCCCACCGCTGGCAAGGTCACCGTCGCGCTGGGAATTGCCTCATAGCCTTCGGCTGATGTTGGGGTGAGCTCAGGAGTGGCCACGGGGGCACCTTGACTGTCATAAACGTCGAGACGACAGTCGCAATCGGCAAGGGGAATGACTGTGCCACCGGCTCGAGTTAAAGCGAACCACAGCTGAGTAGGGACGCCGGCCTGAGCAATATCATTAGGCTCAATATGGAGAGTAGCGCCTACGTCTTGGCTGATTTGGACTTGGTGGGCCTGGGCGGTGCCCGGTGGGAGCGCCAGCAGGGCCGCTCCCCATAGCAGGGTAGTGATGTGGATAGAGAAGCGCATAGTTTAAGAGTGATGAGTCGATTGAGGCGATCGCTGAGGGCTGCCCTGCGAAGGGCACATCGGCTTTGGACGGACGGCGGTATACCAGCGCTCTAACCCCAGCAGCTTCCAACAGGCTGCTGAACGGACAGCCAAAACCAGCAGCAGTCCGCCAAGCAGCAAACTGGTCATAAGCATCGGCATTCCCCAGGTTTGTAGACTCCCGAGGTAACTAGAACCCGCTAAAACGGCATGTCCACAACCGCAGATCAGGGCCGGCACGCTCAAAAGGTGGAGCGATCGCCAAGCCCGACCGAGGTACCGTTGTGCCCCATCGGTACTCGTTAACGCTAAGGGGAGCAACAGCAGTAGTGAAATCATGCCCGCCACCATTCCCCACTGGTGCTGCAGCAGCATGAAGCGAACGGCGGCGGGATTCCAGTTCCAGCTGTGCTCCAGCATATGAACGGTATGCGCTACCGCTAAAACAAAGCCGCTAACCCCTAACAGCCGTCGAAATTTGAGAGGGCAGTGCCAAAGCTTGCCGAGGGGGCGGGCAACCAACGCTAAGGCCAAGCAGAGCAACGCCAAATGCCCCGCGTAATCCACCATCAGATCCCCCGTCCGAAAGAGGGTCAATACGCCGATGAGCAATGTCAGCCAGCCCCCAAACTGAAAGAGTTGGCTGCGGCGATCGCGGTTGAGCCAGGCGCTGTAGGTGCCCATGCCGATCATGGTGGGAAGTGTGCCCAGGCCAAAAGCGCCCATGGTGGCAGCACCGAGCCAGGGTGAGCTAGTCGCGGCGGCTTTGAGCTGAGCGGTGTAGAGGAATCCGCAGGGAATCAACCCCCAAGCAAAGCCGAGGACCAAGGGCGTCCACCACTGAGACGACTGCGATGTGACCGTCATCACAGTTTGTAGACGGGCGTGCAGCGCTCCTTTGATAGGGTGCAGCAATGGCAATTTGGGCAGTAGCTCTGGGGCGATTTGACGAAGCCCTAAACCGATGAGCAGCGTACCTGTCGCGATCGCCATGGTGCGGCGCAGGATGCTGCCTACCCCTGCCACCTGACCGCTGGCGACCAGCACAGAACCTAATCCCCCAATGGCGGCCCCGACCAAGACATAGCTGGCTAGCCGACCGCAGTTGAGGCAAAGATGAAAGCGAACTTGTTGACGGGGACTCAAGGATGGCGTGGCCTCTTGCCCCGGGGCATTGGTCAATGAAAAGGCGATCGCAATGGGACCACACATACCAACACAGTGGCCAAAACTGCCGACAAATCCTAATACTGCAATGAGTCCTAGCTCTAGCACAGCCGGCTACCCTTCTAACGTCAGAAATTGCTCTAGGGCATCGGCCATTTTGGGTGGCCAGCGGCGAATCGTGCGCACCCACTCAATATCTTTGTAGCGCTGGTCTAAACCAGAGACGGCAACCCACTGACTTTCGGCTTCACCGCGCTGGTTTTGCGCCCAGAGTCCTGCGGTGAGAGCGGCCCTGGCATCTGGAAAGTTGGGATACTTACGCACGAGACCTCGCAGCACCTGCAGCGCTTTATCCGTTTGACCAACCTGATACAAAGCCAGCCCATAGTTGACCCGCGCTAGAGCAAAGTTAGGACTGAGCTCGGCGGCTTGTTGATAATCGGCGATCGCCGCTGCCCAATCGCCTTGACCCGCTTTGGCGTTGCCTCGATTGTTGAGCGCACCCACTTCAGTCTCATCCAGAGACAGCACGCGATTATAGTCGGCGATCGCTGCTGGCCAAGCCTGTTGCATTTCATAAGCAGCTCCCCGGTTAAGATACGGGTCGATTTCGTCGGGAGCTAAGGCGATCGCCTGGGTGTAGTCATCAATGGCCGCCTGCAACTGCAGTTGACTGGCGCGCACCATACCACGATTACTCCAGATGGCCGCTTCTTGGGGCAAATAGTCTAATAACTCAGTCCAAAACTGCTCAGCCGCAGCATAATCACCCTCGCGGCTGGTAATCAGCGCTTTTTCGCGCAGGGTGGCGATCGCCTGAATATCAGCTTGGCTAAATTCGGTGGGACTGTCCGCAGCGATCGCCGGCGGCACTCCGCCCCAGAGCAGCACCAAACATAGGCAAAGACCCCAAATTAATCGCATAATCGCCTCAGGCCAGGGCATGACGTCAAAATCATGGTGGATAACTTCTATAGCCTATCGACTCATGGGCCCAATCGGCATAGGAAACCTGCCCCAGAGGGAAAGTCATTCAGTAAAAGATGACACTGACGTAACCTGACGGTCCCAAAATAGCGTGATTGCACTAACATGAATGTCCAAACACGCTAGATGTAGGCGACCCGTGGCTGACTATCAACCTTCTTTGCTGTCGACAGCAGATCTTAAAGCGGCAGAGGTGTCTTGGGCCTACCATCACCGTACCGCTTCCCAGGTCTCCCTATCGGGACCGGAGCTAGCGGCTTGGAAGACGCGAATTAGAACGTTTCAGCAGTCGATCCATACCGGGGCAACGGTGCAGGGCAGCTTATTTGAAACCTCCCCCCCTCCAGCCGAGGCGATCGACCCATTCACTTTGCCCCCTCGTAACGCTGAGTTTTGGCGGGAGCAAATCAGCGATGTCGGCAAGGCAGCCTTGTACTTTGTGGACGATCGCCCAGCCCAACTGCTGTTATACGTGGGCGAAACCGTCAAAGCCAACCAGCGCTGGAAAGGCACCCACGACTGCAAGCGCTACATTTTGA
>JBHJHA010000066.1:0-28327 GCA_050331235.1 Leptolyngbyaceae cyanobacterium
AGTTCTTCGCCGCTTTCGGCGATCGTGATCGTCAACGGGCGAGCCATCTCTGCTTTCCTCCAATACACCGGGCTTTAGGGTAGGATGCGCTCAGCTCTAAAAGGCTATTATTAAGCGCAGCGTTACAGAGTATTGGTATTAACTAGCGAAAAATCAGAAGAGTAGCTTGCTAAGGTTAACAAAGAAACAGCACTTCAAGAAAGACTTAATGGCTCTAGAATCATCTATTTAACCCTATTCGGCACTATTTTTCATGAGTTTAAGTTGATTCAAAGCGGCAAACTATTATCATTCAAGGGAAATAGCTTGCTAAAAATATTCAATTGTTGCCTGCTTATTGGTGAAATTAGCACATCTCTTTTACCACCTTACTAGATTAACGAAAGTCAATATCTTCTTTAAGAAAGAGATCCTGCAGTCAAAAAGCTGTCACTTATCGCGGGAAAAGGGTAGCAATAGGTAAGGGTCCAGTCTAGCAATCACCGTCTCTCGTCTGATAGGTAACCGCTATCCCCTGCAGTGCAGGCGACTGTTTGAGCGTTATTGATTAATTACAAATGCTTGCCGGACTAAGAGTGTTGGGTTGGTTGACAGCTATCTTAAGTTTGGTTCAAATAGATTTTTTGGTCTGCGATCGCACGCTCGACCCTATCACGCTGCTTTCATGCTGTTTAGCCTAGCAAATTTACCATATTGGATCTTTCTCGGGGCAGGACTCCTGCTCTTTTTGTTTGTCATCTTTTCCGGCGGCGGCGATGATGACATGGATTTGGATACCGATGTCGACGCTGACATCGATGTTGAAGCTGACATCGACGGAGATATTGGCGGTGATGGTCCCTTTGATCTGGATGCTGAACTGGATGGCCAGAGTGGTGATTTCAGCCCATTTCAGATATTGACCTGGTTTGGCGTCGGGCGTACCCCCTTAATTTTGCTGATCGCGATGGACCTGACGCTGTGGGGGTTTGTCGGTTGGGTGTTAAACGTTGCCGTAGGTGAGGCGCTGCAGTATCCACCTGTGGGGTGGGCTGCCATTGGTATATTCCTCGGCTCTCTCAGCTTTTCACTCTTTGTGGGAAGCCTGCTATCCCAGCCCATTGGTCGTATTTTTGCTGCTTTTGGGGAAGATGCTAGCAGCGATCGCTTAGTAGGCTGCTTGGGCACCGTCACCTCCGCCTTTGTGCCTTTCGAGCACTCCGGCAAGATTGGTCAGGTTGACGTCAAAGATGCCGCTGCCAATTTCGTCACCATCAGTGCCAAACTGCCCGACTGGGCCAACATTACCCTACGGCGAGGGGCTAAGGTACTGGTCATCGAACGTTTGGGCGGATACTACCTGGTGATTGCCCGGGATAGCGCTGACCAAGAACGCTGGTTGAGCGGTGAGGAACTACCTTCTAAAAGGCTTTGATAGTTATGTCCCTGCTACAAGTTGCAATGTAATGAGGCATGTATGTTGTACTGGCTAATTTTGATTCAATCTTTGCCGACTCTGCCAGATATCGAAATTGAGGAAGAGTCACCAGCTATCGAAAGCACAGTTGTTATCGAGGATTTCTCTCTCCCATCCCCTCCAGTCGTTGGGCAGCTAGGAGGATTGGGTATCTTAGCTTCCAGCGGGGTTGTCACCTTTATCGTACTGCTGCTGCTGGCAGTGATTGCCTACACACGCGTTTATGTCATCACCCCGACAAACGAAGCGTTCGTCAAGACTGGAGGTGTGATTCGCAAACAGAAGAAAGTCATTCTCAATGGCGGCTGCGTTGTCCTACCCGGCTTTCACGAACTCACGCGGGTGCCCCTGCGGGAACTTTCCATCGACGTTGAGCGGACTGGTAAACTGGCTGTCCGCACCCAAGATTATTTGCGGGCTGACATGCGAGTTACCTTTTATGTTTGCATCAATGCCTCTGAAGATGACGTGCTCACGGCAGCAGCGCGCCTCTCCCGGGACGGTCAAATTACGCCAGAAGATATCAAAAACGCACTGGAAAAGCGGGCTGACGACGGCATTCGTGCGGCAGCCAAAACCAAAACTTTAGCGGAAATTGACTCTGATAAGCTCGGATTTGCCCAGGAGGTACTGAATCTGATTGAACCTGACCTGAAAAAAGTTGGACTAACACTCAACAACCTGGCTATTTCCGAAATTGAAGAAAGCGACACCTACGATACCAACAACTTTTTTGATGCCCAGGGAGTCAGGCTCCGAACAGAAACAATTCAGCGATCAATTCAGCAAAAGCGAGAAGTGGAGCTCGCCACACGCGTCGAAATTGAGCAGAAGGAACTCGATGCGGAAAAGCGATCGCTCGATATCTCTCGGGATCAGGAAGATGCCAAGCTGGCGCAAACGCTAGAGTTGGAGTCACTGAAAGCAGAACGCGAGCGCGAAATTCAGGAAAAACGCGATCGCGAAGCAGCTACCGCGCAACGAACCAAGATTTTACAAGAGCAATCCGTTGAAGAAGAGGAAATTCAGCGACAGCTCAGTGTTCGTCAAAAACAAATCGACGCCGATATTGAACTCGAAGAGCGGCAAAAAACCTTGAAAATTGCCCAAGCTCGGCAACGCGAAGAATCGGACGTTGCCGAAGTGAATCGACAAAAGGCAGTTGACTCCGCTCAATATCTCGCGTTAGTCGATATCGCTGAGGCGGAGAAAGACTCAAAGGTCGCCCAGCAGGAGGCGGCGATCGCGATCACCGAACGGGAGCGGGCCCGCTTTATCGCTGAAGCCGAGCGAGCCCAAGCAGAAGCAGCAGTCGCCACGGCCACTTCTGTAGAACAAGCAGAACGAGAGCAGCGCCTAGCCGTCATTGCCGCAGAGCGGGAAGCTGAAGAGCGACGCATTGCCGATCAAAATGTGGTGGAAATTGATGTTTTTCGCAAACGGCGACAGGCCGAAATTGCCCGCCAAACAGCAGAACTAGAAGCAGAGGCCATTCGCACACTTGCCCAGGCAGAGCTTGATAAAGCCTTGGCGCAAGCTCGCGGTCAGCAAGCTAACATTGAAGCCCGTAATGCGATTAGCAATGCTAACCTCACCGCCGATGTAATCGCGCAAATTTGGCCCGAGTTATCCGATCGTCTGCCTGAGGTACTTAGGGCATTAGCACCCCAGCCAGGAGTCATTGGCGATGCTCGGATTTATGCGTTTCCTGGGGCCAATGGCGGTGAGGCCGGTAGCAACCCTGGTGATATCAACAAGTTATTGCTGTCGACCAGCGGTCTAGCCTTAATCAACAGTCTGCTAGAAGACGGCAAATTAGGAGACGTACTCGGGCAAGTTAGGAATCTTTTACAGGGTAATGATTCAAGATCTAATGACCAAGGCTCCGATCGCCTAGCGACGGACATGGGCTCAGACGATGAATCCAGCACCGCAGATGATAGGGCTACAGAGTAGCGATCGCCCCTAGCCAACATTGGACCCGAGCCTGATAAACGCTAAGGTCCTTTACGTGCAAGTTGGCTAGGTCAGCCAGCCTGGCAAACAGGACGGCTCAGTCCCCGCAGCCGTCCTCATGGGGCTCTGCACAGCAGCAACGAATCCTTTTTACTTGGTGAGCACGGGCAGTAGTAGGCAACGCTGATCAACAGTGGTAGCACTGTATGGAATGCTCATGCGGTTTGCGAAATCGGTAGCTGAACCGTAAAGTCAGTGCCGATATTTGGTTGACTTTCGACGCTGATATTGCCACCACAATACAGCAGTAGCTGTTGCACAATCGACAGTCCTAGCCCAACGCTATCGTCTTGAGGATTGGTTTGACGACCTCGATAAAAGTGATCAAAGACGTGAGGAAGCTCATTTTGTGGAATCCCGACACCGGTATCTTTGACACTAATCATCAGCATGTCATCATCAGCTGGTTGAGCTGTCACCCACACCTCTCCGCCAGAATCAGTGTACTGAATACTGTTGCTCAGCAAATGAATCACGATCTGACGCACCCAGTTTTCAGGACAGCAAATGGCTGGTAGTGTGTTGGGCACCGTGTAAGCTAACCGAATTCCTTTCTCCTGGGCAATCGGCTGGTAGGTGCTGACAACCCCTGGCAACACGTCAAACAAATTGACGGGGTTAGGATTGGCCGTGATCATACTGCGCTCAATTTGCAGTAATTCTAAGACCCCATTGATGAGGTTAACCTGGCGATCGCACTCACGGCTAATCATGTCTAGGTAGCGCTGTCGCTGAGGAGGCTTTAAATTTGGAGAAGATAGCAGGGGCAAGGCCGTTTTAATTGCAGACAATGGCGTACGCAACTCCTGTCCAATTGTGCTTAGAAAATCATCTTTGACGCGGAGAGTATTGAGCAAGGACTCATTTTGCGTCGAAAGGTTTGACGCCGTCATCGCCTGGCGGCGATAAGTGCGAGCTTGGTGCTGCAGACGCTCTTGGTGCAGCCCCTCTTGCAATACCAAGGCATCGATCAAACCCGCATAGCACTGATCCGGCAGTTGCAGTTGCGTTGACCAATTTTGCAGCACAACAGCTACCGACCGCTGCTCTGGATAAGTTGCGAGACTGGCTTCGGTTAAGGGCCGTAAATCATCAATAAATTTCTGAATGAGTGGCTTTTGAAAAGTGATTTGATACTGCACAACTGGGATTTTTTCCGTCTCGCCCCCAGCAGAATTGACATTAACCTCTTCCTCTCCATCAGTGGGTAAAGACGCCTCTGCTCGCTGCCCACGGATTAAAAAGCTAACGGTATCGGAAACAGCCAGCAAAAAATATTCTCCAGGCATGGAGTGGCTTTTAGGAACCAAAATTGACTGATGCCAGTCAAATACCTGGGCACCTTCACGGGCGAACAGATAGATATCGGGAGTGGGGCTAATGGCCTTACTGTAGTGCTGCAGATCCGCTGACCAACTATCACCCTTAGGTAATTTGGCAAATATAGAGACGCGAGCGCTTAACTGCATTAGCGCGCTCAAGGCAGTCTCGATTTGTCGCTTAAAACCTCGGGGTGAAACCTGAATCGGTTTTAGAAGGATAGTTGAGGACTGCCCAATCCTTTGCACCATAACACCAGGAACCTGTAACAAGTGTGCTCAAAACAAGCCGAATTGCTCAAATTTCTCATTCAGCTTGCCAAATCATCAAAACATTGACATCTCGTTTTCTTTTATCTTTATTGCCTTTATCTTTATAAATCTATCTCGATTAGCTCAGAGCCTAGCATCCCATTAGCGGGAATTAACGTAGCACCTCAATTGACCTCCTTTAGTCGATATCCCTTTCGCATTTCAAACACCTGTTCGAGTCAGACCTTAATGCGCATCTAAATAGCCACGACTGACGAAAGGAATATCAACAACCTTAGCGGGAAAGTTACCGATTGCAACCTCTAAACCAGCGCCACCAGCTTTGGTCCGAATGTAGCCTAAACCTAAGATTGCATCAGCGGTTTCTATACAGCTAGTAACGACGCCAATCTTACTATCCCTCTGCATAATCGGTGTGCCGCTAGGCACTTTCTTGGCTAAGCGTAGTCCCCACAGTTGCTGTTTGACACCCTGATAGGTCTGCAACCGTGCAATCGTTTCCTGGCCGATATAGCATCCCTTATCAAAAGAGACAGCCCGCCACAAACCAGACTCTAAGGGATTGTAGTCCTCCGTTAGTTCATAACCGGGCATTGGTCGTCCCCGTTGTATCCGTAATGCTTGCCATCCTCGTTCACCCATGGGAACAACGGCTCCCAACCTAGTCAATAGTTGCCAAAGCGCTCCACTGGCTGCTTTAGCCACTATTAGAGTAAAACCCGATAGGCCGAGGCCAGTGTCCTTAACCAAGTAGCATAGCTGGCGACCAACCTCAACTCGTTGATGGCTAGCAAACTCCATGTCTGAGGCAGTCGCTACACCCAGTTCGTGTAAGATGCGATCGCTGTCTGGACCGATCAAAGTCAACGCTGCTGTTTTATCAGTTTCGTTTTCCAGCTTGACTTTGTCCGCAAAGAAAATGTAGCGATCCATCCAGGCCATGAGGGATTCAGCTTGCCCAGGAGAGGTCAGCAGCAAAACTGCGTCTGGCTCGACACAGGCCGTGACCAAATCCAGGGTACGTCCAGTAGACGTGACAAATATCGTGTTGCATCCTTGCCCAGATGTCAGCAGTTGAATTTGATTAGTGGTTTGATTGTGCAAGAAGCGTAGATGATCGCTATCTGAGACTCGAATGCGTCCCCAATGGGAGCGATCGCAAATCGCCACCCCGGTCTGGGCCGCCGCTAGTGCTGTTTCTTCGTCGCCAAAGGTTATCGGCACCTCAGAGTCTGGGCTAAAGACAGCCCCCATAGCAGCTTGCACAGTGTGTAGTGAATTGTCCATCGTCGCTTAGTTGGGAAAGTTGAATCAACGGCATTGATACTATTGGCCATCCTCGGGTCAATCCCTCGGCATCCGTAGCCAATGCTATCAATCGGTGCAAGGGCGGTCCCCTGCTCACTAGCAATCCTAACCACTATCAGCGTCACCTTCAGCTTGCTCAGTTGGACACTTTGGCGGCGGGTCTATCTCTGCAACTAAACGGCATTCTCCCGCTGTTTGCCCCCGTAGTCGTCGGCTGAGATAAACCAAGACACCCCCGAAGAGTGGCACCGCAGGCATCGCAATTAGCCACAATACAGAAGGGGCCTCCACACTCACAGCCTGAGCATCCTCCGCTATTGGCATGGCCTGTTCCTGTGCAACCAAGGTCCTTGCATTTCGCCAGTACGAGGGATCGCGATGACGGCTACTATCTGCAACCGCGATCGCCGGCCCATGAGGGTTCAAATTAATAACCGTCGGCTCAGCCGGCAGCGGCACGAACAACCACAACCAGACCAACGCGACAAAACGGGATGCGTTCATGGGTACCGCCTAAGTTCAAAGCGTTCTGCTGCTGCTGACCGAGCACATCAGATCAAAATCAACTCACCGAACAGCTATCCAATGGCTAGCCCGTCAGATGCTTGCTCATTTTAATTCGACTCCCCCCTTATCGCTGCTATTCATCAACGATAGGCCCTGCCAAGTTGGTAATGCCTTCAACACCACTCTATTTTCATACCGGAAAGCTCCACAGCCAGATCGGTAAAGTAATCAATAAAGATGCCGAACTGAGCCCGACACAAGTCACGGCCAAATCTCGATCTAAATCAAAGGTCTCTGTCAAAACGAGCGTTGCAAATGCCGACGGCATCGCTGCTTGCAAAACGATTACCAAACGCGGGGCACCAACTACGCCAAATATCGTAAGCACCCAGCCAATCATGAGCGGGGCGATCGCCATACGAATCAAGGCCGCCATCAGCGCCGGCTGAATTTGCTGAAACGATCGTAACTGCTGCAAACGCATGCCCATGAGCACGAGCGATAACATGACCATTGACCAAGCAAAGGCTTGAAGACCCGCCTCTAACCACAGAGGCAACTCCTTTAAACGCAGCAGCAGCCCTAGGCCAAAAGCAGGCAATGTAGGTGCGGTCAGCAATGCTATCAAGCTCCGCCGCCATGGTGGCTGCCCCCCTGCAGAATCAGTGGTGTGGCCATAGTAAGCCCCTAGCATCGAGCCTAAACCGTAAGCGCCAAGTACAGTTCCCAGCAGATCATAAAAGACCGCCCAACCAAAATAGGTCGTTCCTAACTGCGGCAATAGCAAAATCACCGGGAAACCAATGTAGCCAGTGTTGCCCACCATGGCCGATAGCAAAAAGGTCCCCTTTGTCGGTTGTGGCCAGTCTGCATGCCGGAGTTGTAGCCAAAGCCAAGCCAGCAGTAGTGCAAGGCCAAAAGTCAGCCAAGCCATCACCGGAGCCAGCCAAACCCCGCCCGTCAAATCAGCCTGACGCAAAAAGTGAATAAGACTCAGCGGCACCCCAACCCAAAACAAAAACTGTCCCAAATAGGCGGGAACACGATATTGCCAAACCTGGGTAACCGCTGACGGCGATCGCCATCGGCCCAGCAAAGCACTAATCAACAGCCCAACCAATACCCCCCCACAGAGCGGTAGATAAATTTGAGCTAAAAACCACACAGGCATCCTCACGATTCAACAAACAGGGGATTCGACCGCTCAAGACCAGACATCCCCACACTGCAGTCGAAGACACCCTGGGACATCAGTGAGTTAGGCAGCAACACAGGTGATAAGAGGCTGAAGTGCAGTTCCCCCATCCCATCTATAGCCAGCATGTCACAGTAGGCCCGTCCGGAGGCAAGACACTCAGGCGAAATGAACTGCGAACAGTCAGCCCTATTCCCCCTGCTTCAAAGTCAGACCTTGGCTATCGGCATTGATAAGCCATCAACGCTTTACTCATAAAAATTGAGCATTGTGGATGATGTCAGATGTCTACGGAGATATCACCCATGCGAAACCAGCCCTAAATCCATCCCAGTTCTAAAAGGCATCCAGGTCTAAGGCTTTTGAGCCCCCCTGCTGAATCTGGGCCAAAATGACACCGAGTTGCCGCCACACTAGCCAAGCCATGAGCGCTGTCAGTACTCCCCCAAGGCCATAGGAAACTTTGGCCGAAAACCCAAAAAACTGAATTCCAGAAGCTAAGGCTACGCAGACACCTAAGCAAATCCCCAAGTAGGATAGCTGCAACGAAAAGCCCCGAATATCTTCCAAAGAACTCGCCGTTGGATTTTTGGCCCACTCGCGGGTGGCTTGCTGCAAAGAAGCACTAAAGGCAGAACCAGCTGCGATCGCTGACAAGAAACCGGCAAGCATCAATACATAGGGGGGTTGAGGATACACGAAAAACGACCTCCAAAAGCCGTGAGAAGAATACGAAGAAATGTAAAACTTGGTCCAATTATATAGCTTTGGTTTACTGCTGAAAATAGCTGAACTGAGAGTGCTTCAGCAGCTTTGGTCACCAGCTTTCTGTCTAACGGCCACAGGCCTCTCGGCGCTAGTTATTCGTTAGCGTCGCCAACCCCCGACGATAGATTGTCTGGGCATACTCTGTCCAAGCTCCCTGGCCCCAATAGCGGAAGCAGCTTGTTTCTAGCAACAGGGTATGCAGTAATGCTCGGTGATAGTTTGCAGCTCGCCGGTCAGGAAATCGGTCTTCGGCGATCGCCTGATGAAAGCGGGCGCTCAACTGCTCCATCGGCTGCATAACATTGCCATAGCCTTCCACCCAGCTACGATCGCTCGTCCAAGAAGAGCCTTCCATCTGAAATCCATCGTCTTCGGCTTGGATATCAGCGATCGCCGTTTGTACAGACCCTGCTGTCGGGCGATCGCCAACAGCCTGCCAGAGACGATGCTGCCCAACCGCTTGACAGCTTGGGAAATATTCCTTGGTAACGCCAGCCGCCGCGATTAGCTCCAAATACTCAGTGCCCAGACAGCCGACCGTACCGACACTGTCATCCCGCTGACGCATTTCGTGCCAGCAGCGCTTAAACATACCGGGAAACTCATTCATCATGACGCCTCCGTTTTCGCCATCGCTGATTTGTGTCACAAGCGGCGGTACAGAGTGGTTACCTAACGGCTGCGGGGAAAGCGTCTTGGCCTCCGCAAAGGGCTGCATTTGCCCCACCAGCTTGGTATCTGACCCCTGGGTTTTGATCAAAACGGTGATGTCCACCGTTTCTCCCTGAGAGTTTTTAGCTACCAAGCGATGGGGCAAGTGAGGCTGTTGAATGCCATGACCGGCTAGGGTTTCCACCGTATGCTCTTGGACTAACAGCCACTGGTAGCCGCAATCCTTCAGCGCCTTGACAAAGTTATAGAGGGTGTCAGGATGATTCGGCAAATGCATCTCAGGAGGAGAAAAGCCCCGTACCCGTGACAAGGCCTCCCACCCAAAGAGCGCCGCAAAGTGGTGCTGCCACGCGCGAATGTGCAGTTTGACATCAGGGATAGGAGTCGAAGGTGCTACAGCATGTCCCCAAAAGGTCCCTAGCCATTCGACATAGGGATAATACTGAGCCCCACAGGTAATGCGCCGCAGCTTATCTAAAATGTCATGGCGCTGCATCTGCTGGAATCCCCACAGGAGCGTTCCAGAATAATCAAGCATGACCCGTGGATTGCAGCCCTGCTCCACCAGCTCTGGAATGAAGTCACCCATGCGGGCGTAACAGTAAGCAAATGGACCCGCATTATGGTTATCGCCATCGTAGGGATGCTCAAACATATGCTGGAGGTTACTAATAAGCTGCCCTTCACCACCAGCGGGAATAGTTGGTTGATGCATGTGGAGGGCAATCGCAAACCCTGCTGTCATTTCAGACAAGCGCAAATTGGTCCGATCCCAATACAGAGGGGCTGCACCGGTAGTCGCTGCTTGGACTCGATCTTCCCAACCGGCCAGCGGCGGCATATCGTCGATGAGTTCCGGCAGACGACCCATGATGGAATCAGCAGCAGTGGCAACCATGAAACCTCAAGCACATAAAGTCTTTTTCAGTGTCGCACCGTTCGCTCTAAGTTGAGTCGAGTTTATGCGTTTGATAAAAGAACTTTAACAGTTGTGAAAGATTGTTCTGTATGGGTTTCGGCGGCACAGTGAGGTGAAAACAGACTTGTCTACAAAACCCATTGCTCACGGCTTTTCGATTACCTCTCCATCGAGACTGAAAGGCTCAAGTCGCAAGCTTGCCGCTTGGCGATCAAGTTCTTCACGACTCGGAGCTGCTAAAGGCTTTTCGCTAAATTTCACTTCATCATTCTCGATATGTGCCAGATGCTTGTAGGTAATGTCGAGCGGATCATGCTGGGGGATTAGGTTTAGGTGAGCATGGCGCACCCCAAACCCATGCACCACCATACCGACCTTGAGCGGCTGATAAACAACCATCATTTTGCGGCCAATATGCTGGGCGACCACCATAACGCGGGCAGCTAGGGTGTCCGGCAAATCGGTGAAGTGATCAATATGCACCTTGGGAATAACAATACAGGCCCCAGGATAAATCGGCTTCAACGGAATCAGGGCTAGGGTGCTGTCATCTTCGTATACGAGACTCGCAGGCGCACCGCCATGAATGATGTCGCAAAAAGGGCAAGGGGTCATAGGCTCAACCGACGGAAATAAAAGTCAGCTTACTGATGCATTTGCCAGTCTGTCGGTATCCTACCGTTGCAACCCATGGGTCAAATCCTCACGCTTCTCAGCCATCATTAACGCTCATTTGCGACGGCGGCCTGTTCGGACAACTGCTCATCTAGCCAAGGAGTCACCTCAGGAGGGTGCAGCAACCAAGTGCGCTCGTGGGTGTGGGTCAAAGGCTCTACCAGCGGCGATAGATGATTAATATCGACCGGCCGGCCATCGACCCAGATTTTGATGCCCTGCTGATATAAGGTGTAGCCCCGATTGCGGCTTTGGGACAGACCGCAATAAATGCTAGGGTCATAGCCCAGCTGCAACACTTTGTTTTGCGTTTTTCTCAATAGGTCAGCGCGATCGCCCTCACAAAACCCAGAGACATCGCGGCTCTTAAATAAATTACGGTGGATGAAGCGCTGACAGAGATCGGCTAAGCAATCATCATCGTGGTGCTGCCACCGCTGCAAGTGATAGGTAAAGACAATATCGTCCGCCGCCAGATAATCTTGCAGCGTGAGCCCCGGATGCGGATGCTGCAGCCAGGCCATCACAGTGCTGTCGGCTTCTAGGCAACCGCGTTCAAAGCAATCCTTAGCACGATAAAAGACTTGACCAAGAATCCATGTCGCCACCAAATTTTTAGGATGGTTGTAGACCTGGGCGTACATAAAGTACCGCACCAATAAGTAATGCTCTACGGCCGTCTGCCCCTTGTGCAAGACGACCAAATTACCATCGGTGTTCATATCCATTGATCGCACAATGCGATCAAGATCAAGATGACCATAAGACGCTCCAGTGAAGTAACAGTCCCGCATCAGATAGTCAAGGCGATCGCAATCAAGCTGACTCGACACTAATTGCCAAATGATAGGCACAGGATGCTGATGGGTATAAACCGACTCAATCGCTGCTGTCAGGGTTGGGTCAAAGTTTGCTAACAACCGCTGAATCGAGGGCGACTCCCGAATAATTCGTCGGGTCCAAGCTTCATGGTGGGTCTTAAAGATCTCCTCTGCCGTATGGCTAAACGGACCATGGCCGATGTCATGGAGCAACGCCGCGCAAAGCACCGTCGCTCGATGAGGCCGGAGCTCTGGATAGCGGAGCGTCAACAAGTCAAACGCCTTGCGCGTGAGTGCCATCACCCCCAAAGCATGGGTAAAGCGGGAACTCTCTGCCCCATGAAACGTGAGACTTGCAGCCCCCAATTGCCGCACTCGCCGCAGCCGCTGAAAGGGAGGAGTATCAATCAGATGAATTAGCAACTGCTCAACCGGCTCATGGCGATCAAGGGTGATCGCACCATGGAGCGGGTCGTGATAAGTGCGGCTTGGTTTAGGGTGCACTCGCCATCACCATTGATTGACGTAATATCTCAATCGCGGCTTGATATTGGGTATCATCAGCCGTGCCGATCTGGTCACGGGTAATTGCTTCCAGCGATACCCGGCGATCCGGGCGGATTCCCTTGCGGTTGATATCGTGATTTGCGGGCGTTTTGTATTTCGCCACTGTCACCACTAATCCTGAGCCATCAGATAAATCAAATAAAGACTGAATCAAACCTTTCCCAAAAGTAGTATTTCCCACTAGCTGGGCACGACGATTATCCTGCAGGGCCCCTGCCAAGATTTCACTGGCACTTGCAGTGCCTTCATTAACCAGCACAATTAGGGGGGCATCGGTCAAGGCTGTACCGTCCGCTTCAAAGTTGTCGAGCACTCCCCGACGATCGTAGGTATAGACGATAACGCCCTGATCAAGCCACAGCCGCGAAATTTCAATCCCTGCACTCAATAAACCGCCAGGATTATTCCGCAAATCAAGAATGTACGCGTTTGCCCCTTGTCGCTCATAGTCCTGCAGGGTGGCCGCCACTTCACTCGCCGCATTCGCGTTGAATTGAGTTAGGCGAATATATCCCACTGTCAAATCATCCCCGACCCGATTGAGCTCGGTCACCACAGGGTTCAAACTGATCACGTCGCGAGTCAAGGTAAAGTCCCGAGGCGCATTCTCCCCACGCACAATTGTAAGCTTCACGGTGGTGCCGATAGGGCCTCGCATATAGCTAGCCGCTTCATCTAGAGTCAAGCTGTCAGTGGCGTGGTCATCGATCGCTAAAATGAGATCGCGAGGCTGCAAATCTGCGGCCGCTGCCGGAGAGCCCTCTACCGGCGCAATAATCTGCAGTACATTTTCGCGCTCATCCTTCGCAATCTGCAGCCCAACGCCTGTGAGCTCGCCAGCCGTACTCGTTTGCAAACTACGATATTGCTCAGGTGGTAAGAGCCGAGTATAGGGGTCATCCAATGAACCCAGCATTTCTCGGATAGCATCGTAGGCTTCACCTCGGTTGGCATAGTCGCGTTTGAGATATCGCTCGCGGACATACCACCAATTTTGGCGATTGAATGTCTCGTCCAAGTAGGCTCGGTTCACTAAGCGCCATACCTCAGCCACCAGACTTTGGTCTTCGCTGAGCGCCAGCACCGCCGGCTGATAGAGGCCTAAACTCAAAGCGACCACCAGCACCCCAACCGTCATCAATCTATAAAGCGTGTATCTCATAGCAGATAATCTCTTCACACTCAATTGTAGAGGGCACCGCTGAAACTCATTCATGATCCATAGATGAATTCCAATGGAAGACCGAGATTAAGCAACCAGCTCTGTAACAATACGTGAAGGGGCAAAGGAGCTTTATTGCTTTCTTTACATTACCTAGAAACATCCACAGGTCTGTCATCACAGCCATTCTGGCAGTTATTTTCATGGCGGGCGTCAGGAAATGTCTCTGAACGAAGTTTTAACTATGTTAAATTTCTAAGGAATGCATTGCTTAGATTAATAACCTCCCGCTTCATGTTTACCAAGCAAGTTACCGATTCAAAAGCCTATCAGTGGTTTAACGAACGGCTGGAAGTGCAGGCGATTGCCGATGACATTTCCAGCAAGTACGTTCCGCCCCATGTCAATATCTTTTATTGCCTCGGCGGCATTACCCTGACTTGTTTCATCATTCAGTTCGCAACTGGCTTTGCAATGACCTTTTATTACAAGCCAACTGTGACTGAAGCGTTTGCATCAGTTCAATATTTAATGACCGATGTCAACTTTGGCTGGCTAATTCGCTCTATCCACCGCTGGTCTGCCAGCATGATGGTGCTGATGATGATTCTGCACGTCTTCCGCGTTTACCTTACCGGCGGCTTTAAAAAGCCCCGTGAGTTGACATGGGTGACCGGTGTTGTACTCGCAGTGATCACCGTTACCTTTGGTGTCACAGGTTACTCTCTCCCTTGGGATCAGGTTGGCTATTGGGCTGTCAAGATTGTATCTGGCGTACCAGGGGCTATTCCTGTCGTTGGCTCTACCATTGTCGAGCTAATGCGAGGCGGTGAAGCAGTTGGTCAAGCTACTTTGACCCGCTTTTACAGCCTTCACACTTTCGTCCTACCTTGGGCGATCGCAGTTTTTATGCTGCTGCACTTCCTGATGATCCGGAAGCAGGGTATTTCCGGTCCTCTTTAAGGGCAGGTCTCTGTTTATAATCGCGTCAAAGAAAGCAGATTGCGATCTTTGACGTTCTCTGAAATGTAAGTCTCAAAGACGGTTGACGCACTTATGGCTACCATTAAAAAACCTGATCTTAGCGATCCTAAGCTGAGAGAGATGCTCAAGCAGGGCATGGGTCACAACTACTATGGCGAACCTGCCTGGCCTAATGATTTGCTCTACATTTTTCCCGTCGTCATTTTGGGCACGATTGCATGCTGCGTTGGCTTGGCAATTTTAGATCCAGCGATGGTGGGTGAGCCGGCAAATCCCTTTGCCACGCCTTTAGAAATTTTGCCTGAGTGGTACCTGTACCCAACTTTCCAAATTCTTCGGATTGTCCCCAACAAGCTGCTGGGGATTGCTGGTATGACAGCTATTCCCTTGGGTCTGATGTTGGTGCCCTTTGTTGAGAGTGTCAATAAGTTCCAAAATCCTTTCCGCCGTCCCGTTGCGACTACTGTATTTTTGTTCGGCACTGTCGTAACTCTATGGTTAGGGATTGGAGCAACTTTCCCGATTGATGAGTCTTTGACCTTAGGCCTTTTCTAGGCTTAATCAAGGTTCGAAAAGAGTCGTCTGTGGCCTCTGCCCAGGCGACTTTTTAATGCTGAGGGGTGGAATCTATAACAGTTTGAACCAGCTAGCGATCGCCGGCTTGCCAGGCAGAAATTTTGTTTGCAGGCTTTGGGGCAGGTATCCATATATTCATGCACCTAGGTCCACGGTAAGTTGATTACATGCATCTACTGGCTTGTTATTTTGTGAGCTGTGTAGAGTCTCATGTGCAGACATGAAAACGTAATTGTCGACAGTCAGTTAGAAACTCTGTCAAAAGTACAGGCTTGGTTTGATCGGCTCTATTGCTCTTTAGAGCCTGAGCTAGGTTGGGTCAAAAGTAGCTGCGATCGCCTCAACATCGCAATTGCCGAAGGCTTTACCAACGCCGTGCGGCACGCCCATTCTCATTTACCGGCAGAGACCCCAATCGAGATCGAAGTGGACCTTGAATATGGCCAGATCAGCATTCGCATTTGGGATCAAGGTCCTCCGTTCGATCCAACCCAATTAAAAGAGCCTGAACCCGGCAGTCTATTAACTGATGGTGGCTATGGTTGGTTTTTGCTCCGACGAGCAGTTGATCATGTCAAATATCAGCGGCTAGGTAGTCAAAACTGTCTGACTATTACTCACTATCGCCATTCACAGATAGCTTAATTTGGAATTTTATATCTTAGTGGGCAACGTTGATAAATGCAATAGACCTCTTGCAAATTAGCGCAAGCAGTTCGTAGCAAAATGAGAAAACATCAGGATAGGTCAATAACTTCAGATACCTGATGATGGATTACACCATAGCGCAAAGCCTATCCCATAAGCACTTCAAGCGTCGCTTCGGGGTCACCCGAAGGGTCTTCAAGCACATGCTGGCAACCCTGACCCCAGCATGGCGACCAGTGCCGATGCCGGGAGCGCGCCCGAAATTGGACCTCGCGGAACGGGTGTTAGTGACCTTGGAATATTGGCGAGAGTATCGCACCTACTTCCACGTTGCCACCAGTTGGGGCGTGAGCGAGTCCACAGTCTGTTGTATCGTCCATTGGCTCGAAGCCACCTTGATATGCTCTCAGCGGTTTCATTTACCCGGCAAGAAAGCCCTCCTGCGAGGCTTTGGCCGCCCGGATGTGGTGGTGATGGATGTGACGGAAACGCTGATTGAACGTCCCAAACGGCAACAACGGCGATTTTACTCGGGCAAAAAGAAGCGCCATACGCTCAAATGCCAGCTCATCATTGAGCGTGCAACCAGAGCAATTATCTGTACGTTCTTTGGCACCGGTCGTCAACACGGTTTCAAGGTCTTTCAAGCCTCTGGGATTCACTTCCATGCAGATACCAAAAGCCTCCAAGATAAGGGCTATCAAGGGATTCAGAAACTTCATCACCAGAGTGAGTTGCCAATTAAGAAACCCTAGGGGGGCCAGTTGACACAGGCGGATAAAGCCTACAATCAGGCGTTGGCCCGTGAGCGTATCGGCATTGAGCATGTGAATCGGCGCTTGAAGACCTTCAGGCTCTTGGCCGGTTGCTACCGGAATCGGCGCCGTCGCTATGGCTTGCGCTGCAATCTCATTGCCGCTATCTACAACTTGGAATATGCTCGGGCAGCTTGATCGACGAGTCTACAATTAATCTGCAAGAGGTCTAATATTGCCAAATTTTTTCGGTCATTTGCCCTCTTGCTAAGCGTTGTCAGAACCGGATGGGTATTCTAGTAAATGAATATCAAGTTTGTCAGCGATAGCCCAAAAAGTGCAGTCTTCTTCAACGGTTGGGCTTTTCAGTCCCTTACTTGACGCCTCGTTTACCACTGTAGAATCGGTCAACTCATCAACTTCAACAAAGATGGTCGCTAAAAGTGATGCAAGAATTGGGTTTGTTTTCCTACAAGTCTTTTCTTTTGAAGGGGGTATTCAGTCTTATTTAAAGGATGTACTTACAGCTTACCTGAATGAGCCGACGGCTCCACCCGCTGATGTGTTCCTACTTCGAGACCATGGCGAGTGTACAAATCCGTTGGCCGGCGACAAAATTCAGTTTCACTACCTCGACCATCCGAACCCAGCGCTGGGACGGCTCAATCTAGCATTTCAACTCATCAGGCACCTAGCCCGCTATCCTTATCAACACTTCATTTGTGGCCATGTCCGTTTGTTGCCTCTAGTGAGCCCGCTGTGTGAGTTTTTTGGCGTTCCTTACACTGCCATTATTTATGGCAAAGAAGTTTGGCAAACGACACCTGCCTTACAGCGACGCGCGTTGCAACAAGCCGACAGGATTTGGGGTAACAGCCGCTACAGTCGGGATTTAGCTTGCGCCGCCAACGATTTAGATCCCCAAAAATTTTCCATGCTGCCATGTGTAGTCGATGGCGAAACTTTTACACCCGGCCCTCCTAATCCCGAGTTGATTGAGCAGTACGGGCTCAAAAATTGTCGAGTGCTTATGACCGTAGCTCGCCTGTGGTCGGGTGATATCTATAAGGGAGTTGATGTCACTATCCGCGCTTTGCCCAAAATTTTGAGAGCCTTTCCTGATGTCAAGTATTTAGTCGTGGGTCGTGGGGATGATCAGCCTCGCTTGGCCAAGCTGGCCCAAGATTTAGGTGTCGCCGATCGAGTTGTCTTTGCCGGATTTATCCCTGATCAACGGCTGGTAGAACACTACAGATTGGCAGATGCCTATGTGATGCCCTCTAAGGAAGGCTTTGGCATTGTTTATTTAGAGGCAATGGCTTGTGGTGTCCCGACCCTATCAGGTGATGATGATGGATCTGCAGATCCACTACAGGATGGCAAAGTTGGGTGGCGAGTGCCCTATCGAGACCCCGTCGCAGTCGCCCAAGCCTGTATTGAAATCTTGCAGGGGGAAGATCAGCGGTGTGATAGCGAGTGGCTTAGGCAACAAACACTGGAGCATTTCAGCCCACAAAGCCTACAATGCACTCTGAGCAAGGCTGTTAAAGCTTTATAACAAGAACATCGGAAATTGGCATCAACTGCCATAGGAGCTTTTGCCAGAGCTCAACCCTCTGACAAAAGCTCTTATGCATTAAAGATTAAGCATCCAGGAGTTGGATGTTGGTGAAGCGGAAGATTTGCGCTTCTGTCCGACCATTGACTTCGGTAGTGATTTTACGCTCGGTCAAGATTACATAGTCGCCTACTTTTTCATAACTATCTTCAAATACGCTACGGCCGCCCTTTTGTTCACCCGTTTTGGGATCGTGATACACCGAGTCATACTTGTGAGATAAGTAGCCTTGGCCAGTGTCATGACTGCTGAAGGTGTGGATGGTAACCACCGTGCCATGAATGTGGCGATGCACCATACTGACTTCGTTATCGCGGACCTGGTAGCGATCGCCCTCAGCTTTGCCCCCCATTAAAATTTCGACGGAGCCGTCTTCTAAGGTATTGCCATAGGAAAACGTATTGTTGCCGTGGGTGTCTTCAAAGGAGCGGCGGATCCGATGGATGGCTATCTCCCAAAGCTGACCGTGAATTGCCTTCTGCACAGCTTCGTCCTCTATGCCAAAAACTTCTGCCTTAAGCTCTGCACTGACCTTCGCTTTGGCAGTCACTTCTGTCTCCCCTGAGATGTAGGTGACATCGGCGGTATAGCCAGGAAAATTTTGATCCCAGGTATAGCGGTTTTCATAGGCTGCCCGAAAAAACTCGCGGGCTGAAACTTGTGTGCCGACCATGCTGACTCCTTAACTTCGTCTACTGAGTGAAATGAGGTCTCTTAGCATGGTAACGCCCAGCCCAGGCAAGTTGTGAGTCGTCCACCGTTTTCCCACGGGAGATAAGCGACGCGATCTGTCTATAGTCCCCTTGCCTGACTAGAGCCTTCCTGATTGAATAAGAGCAACTCAAAATAAACTTTTGTGAAACAAGGGTTTCTTATGTACATCGTACAGATTGCCTCAGAATGTGCTCCTGTCATCAAAGCTGGTGGCTTAGGGGATGTTGTTTACGGTCTGAGTCGTGAGATTGAGTCACAAGGGCATTGCGTAGAGTTGATTTTGCCCAAGTACAGCAACATGCGATATGACCACATCTGGGGCCTACACGATGCCTACCGAGACCTGTGGGTGCCCTGGTATGGAGGCCGCATTCACTGCTCAGTGTTTTGTGGGTGGGTCCATGGACGTTTGTGCTTCTTCATTGAGCCTCATTCAGAGGATTTCTTCTTTGACCGCGGCACCTACTATGGCTGTAATGATGACCCTATGCGGTTTGCCTTTTTTAGCAAGGCAGCCCTCGAGTTTTTGCTTCAAACTAACAAGCGACCTGATATCATTCACTGCCACGATTGGCAAACTGGGTTGGTGCCTGTGATGCTGTACGAAATGTACCAGTATCACGGAATGGGCAACCAGCGGGTCATGTACACCATTCACAATTTCAAGCATCAGGGCTTTGGCGGCTCTGAAATTCTCTGGGCTACGGGCCTCAACCGTGAGTCTTATTATTTTGACTATGAGCGGTTGAGAGATAATTTCAACCCCTTTTCGCTCAATTTTATGAAAGGCGGCATTGTATATGCCAACCACGTCAATACAGTTGCGCCTCATCATGCTTGGGAGGCAATGTACGGTGATTTTGGGTTTGGGCTCGGCCACACCCTACACGATAAAAGCTTCAAGTTTTCTGGCATTTTAAATGGCGTCGACTATGCCATTTGGAATCCTGAGGATGACCCTCACATTGCCCAAACCTATGGCTTGAGCACCTACGAAGACAAAGTTCTCAACAAAAAAGCTTTGCGCGATCGCCTATCGCTGCGGACCTGTGACAAGCCCATGATGGCTTTCATTGGTCGTTTAGACGATCAAAAGGGCGTTCATCTAGTGCACCATGCCATGTACTACGCCCTGAATCGGGGGGCTCAGTTCGTCTTATTAGGATCAGCCACCGACAGCACTATCAATGACTGGTTTTGGCACGAAAAGCGCCACCTCAATGACAATCCCGATATCCACCTCGAGCTTAGTTTCAATGAAGAACTGGCACATCTTATTTATGCCGGGGCGGACTTGATGGTTGTTCCCAGTAAGTATGAGCCCTGTGGTCTGACTCAGTTGATTTCCATGCGATATGGGACTGTGCCCGTCGTGCGAGGGGTCGGGGGACTGGTCAGTACAGTCTTTGATTGGGATTATGACACCGAGCATCCCCGGGAAGAGAGGACCGGTTTTGTCTTTTATGAGTCCGACCACTATGCTGTGGAATCAGCGATGAACCGCGCCCTTGACCTCTACTATGACGAGCCGAAGCTGTTCCAGCAGCTAGCCTTGCAGGGGATGCAGTACGACCATTCTTGGAAAAAATCAGGCAAGGAATATCTGGAAGTGTATGAGTACATCCGGCATAAGTAATTCCGCCGCCGCTGAAAATATTGATTGCTTAGATTACATCATGCTACAGGGCTCGATTTGCTAAAGATCAATACAGTCTTGAGGGGAAATAGGCTCTACCGTGACGTAGTGAACCGATTGATCAGAGGCGCTAACCTCGATCAATAGAAATCCCTAAGGTTGAAAGGTGGTATGCCAGCAGCACAAGCATTTCGAGGAAGCTTCTTAGATTTCGTTGATGATCCTTTTTATGTCAGCGAAGCTGAAAGCGTACGCTATCTCGAAGATGGCCTGTTAGTGCTGGATAGCCGAGGACAGGTGGAAGCATTTGGTGATTATCAATCACTCGTGCCCAAATATGAGTCACTTCCTTTACGGCAATATCGCGATCGCCTGCTGCTGCCAGGTTTCATTGACACTCACATTCACTTTCCGCAAACAGCGATGATGGCAGCCTACGGGGAACAACTGCTGGAGTGGCTCAATCGATATATCTTTCCAACCGAATCCAAGTTTCAAGACAAAGCCTATGCAAGGAAAATTGCCGATATTTTTCTCAATGAGTTACTCCGCAATGGCACCACAACCGCGCTAGTCTTTGCGGCTGTTTTTCCCCAATCGGCAGAAGCGTTTTTTGAAGCGGCAGAAGCCCGAAACCTCAGAATGATTGCCGGCAAGGTCATGATGGATCGCCATGCCCCTGAATATTTATGCGATACGGCTGCAACTTCCTATACCGAGACCAAGGCCCTGATTGAAAAATGGCATCACCGGAGCCGTTTGCGATATGCGATTACCCCACGGTTTGCTATCACTTCAACCCCCGAACAGCTCCGGTGTGCAGGGCAACTCTTACAGGAATATCCCGATACCTATCTCCATACCCATCTTTCAGAAAATGTTGACGAGGTCGCCTCAGTTAAAACCTTGTATCCCAACTGCGATAGCTATCTTGAGGTGTATGACCAAGCTGGCCTCGTCACCCGGCGATCAGTCTTTGCCCATGGCGTCCAACTCGATGAAGCAGATTTCCAGCGATTATCTGCAGCAGAGGCGGCGATCGCGTTTTGTCCGACCTCCAACCTCTTCCTGGGTAGCGGGCTCTTCAAACTGGAACAAGCAAAATCTCCCGAGCATCCTGTCAAGGTTGGTTTAGGCACAGACATCGGTGCGGGTACCAGCTTCTCCCTCTTACAAACCGCTAGCGAAGCTTATAAAATTGCTCAGCTCCGCAATCAGTCCCTTTCTCCATTCAAAGCACTCTTTTTAGCAACCCTAGGCGGAGCCAGAGCATTAGGACTCGAAGATCTCTTAGGCAGCTTTTCCCCTGGCAAAGAGGCAGACTTCATTGTGCTAAATCCCCACGCGACTCCCTTGCTTACGCTGAGAAATCCCCAGCCGACAGCTACCACTTTAGAAGCACTCGCCGAAATTGCTTTTTCACTGGTAATGATGGGAGACGATCGCGCTGTAGAAGCCACCTACATCATGGGAAAACCCGCTACGATTGATTCTTAGGGGTTGCAGATATCAATTTTACCGTCAATCGCAGACATCAACTCCTCCAACGGTTACGCCCTCCATTTTGTGCCATGAGTCCCATGAGGACAGCGCTATCTACTGCTTGTCCTAGTCGCTAGAACATCCTGTCAAACATCCAGTTTGCAAGAAGTTAGTGATATCAAAAACCTTAGGGACGGACTCTATGATTTCGCAACTCAAACAGGCAGCCTCTAGTCTTAACTCACTTTGTCGGCTCTGGCGACAGCCTGATCGCTTACTGTGGATGCTGCTCAGCGTCACCGTTGCAGTGACCATTGTCTTTATATCATCGGCCCCCTCAGCTCAAACGCTCAATGAGCAAATTTTGACAATGGAAACTGGTTTGGAGCAGGAGTTTGAGACCTATTTTGATGCTGATCTTGCCACTGTCACCCAGTCGGCACCAGAGATTGCCCAAACCTTATCACGGTTGGATCTGGAAACCGGCACGAAATCCGCAGTCATGTGGGTGATTCCTAAAGGCAATCATCTGCGATTAGTCCTTACGACCCCTAAGCACGAAGCTGTTGTGAGAACCCGATACGATGTACCTGATACGGTGCTACAAACAACGGTCAACCGATTCTTTCAAGAGGTTTTGAGGCCCTCACGCCGCTCCGACTATCCAGCAGCACAACAGCTCTATGAGTGGATCGTCACCCCCTTCGAAGCAGATTTTTTAGAGCCCGAGGGGGTCGATACAATTTTGTTTTGCTTAGGTAATGGGTTGCGGGGCCTGCCCCTATCGGCCCTTTATGACGGCAATTCCTTTCTGATTGAAAAATATAGTCTCACTAGAATTCCGGCATTTAATCTCATTCAGACCGACTATAAAGCTTTTACAGATAGTCAGTTTTTAGCCATGGGCGCATCTGAGTTTGAGAACTTATCACCGCTACCGGCTGTCCCTATCGAGATTGACAGCATATCGCAAATATTACAGGCTCCAGAAAATGGTAGCGACTGGCAGGGCAAAACCTTTTTGAATAGTCAGTTTACCTTAGCCGCTTTGCAGACTGCGGTTAGCAATCAATCTCCTGACTTGGTTCACTTAGCGACCCATGCAGCATTTGCACCCGGTACTCCCAAAAATTCCTACGTACAACTATGGGACCAAAAGCTGTTGCTCGATGATATGGATACTGTGAATTGGGCCTCACCCGCACTGGAGCTGTTAGTACTCAGTGCTTGTCAAACAGCCATCGGTGATAGCCAAGCTGAGCTTGGTTTTGCGGGAGTCGCCCTCAAAGCCGGTGTCAAATCAGCCGTTGCGAGTCTCTGGCAGGTTAGCGATTTGGGGACTCTAGTATTGATGAGCGAGTTTTACCAGCAGCTCGAGGTGGCTGCGACTAAAGCAGAGGCTCTGCGCCAAGCCCAGCTCAGTATGCTGCGCGGCGAGGTTGGATATCGCGACAATACGTTGCTGCTGTCACGGGGGAGTTTAGCGATCACTTCAGAGTTGAGCACTCCAGCGATCTCATCCAATGCTGCCGAAACGTTTGCCTCACCTTACTATTGGGCTGGCTTTACGATGATCAGCAGTCCCTGGTGAGGGCACTGTTGCCATTATCACGTCTCCTGAAACTGCGACCTCTGTTTAGTCTCGAATTCAGTAGGATGTTACTAATTGCACTGGCCAATTACGGGCGGTATCTCGATATTACCGTTAGCAAATATTTTGCGGAAACTACAGCTAGCGACCTGTTTTTGCTAATACGCACTGCTATATTCGTCGATTTTGCAGGTTCCTATAAGTGAACTGAACGGTCTTTTGAACCGCCTTTACCATTACTATCAGCACTGACCATGAGCCACTCTCCACCAGCCTCTACCAAACGGTTTCTCTCCATTGCGATGTTGTTGGGTGGTTGCGCGATCGCCCTACCGGGATTGGCTCAAGAACAAAATGAGTTTCCCGGCCGACGAGTAGGAGGTGGGACGCGGGGCGGCTGCGCCATTGATGCCTCTGGAGTGGTCGCGCTGCATCCGGAAAATAACTTGGGACTCACCCAACGGGCAACCCCTTCACTTTACTTAGCAGTGCCGGAATCTAGCGATGACTATGCGGTCACGTTCTTTTTGCTGGATGACACTGACGCCATCCTGTACGAAACAACGTTAGAGGCCGGCAACAAAGATGAGCTAGTCGGGGTCCAAGTTCCATCTGACATTCTGAAAGCAGGTGAGCATTATCCTTGGTACTTTTTAGTCACCTGCGAAGGGGTCAACCCAGCCGCTGGTGTGGTAGTCGAGGGATGGCTACAGCAAGTAATGTTTGAGGCCCCATTGACTGATGTGGACAATGAGCCATCGATTGAGCAGATTCAGGCTTACCAAGCAGCTGGTCTTTGGAGTGACGCGATCGCCTTGACGGCAGAGTTAATCTCTAGCAACCCTGAGGATGCAGCTTATCAAGCCCAGTGGTTTAACCTGTTAGCAGAACTCGAACTCGATACGGCCATCGAAGAGCTTTTGCCTGTGCGTCTGCCCAATGCAATGGAGTGAGGATCTGACGATTGCCTCGACTGGCGACCGTAATAAGACAGGTGCGATCGCGCCTCGGACTTGCCTCGGACAGTCCCCATCAACTAGCCATCGTCCCCCAGATTTTCTGGGCCAGTTTGCGATCGGTGATTTTATCTAGCGCTGTAGTCACGGGCCTCTGTTTAGCCGTGCAACGGGTGGGGGGCTTTGAGACCTTAGAGCTGATCGCTTTTGACCAATGGGTCAGACTGCGCCCCTCGGCGGCGATGGATAATCGACTGGTAATTGTGGGCATTACAGAGGCAGATATTCGCCGCTTCGGCTTTCCCATTACCGATGAAGTCCTGGCAGCGGCCCTAGAACGCTTACAAACAGCTCAGGTCAGCGTCATTGGTCTAGATTTGTACCGCGATATCACCGTTCTACCCGGTCAAGCAGCGCTGATTGAGCAGCTCGCAGCCCCCAATGTAGTCGCCATTAACAATTTCGCTGGTGACATCCCGGCACCTCCCAGTGTTGGCCCTGAGCGGGTTGGGTTCAATGATTTCACCTTGGACAAAGATGGCATTCTGCGGCGCAATCTGCTGCAGGTAGGCGATTCGGATAGTCCATATGTCTCGCTCGCCTTGCGGGTTACCCAGCGAGCCCTAGCCCAGCAGGGGATTGCCTATGACCACTCCAGCACCGCTATCTTCTTAAATCAGGCGGTGCTACCGCGCTTACAAAGCCACGATGGTGGCTACCAAACGAGTGATACCCGAGGGTATCAGATCTTGATGGACTACCGGACGCCTGAAGCGATCGCCCCGCTGATCTCCTTAAGCGAGCTGCTCGATCCACAAACTAAGCTTGATCGCTTCCAGCAGCGCATTGCTTTACTTGGCAGTGTCGCCCCTAGCCTCAAGGATTTTTTGCCGACCCCCTACAGTGCTGTACGCCAGCAGTCTTTTCAGATGTCTGGAGTCATGGTGCACGCTCAGATGATCAGTCACCTGTTAGACCTTGCCGAGGGCAAACGCCCCTCCTTTCGCTTTTGGCCACAGTGGTTAGAAATTCTATGGTTAGGAACATGGGCTGTGGGTGGCAGCCTAGTGGCATGGCGACTAAAACGCCCCATTACTATCGCTATTTTTGCAGCAGGCGGTCTCACCATAATCATTGGTATTAGTGCAGCGCTATATTTTCACTTGGTTTGGGTACCGGCTGTTGCGCCTGCCGTCGCTTTTTTAGGGACGTTAGGGTTAGCGATGACCCATCGCCTGTTTTACACCACCACCCACGATGCTGTTACTGGTGCCCTGAACGAAGCATCACTGCTAGCGTATTTACGACGATCGCTCAAGCGGCGACAGCGCCGTCATCAAGCGGTCCCCCTCGGCCTTTTTTACATTCATTTGTCACAGCTCGGTTTGGTCAACAGTAGTCTCGGGCAAACCACCGGCAACTATGTATGGCAAGCGCTGATGGCTCGTTTGCAAGCCCGCTTGCCGAGATCCGCCAAAATAGCTCGCATTGATGAAGATGACTGTGCTATCGCCGTGCCTGATCGCGACAAACCAGCCCTTGAACGCTTGGCCCACGACCTGCAGGTCGACATTACGAAGCCCATCGATTTACCCGAGCAGCAGTCGGTAGTCACCGAGACGAACATCGGCATCGCCATAACTCAACCCGACTATCGCTACACAGCGGAGAACCTGCTCCGCGATGCCCATACGGCAATGTATAAGTCGCGATCGCTGGGTCAGGTCCAATACCAAGTATTTGCATCTGGCATGTTAGAAGTCAACGTCGCTCGCTTTGCGCTAGAGGGAGAGCTGCGTCGCGGCATCGCCGAAGAAGAATTTGAAGTTTACTACCAGCCAATTGTCTCGTTAAAAACGGGCAAAGTTGCTGGATTTGAGTCTTTAGTGCGATGGCAGCATCCCCAGCGGGGATTGATTGGGCCTGGCACGTTTATGTCTTTAGCCGAGGAAACTGGCCTCATCATCGCCTTAGGACAGTGGATTTGTGAAACCGCCTGTAAACAAGCCCATCAATGGAAATGTCAATTTTCCCAATGGCCCATGCTCATCAGCATCAACTTATCTAGCCGACAGTTTGAGCAGCCTGACTTAGTTGAGCAGCTTGCGCAAAGTTTCCAGCACCGCCAGAGGGAAGGACTCATCTTCAAGCTCGAAGTCACCGAAAGTATGGTGATGGGAGACGTCGAAGCAGCCATCGACTTAATGCTTAAACTGCGGTCGCTCGGCTGTAAACTCAGCCTTGACGACTTTGGTACCGGCTATTCTTCCCTGAGTTATCTACGCCGCTTTCCAATTGACACCCTAAAGGTCGATCAATCGTTTGTTCGCAATATGGACAGCTCTGAAGACCTCGCCATTGTGCGAACCATCATCGACTTGGCCCATACCTTGGGCATGGACGTGATTGCCGAAGGTGTGGAGACCGCAGCAGACGCCGAGGCCCTGCGATCGCTGAACTGCGAGTATGGCCAGGGCTACTATTGGGCAAAACCCCTTACAGCTGCAGCAGCGACCACCCTTCTCGCCGAGAATTTTGACGGAGACCCATCCACATAAAGCCATTCCCTCAACAGAGGACAAAGCATCCCTCTTGGGATGACCCATTTATCTATTCACAAGCTAAAGTGGTACTGAGTATGAGTACAGTCAAACGCCACGGATGGCAGCTAATATGCCCTCAGCGATCCGGCAACTCGTTTCTCTAAGTAATGTTATCTGGATGACTCGAATACGTTGACTACGTCCTTCCAGTCAATCCTTTGCTGATATCTGGAGCAATTTTGATGGAGACCCCGACAGCACCCAAGCCAATTCGGTCTTTAGAAGACGCTTTTGAGCGATGTCAGACTCTTAAAATGCGCCTTAGCCGTCAACGTCGCTACATTTTAGAATTGCTCTGGGAAGCGAAAGAACATCTATCAGCCAGGGAGATTTATGATCGCCTCAACCGCCGTGGCTGCGATATCGGTCATACTTCGGTTTATCAAAACCTAGAGGCGCTATCTGAACAAAACATTATTGAGTGCGTCGAGCGTTCAGATGGTCGACTTTATGGACATATCAATGATGCCCACAGCCACGTCAACTGCCTTGACACGCAACAGATTATTGACGTTCGGGTAGACCTTCCAGAAGCGCTCATTCGCCAAGTAGAATCTCAAACTGGCACTAAAATCACTGAGTATCGCATTGACTTCTTTGGTATCCGTCAGCCAGAACAGGGCTAACTCCCCAGCGTCTCTTTAGTAAAGAGAACAAAAATAGTCCCAAACACCACCGCTGCCATTGCGAGTTCCATAGGTTTAGATGTCCTGATTTACAAGCGAGTCAGCTTTAGCCGCCGATCGCCGCGCAGCTCAAGCTATTCTTCACCGTAACGAAATCTAGATTACTTGTTAAGCGGGGAACTACCTACCTTGACAAACCTCAGTTTTCCCTGACTAGACAATGAGCTATGGATACAAACCCAACTGCGGTTATCCATAGATGGCCGTAATCACTCGAGTCCCTCATCGATGCGGCAACTAGCCTTAGGGAACGCATTCATTTTCAAGTCTCTCGTTGGCCCTAGTACTCAACGGCACAAATAAGCATAGCCATTATGCGGTTAAGGGCTTGCCCGTATAGTTCCATTTGAAAGGCTTGGCCATGGTGCGATTGAAGTAATCGATGAAGTCGAGAATCTTAGCCTTGAGATGAGCTTGACT
>JBHJHA010000067.1:0-18204 GCA_050331235.1 Leptolyngbyaceae cyanobacterium
GAATGCCCCGGCCATCTAAATGAAACGCTAGGGGGTCGCGGTAAGGCTCAGTGGCGGTGGTTTCAACATTGGGATGCTCCGCTGTGCGGGCTTTAACCCAAACGTGTAGGCCAAAGGAAGACTCCAGGTCAGAGGGCTGGATCATCGCGTCCAGCCAAGCCGGAGTAATCACCGCCTGATTGCCCATCTGTCCCCGATTTAAAAAAAGTTGGCCGACCCGGGCCCAGTCGCGCATGGTGGCAAACAAACAGCAAAAAGTTTTGGGCATTCCCTGAGGGCGATCCAGCCACATGCTAGCCTCCGCCGCCCCCAACGGCTGCCAAAGCCGCGTGGCCAAAAAATCCTCGTAGGCTAGTCCGGTTGCCCGCTCTAGCACGATCGCTAAGACCTGGCTATTCACATTGTTGTAATCAAATACCTCACCGGGCGGTTGTACCGAAGGAATGCTAAGGGCGACCTGTGCCGCATCAGAGCCGATGTAGAGCTGCACCAGATCAGACGTTGGCCTCGCTGTATTGCGTTCGTTGCGCAGCCCTGACTGCATGTAGAGCAAATCTCGGAGAGTAATGCGCGATCGCGCGTCTTGCCACTCGGGTAGATAATTTGCTGCTGGCTCATCAAGTGAGGCGATCGCCCCTTCAGCAATGGCCTGACCGATCAGCAGACCCACAATAGTCTTGGACATAGACATCGCATTGAACGGCGATGCCTGATTGTAGCCTTGCCAGTATTGTTCTAAAACAATCTGCCCTTGGTGCATCACCAGCAGTCCGGTGGAGTTGCGCTCCGCTGCGTAGGTGGTAGCGGCTGCTAAAGCGGTGGCAAACTCGGGAGCCGCGGGCGTCTGGCTCTTCGGTAGAGGAGTGGTGGCATCACCGGCAATAGTTGCACGGGGGCGATACCAATCCACCGCCATGATCGGGGCCTCTGGATAGGTCAAAGCGCGACTGACAAACCGCCAGTCAACCAGGATGAGCGCTGCCGCAACCGCGATCGCAACAATACAGAAAATCAGCCGCCGGCCACGTTTTCGTAATGCCATGGAGTGCAAAGGAGGCGCTATGGTCTGGGCTGAGTGTAGCGAATGTTCCAATCCTTAGCAGCTCATCCAGCGGAAGCAATCACTCAAGGCGATCGCTTCCACCAAGCTATCCGCTATACGTGAGTGACTCAGACCTGCTTTCACTCATACATTTACACTTTAGTACACCAGTAGGAAGAACCTGATCAAGCACTCGACTAGGACTCGAGCCCATCTCAACCATAGATTATGCCTTTCAGCCAGGAGATTCGTCCTCGACCTCGCAGAAGCATTTGCACAGCGTCACTAAGGAATTTCGATTTCCCCGCGACGCTGTCCTCATTCGCCCCAAACCGAGATCTGACATCCCCGGCCGACCGCAAGCCAACAGCATAAGTAAACCCGCTTGGCCAGAGTTTGCCGAAGGGAAAGCTGAACGGGGAACCAGAGGACAAAGTGCGATTGACAAGTAAGTCGTCTGATTTTGAGGAACTGATAGGAGACCGCACCTTGGCCACCAGTCCCCGCGTTGGTGCAGGCGCCTTCCAATCGCTACATTTCCGCCTTAAAGTCTTCGAGAACGTTGAGCAAATCTCCCATGCAGCCTGCCGGCACCAAATCCATCAGCGGCAATTGTTTGCGCCCGCCTCCCAGAGGAATGGGGATATCTTGCAGGACCTTGCTGATTTCTGCCTCGGCGATGCGGTCATCAGCCACCATGGGATACAGCCGCTGGGCGACCAATGTGTGCAGCTTGGCGTCGTTTAGGTACAGATGCCACTTAGCCACGTCGAGATAGACGACTTCTCCAATATTCGCGGCCAGCTTTTCCAGGGTTTCAGCGGGGGGGGAATCACTCACAGTGCATCTCCTCAATCAACATTAATTGCGGTAATAACATAAGCCAGCGATCGCAATTTCAACCTCCCCCCTCTGGGGCATCCTCCGCTTCTAACCGATACTCACCGGAATAATCCGCGATCACAAAAATATAGAGCGCATGGATTGCCAAGCCTGCCAGCCAAATCAGGGTTAGCTTGCTTACCCAGGGCACCCAAAGGGAATTGAGCTGATGGGCAAACCAGAGACCTGAGTTCACGGCTAAACAGCCAGCAACATGGACAGCAAAGGTCATCCGGTCATCCAGCTTGCGAAAGGCCGGATCGCGACGATCCGGTTTGCGGGGCCAACGGGGCGGCATGGGCAATATCCAAACGGTTCACTCTTTTAGTTTAAAGGTCAGCCTCGTAGTCTCCCGACTTTCCCCCCCTTTTTTGCAAAAGTCGTACGGACTGTATGGTCATAGATTTCTCCAGTGCCTTGGCCATGTCGTATAGCGTCAAGGCCGCCACTGAGACCGCAGTCAGGGCTTCCATTTCCACCCCTGTTTCGGCCTTAGTTTTGACCTGTGCTTGAATGCGATAGCCCGGCAGCGATCGCTCTGCCGTAATCCTCAGCTCGACTTTGGTCAGGGGCAGCGGATGACACAGGGGAATCAGCGACGCCGTTTGCTTAGCCGCCATAATGCCGGCCAACCGCGCTGTCCCCAAGACATCTCCTTTGGGACTGTTGCCTGACTCAATCTGCTCCAGCGTCGACACCGACATTTGAACCACCCCTTCAGCGATCGCCTCCCGGGCAGTCACGGCTTTGTGGGAGACATCCACCATGTGGGCTTCTCCTTGGGGGTTGAGATGACTTAAACTGGCTGAAACTTTTTTAGACTCAGTCATAAAATCCGTTTTCTTTTACACCAAAGACTGTGTTACTATTTAACTCCTGTAAGGGCGTGTAGCTCAGTGGACTAGAGCACGTGGCTACGGACCACGGTGTCGGGGGTTCGAATCCCTCCTCGCCCGTTCAAAGGACTAAACCCAGCGTTACCTCAATGGCGATGCTGGGTTTAGTTTTATCTATCAGCCTATCAATTCAATATCCCGACGTACATCCGCCATCACGTTTGGGGCGCTCTTGTGGGACAAATAGAAACATCCCCCATTGCTGACGCTCTTCTCTGATGCGGCAATGGCAATCCCTTACTTAGCCAACGGCAGGTCAACGGCGTATAGGTCTCGTCCATGGCCTAGAGAAAACTGCAGCGAATGACTGAGATCTTTACTAGATGTCGTTACGAAAATCACCAAGCCGATAAACGTCATGAGCGCGGCCAATCCAAAACTGCCGCGATAGCTGACCCAGTCGGCAAAGGTGCCAAAGACTGGACCGGCGAGAGCAATACCCACGTCAAAGCCCACCATTACCAATCCGAAGACCTTGCCGCGTTCGTTGGCAGCGGAGCGATCGCCCATCAGCGCCGCCACCATAGGAATCAACGTACCGGCCGCTCCTCCCTGTAGCAGCCCCGCCAACAGGAACTCAGCGGCGGTATCTGCTCGCCAAAACGCCATCATTGACAGGGTATAAAACAATAGCCCAGCGGTGATAAAGCGCCCTCGCCCCCAACGATCAGAAGCACGTCCCACCATTAAGCGAATGGCAAAGCTAGCGATCGCCGAGGCCGTGTAAATTAGG
This sequence comes from Leptolyngbyaceae cyanobacterium, assembly GCA_050331235.1. Lineage (GTDB taxonomy): Bacteria > Cyanobacteriota > Cyanobacteriia > Phormidesmidales > Phormidesmidaceae > Halomicronema. The sequence continues at coordinate 3,554 of JBHJHA010000067.1, forward strand.
CCCACATTGAGGTCGATGCCGGTCTCCCGCACAAACAACGGCACAAACGTGCTCAGTGTGCCAAAGGCCAAGCCGACCAGCAGCAGCATACAGGCGGGCGTTCGCACCCTTGGGGTGAGCAGCAAACTCCAAAACAGCGGTCGGGGCGCGGCCGCATTTACCGCAGCCGTATCAGGCGTATAGGTTTCCTTGACCTGGGTGACGCAAACTAGCCCCACAATGCCCAGCACGCCCATGGCGATAAAAGCCGTTGCAAAGTTGCTCCACTCCAGTAAAAAACCGCCCAAAGCCGGACCCATTGCCATGCCGATGGGGTTTACCAGACTCATGTAGCCGATCAATTCACCTCGATTGGCCGGTGGCGAAATATCGATGACCAGGGCGCTGTAGGCCACCACAAAAGCCGCAATGCTCAAACCATGGAAGGCGCGAAATATCATCAGTAGAACGAGAACGACATTCACCGTGATGAAGTGCTCTGCCCCGCCCAATCGCCAGACCATTGGCGGTAAGTAAAGGGCAAACCAATATAGAAAAGGGGCGATCGCGATCGCGATAATGCCAATGAGTAAAACCAGCTTGCGGCCTCGTTCGTCCGCTAATCGCGCTAGCCACGGTCGTGCTACCAGTAGCCCCACCGCAAATGAAGCCATTACCATGCCAATCTGAGAACCCGTTGCGCCCAGGGTTTCAATAAACAAGGGTAGCGTCGGCAACAAACCGGCGAGCCCCGCCCAAAAGCAAAGACCCGCAGCAAACAAAATCCCCAGATTCCAGCGTAAGGCTGGACTAAACGTGGTAAATACTTTCACGGCACCTGGTATCCTCAATCGGACGAAACGGAACTATTAACAAATGTAACAAAGCCTTTGCCGTTACATTGTCTACATCGTCAACTAAAGGGGGAGACTCTGCCTGGGAATGGCCCCAGTTGTCTATCAATGGTTACTCCCTTACTGACGAAGGCCGCAGTTTTAATTAACAATACGGATACCGCTGTTGGGGTAAGTCATGGATCAATTTAAATGGGTGATCGCTCCGTCGGTGGGAATTGCAATTGCCACCGCCCTCATCAGCTGTAAAACTCAGTCAGCCCCACTCCCTGCCTCAGGTTCTCAGCCCACTTCTCAGGAGGCTCCAACTACGGGAAAGGCCCCATCTACAGACACGTTAGCTCAAGTTGTGGCTGTCGTCCCACAACTCCAAAGTGAGGGTCAATACACCTTTAGGGTAACGATTGCGAGCGCCGATACTGGCTGTGACCAGTACGCTAACTGGTGGGAAGTCATTACAGCCGACGGTGACTTGCTCTATCGACGCATTTTGGCCCATAGCCATGTTGATGAACAACCGTTTGAGCGCAGTGGTGACCCAGTCGCGATCGCTGCTGATCAGTCGGTCATTGTGCGTGCTCATATGGAGCCCGATGGTTACAGCTCCCAGGCTATGAAAGGTACTGTGGCGGATGGATTTGAGCCAACAGCCTTACCAGAGGGGTTTACGGCAGACCTTGCTACCGTTGCCCCTCAACCCAACGACTGTGCTTTTTGACCCGTGAGAGGAAAGGAGAACCCTCAAGACCGCAGCGCCCGCGTGCTAATGCCATCCTTTGACGATTCATTGAGCCTATGACCAGGATGCTACTCTGCTATGACACGATCAGTGACCGTCCCCATTCGTTAGTTCCATGAGCAATCCTGAACCTGCATCACCAAATGACTCGCAACCTCCAACGAGTGAACCCTATTCTCTGCAGCGCGTACTCAGAGCGTTTACCGGCTCGCTGATGGCAGGTACCATTGCTATTCTCTTTTACAAGATGCTGACTGCGGTAGCGGCCTCGTTTGCTGCTAAACCCATCACCTCAGACAACGTCACTGCGATCAAGCTCTCCGCTGCTGTCCGGACCTTGGTTATGGGTGTCATCGCGTTAGGTACCGGAGTGTTTGCGATGGCGGCACTAGGGCTCTCACTACTGGGTCTGCAAATGATTTGGCGCCGCCTCACTGGGGATACATCAGCCCCCAGAACTACATCAGACATGTCAGATTGACATCACGCAGAAATGACTTGATAGTACAATAGAACTACAAGCGAGTTTGAAGATTTAGCGATCCTCTACCCATCGGCGTCTTCTGTTTCGGCAGGGGCAGTGGCAAGCTGCCCCTACTGGACGAGCAGACGAGGCGGTCTTAAATCTCTCTGGAGTTTTTGGGGTTCGGCTTGATTTTCGCTCAATGCACCGTAAAGTATCGAATATTCATTAGGTCGACGTCACGACTAGTCAAACGAGGAGCTCGTAAATGGCGATTATTGCGCTCAAAGCCTGGTATTTAGAACAATATGAACCTTTACGAGAGCTAGAGAAGCGAGTGCAAGATCTTCGGCTTAGCCGTAACAGCCTCTTAAAGTCAGGTCTCAGGGCCGATTTTCTAGACGATAGCGACGACGTGCGCCAAGCGGATTGGTTTCAGCGATATTTATCCGGCGAGGCTGTTGAGTTTTACATCGAAGGGAGCGGCACTTATGCCATCTCCAATATTGACCTGCTCAGCCACGAGATTTATTTCACGAAGCAAGAGTCATTGATTCAGCAAGACCCATCCATTTTCCTATGCTATCAAACGGAGTATGCCGAGTCTAGTGCGCTACTTCGCGAGGGACTAGAAGGCCTAGTTGAAAAAATTAATCGGCGATCGCGTCTTCTCCTCTCTTTAGAAGAAGCCAATCGTACCGGGGCAGGTGCTCTTAAACGTAATAGCCCCCTAATGCGCAAGCTTCGCAAGTCACTCCTCTTTGTAGCCGATGGTACCTCCGTAGCCCAAGCTCCTGGGGCTGCTTCAGACTTGCTGCCTAGCGCTAATGTCTGTGTTGAGCTCGGGTATGCCTTGCAATGTAAGCGCCCAGACCAAATTATCTTGGCGCGACAAGAACGTGATGACCTGCCCGGTCACTTTCCTTTTGAGCTCGCCTCAGAGCAGCAAATCATCTTCCACGATGCCGCCGATTTGAATGCACAGCTCAAATCCAAAATTGAGTCAGCGCTGCAACGCTACAGCTTGATCAAGTAATTGACGATAGCTGCCAGCGATAGGCTCGCGGTTGTCTAGATGCCGGCCCCATCTAGGTACTCAGTAATGATGCGATCCTTCAGGCGGCAACTACTCGTTTGGCTGGCGGCCACCAATTCCCGCTGGCTCACTTGATCTTCCTTCAATGTTTCTAGCTGGGTTTCTAGCGCTTCGATGCGGTCTACTAGCGCACGAATAACCCGAGCCTCAGAGTCTGGTAAGCGATCGTGATCGAGGGGACCCACTCGCTCACCGGCGCGGTAAACAACCCGTCCTGGAATTCCCACCACTGTACAATCCGAAGGTACTTCGCGCAGCACCACTGATCCAGCACCAATCCGGGCATTATTGCCAATTTGGATATTGCCTAAAACCTTCGCCCCGGCACCAACCACGACGTTTTCCCCCAGGGTCGGGTGGCGCTTACCTGACTCCTTACCAGTGCCGCCTAAAGTGACCCCTTGGTAAATCAAGCAGTAGTCGCCGATGATAGCGGTCTCGCCGACCACCACTCCCATGCCGTGATCGATAAAGACGCCATGGCCAATGGTGGCACCAGGATGTATCTCAACCCCAGTGATAAAGCGACCGATGTGGGAAATCAAGCGGGGAATGAACGGCAGGCCCAGATTCCATAACCAGTGGGCGACTCGATGAAACATGAGAGCCTGCAAACCGGGATAGCAAAACAGCACTTCCAACCAGTTGCGGGCTGCGGGGTCACGTTCAAAAACAATTTTGAAATCCGCTCGCAATGCTCTCAGCACTCGTTTGCCCCCGTGGAAAAACACACTTGTGCAATTTTAGCGTTACTCACTGCTCACTGGAATAGTCAACAAGATAGTAATTGCACCACCCTTTGACCAGAGTGGTGCAATCAAGGCGATCGCTCGGTCAGAGCTACCTGCTCTGACGCTGAAAGTAATCAACTCTAGCCGTATCACTACATTGGCAAAAGCAGCCCAGCCCAATAGGCTCAGTAGAACCGGGTTGCCTAGCCCTGTTACCTATTCCTCAACCGTCAAGGAGTAGCTAAATCGCTGGCCTTGATCGTGAGCTCCTACCCAGATTCGATAAGTGCCAGCTTGCCAATCGGTAGCAGCCACCTGAGCATCCAAATTACTCCGGCTGATGTCCTGACCGCATAAAACAGTGTTATCGTCTGGCCCTTGAATCAATAGGGTCGTATCTTCTCCACTATCGACTGTGACCGTCAGGCTGGGAAAATCACTTTCTAAGGTCAAGATATGGTCAGGATTGGTGTCTGCATAACCAGCACAGAGATTGCCGTTTTGATCACTGCCTACAATATTCGACAGGGAGAACGAGCCGACAATGCGCCCGCTGACGCTTGCTCCAGCGGGGGGATAGGCTGACAGGGTAATACCCTCCGAATTAGCAGTCTGGGCCAGGACGGGAGCAACGCTCACCAACAAAGCTAAACCGCTTAGCACTAATAGGGGGCGACGTAGCAGGGTGGTGAATTGAGCAATCATCGTCATAACCCTCACAAATACTCGCACAACAAGGAAACACACAGTGACTAAGCCCTCAGGCTATTCTCATGATGGAATAGCATTTCGGTGTTCGTCCTCGGTAGTGGGCAAGATTCTCAAGTGTCATCTTGGTCACAGTCTGTCCAGAGATAGAAAATGCTTAGAGCGATGGGTTGTTCTGACCAATCCCTGTGTATTGAGTGCTTATCTTAGGGTTATGAGTCTGCTAATTTGCTTTGTTTTGATTGCGATCGCTTGGCTGTGGGCAACACTGATTGACAACCTTCTGGATTGGTGGCATCTCATCGGCCAACTTCCTCTTTGGCTCATCGTTGTAGCCGTTGCGGGTGGGCTCTCTTGGTTTGTGGGCGATCCTTAAGAATTGAGGGTTGGAGAGTCTACCGTGCCATAAAGCTCAGGCATCTCTCGGGAAGGCGGCAGCGTCTTGGCGTCGCGGGTTTCGATAAACCCAGTGTAGTAAGCGCCACTTTCGATCTCGAGGGCTCCGGCAACCACGTCTCCTTCTAGGCGAGCGGTGCGGCTCAAAGTGAGCTTGCCTTTGACTAGCACGCGGGCCTTCAACACACCATGAACAACGAGATTTTCAGCTTGCACTTCAGGTCCTTCTATCAAGCCTGTGGCAGAAATCTCTAAATCTCCGTGGACATCAACCGTGCCATGAACAATCCCATCTACCCGGAGCATCCCCTCTGCATGGAGAATGCCCTCAAACTCGGTTTTTTGACTGAGATAGGTGAGTAGAGGTGCTGATTTGCGCCTGAACATTATTGAAACTTTGCCTCGTCGAACGTTTGGACCACTTGCTGTTGAGAAAACGACCAACCCCGATCTTCGCTGCGACTCTACCGATGCACTTCAAATAGAAGCCCTTTCTATAAGACTTATAGCACCCTTTGTTAGTCAAGTTTTGTCCACCTGGCCTGAACTAACAAGCATCTCAGCCCCTCAGTTAGCCACATCACAAGCATCAGCGAACTGGGATCAACAGGCGTTTATTCGGCAGTTAATGAGAAAGTCCCGTTCGACACATCTTGCTCTATTACTTGTTGGAATTGGAGGAAACTCTAAAGGTTTTTCAGATTTTGAGAATTACGGGGATCAATAGAATTAGTAAGAAATAGCTGGTTCATAGCCGGTTCCAAGCTGATCCCAATCTTGATTTGATAGTCCTGTATGCTTAGCGATGTTTTCTTTAACACGGCACTGCTCTGGTAAATCAGGTCAGTATTGAGATTGACTTAGAAGTCACTGCCCCGGTCAAAACTTTCAAACTGCTACTTGTGTATTTTTGTACATTGCCCAGGCCTTAGCTGCTGTTGTTACCTGTTTGCCTTGCCTTGACATCCGATAATATCTAGGATTTTGCCATGATCGCCACTCGCTTAAATCCCACTTCAGATAGTATTTTTGACCGTTTTTTGACAGCTAGCCCCGCGACGCAACTGATGGTGCTCCGCTCAGTTGTGGAAAAGATCCACCAGGCTTCTAGTACAGCAACCCCTAGTGCGTTATTTTCCCAAAAGGTTCAGAGTGTATTGAGGCTTCTGCAGCAGCTCCCCCGAGATGAGCGTCATCAAGCTTTAGAGGAGATATTACAGGATGTCGATACTAGATTGACCGAGGCTTATCGTGACTTGGATAGCAACATGAAGGTGGCTTTTTGGTATCGGTTGGCCAGCGATCGCCATAGTCAAAATCTCTTGTCTGACGTTCAGACCTCACCTTGGAATCACGAGCAGCAACGACTGCTCAATGAGTTAGAGAGCCGCGACTCAAATGAACTCATTACCTTTTTGCATAGGGTGATCGCTGGCTAACCGGCAACCACCCTTATTTGAGGGGTACCAGTAAGGACTACTCCGCAAGCTCTGTTCTGCAAGAACTGCATCCATAAACAACACGCCTAAAACCAGCCGGGCTAAGCAGCCCGGCTGGTTTTGATCTTTAACTAACCGCAGAGATTTATCAATATTGAGCATTTCAACTCGGGCCTGATCCCTCAAAACTCGAGCGCTATCCATCCAAATCTGAAGAAAATCGCTCATTGGAGCGATCGATCAGCCCTAGCAATGGGCCCAAAATTGCGCCAAACACAAAGCCCCCGGCGTGGGCCCAGTAAGCAACACCACCCTCAGCCATACCAATGTTCGCGGGCGTGTTGAGACTTGCAAGGCCGTAGGAAGCCTGCTGCAAAAACCAAATACCTAGGTAGAACATAGCTGGGATGCGCAGGGGAAAGAAAAAGAACCCTAGTGGAATGACGGTCAAAATTCGAACATCCGGAAACCGAAAGATGTAAGCCCCCATGACTCCAGCGATCGCCCCGCTGGCCCCCAAAGAAGGAACCTCAGAATACATACCAAAAAACCACTGGGCCAACGTTGCTAACGTGCCACACACCAAATAAAACAGTACAAACCTGACGTGACCAAGCTCCTCTTCAACGTTGTTCCCAAACACCCACAGGTACAGCATGTTGCCGCCGATGTGCAGGAAGCCAGCATGCATAAACTGAGCAGAAATCAGCGTAAACCACTCATGTAGAGTGAAAATGGTGAACCCTCCCCCCTGAAAAGCCTCGGTGAGTTGCTCTGGCACAACGGCCCAAGTGCGAAAAAAGCTCGACAGCTCCATGGGCGATAGCGTCAGCTCGTATAAAAATACCAGCACATTGATCGCAATTAGCCCGTAGGTAACATAGGGAGTGATTTTGACCGGGTTGTCGTCTTTGAGAGGAACCACAATACACAAAACATTGTCCACTTGTGACCATACCAAAGTCGGTCTGTAGGTAAGACTGTCTACAGAATGATTTATCCCAAATTTTCTAAACCTGGACTCTCCATCGACGCAGCAGCCCCCCTCTCTCCCAGAGCTTTGGTAATTTGAGAGAAGTTGCAAGCGTCCCTTTCCCGAGAGGGCGACGACAATGGGAAAGCTACAATCCTTAGCGCTTCCAGAGTTGGTGTTGTGGGTCCGCTGACCATTCAGCTTCCGCCTGTGGCGGCCATTATCGGCACGTGCAAAGTGCTCCTTGAATCTAGCTAGGAACTTTGCCCCTTGAGAGTGGTCAAAAAATTGGGTTGAGGTGATTTCAACTAGGCATCAGTAGCCAACCAGTTGGGCTCAGTCGCTGGCGCTAACAACTTTAGTGACATTCAAGTGTGCCAGTTGTGTATGACAGATGGGAAAGTGTACTGAACCTTGGCCCTAGACCCACAAGCCACAGCTAATTTGAAGATATATCAGCGGAACTTTAAGCCGCCATCCACCTAAAATGCTTTGCCTATATCTTCCTCGATGCACTGCTATTGAGAGATAACAGCGAGTTTAGAAATCGTTTATCGAGCCAGTTTGCTATGTTCTCAAACCAAATTGCTGCCGCTGCTGCCGCCGTGCCGCTCTTGATCACTGGTCAGCCAGTGGTGGAATTCGCTCAGAACGCTGGCCCCTACGCTAACTGGGTTTTTCTCTACGAGGACAGTTTTGAAGACAGGTCTGGGCGGGAAATCACTCAAGCATGGTGGTTGTCACCTGACACAACCCATGAGAGCAATGTGGTCAATTTTCGGTTGTTGGCCCGGCGATCGCCGATTAGCGACAACGGTACTGCAGCAGCGGTGTTTGATTATGTGGCTGACTGTGAAACCAAGGCTTACACCATTGAGCGTACAGAATTTCTCGATGTAAATGATCAAACCCTCGACGTCCAGATGATTCAGCGCGTAATGGAGCCGAGTGACCCAGAGAGTCCGTTTCATGACGTGCTCGAAGATTTGTGCGGGGGCATTCGCTAAGCCCGTTTCCGAAATTGCCTGTCCAGGTTGTAATGATGTCACCTCTGCCTCAGTAGGGGAACCCGTACTGTAATGGGAGCAGTTTTGCCCTTGATAGAAACCGCGATCGCCGACGAAGATTAAGCCGTTTACGCTGTCTTGAAAACGTGGGTCCCGGACTATGGCGACAATTTTGGAAAAAGGCAACATCAGTATCCATACTGAGAATATTTTTCCCATCATTAAAAAATGGCTGTATTCAGACCATGAAATCTTTTTGCGCGAGCTGATCTCCAACGGAGTTGATGCAATTCAAAAGCTCTCATTGCTGTCGAGATCTGGCCAATATGACGGCGAGGTCAATGAACCCTACATTCAAATTGCGATTGATAAAGAAGCCAAAACCCTCAGCATTTCTGACACGGGTCTCGGCATGACTGCCGAAGAGGTCAAAAAATACATCAATCAAGTGGCCTTTTCCAGCGCTGAGGAGTTTGTCAGCAAGTTCAAAGAGAGTGGCGATACGAATATTATCGGTCACTTTGGCCTCGGCTTTTATTCGTCGTTCATGGTGTCGAGCAAAGTTGAAATCGACACCCTATCATACCAAGAGGGAGCGGAGGCGGTTCACTGGAGCTGTGATGGCACCACCGAATTTGAGTTATCTCCCTCCGACCGCTCTACCGTCGGTACAACGGTCACCTTATTTTTATTAGAAGACGAGCAGGAATACTTAGAACCTACTCGCGTGCAGCAGCTAGTCAAAACTTACTGTGACTTCTTGCCCGTCCCCATCAAGTTAGACGATGAAGTTATCAATAAGCACGAAGCACCGTGGAAGCAATCGCTCAATAGTCTGAGCGATGAGGACTACTTGGAGTTCTACCGCTATTTGTATCCGTTTCAAGAGGAGCCGCTCCTGTGGGTCCATCTCAATACTGACTACCCATTTGACGTCAACGGTATCCTCTACTTTCCGAAGCTGAAGCCCGACATTGATGTGACCAAGAGCAACATCAAGCTGTTCTGCAATCAGGTATTTGTCAGCGACAACTGTGAAGAGGTGATTCCTCGTTTTTTGATGCCGCTGCGCGGGGTGATTGATAGTCCTGACATTCCGCTCAATGTGTCCCGGAGCTTTTTGCAGAACGATCGCACCGTACGCAAAATCTCTGAATACATCGCGCGCAAAGTGGGCGATAGCTTAAAGGGCTTGTATCGCACGGATCTGGCAAAGTACATCGCTTCGTGGCAGGACCTCGGTACCTTCATTAAGTTTGGGGCCATGAACGATGACAAGTTTAAGCAGCAGGTTGAGGATTTCGTGATCTTCCGAACCACGGCCCAACTCGGCGAGCCCCAGGACACCGACACCGACACCGCTAAGGTAGAAGTACAAACAGATGAAGGGGATGCTTGGTCAGAGGTAGAGAATGCAGCTGTTCCTACCGATGCCAATGGCTACTATTACACCAACCTCAAGGACTACCTGGAGCGCAACAAAGAGCGCCATGAGAATCGGGTTTTCTACGCGACTGATGAAGCCTCTCAAGCCACCTACATTGCTCTACACCAGTCCCAGGGTTTGGAAGTGCTCTTCCTTGATGCCTTTATTGACCAGCACTTTGTAACTTTCCTAGAGCAGCAATATGCTGACGTGAAGTTCTCCCGTGTCGATGCAGATTTAGACGACGCGCTGCTGGACAAGGAGCAAGAGAGCGAAATTGTTGACCCCACTACGAACAAGACTCGCGATCAAGAGATTAAAGACTTGTTTGAGACGGCGCTCAACAAACCGCAAGTCAACGTCCGCACGGAAGCGCTAAAGGCTGAAAGCCCGGATACCCCCCCGGCGATGGTGCTGTTGCCCGAGGCCACCCGCCGCATGCAGGAAATGATGGCGATGATGCAGCAAACTAATGCTGAGTTTCCCGAAGACCATGTGCTGTTGGTAAACACCGCTCACCCGCTGATCAAAAACCTGTCGAAGCTAAAGCAGGGAGCGATCGTCCAGCCTGATGGGTCAAGCTCACCCGCTGGGGACATGGCAAACCTGATTTGTCAGCACGTTTATGATTTGGCGCTAATGGCCCAAAAAGGCTTCGATGCTGATGGTATGAAGTCTTTTGTGGAACGCTCTAGCAAGCTGCTGACCCAGCTTACGGAGAACTAAGCGCCGCCCTCAGTTCGAGGCAAGATTAAACAAACAAAATGCGCAGCAAACCAGGCGATCGCGCTTCAGGCTTGCTGCGATTGCTCGGTCACCGCTGTCTTTCTTAGAGGGCAGCGGTTTTTGCGTGATTGATTTAGCCGCTGTGGTGGGTGCTGAGTCTACGGCTGAGCTGATTACACACTGGACTTCAGGACAACAAGAACCTCCGCTCTGAAGCTGATGTAAAGTCAGTAACCCAGTAGGATAATGGTTAAATAGACGGAGTGTTTTCAACATAAGGGGCAACATGGCACTGCTCATCACTGGTAAGCGATTTGTGAGCGATTTAGAATCGGCTGGCGCTTTAGCCGTCCGCATTCCTTTAGAGGGTGGCTTCGAAGGTCGCTATCAGCGTCGAGCCAGAGCTGCCGGTTATGAACCGGTCAATCTAACAGCTAAGGGGTTGGGCGACCTATCGGCCTACTTAACCGATGTGCATGGTGTACGGCCGGCTCACCTGGGCAAAAAGACTATTGGCCAATCGGCCGCGGTGGGTGAGCGAGTTTTTGTACCGCCCATCTTGAACTATCGCTTTGAGAGCCTTTCTGATCAGTACAAAGGGCTTTTGCTTTGGATTATGGAAGGCATTATTTTTTCTCAGCAGGAGTTGGCCTACTTAACCGATTTGCCCAACGCAGTGCCTAATGTCAAGGTCGTTGTCGAGATGGGGGGAGCCCGCAAATTTACTTGGCAGCCGCTGGCAGCCGAGCTGTCTGCCTGAACAGAGATAGAGAATCTGATTTCACCTAGAAGATAGGATGCTTCTAGGTGGCGGGTGACTAGTTCCGCGATCGCGAATAGGTTTGTATCATTTGGGACTTCATTCGGGAAGCCTAGGAATACACTCACGTTCAAAAAGTCTTGCAATGCCGCTAACGCGAAACTTATCAGGACTTTTCCTGCGCTACACTTTTGGGTCGAGAGCTGAGCCATGGTTAGCATTCGCACAATGAAACAAATTCCCAGCAGCCGAACGATCCCGAGTTTTCGTTCGTGCCGATCGCTGAGTCATGGGCAGCGAAGCATCATCCTTGATAAAGGCCGCAGAATGATGGGCTCTGCTCAGGTGCTTGCCCACGACGCCCATCGCCAATGGCGTAACCGTCTTCGATAATCCGCCACACAACTTTTACCCGGTCTAGTCGCTGTCGTTTGAGAGCTGTAATCTGATTAATCGTTTTGCTCCATTGATAGCCGCGATCGCCACCAGCCAGCTTTTCTAGTGGCAGGATAAAACGGTAAGCCCGTAAGGTAACCATGGCATCGACATCACCAGACGACCCCCCCCTCGACGAGTTTGCGATCGCCCGCCCCAGCCAAGACGATGCTGGTTTGGCACCTTTGTTGCTGACCGTGACAGAGCTTATCCGGCAACTCATGGAGGCTCAGATAATTCGGCGCATGGAATCGGGGCATTTAGCTGACGCAGATCTTGACCGGGCCTCAGAAAGCCTGCAGCGACTAGAGACAGAAATTGTCCGACTGTGTGAAATTTTTGATGTTGACCCAGCCGATCTCAACATTGATCTAGGCGAACTGGGGACCCTCTTGCCTCGCAATGGTGTCTACTATCCAGGCGAAACCTCTAGTTCACCGTCGCTTTTAGAATTGCTTGATCGCTTGCTCGATACTGGCGTCGTAGTTGAGGGCGATGTGGACCTGGGTTTGGCCAAGCTCAATCTGATTCATGCAAAGTTACGCCTAATATTGACCTCTAAGCCGCTGAACTGAGATAAGCTGGCAGCGCGTTAAAATCCCGTTTCTCAATGGTTGACTATGTCCCAGCTTCTTTACCTTTATGGCATCTTTCCTGCGCCAGGTCCGCAAAATTTAGACGTTCAGGGCATCGACAAACAACCGGTGTCAACCTACATCATCGAAGACTTCGTTTTTTTACATTCTCCGGCCCTGCAAGAGCGCTATCTGGCCAGCCGCAAACACTTACTCGGCCATGAGCGCGTCTTAGAAGCCGCTATGCAGGCCGGTTATCGTACCCTACTGCCGCTCCAGTTTGGCCTCATCATTGAATCTTGGGATCGGGTAATTCAAGAACTCATTGCACCTCGAGGAGCAGGGCTACGATCGCTCTTTGCCAAGCTAAAGGGGCAGCGGGAAGTCAGCGTCAAAGTCCTCTGGGAAGCAGATGCTGAGCTCAATCAGCTGATGGCTGAAGATGCCGACCTGCGCGCCGAGCGCGATCAGCTAGAAGGCAAGCAGCTGAGTATGGATCAAGTAGTAAGCATTGGCCAATCAATTGAAGCGGCGATCGCAGAGCGCAAAAATGAAGTGATCAATGCCTTTCGCCATCGGCTCAATCCCCTATCAACCGAAGTGATTGAAAACGATCCGATGACCGACGCCATGATTTACAACGCCGCTTATCTCATCCCATGGGAAAGCGAAGGTCACTTTAGTGAAAGCATCGAGGCTTTAGACGGACAGTTCGAAGACCGTCTACGCATCCGCTATAACAACTTCACCGCGCCTTACAACTTTGCTCAGCTCGATCAGCTTAGCTGAGGGCGTCTAAGTAAAACCGGTGGCTTGGTGCTCAACTAGGCGACTGCCATCAGCTCATCCCCGTGAAATTCCAGAAAAAACCGTCAGCTATCCGGATGGTTGGGGCTTGACCTAGAACAAGGGAATGGTAGATGCACCCTGATAGTACTCCCTGACCCAAGCGGCCAGGGATTATTATTACTCTGAAGACCCCTCGGGCGTTGCGGTCTCGGTCGCTGCGGTCTCACCTTCCGAGGCGGCGTCCGCAGTCTCAGGAGCTGTTTCCACGACTTCCTCAGGTTCCGGCTCTGGTGCCTTAGACTGAGGCCGAGGCCCTCTCATTAAGGCTGGAGACACAGCGGGCTTCTTTTCTTCACGATCACCTCGGCCTTTGCCTTTACCTCCCTTACGACCTTTGCGATCGCGGTCACGGCGTTCGCCGCTCGGTCTCTCGCGATCGCCATTACCTTCTTGGTTTTCACGAGCAGCCCTTTCGGATTTCTTGATAGGACGTTCAACCATGACTCAAGACTTCTTAACACCTTCACGATACTACCGTGAAAGTTTCCGTTTCCTGCGCAGAGCTAATGACTGGACCGCGTCACCCCAGGATAGACACCTCTCTAGCAGGTCAACGTTAGGCGCAGCTTGCCAAGTGACTCACCCAAACCTCCAAACACGATTAACTCGCCCGACAAATAAAGCTCCATCAAAAGATAGAGGCCCAACCACAAAAAGCTGTTTTAATCAGATTGAGTTATATCTCAGACGATGACAACTTATCGGCTTTAACGGTCGTCTTGTTGATAAATGCGTTAAAACGATAAACATAACAAACAGTGAATCGTTTAAAAAGCTACAGAGTAAGTAATGGGTCAGCGTTAAAGTAAAGGCGCTTTCAAACGGTAGGCTTTCGGGGACTCCTGCAGAACTGCTGAAATCGAGCTCATAGCGGTGTTAGAAGACTTACAAACCGAATCGGTCATTCGTAGCAGAAGATTTCTTAAGACAATATAAAGATTGGCCGTTAGAATAGGATTCTGAGAGTGAAGGAGACGCGTCATGTTCATTCGATTGGCAGAGCAGCACAGAAGTTTTGTGCAAGACCTCGTAATGAATCTGCAGGCTTTGTCCATTGTCCTTGAAAACAGAGGATACTTAGCCTCCTGCTACACCTGCGGCGGCCAGATGAATAGCGCCTCTTTTATGGTTAGCTTGGGCGACGATCATTTGATTCGATTTTTGGTTTCTGATTATGGCATCACCTGGACAGAGATGCGTGACGATCGCGAGCTGATGAAACTGGAAGGGGCTGAAGCTATCAGTCAGCTCCAGGAACTGGCTGATTTAGTAAAGTTTGGCATTCAACCTTCGGCTTCTCAACCCAAGGCTGTCACTCGTTAGCAACCCATGTCTGAGCCCAAGACGATTGGGGGGAGACTGATCAGAATTTTGTGTAAGCGGTCTAGAATCCCGATAACTCAGGAGACCGCATCATGCCTAAGAAAAAGCAAGAGCTGAATCGTGCCGATGAACTGCTGGATGAGATGCTCTCAGAGTGCCAGAGTCCAGAAGA
>JBHJHA010000068.1:0-42373 GCA_050331235.1 Leptolyngbyaceae cyanobacterium
AACAAGTTTTGGTGACTGGCGCAATGTTCATCCATGAGTCCGACGGTCGGCTGGGCTGTACGGGGCGCTGTCATTGACTCTGCCTAGTTCTCAGCCTCTATACCCTAATTTATCTACCGCTAGAGTCATTGAAGAGCGATAAGATAGAGTTCCACTGTCATGTTGCCTGTGGTCACCGCCGTTTCCGTGCTGCCTCTCAATTCTCAAGTATTACTGGGTCATAACCAGGAGACCTATCAACGTTTGCAAACCGCTGTGCAATCGACACCGCCGCACCGCTTTTGCTTGGCAATTTGTGACGACTTGTCACTGCAGCGGCAACTAGCCGCCACCTTAGAGGAAAGCCTGCAGCACACAGGGGCGATCGCCCCCACCCAATTTTTATTGAATGCTGAGCAGCCCAACCTCCCGCTGCAGCTGGCTAACTGGGCGACCCAGCGACCAGGCAATCAGGGCACTTTGCTGCAAGTTTTAGGCATTGAGCAGCTCACCTATCGTGGCTCAGATACGCAATATCAGTTTTTACGATCGCTCCATCAGCTTTGGCCAGCGTGGCAACAGTTACACTGCAGCCTCCTCCTGTGGGTGCCGCGTCCCTGGCTGCGGCAAATTCGTCGCGAAGTCCCGCATCTGGGTCAGACAGTCTTTGAGTTTATTAGCGAGCCGACCCCGATCTCAACCCTGACGCCGCAGCCGACCTATGAAGCGAGCTTTTCCCCCGTGCGGCGGTGGCAGTTTTTAGGCCAGGCAGAGGCCATAGCCGCTGCAACAGACTCACCCGCCAACGATGCCGCCGCCTCTCTGGCCGCTGCGTCGTTAGATCCCGCAGAAGCTCCGTCAGAACCCACTGACACGACTGAGGCCGATTTGCCCGCCATTTCAGAAACCCTCTGGTCAGAACTGCAGGCCGACCTCACCCAGTTTGAGGCGACCCGCTTAGAGACAGATGTCGCGGCCTTTGACTCCACACAGCGACAACGCGACGCCTTAGATCTCAGTGAATCAGGCAATACCGCTCTCACAGACTTGGCGACCCTGAGTTCCCAGCAGCGAGCTCATTGGCAGGTCGCGTTTGATTTGCGCGATCGCGTGCAAGCGGGCGCAGCCAGCGCCCCGCTTTTAGAGACGGCCATTCGCGCCTATGAAAGGCTCCAGCCGCTGCGGATCAGTACCCCCCAGCGCACAGAGGTGCTGAATGACTTAGGCAGCCTATATTGGCTTTGGGCCCAGCAGGCGGAAACGGTGGACATCTATTGGCAGCGACTGCTAGATAGCAGCGAGCGGTACGAAGCTGCCCTATCGCCTATCAGCTCAGGGACAGACACCAGGGTACTCAATCGGCTGCACAGTAACCTAGGCAGCGTGTACAGCCTATTGGCGGCGCATCAAACGCCCACCCACTATCTCGGCAAGGCAGTCAGAGCCTTTCATCGGGCGTTGCAATACGTGTCCACCGAGACGGCGGCCGAAGAATACGCCACGCTGCAGACACACTTAGGGACAGTCTATTGGAGCCTGTCTCAATACAGCCAAGAGGCGACTTATCTACATCGGGCGATCACCGCTTATCAAGAAGCGTTGAATCAGACGCTCCCCCAACAAGTACCGCAGATCTACGCACAACTGCAAAACAACCTGGGCATCGCTTTGTGGAGCCTGTCACGCCATGAACGCCCTATATTTTTGCTGGAGCGGGCGGTGGAAGCCTATCGGACGACATTGGCCTATCGCACCCTAGAGACGGATCCCATTGGGTATGCCGCTACCCATAACAATCTCGGCACCGCCTATTGGGATCTGGGGGGACAGTATGAGGCGGATACCGCAGCCCAACAGCAGGCGTGGCGGCAGGCAATCGCCGCCTATGAAACAGCCATTACTGCGGCTGAGCAGGTGCCTGCCGCGGAATTAGGATTCGATCTATGGGCCACTCATCACAGCGTTGGGGTGGTTTATGACCAATTAGCAATCGCCCTGGCCCCCGAGGCCCAAGCCCAAGAACCGCTGTTGCTAGCGGCTCTGCCCCACTACGTCACGGCCTTGACCGGCTGGCAAGCAACGGCCACAACCACCGCTGATGTCGCGTTCCAAGCGTTGCTGAGAAACCTGCAATTGCAGGCAAGATATTTAGGGATTGAAACTCAGCAGCGATCGCTGAGCCAGATTCCAGCGGCTTGGCTACCAGATCTTTGGCGTAAACTGTGACGTTTTCTAGCAGCGATGGCACGAGTAGGAGGGTGCCATGGCAAGCTCAGTCACACTACAGTTTTATCGGATCAATCACCCAGCCATGCAGGTCACTCCTTATCTTTGGTGGTTAGGCTTAGGCTCCCTAGGCAGCATGATTATGATGACGCCCGCCATGGCCGACCCTACCCTATTTTTGGCCTATCCGCCCGCTGAGCATCAGACGACCAGCGATCGCATCTTTCTGATTGGTACTGCTGAGCCCGATCAACCTGTCCTGCTCAATGGCACCCCCATTGAAAACCGCAGCGAATCCGGGCATTTTGCCCCCACGGTGCCGCTAGCGATGGGAGCCAATACGCTGACCCTGAGCCAGGGCGATACAGAGATCACGGTGGTGGTGTCCCGACTTGCTGCGACTCCCACCGTACCGCCTGACACCTGGTTTGTCGCTGGCTCTCTAGTCCCTCAGGTCGACCGCTCACAGCCGTCTGGAGAGCTAGTGTGTTTTGGTCTGCAGGCCGTACCCGATGCCGACATCACTGTCGACTGGGCCGGACAAATTCTGCCCCTAACGGCTGTCCCCAACGCCGTGGCGCTGCCGCCCAATTCGGCAGTATTGACAGCGCAAAATGCCCCACTCCCCCTCGCTGCCACCGCCTACGAGGGCTGCACGGTAATGCCCAACGCAGATATTGCCGAATCGCCCGTTTACCGACTGAATGATGGCAATAAAATCACCACAGCGATCGCCCCCGGTCGGATCAGTCAACTCCTACCCCTCCCGTTTCAACTGGCGGAAGTTACGGTGCCCTCAGGCATCGCCCGCACCGGCCCTAGCACCAACTATTCTCGCATTACGCCTCTGCCCCGGGGCACACGCGCGGCGGTGACAGCGATCCATGGCGACTGGCTACGGCTCGACTATGGCGGCTGGATACGTCGCTCCGAAACGGCTTTATCCTCAGCAGCGGCTCCGCCCCGGTCCACTTTGCGCAGCGTTCTCTCCATCCAGATTCCAGGCTGGACTGAGGTCCGATTCCCGTTGCAAGCGGCCGTCCCCATCGCCATTAGCCAAACGGCTGATGACCTTACCCTCACCCTGCACAACACCACGCCCCAAACCGACACCATTTATTTCGATACAGATCCAGTGGTCGAACGATTAGACTGGCAGCCCGTCTTGCCGGACCAAGCTCAGTTTCGCTTTCAGTTTAGAACGGCTCAGCAGTGGGGCTACAAAGTACGATACGAAGGGACAACACTGGTTCTTTCCCTCAGGCATCCCCCTCAGCTAACCGATAACAATTTGGCCGGCAGCACTATTTTGCTGGATCCGGGCCACGGCAGCGAAAATGATCTGGGAGCTCGGGGCCCCACGGGCTATCCCGAAAAGGATGTAACGCTCTTGATTTCCCAGCTATTACGGGCTGAGCTAGAAGCCCGGGGAGCTCGGGTGGTGATGACCCGCGAGGGAGATGATGATTTATTTCCCCGCGATCGCGTTGACATCATTCAGCAAGTCGAGCCAACCCTTGCCCTGAGCATCCATTACAACGCCTTACCGGATGCCGGCGACGCCCTCGCCACCGCTGGCATCGGCATGTTTTGGTATCACGCCCAGGCGCATGACCTCTCCGAGTTTTTACACGATTACCTGGTGCGCGAGCTTGATCGCCCAGCCTATGGCGTGTATTGGAATAATCTGGCCTTAACGCGGCCTTCAGTAGCCCCCTCAGTGCTGCTAGAACTGGGATTTATGATCAATCCCTACGAGTTTGAGTGGATTACCGATCCGGAGGCTCAGACCGCTTTGGCCGCCGGCTTGGCTGACGCGATCGCGATATGGCTGCAAACAGCAACGGCGACAGACTGAGTGCCTGACCACGCTGAGTCCTGGCGGTGTGCCGCTTGATAACGCGCACCTCAACCCCGTTGTCCAACCCCTGGTAGCCGTCCCCTGATCAGCGACACCAGATCAGCTCGCATACTGCGGTCGGCAAGGAATCCGCGCCGGTTTCGTTCGGTTCTACGCCTACGAAACCCCCGTTATTTCCAGTAACCTCATAGCTATCAGCAAGAATTGTCAGTGATCGGCTGCTCATTGGCACCAGGGATCACCGACGAGGCAGGGAGGAAATGGTGGAAGCGGTTACACATATCCGTTTGAGCGATTTAATCAGTGATCTGGCCGAATGCTCAGGAGTAGGGTCGCCCAATGCCCCAGCTTTGCCTACGCAAAAAGCTCTGTTGGTGGCAGAGGCAGAATGGCGGGCCGCGATCGCCGCTTTGACCGGCTTGCTCCCGACGTTGCCCCGGTCCACCACACCTAGCCCTGGTGCAGGCATTCCCACCGCCCAGGGTGTCACTGTCTCAGGTCCCTTGCCTGTACTCAATGGAGCCGACTTTGACCACCGCTTGGAGTCATGGGTCGTCACGCCTCAACCATTAGCAAACGCACTTCAGGGGCAGCGGACTTTGCTACCAGCATCCGGGGGGGCGTCACCGCCATCCCGACCGGCGATGCAAATTCTCCCTCTCGCCCTCAACAGCCCGATTTTGTCCGAGCGGTTTTGCTTGGTGATGACACCGACGTTCAGCATGGCGCTGGTGTTAGGGCAGCCCACAGGGAAAAAGCCCTGTTTACAGTACTCGTTTGATCCGACGGTGCTCATGGCTATCTGGCAGCAAATCCGCCACCATGTGACCGACAGCATGGAGGCGAGTCTGGCGCGCTTAGATCACAACCTAGCTCAGACGATTTCAGTGCCCGATTATCAAATCATTACTCGCTTCACTCAGGCATTCTTGTCGAACTTGCCCCATCGCCAAAGCGCTGCTTTCTCAGCGGCGGAAGAGCGCGGCAACCTGCGTTTTAGTACCTGGTCTCCAACCTTTGCCACGGACTCAGCTCACCCTGCCCATGCCGGTCAACTGCTAGAGGCGTTAGAAAAACCCGCAGCAGAAACGATCGGTGAAGAAACTGAACTGCTGCAAGCCATGGCCCATGAAATCCGGACGCCGTTAACGACGATTCGGACCCTAACGCGATCGCTATTGCGACGCAAAGATGTGACCGCCGACGTTAAAAAGCGGCTGCATCGCATTGATATTGAGTGCACACAACAAATTGATCGATTCAACTTGATTTTTCGCGCGGTGGAGCTAGAGACTGCTGAGCGCGATCGCCCCCGCTCATCCCTGACCCCTATTGCCCTCAGTCAAATTTTTACGGATGCCATTCCCCGATGGCAACAGCAGGCCCAGCGTCGCAATCTCAAGCTCGATGTGACGCTGCCCCCAGCCCTGCCACGGGTCACCAGTGACCCGACATTGCTCAATGAAGTGCTGACCGGAGTCGTTGAGTGGTTTACCCAATGTCTGCCCCCGCAAAGTCACATTCACATGACAGTGATGTTGGCGGGACATCAGCTCAAGCTGCAGTTTGAAGCCGAACCACTAACTGGCAAACAGGTTATGGCGGCCAACTGCGGGCAGCGCCGCGCTCCCCTCAAAGCTGTAGGACAACTCCTGTCGGTCGCCCCGGAAACGGGCGGAGTCAGCCTCAATTTAGATGCGACCAAAAATCTCTTTGAGTTTCTAGGCGGCAAGCTGATTTTGCGCCAGCGCCCAGAGCAAGGCGATGTGCTCACCGCTTTTTTACCCCTCGATACCCGAGAAGTATGAGCCACCAGCACTACATCTCCTAAAGGCCAGGTGCAACAGTCATAAGGGTATCTGGCGCGATCGCGGCCAGATGGGAGTAAGCCTCCTTAACGACGAAAGTACCGCGCAGAAAGCCCGTATTGGCGGCAGGGCAGGCATACGCCAGCGTCTCGGCTGAAAATCGATCTTGCAACTGCTTGACCTGCCGTAACTGACGAGGCCAGTGAAAGGTTTTGGCAAACCGTAAAGGTCTGAGCTGACCATCGCGATCAGGCAGAAGATGTCGCCCAGTGAACAAAATACCGCCCTGCTGGGACAAGTAGACACAGGCCGAGCCCGGTGAATAGCCCGGCGTCCACAATACTTCGCCAAAGCCATCTAAGCGGTAGCGATCGCCAAAAGGTAGGAGATTAGGCAATTCGGGCAGCAAATAAGCCTCTTGCTCTTGCACCAGGACGGTCGGACAAGCAAGGGCAGCCTGCAACGCTTTAGCCTCACCGCTAGCGCCCCGGTGGGTGATCACCCAATGTTGCACACCGCCGCGATCGCGGATGAACTGCAAGACCGATTCATCGTCAGGCGGTGCATCAATCAGCAGATTAGCGGCAGCACCGGTTGTATCACGCCCTAAACAAAAGTAGGCAGTGCCGCCTAGGGTTGCCCGGTTGGGAGCAAACGCATAAATATCAGCCAGGATGAGACGCGGTGGTTTGATAGACAACGTAAAAACTCAACAAGAACAATTAAGAAATTTTGGTGAGTCGACTTTGCAGTCTTCCCATACCGTATTTTTGGACGGTTGTTTACCGTAACATGCGTCTGAGAAACATCTGCTAGGGTAAGGGCAGTGCAACTATCGGGAACAGTCGACAGACTTAGCTGTGTTACCTTGTGGCCGTTCTGCAGTCGCGCAGAGTGGTGCTACATCCCTGCATAGATCTCAACCTGGGTCAGCGCAAACCTTAGCCGACTAATCTCAACGATAAGATAAAGGAACAAACCTTTGGTCAGGTCATCTCCACAGACTGTGATAGTGTCGATTTTCGGTGGCGGATTGCCTGCCGTGGGACAAGCAGGAACTTCATCTTCATGCTGATTTTATTGCTGTTGCTCAGCATCTTTACCTATTACGTTGTGAAAAAGAGCGTCGCGGGTCTGACGCGTACGCCCATCTGGATGCTCTGGCTCGTCATGATGATTCCTGCCTTTGTATTGGCTTTCTGGAGCCTTAGCGGGCGGGCTGAGGAGCCCTTTCCCTTAAGCATTCTGCTAGGATTGTTCATTCTCTGTCCCGTTTTGTACTGGGCGTTAATTCAGTGGGGACGAGTCCCCCAAAAGGCCAACTCGCAAACACCTTTGCAAAAGTCCGCGGCTGAAACGCTTAAAGCAGCGACCGAAAAAGCAGCCATTCCCCCGTTAGGCAAGGAAGAAGAGGCTACCATCCAGCATTGTTTCCCGTGGTCGATTTATTACTTGCAGAATATTGAATATCGACCTCAAGCTCTCATCTGTAAAGGCCAACTGCGATCGTCACCAACAGTGGCCTACAACACGGTGCGGGAAAATATTGAGACCCATTTTGGCAAGCGCTTTTTGGTCGTTTTCCAAGAGGGGCTCAACGGGAAACCTTTTTTTGCCCTCGTTCCCAATCCAGAACGGCAGTCGACTCCATCCTCTACCCGGCCAGAAAAACTCACGCGACCCGTCCTGGCGTTGGGATTATTTGTGGCGACGCTATTTACCACTACCGGGGTGGGGGCCTTTATCACGGGCATTACGGAAGAGTCGCTCCAGAGTAACCCCAACTTGTTTTTGGAGGGGCTACCCTATGCCGTGTCGCTTCTGGTGATTTTAGGGATTCATGAGTTGGGGCACTACTTAACTGCCAGACGCTACAAGATGAAGGCAACGTTGCCATATTTCATTCCAATTCCCTTTTTCCTGGGGACATTTGGGGCGTTCATTCAGCTGCGATCGCCCGTTCCCAATCGTCGTGCACTCTTTGATGTCGGCATTGCCGGCCCCTTGTCAGGCTTAGTGGCGGCCTTACCACTGCTGATCTGGGGGCTGAGTCACTCAGAAATTGTAGCGATGCCTGAAAATGCAAGTCTGCTTAACTTTGAAGCCCTTGATCCGGGAGCTTCCATCGCTTTAGCGCTGCTCAGCAAGCTGACCCTCGGCAGTCAGTTAAGTCTAGATAATGCGATTCACCTGCATCCAGTCGCAGTTTCTGGCTGTTTAGGATTGGTGGTCACAGCCCTTAACTTAATGCCTGTCGGGCAGCTCGACGGGGGACATATCGTTCACGCTATGTATGGCCAGCGCAACGGTGCCATTATCGGCCAGGTATGTCGATTTTTGGTATTAGGTCTCACTTTTGTCCATAGTGAGCTGTTCATTTGGGCCATTTTGCTGTTTTTTATTCCGGCGATTGATGAACCCGCGCTGAATGATGTAAGCGAGCTAGATGACAAGCGTGATCTATGGGGTCTGATTGCTTTAACAATTCTGGTGTTAATCGTGCTACCCACGCCTGGTCCTCTCAAAGCCTTGCTGTTCTAGAATGGGGCTTAATTTAGTTGCTTACCGTATTTGCCCCCCCTAGGTGCCTATGACTCAAGAAATCACTCGGTGGCTCACAGAGATTCGGACGCTACAGCAGCAGTTAGAGTCAGTGCGGCAAGAACGGGATGAGGCCTATCAAAGTGCCGCTAATTGGCGCCGTTTATATGATGCTGAAGCTCAACAGCGGCGGACTGAGACGACAGCTTGGCAGGCGACCGAAACAACGCTCAGGACAGAGCTGTCTACGCTCCGGGCCCAGCAAGGAGAGATCATTTCTCCCGCTGGCGAAGTGCAGCTTGACAGCGATGATTTGCAAACCGTCGAAGGTCTGCGCAAAGAGCTGATCAAGGCGCTGCAAACCTGCGATCGCTTACAAAGGGCGCTGAATGCCGAAAAGCAGGACCATGTAGAAACCCGCAAAACCTTGACTGCCGCCCTAGGCGAAACCATCGACGCGTTGAATCCCTCTTCTAGCCTAGCCCAACCGCCAGCCGCTAGAGACCCAGGTCAGTGAGCGAGCCTAGGTTCGCTATTCTTTCTGAGTCGTCTCTAGGTCGCGACCTGGCAAACTCTCCATGATCGACAAAACGGCTTGCTGTGCTGCTAGGATGTCGCGCTCTTCTCCACCGAGATACAGGCGGCCAAAACTACCAACTGAGTTGATTTGCAAGATGTTAATTAACGCTGCCTTTTCAGCTTCGTTGGCCGCCAACGATGCATAAGCAGCCGGTTCCACTTCAAACACATAGAGCGTTTGTCCAGCCACAATCATATTGCCGCGGCGGCTTCGGTTGATGAGCTGGACGTGGTTGGAGTCGAGGTTACGGATCACTTGACTAGAAATCACCCTGGGGCGAAAGCATTCACGGCGATCAACTCCAATGGCATCAAGCACGGCGCGTCCCGCCGCACGGACTTCGGCTTGGCTGCTCGCATGGATTTCTAAGGTGCCGTAGAGCCGTTCAACCATCAAAACCGCAGGACGCACAACGGCAGCTTTGAGGGCGATATCCATCAAGCGGTTAATTTCAATTCCCGGTGAGATTTCCAACCAGAGTGAGGTGTCACCGGGCAGCGGCAAAAACCCGACTGAAACGGTTCCCATATATGCGGCGTGCTGCGGTTGCAGACTGTCGATGTAAACGTAGCTGCGCAGATCAACGCCCAAAACTTTTCAAGCTCCGACAACTCCCCTGTCAGTATATCGGCCTGCGTCCACCCGCCAAAGTTTTACTCTGCTGAGAGCGACAATCAGCCCCAGTCGGCTCTCAGGACCGACTATCTGCGCCTCAAGACACCGCTATCAGGGGCCGAGGTCAATTCACTGAGATGGGTGACGGGTAGCGACTTCAGGTAAATCCATAAGGCAAATCCATGGATCATCGACCCGAGCGATCGCCCCACCGGGAAATGGGTCGGTCTGGCTGCGATTGGACGCGTACAGCAGCTTGATGACTTTTTCCACATGATCAAACCGGAGGGAGGTCAGCACATAGGGCTGCAACCAGCGGCGAATGACACGGCGCTGGAGGGCTAAGGGCGACGATCGCAGCGATCGTCGCTGCAGTCTATCGTTCAGCACGGTGAGTTCATAAAGCCGGTCAGCTTCGGCGGTAAGGTAGGCACCCTCAGCGGTCAACAGCTCAGCGGTCTGCGCCAATGTGGCCTCAACCTGGGGATTGAAATGGGTGCTCAGGATCGGTAAAACGTCCAATCGCATGCGATTGCGCCGATAGTGGCGATCGCGGTTGGTGCTGTCTTCCCAAACGGGGATATCAAATTGCTGGCAAAAGTTGCCGGTCTGAGCCCGCGTGATGTCCAGCAACGGACGTGTCAAAGCAATCGCCGGATGTTCAGGACTTAAGGGACGCTGCCACCCTAGGGCTTGTAAGCCCTCCAGGCCGCTGCCCCGTACTAAGTTAAAGAGCAAGGTTTCGGCGCGATCGCTGGCCGTGTGGCCAGTAACCACATGGCTACAGCCGAGCTGCTGGGCCATCCGTCCAAAGGTTTGATAGCGCCATTGCCGAGCGGCGGCTTCACTGCGGGAGGACAGCGTCGCGGTCTCAACCATACAATGCACTCCCCAATCAGCCGTCAATTGACTCACAAAGGCTGCATTGGCCGCAGCATCGGCACGCCAGCCATGGTTGCAGTGGATGGCGTAGAGCTGCCATTGCCACTGCTTTTGCAAATCGGTGAGCAGCCGCAGTAGACACTGAGAATCTTGCCCCCCGGAAACCGCTATGAGCACCTTGGCTTGGGCCGGCAACAGCGGCGTCGCGATCGCGACGCCGCTCGGGTGTGAGCTCAGGGGTTGCACCGGCTGAGCCTTCAGTCGCTGGTGCAAGTGGGCGTGCAACAAACTCCAGGTCACTAGCTCGTCGTCGCCCCCACAATTCAACCTTCTCACAATAACTTTTTGATTCTGCCGCACAGTCTCGAGATCGTGCTTTAAGATGGCATGACGAGATTGCTCCTTCACCCGACGCCTTCATGAGCTTGGATTCTACCCCCATGAGTGTGGATGCTTTGCCCCCCGAAGCGGTTACTGACCTGCCGAGTAGTGAAACCGATCCAACTTTGCAAGTCCGATTTAAGACTCAAAATGGCAAGGTATTGTTGCTGCTACCCCCCGAGCCGCCCCAATCAACCTTGTCACCCTGGGAAGAAGTCTGGGAACAACTCAAGCATCGCTTAGGCGCCGGTGAGCGATTTTGGCAACCACAAACCCCCGTATACGTCGTGGCCCGCGATCGCCTGCTTGATTCCCGTCAGCTGCAGGCCATTGCCGATGCCTTAGCGGCAGCCCAGTTACAGCTTAAGCGCGTCTATACCAGCCGCCGCCAGACCGCGATCGCCGCCGTCACAGCAGGATATTCAGTTGAGCAGCAGGTACCACCGACCCATCTCAATCAGTCTCCCCGGCAACCAGCCACCCCCCTAGACGACCCCCTCTACTTACAAAGCACCATTCGCTCCGGCATGGAGATTCGCCATCGTGGGACAGTGGTGATTTTAGGCGATGTCAATCCGGGAGGCAGCCTGGTAGCAGAGGGCGACATTATCGTGTGGGGCCGCCTCAAGGGCTTGGCCCACGCAGGATCTCAGGGCAACCAAAGCTGCCGCATTATGGCACTAAAAATGGAGCCCACTCAGTTGCGTATTGCCGATAAGGTCGCCCGTCCCCCCGAGACTCCGCCCGTTGATCACATGCCAGAGGTGGCTTACATCGGTGATGGGGGCATTCGCATCGCCGCCGCCCAGGACTTTTCTCGGTGGCTGGCCGAACGCTCACCTTAGGCGACTCACCGCCGTTGACGGAAGCGTCCATCAGCACTGAGCTGAGCTTAACTTAACGTAATCGCTAAAAAGTCTTAAGTGCCTATTAAGGTGTGTATTTTCGCACACATCTCACCCAGGTCTCTACTTTAGAATGGACCTATAGGAAAATCCTTTTTACAAATTTAAGAGCCCTGGGAGGTACTACTCATGCTGGTAGTTATGATGAAAGATCAACTCTTGTCTCCCAATGCAATTTGCAAAAACTGCTTGATGGCCAATCAACAGGGCGAACCTCGGTTTCACCAAGGTCGCTTAACCTGCGGTCGGTCTCTTAATTCGCTATCGGAAAATCAACCTCAACAGTATGAGTGCCAAATGGGCTTCAAAATTGCCCACATTAGTTGAGCTGGACATGCGCAACCCCTAGAGATTGAGAGAAAGTCTTAAGACCGCTATAACCTCTCCTCATTTCTCCGTTAGCATAAGAGGGATTGGTTATTCATTCGCGGAGGCTTAGGGCACTCAATGACTTGGCGAGGCACTACAACAGCTCAAGACCGTTTTTTCGCTTGCTTACCTTATTTGCTACCGCTGATTGAAGTTTGCTTGCTCGGCATGTCGTTTGCATTTAGGGCCGATATTGGTCTGTTTGCTCAGTTTCCTGCGCTCGGCCTGATTTTGGTCCCCCTAAGCCCCCTGATTAGAATCTACACAGGCTTTCCGTTTGCTGGCCTGATCGTCTTTATCCTGCTGTTGACTTTGGTGGTGCGCAATACTAACATCAGCCACTTCATCCGGTTCAATACGATGCAAGCGATTTTGCTAGACATCCTACTCATCCTAGGACAAATCATTCTCGACATGGTGTTAGTACCAGCACTGGGCACGGGCTTGTTTGTTGACACAATTCTTAACGTCGTTCTTTTAGGTATTTTGGGGGCCGTTATTTATTCCGTCGTGCAGACCATTCGCGGGCAGTATGCAGAGATTCCCACCCTGTCCGAAGCGGTATACATGCAAGTGCGCTGATATCTAAGGCCACGTCCTAACCCTTAAAGTATCGAGTCATCGCCGGTTTCTGTTGATCAAGAGCCGGCTTTTGCATGGCCTCCTACGGGAAGCAGCGATCGCGCAGTCCTGAGCCCCAACATCGCAGCCAGCCTGGATTTACTCACCTCTGACAGAACCGCGAGCAGACACGCATCTACGCTACCAGTCTTGAGAGCCCATGGACTCCATCGAGACATCTAAGGAGTCCATAGAATCCATCGCTAGGAGTTGTGAAGGGACCGGGCGAGCCTGCACGGTATTTTCCAGGGAGCCGATGCCCTCAATTTCCACCCTTACGCGATCCCCGATCGCTAAGGGGCCAACGCCGACGGGGGTGCCCGTGAGCACAATATCTCCCGGCAATAGAGTCATGATGCGACTGATGTAGGCTACTAGCGCTTCCGGCTGAAAGACCATATCGCTGATTTCAGCGGCTTGGACCGGCTGTGAACTTTCGTTCAAAAAGGTTTGGAGCTTGGCTTCTGGGTTAAGTTCTCGCACAATCCAAGGCCCGAGGGGGCAAAAAGTATCAAACCCCTTTGCCCGAGTCCATTGGCGATCACGGGCCTGCAAATCTCGCGCCGTGACATCATTAGCAATGGTATAGCCCCAAATTTTGTCCTGGGCCATCTCTTCATTGCAGTCCAAGCAGCGATCACCAATTACCAGCGCCAACTCGCCTTCAAAGTCCACTCGCTGCGACTGCGACGGATAGAGAATAGGCGACTCAGTTGCAATCACGGTAGTAGACGGTTTGATGAATAAGAGCGGTTCTGTCGGTAAGTCACCCCCCATCTCGGCAGCATGTTTAGCATAGTTTTTGCCCACAGCAATAATCTTTGAGGGAGCACAGGGCGCTAGCAGGCGATAACTATCGACCTCAAGGACGGTTTCAGTGACCTCCCCTTGGAGCCAAGGCGGCGCATCCAGCACGTGTACACTGCGATCAGACTGAAGCAAGCCATAGTGGAGAGGACCTGCCTGCGATTGAACTCGAACGTACCGTTGCGCCATGGATTCCTTCAAATACTGGTATGATTGTAAATCCTTGCCTTTTCGCCGGTTGCCCAGCAATTCCCTGCATCAGCAAGTTACCTGAGGCCATTTATACCGGGAAAGGCCATTTGTCCACAAGGAGCACCGTCATGAAAAACTTGATGTACGAAACGATGTACATCCTGCGACCAGATATTCAAGAAGAGGTCGTAGATGCTGAAATCGCCCGCTATCAGGAAATTCTCCAGGAGCAGGGGGCAACTATTTTAGAGACGCAACATCGTGGCAAGCGTCGCCTAGCCTATGAAATTCAAAGGCATCGGGAAGGTATTTACATCCAGATGAACTACCAAGGACCTGGGCACGTAGTCGCCCCAATGGAGCGAGCCATGCGCCTGAGCGAAAATGTCATTCGCTATCTAACGCTTAAGCAAGAGCTGACGGAAGATTTCGCCGAAGGCGATGATATGCCCGCAGCACAAGCGGAGGGAGTTTCTTCCTCAGCGCCTCCTCCGGGAGCAGCGTAGCGGTCAGCGATCGCCCGTTTAATCAATTGCGACCCGCGCTATGACTGGTCAACTTTGACTCCAGGCATAGTGCGGGTTGGTTTTTATGGCTTCCCCCCTGATTCAACCCTCGTTCATGGATTGAGTTAGCCTAGGGAATCGATATTCGACACGTCATGGGTCATCCGGACGGCTTGGGGGTAGCTAGCCAAAGCATTCCATCAACCTCCTCCATGAGTTGATTTATGTAAACGCGTCGCATTTCTGAGATCCGGTGTTAAAGTATCAGCAAAACAGTCCCCAATGGCTATTTTGCGGCGTTTAGAGGCAAGTATTCTGAGCTTGTAGGCACTGAAAACGTCGGCATAGCATCAGCAGGTTATTGGCTAGCGGGACAATCAGGTGCACAGACTGCGAGTAGAGCGTTTTTTAGAAATTTTGTGATAAGGGTTAGCGGTGTGACACAAGCAATGAATTCCTCTTACTCCACTCATCAGGCTGAAGTGGCTCGTCTCAAGGAAGAGTTGCAGATGCGTGATGAGCTTGTGCAGCAACTCTCGCGTGAGTTGTTTCGCCTGGTCAAAGGCAATGCGGGCGTGATGCCAGCGACGACCGAATCTTCAGAACAACAGCAGGCGGAAATCCGGGCCTTGCGCGAGCAACTACAAGGGGTCGAGCAGCAGGTAACGTTCTATCAAGGACAGCTCGAAGAGCGCAACACCGAAGCGGTCCAGCTACGACAGTCGGTCCAAGAGTTGACCGATCGCACGCGCATGCTAGAGCAAGTTGTGCAGGAACTACCTAAGGTTTATCGGCAAAAGTTTGAAGATCGAATGACGACGGTCCGCGAAAAGGTTAAACAGCTACAGGGAGAAAATCACCGCTTGCAAGCTGAGTTACAGAGTGTCAGCTATCGTCTAGCAGTTCGAACTCGGCGATCGCAAGAGCTAGATTTACCTAGCTTCGCCGGTGGCGGTGTCAGCCTACCCGGATTCTCTAGCTAAGCGACCGGCAAAGCCAAGCGGTACCCTTCAGCCTCATCTAAGTCTGATCAAGATAACGGCTCGATATGTCCCATATAGACGAGGGCAGCGTAAATCAAGGCGGCAACCTCGGCCCGCGTAGCCGGGGCGTTAGGACGTAAACGTCTATCGGTTTCAGGATTTGGGCTAATAATGTTGGCTTGCATTGCGGCCGCGACCTTTTTACGGGCCCAGGGGGCGATCGCTTCCCAGTCTTGAAACGCTTGCAAACGCTGCTGCGAGGTGGTCGTCTCTGGCAATGACAAACCGGCTGCTAAAGCCGCCAATACTTCTAAACGGGTTACCGTTTGATCAGGGCGAAAGTCTCCTTCCGGATAGCCTGACATAAACCCAGTCATCGTAGATTGCTGAATCGTCTCTTCAGCCCAGTAATCCGGTGGGACGTCACTGAATGATTTGGCCTGATTTTTGGCGGCGATGTCAAAGGCTTGGGCAACCTGGACAGCTAGTTCGGCCCGGGTGAGTGGCCGGTTGGGGGCAAAGGAACCGTCGGGCAATCCGTTCAGCACGCCCCTAGCGGTCAATGCATTCAAGTAAGGTTGGGCCCAAAAGTCATCAGGCACATCGGTAAAGCTCAGGGGAGGGCGTACTGGCGTGAGGTGGCTAGGACTCGCACTATCTGGCACTTGAGGCTCAGGAACGACCAAAGAATCGGCCTGCGGCTCACGACTCCTAAGTGCGGATTGGGCCCCATTATTTAGTTGCGGCAGGGCAAGCTGACCATTAGCCAAAGGGGGAAAGCCATCAACGCCCAGCCATCCAGCCATGCCCCCTAAAACCCCTACCGCAACCAGGGGCACTATCCAATTATCTTGAGCACGGGGGAGAAGCGGCATGGCAGTTGGCTCAACTGTAAACCGGCAATTTATATAACGAATCTCCGGTATGGAATGCAAAATTTTGCAGAACTTCTTCGGATTTTGTAAGTATTTGACTGACAAAAGTGGGCGTGATCGGTTAAAAGAATTTAATGTTCCCTTTTTGTAGATGTCGTTTGTTGGTTGCGTCAAAACTCCTATGAACAAGTTTGCCTTCATTGGTTCAGCCTCTCTGCTGAGCCTGGTGGTAGCAGGTGTGGCCACAAGCCGTCATTCCACCGCCACTTATTTGCCCGATGAGGCTGCTCTTTCGAGTAGCTGGGTCGCTACGGAGCAGACTCCAATTCAGAATACGTTGTTTCAGCAGCTATTTGCAGCGGCGGAATCGCTCACCGTACTACCACAGATGAAACGGGCTATCGCCACTAGCAATCCCGAAATTGTGCCCGCAGAAACCGTTTTTACGGACTCAGAGGTACGTCTCACTGGGGTCGGTCCTCTGCGGATTGGCATGACTTTAGAGGAAGCGACCGATGCCCTGGGGTTGCCACTGCTCCCCATTGGCAGCAACTTGGGCGGTGACTGTGCCTACTATCAGCCTGACTCCGTCTCTCAAGCACTGGGCCTTATGGTCGTCGACAACCGAGTTATTCGCGTCGATGTTTGGCCGGGCAGTTCTCTCAAGACGGTCAGCGGGGCCAAAATTGGCACCACCGAGTCAGAGCTAGAGGAACTCTATCCAGAACAGATTGAAGCTCTGCCTAATCCATACACCCAAGGTCAGGTGCTCACGCTGACACCGACCGATCCCGAGCTAGCACTCTATCGCTTGGTCTTTGAGACCGACTCCACCGGTAAGGTGGTCCAGTTTCGAGCGTGTCAGTTTCCGGCAGTCACTTGGCCCGATGGCTGTGCGTAAGCGCTAGATTGTGAGGGACATGCTTAGGTATTGCTCATGCCCAACCGTCTTGCTAACGCTCAGAGCCTTTACTTGCGTAAGCATGCCCATAATCCGGTTGACTGGTGGCCGTGGTGTGAGGAAGCTCTAGAAACTGCGCTGCGCGAGCGTAAACCTATCTTTTTGTCCATTGGCTACTCGAGCTGCCACTGGTGCACTGTGATGGAAGGGGAGGCGTTTTCGGATACAGCGATCGCTAATTATCTCAATGCCCATTTTCTCCCTATTAAAGTTGACCTCGTGAAGGACGCCCTGACATCGACAGTTTGTACATGCAGGCGCTGCAGATGATGGTAGGACAGGGGGGCTGGCCGCTGAACATATTTTTTCCCCTGACGATTTAGTACCGTTCTACGGGGGCACCTACTTTCCAATCGAGGCCCAATATGGCCGTCCAGGATTTCTGCAAGTCTTACAGGCGTTGCGGCAATATTTTGAAACGGACACCGAGAAAGTCAGCGCCGTGAAGGCAGAAATTCTCAGTAATTTGCAAAAGTCTGCCAAACTGCCAGCCGGGGGAGACCTGAGTCAAGATGTTTTAGAGCGGGGCTATGGTCTCTGCGCCCAGGTGTTAGCGCCCAGGACAACAGCAATCGGTTTCCGATGATTCCCCATGCCTTAGTGGCACTGTGAGGGGGTAAGTTCCACATTGTGGGAGAAACTCAACCGGGCAGCCTGGCAGTATGCAAACAACGGGGCCTCGATCTGACTTTGGGAGGGATTTTTGATCATGTGGCCGGCGGGTTTTATCGCTACACCGTAGACTCGACTTGGACGGTCCGCACTTCGAAAAGATGCTGTATGACAATGGCCAGATCATGGAGTATCTGGCAGAACTCTGGAGTCTCGGCGTCCAAGAGCCGGCCATCAAGCGGGCGATCGCCTTGACCAAGGGGTGGCGACAGCGGGAAATGACGGCCCCGGCTGGCTACTTTTATGCCGCTCAGGATGCTGACAGCTTTTCGTCCTCCCAGCATATCGAACCGGAGGAAGGGGCCTTCTATATCTGGTCCCATGGGGAACTCCAAAGCCTCCTGTCTGAAGACGCGCTGGGCAGCTTAGCGGCAGCCTTCACGGTTTCAGTGGTCAGAAATTTTGACGGGCATAATGTTTTGCAGCGTCGCTACCCCGGACCGCTCGGTGAGTCTAGTGAACAGGCATTGGCGACTCTATTTGAGGCCCGTTATGGCAAACCAGCAGCAGCGCTGACTACATTTCCCGCCGCGGAAGATAACCAAGCCGCCAAAATGGTGCCTTGGCCTGGGCGGATTCCAGCTGTGACCGATACGAAGATGATTGTCGCCTGAAACAGCTTGATGATTTCTGGTTTGGCTCGAGTAGCGGCAGTCTTTGGCGATCGCGAAGCCTACGAGATTGCCACCCAAGCAATGGCTTATATTCTAAAAAATCAGTGGGTCCAGGAGCGGCTCCATCGGTTAAATTATGCCGGTCAGCCCTCTGTATTGGCTTAGTCAGAGGACTATGCCCTGTTGGTCAAAGCCCTGCTGGATCGGCATCAGGCCAAATGGCAGTGGCCCGACCAGAAAAATGATCATGACTGGCTGCCCGCTGCGATCGCAGTCCAGGCTGAGTTTGACTAGTGGCTCTGGAGCGGTGAACTGGGAGGGTACTACAACGCCGCCTCAGATGCCAGCGACCAACTCCTTGTGCGGGAGCGCACCTACCAAGACAGTGCGGTCCCAGCGGCCAATGGCATTGCGATCGCCAATCTGGTCAAACTAGCACTCCTGACGACTGACCTCACCTATCTCGATAAAGCGGAAGCCAGCCTTCAGGCCTTTGGCACGGTGATGGCTCAGATTCCCCGAGCGTGTCCTTTATTGCTCACAGCACTCGATTGGTTTCGCCATGCTACCCTCGTCAGGCTACCGCCCGACAAAATCGCCAGCTTCCTGACCCAATACACCCCTATAGCCCTCTTTTAAGCCGACCACGACCTACCGACTGAGGCCATGGGTTTGGTGTGTGAGGGTCTCTTTTGCGAAGCCCCAGCAACGGACTGGGCCATGTTGCGATCGCAATTAGAAACCAGTTAGCAACGACTAAGCTAGGTAAGCTTGCCCTTGTGACGATATCTTGGAAGTGGAGGACAGAAATAACCCGGTTATTGTTTGCCCATGGCTCCCCACTTAGCCAGAATTGATCTTTATCCCATTAAGTCCCTGGACGGGATGGCGGTCACGACCGCTGCGGTGCTTCAAAGTGGCGCCTTGCAGCATGATCGTGCCTTTGCCTTATTCGATCATACTGGCCGGTTTGTTAACGGCAAGCGGTTTGCCCAAATCCATCAGGTGCGATCGCTCCTCTCCCCGAATCTCAGCCAAATTACGGTATGGGTTGACCATCAGTCCGCAACTCGTTCCACGTTTCTTCTCCTAGAGGAACAAGCTCAGTTCGAAGCTTGGTGCAGCGATCACTTCCAACAGCCTGTTACCCTCCGGCATAATTTGGCGATGGGCTTTCCTGACGATACAGACTCTCCTGGTCCTACGGTCGTTAGCACCGCCACCCTGCAAACCATAGCTGACTGGTATGGGCTTGACCTCGCGGAAACCCGCCGCCGCTTTCGGAGTAATTTGGAAATCGATGGCGTACCCGCATTTTGGGAAGACCAATTATTTTCTAGCTCAGGTGACCCCGTCCCCTTCCAGATCGGTCAGGTCACGTTTTGGGGCATCAATCCCTGTCAGCGGTGTGTGGTTCCCACGCGCGATGCTCACACCGGGTCTCCCACAGCCGGCTTTCAAACAACCTTTGTACAGCGGCGAGCAGCCACTCTGCCGCCCACCGTGGCGCGATCGCGATTCAACCACTTTTATCGCCTTGCCGTTAACACTCAACTGGCACCCAATTCAAAGCTGACTCCGGTATGCGTTGGCGATTCAGTGACCGTATTAACCCGTTGATATACCCCATTGACCTTTCAATCAGCTCCTGGAGTCGATTCCCCCGATGCTACAAGAGATTTACAAATATGTACCGATCACAGATACCCTCGCGACAGCTGGACAGCCTACCGAGTCTCAATTTGCCGATATCAAGCAGGCTGGATTTCAGGTAGTGATCAATCTGGCTCTTCCCACATCGACGAATGCATTGCCCGACGAACGGACCGTCGTTGCAGGTCAAGGGATGCGCTATTATCCAATTCCGGTGATTTGGGAGCAGCCAACTTTAGCAGACTTTCAGCAGTTTCAAGCGGTTCTAGCAGAGCACGCCGGGCAAAAAGTCTTCGTTCACTGCGCCATGAATATGCGTGTATCCGCCTTTGTCTACCTTCATCGGCGACTGCAGGGTGTACCACGGGCGGAGGCCGAGCCCGCCATGGCGCGAATTTGGCAACCTAACAACATCTGGCAAACATTCATCGACGAAATGCTAGAGCCAGACTCCGTGCCAACTCCGTCAGCATCCGAGGCCGCTCAGGACTGATCACTGGTAATAGCTGCGGTACCAGTCGACAAACTTTTGAATGCCGACGTCAATGGGCGTATTGGGCTTAAAGCCGACATCTTGCATCAAATCTTCGACATCGGCGTAGGTTACGACCACATCCCCCGGCTGCATCGGCTTCATGATTTTTTCAGCCGGTTTACCCATTGCTTTTTCGATTACTTCAATAAAGGTCAACAGCTCGACAGGGCTGTGATTACCAATGTTGTAAATTTTGTATCGGGCTTTAGAGTTGATCGCTCGCTCAGCGGCGATGCGCTCGGGTAAAAAATCGAGTAGTCGAACAATGCCCTCAACGACATCATCGATATACGTGAAATCGCGCTTCATCTTGCCGTGGTTATAAACGTCGATGGGGCGATCATGGGCGATCGCGTCCACAAACTTGAAATAGGCCATATCGGGTCTGCCCCAGGGGCCATACACGGTGAAAAATCGCAGTCCCGTTACCGGGATGTCGTACAGATGACTGTAGGAGTGCGCCATGAGTTCATTGGCCTTTTTGGTCACTGCATAGAGTGAGACCGGATAGTCAACGTTGTCTTCTGCAACAAAGGGAACCTTAGTATTTGCCCCATACACTGAACTGGAGGAGGCAAAAATTAGGTGGTTCAAATTTTCGGAATGCCGGCAGCCTTCCAAAATATTCAAAAATCCTGAGAGGTTGCCTTCGGCATAGGCATGGGGATTTTGCAAGGAGTAGCGCACGCCGGCCTGGGCTGCTAAATGAATCACATGGGTGAAGGCATGATTTGCAAACAAGGCTTCCATGCCGGCTCGATCATGCAGATCAATTTGCTCAAAGGTGAATTTAGGGTAGGGCAATAGCTGAGCCAAGCGATCGCGCTTAAGTTGTACAGAATAGTAATCATTCAGATTATCTAATCCGATTACCTCATATTGCTCGCTTAGCAAGCGCTGGCAGACAAAGAAGCCAACGAACCCCGCCGCCCCTGTCACTAAAATTTTTTGGTTGGTCATGTGTATTTAGACTGATCGAATCAGCGGTACGAGGCTCTGATGAGCGGTTGGCTATGCTTCAAAAACATTACCTCAAATGATGAACTCCTCGGCATTCATGCCCCACTGAGGACAACAAGTCGAGCAGAGGGCCGTCCTCAACTTTCCAGATTGTTTAATAATGAGCATCATTTACCCTCGTAGCCACGGTCGTTAGGGTCACAGCCATCCGCTCGTCACCTTCCTATGCTAAGAGGCTGGCTTTTGCCCTCGAGCCGGAGTTGCCGGCGGATCATCAGAGCACGTTCGCCACATTCATCCCCGACTGCGCAGAAGCAGGCATTATCAACGCCTCCCAGCCCTGACCTCGGCGCTTTTCAACTAATGGCTGGCCATCCGCAAACTCGCGGAGAGCGAGGCGTGTGGGATTGCGCCTTGGTCGGCATCAACTCCCATCGCTCACGAACTCGAGCAAGGCCGCTAACCGCTGACAGCGCAATGGGCACCGCCCCAGAGAAGATTTAGACCAGTAACGACTTAAGAAAGATCAACGATTTACCCATCTCTATTCACTAAGTGGGTATTAGCAAACCTCACTCTTTTCCGCTGAACAATTCACTTATTGAGTGTCGTTTTTGTTAAAACAGTCTGATGTTCCGAGTAAGCCTTTGGAATGATTATTTCCAGATTTACATCACTCGTGGAATCTGACTGAGCGATCGCTGTTCATTTTTAGCCTGAAGGCTTTAGCGGCTCATCGGGTTGCCATAGGAGTCAGCGCCAAGAAGCGACCTGAGACGAGTGGCCGGCCTCAGGGCTTCCTTTGATTAAGGCCCATCTTGCCCATGATTAGTCGCTTGTTTGTATGGAAGGAATTGACCATCAAAATACTGCTTCACCTGCTACAGTCCTTTTAGAGAAAATTTGCCTGGCAACAACAGTGCTACGATGAATGCGACACAAAAGAAGAGACCTAAAAAGAAGGATACGTAATCCATGCAAGAAGTAGACAAGTCAATATCCTTTGATGGACGGGATATTCGACTTAAAGTAGGTTTGTTGGCCCCACAAGCTGGAGGCTCTTTGTTGATTGAGTCGGGCGAAACGTCAGTGCTAGTGACCGCGACTCAGTCATCCGGGCGAGAAGGAATTGATTTTTTGCCCCTTTTGGTTGATTACGAAGAGCGCCTTTATGCCGCTGGACGGATTCCGGGTGGCTACTTACGCCGAGAAGGACGACCACCGGAACGGGCGACTCTGGTGAGCCGTTTAATTGACCGTCCGATGCGGCCCTTGTTCCCTTCCTGGTTGCGCGATGATATTCAGATCGTAGCCAGCACCCTTTCGATGGATGAGCAGGTTCCCCCTGATGTGTTGGCGGCTACGGGAGCTTCTGTCGCAGTTTTGCTGGCCAAAATTCCGTTCAATGGCCCGATGGCTGCTGTACGGGTTGGGCTGCTGGGCGATGATTTTGTCATCAATCCCACTTACACCGAAATTGAAAAGGGCGACTTGGACCTTGTGGTTGCTGGCTCTCCGGATGGCGTCATTATGGTTGAGGCCGGGGCCAATCAACTTCCCGAGCAAGATGTCATTGAGGCGATCGATTTTGGCTACGAAGTCGTTCAAGACTTAATCAAAGCTCAAAATGAACTTTTGGAAGAGTTGGGAATTGAACGAGTCATTGCAACTCGGCCCGAAACGGATCCCACTTTAGAGCAGTTTCTGGAAGAGCGGGCGACCTCGCCGGTTAAGGCTATCCTGACTCAGTTTGATTTGCCCAAGCCTGAGCGGGACGAAAAGCTAGATGCCATCAAGGCAGAAATTAGCGAAGAAATTGCCGCGAAGCCTGAAGATGATCCCATCCGGCAGGCCGTTGATGATAACCCGAAAGCTTTGGGCAATACCTACAAAGGTATTACTAAAAAGCTTATGCGTAAGCAAATTGTGGAAGAAGGCGTCAGAATCGATGGCCGCAAGCTTGACGAAGTGCGATCGCTTAGTTCTCAAGTTGATATTTTGCCGTCTCGGGTGCATGGCACAGGGCTCTTTCAGCGTGGGTTGACGCAGGTGCTCTCAGTCGTCACCCTGGGCACCGCCGGCGACGCACAAATGATGGATGATTTACATCCTGACGAAGAGAAGCGCTATCTTCATCACTACAACTTCCCCCCGTTTTCGGTAGGAGAAACGCGGCCTATGCGATCGCCCGGTCGCCGGGAGATCGGGCACGGAGCCCTCGCCGAACGGGCCTTAGTGCCTGTTTTGCCGCCTAAAGAGGATTTTCCCTACGTGATCCGGGTCGTCTCTGAGGTTTTGTCGTCAGACGGATCCACTTCGATGGGCTCGGTTTGTGGCTCCACTCTGAGTTTGATGGATGCAGGTGTCCCCATTACTAAACCGGTCAGCGGGGCCGCCATGGGGCTCATCAAAGAAGGCGACGAAGTGCGCATTCTGACTGACATCCAAGGAATCGAAGACTTTTTGGGCGACATGGACTTTAAGGTGGCTGGGACAGACGCGGGCATTACAGCCCTCCAGATGGATATGAAGATCACTGGGCTGCCGGTCGAGGTGATTGCCAAAGCAATTCATCAGGCCAAGGGTGCTCGCTTACACATTTTGGAATCTATGATGCAGGCGATCGACAAGCCCCGCGACGTGCTGTCACCCTTTGCTCCCCGACTACTGTCCTTCAAGATTGATCCGGACATGATTGGCATGGTCATTGGGCCAGGGGGCAAAAAGATTAAGTCCATTACTGAGCAAACAGGGGCTAAAGTCGATATCGACGATGACGGTACCGTTACAGTCTCTTCCCTGGACGGTAAAAAGGCCGAAGAGGCCAAAGCCATGATTGAAGCTGTGGTCTTCAAGCCATCGGCGGGAGATGTATTCCTCGGCAAGGTCACTCGCATTATCCCCATTGGGGCGTTTGTCGAGTTTGTCCCGGGACAAGAAGGTATGATCCACATTTCTCAACTGGCTGACTATCGCGTCAATAAAGTTGAAGATGAGGTCTCCGTTGGCGACGAAGTAGTGGTCAAAATTCGGGAGATTGATAACCGGGGCCGAGTTAATCTAACTCGCCTCAACATTCATCCGGATGAGGCGGCGGCGGCTCGAGGAGAAACGGCCTCCACCAGCTAGTCTTTCTCGGCCGTATCATTGCAGGCGCAAAGAGTAAATAAAGAGGCGCGATCGCGCCTCTTTATTTATGAGTAGGTCAAGGCCCGGATGGCAAACTTGGGCAGCGCTAGCATCCGACGCCAGCGCCAAGGTTCCTGATAGAGTCGGTATAGCCACTCTAGATTATTGTTGCAAAAAAAGGCTGGGGCGCGCTCTTTGGTGCCGGCCCAAATATCAAAGCTGCCGCCTACCCCGATCCAGATGGCATGGGGACATAGTGATCGCCGCTCAGCAATCCAAAATTCCTGGCGGGGAACTCCCAGGGCAACCAAAATAACTGTTGGCTGTTTTTGTCTTAGTCGTGCCTCAAGGGCAGGTAGCTCCTCTGGGGTAAAGTAGCCATTTTGAACTCCTGCGATCGTCAGCCCTGGTTTACGGATCTGCCAGTGATGGGCAGCTTGCTCAGCAATGCCGGGCGCTGCACCTAAAAAAAAGACCGACTGTTCGGACATCAGTTGTTCGAGCAGAGACTCCGCCAATTCAATGCCAGGACAGCGTTGAATCCGTTTACCCTTGAATCGGAAATAGAGCACGATGCCCGCACCGTCCGGAATAGCCAAATCAGCGGCACACAGCACTGCTTTGAGTTCAGGATTGGCGTCTGCCTGCATCGCCATTTCGGCGTTGAGGGTCACCACGTGAGAACCTAACCCTTGCTGGTGACGAGTCAATAGCCAGTCGCTATAGTGCTGCCCCCAGTGAATAGGCAGACCCATTACGGATAATGTTTGTAGCTCTCCCACTGGCTCCCCGTTGAACATGATGTATTGCCAATCACAAAAAAAATCGCTGTAATGGCACCAGTCGTACGTAACTCAACCGCTTCGGCCCAATCGACGTCCGAAAATGAATTTTACATCACCAAGGGAAGAACCGTTTTGCACACCCTGTGAAAAACTTAATTGGCCGACGAGCACCGCCAGTCAATCAAAGTCAAAAGGAACGGCGATCGCCCACCAGCTCTAGTAATCCAGTTCCTCTTCGTACTCAGTCACCTTTTTCTTTTGGGGAATATTAACTGGTGGCGCATCATAGGGTTCGGGCTCGTCATCCGTCCAAACGTCATCAGTAACTTCTCTCACGTCGGCCTGATAGTCCACAGGTTGGGGCATCGGCGGCTCGCGCCAGTTGTCTTCTGGCTCTGTGGGCAATTCGCGATAGGCTACTTCCGCTTGACGCGGGGGCATCGGTTCCGCAGAAATGGGTTCGGGCTCACCCCAATCATCGTCAGTCCAGCGTGCTTCCACGGCGGGAGATTGATTACGCATTGGCTCAACGGGCGTTTGGACCCCCGACGGGAGTTGATTGGCCGTTGATACTGGCATGATGTACTCGCTTTCATCATCTCGTTCCCACGGGGCCCGCCCAATGCCTAACCGCTCTAACAGGCCAACGCTGAGCTGCACCAGCTTTTCTTCGGCCCCTTCAAAGACAATCAGGCGATCGGGACCACTACTCACGATTTCATCCACCGGCAACTCATAGGTGCTGATAACCTGATCGGGAATTTTAGGTAGACCAAAGGAAGCAATCACAATAGATTCCAGCTTGCCGGTCACAACATCAAATTTGAGATCGCGCAGGCGGCCTAACATCTCCCCTGACTCCGTAATCACCTCAGAGTTGATCATGGTGCTGTAAGGAGTGAGATTCAAATCATCCTCGATGACGTCGTCGTCATCCACTAAGATGACATCGCCCACCTGGCGAATACTGCTGAGCTGCATCGTGTGTTCAGTACCCGACATCACCCCCGGCAAAAGCTGCTCACGCAGGCCAACGGCCACGACTTCGCAGCGGTCAATATCAACCCATAGCTGACTCACAAATCCCAGACTTTTGCCCGTCGTTCTGGTAACGACTTGCGTGCCCAGAAAGTCGGAACGTTGGCGAAACTGGTCATAGGATGGGGTCATAGCCGGAGCCTGATTGGAACTCTAAGATTGATAAACAAACTGCAGTTCAAACAACTAGCAGTTCAATGAATGATTCTACAGGAGGACTCTGATCTTAACAGATCTACATGGAAGCACTTTGGGGCTCTAGCTTAATCCCAAGCACTTGAGTATAAGCGCCCCGGGCTTGGGTCACGCCAATCGTCCGCTGGGCTGCCTCAATCATCGGACGACGCAAACTCACCACAATAAATTGAGCCTGCCGCGCCTGTTGCTTAATCATTTTAGACAAGCGCTCAACGTTCGCACCATCTAAGAACATATCGACTTCATCAAAGGCATAGAACGATGAGGGTCGATACCGCTGTAAAGCAAAGATAAAGCTGAGTGCCGTCAGCGACTTTTCACCTCCAGACATAGACGCCAAGCGGCGCACAGGTTTACCCTTGGGGTGCGCGACTAAATTTAGCCCACCATTAAATGGATCTTGCGGATCGTCGAGTTGTAGGTAACCGTCACCATCGGAGAGCTGGGCGAAAATGTCGCTAAAGTTTTCATTTACTGCATCAAAGGCTTCTTGAAATGCCCGTTGGCGTAGAGTTGTAAAGTTTTCGATGCGGAGCAGTAGCTCAGTGCGTTCCTCTTGCAAAGTGGTGAGCTTTTGGGAGAGTTCTTCTAAGCGCTCTTGGGTTTGGTTGTACTCTTCCAAAGCCAGCATGTTAACAGGTTCTAGAGCTTCGAGCCGCCGCTGGAGAGAGCGGATTTGTTTTTTAATGGCTTCCAAATCGATGTCTGCGGGCACCTCTGGTAACGGTTCCGGCAGTTCAGCAGCTTGGGCTGAGAGCTCGGTTTCTAAGGCGGCAAGCTGCTGTTGTCGTTCCTTACGGGTTTCGAGGCGCTTTTCTCGCTGCCATTCAATCTGCTGTTTTTGGGTTTGCTGTTGCCGGTACTGCCCTTCGACGCGATCGCGACTGCCTTTTTCTTCTGCCAGTTGGGCATCCAAGGCACTCAGCTGGCGCCGGACCGCTTGCAGAGCAGTCGTCATCTCAGATTGCTGCGTTTCTAGCGCCCGACGCTGGTGTTCCTGCTGGGTTTGCTGCTGTTGATACTCGGCAATCTGGCGCTGCTGCTGCTGAATGGCGGTTTGCGTACGCTCCTGCCGAGCCTGAAAATCCCGGAGTCGTCGCTCTGCCGCCTGTAAGATGGCCTGGCGATCGCTGAGCTGCTGCTCGAGGGCCTGCACCTCAGACTGGGCCTGCTGCCATTCGCTATGGGTTTGGGATTGTTCCAACGCGGCAAGCGCTTCCCGCTGGGCCTGCAGCTCCGCTTCCTGGGTAGGGAGCTGAGCTGTCATCTCTTGGAGGCGATTTTGGGCCGTGGTCAATTCGGCTTGGTACTGGGCCAGTCGGGTTTCCGCTTGGGCTCGCTGCTGTTGCAGTTGCCGCTGCTGTTTTTGCACCTGCTCCGTTTGTAGGGTCTGCTCCCGGTACCGCTGCCGAGCTTCGATCAGGGCGTCAGAGGCCGCCTTAACCGCCACGGTAGCAGCTCCCATGCGCTGTTCACACCGTTCTAAAACCTGCTCGATTTCACCTAAGCGCCGCCGCAGGGCGATCGCCTCTTCCGATTCTCCCGCTTCAACGGTGCCAAAGTGTAGCCGACCACGTTGCTTGCTAAGGCTACCGCCGGTCATCGCGCCGCTGCTCTCCAGTAATTCCCCGTCTAGGGTAATCATGCGCTGCTGGCCAAGATGTCCCCGCGCCGCCTGCAGAGTTTCAAACACGGCGGTGCTGCCAAAAACGAACTCAAATATCTTGCGATAGCGATCGTCGCAGTCAATGAGATCAACAGCGTAATCAATCAAACCATCGGGCCGTTTCCAATCTGGGATGCGGGTGATCTTCGGCACGCGAATGGCATTTAAGGGCAAAAACGTCGCGCGTCCGGCCCGGCGCTGCTTCAAAAGCGAGATGCCCTGGGAGGCCACTTGATCATTTTCCACAACGAGATAGCCCAGTCGCCCCCCAGCGGCAATTTCCAACGCAAGTTGAAACCGCGGATCGACGCGACCGAGCTGCGCGACGAGACCACAGATGCCCGGCAGGCCACTATCCACCAAAATTTGAGTAGCCTGGGTGCCTTGGCTTTCTTTAATCGCCTGGGTTTGAGCTTCCAATTTGTCTAGTTCGCGATGCTTCTGGCGCTGCTCTTGCAAAAGCCGCTGCTGGGTTTCGCGCTGTACTTTGAGTTCTTGTTCCGCAGCCGCGACGGCTTGGGCCAGCCGCTGAATCTCGCTTTCTGTGGTGGCATTTGCCTGACCACCGCTAGCCGGAGCGGCTTGAGCCTCAATCTGTTGCGTGAGGTCTTGAACACTGGCAATCAGTTCTTCAATCTGTTGGGTGAGCTGGCTCACCCGCTCTTGGAGGCGGACCTGCTCGGCGCGCTGGGGTTCCAAGGTGCGCAGTAGGTCTTCGATCTGCCAGCGACGCTGGGTTTGTTCTTCGACCCAAGCCTGGGAAGCGCTGGCGATCGCGCTAGTTGCCTTCCGTTTTTCCGCCAGGGCAGTTTGAGCATCGGCCTGGTGGCGGGCCAGGGTAACCAACTCTCCCTGCTGCAAAATCTGCAGCTCATCGGTGAGCTGGGCCAAAGTCTGTTGTTGGGCTTGTAGATCGATCTGCGCCTGACGTAGATTGGCCGCCGTCGTCTGCCCGGCACTGGTCAAGCTCTGCTGCTGACGCTGGAGCTGTCGCATTTCGGCTTCTTGGGTGGCCAGCTGGGACTGCAACGCCAAATGCTCATCTTCACCAAGGGCCTTGACCCGAGCGTTGAGCGCCTCCAGGGTTTGCGCAGTGGATTGGAGAGTATGCTCGAGCTCTTGCACTTGGGTACCGAACTGCTGGATTGCTTCCGCATCTTGTTGAATTTGCGTCCGCAAAGCCACAACTTGTTGCTGC
The DNA here is from genome assembly GCA_050331235.1 of Leptolyngbyaceae cyanobacterium. Taxonomy (GTDB): domain Bacteria; phylum Cyanobacteriota; class Cyanobacteriia; order Phormidesmidales; family Phormidesmidaceae; genus Halomicronema. The sequence continues at coordinate 29,541 of JBHJHA010000068.1, forward strand.
TGCTGCTGCCAGATCAAGACGGTTTCCCACGCTGTGCGAGTGTGTAGCTCGGTCTTGAGGCGCTGATATTTTTCTGCCTTGAGGCGATCTTGAGCAAGGCGATCGCGCTGGCTAATCAGCTCTCGCTCCACTACTCGAAAGCGCTCTTCCCGCTCTCGGACAACCTCAAGCTTTTCCAACGCCTGGTTGATTTTGCGATCAAACGAGGCCACCCCGGCTAACTCATCAATAATTTCCCGACGTTCCCGCGCATTCATCGAAATAATGCCGGTCACATCACCCTGAAGCACCACATTGTAGCCCTCAGGATAAACGTGAAACCGTTGCAGTTGTTCATGCAACTCAGTGAGGGTACAGGGATCGCCGTTGATGTAGTAGTTCGAGGTATAGGTCCCCTGGTTGGTCACCCGTAAGCGTCGAGTCACCGTCCATTCCCGGGGCTGCGTCGGCAGCGGCACTACGTTACTACTGGCCGCGGCATCCGGCTCGACCTCAGCCCCAGGACTGCTGGCTTCATCGGCTGGGGTTGCCGTAATATCAATTGCCTCCTGGGCATCCTCAACGCGAGCGGCATTGCGGTCAATAATCAGTTCTGGGGCTACATCGCTAATGTCAAAGGTAACGGTCACCAGAGCTTCAGCGGTCGTGCGGCGTCCCAGATGGCTTTGGTTGACCAAATCAGGTAGGCGATCGGCCCGCATTCCCCGTGAACTGGCTAACCCCAACGCAAACAACAACGCATCCAAAATATTGGACTTACCCGAACCATTAGGCCCAGAAATAACCGTAAAACCCGGCAGCAGCGGCACTGCTGTCGTGCCGCCGAACGACTTGAAATGAGAAAGTTCTACGCGCTTAATATGCACTGGCCAGGGCTTGAGCGGTTAAAACAAATGTACTGAATCCTTAAAAGAATCGCAAGGCTCCCGTTAATCTGACGGAGATTTGCATCCGACTCAGGGAGGTGTTGGAAAAATCCTGACAGGATTAGCGATCGCCCCCATGTTAGCTAGCGTATCTAGAAGCTCTAACAACTATATATGGGGTCCGTCTGCTAAACCCTCAAGTTCATTAAAAAATAGTTAGAGAAATTTCCTTCCCCTGGCACCCTGGCATGTGAGGACGCTTAAGTGTACTGCCAGCACTTCAGAAATGCCACTTATTTGGCCCTGCAAACGATCGATGACAGGGGCGATCTCGTCAACCTAGAGGCCGCTTAGTCAGCTGACTAGCGCCCAGCCATTATATCACCCATACGCCTATGGCCCGATGTTTTAGTCAACCTTAGTAGGGAACTTGGTTCAAGAAATTTCCCGGGGGGCTATATTGACACACCAAATACCGGCCCGACTGCGATTCCGGAAAATTGGGAAAGAGTAGGCTGCCATTGCCTCCACGCAATGTGCCCGTCGCAAACCCGCAGCCGACTTCCGTTGTGTCACGCCAGACGATTTGGGTGTAGTGACCAATCACCCCCGTCGCTTGACTTCGAGCTTCGGCAAACGGGATACCCGGAATGTAGTTGTTGTTTTTTTCTCTGGCCCAGCGATCCACCATGACCGCCAGCGGCGACGTATCGCCAATGTCGACGGCCAAATTCTCCCCGGTATTGGTCAATCGAGTCGCTCCTGCCTCACTGTGCTCAAACACCAGACCATTGGCCCAAGTTTGGGCACTAGTCGCCAACTGGGTCGACCAGGTTAAGGGGGCGACGCCAACCTCAGCGCGATATCGATTGTGGGCCTCCAACAGGGCCACGACTTCCACTTGGCTCAAGGTACTGGTGGCCTCGGGCAGTGAGGCCTGGGCAGTGGGGGTGGAGGGCTCTTCAGGAGTTTCTGGTGGGCGCGTCGCACTGGTGCCAGCGGGCAAGTCTCCCGCGGCAAACTCACCACAATAGGCGGTGCGGGCCATCACCGCAGCGGTGTAACCCCGGGTAGCCCCCGTACTCGGCTGGAAGGCTTGACCAGCCTCATTGACTGGGCGAGCAATGCCACCACAAAGGCTAGCCATATAGCGAATCGAGTCCGCCGCCCAGTGCCCAGAAATATCCGAAAAGTTGAACGTTGGAGTGCCGACGTCAGCGCCCCCAAACAGCTGGCGGGTCATCGCCATGAGCTCGGCGCGAGTCACCGTTGCCGTCGGATCAAACAGCCCATTGCCCCGGCCAGCAATGATGTCAAAGTCTGCCAGATAAGCAATCTGCGACTCACTCCAGCGGCCAGCGGGCACATCTCTGAAACAGCTTTTGAGGTTGCCGTTTTCGGCATCGGTATACCCTAAGAAAGTCGCAATGATGGCGGCCGCTTGCTCGCGGGTCAGGGTGCTATTCGGGCGAAAGGTGCCATCGCCCGGACCGGCAATTAACCCCAAGTCGGCAGCCAATTCAATTTCCTCAGCGTAGACATGGTTGGACGTATCGGAAAAGGTCAGGTTCTGGGTCTGGGCATCAGCAAGAGAAAAGGCCCCCCAGACAGTACTCAGGGTGGCTGTCCCCACCAACCCAGCAATCACTTGTTTGAACATGTTAGGCCGTTTCAAAAGGGGCAGTTCCACACCAACAACATCGCAAAATGCCCGCGTCATAAGCATTATCGACCGGCTCGTCACCGGCTCGTCAACCCGGCGACTGCTAAATCGGGGCAATTGGTCAATCCAGTCCCTATTTAGCAGTCTGATTTCTTAGAATAATAGACGCCCTAACCGACAGGATGTTTCTACTGTGACAGCGACCCTTAGCGCGCGTGTTGATTTGGCTGATCTGATGAGGGCGGCGATCGCGACCTTCGATGTACCGGCCGACTGGGTCGGCATGCGGGCCACTCGTGAAGCGAGTGTCTATCGCTCGCAGCGGGATGGCAAGCCCGAATGCAATCAGCGATCGCTCCAGCAGGGCGTCATGGTTGAGGTGTTGGTTGACGGCCAAATGGGCTACGCCGCGACCAACCAACTGACCATTGACGCCCTCCGGCAAGCAGCGCTCCAGGCCTATCAGCAAGCCCAAGCAGCGGTCCCCTGGCAGATTTATGCCTTTCCATCAGCGATCCGCCCCCAAGTCATGGGGGTCTACCGTTCTACAGTTGAGAAGCCCCTCAAAACCCTGTCCGCCCAGCAAGCCCATGCGCTCCTCGCCCAGATCTGTCATACGTTAAAAGTCTCTGACAAAATCGTGCAGGCGAGCGCGGCGATTACGGCGAAAGAAGTCGACACCTGGCTGGTCAGCAGTTCCGGTACGGATGTCCATCAGCAGTTTTCCTTATTTACTCCGACGTTTGGCGCCACCGCCCAAGACGGGGCGATCGTCCAGATGCGCAGTAATAACGGTCGCGGCCACAGCTACCAAGCCGGCTGGGAATTTTTTGACCTGGGCGACGCGCTGTGGGAGTCGGTGGCGCGCATCGGCGAGCAGGCAGTGGAGTTGTTGACGGCACCCCAATGTCCTGACATGACGACGACGCTGGTCTTAGCCCCAGACCAGATGATGCTACAGATCCACGAGAGTATTGGTCATCCCCTCGAACTTGATCGGATTTTGGGCGATGAGCGCAACTATGCCGGCGGTAGCTTTGTGAAACCGGCGGACTTTGGGCAATTACAGTACGGCTCTGAGCTGTTGAACGTCACGTTTGATCCGACGGTCGACCAGGAGTTTGCCAGCTACGCGTTTGATGATACGGGGGCAGTGGCCGAGCGGCAGCATCTCATTCGCCATGGCATCTTGCAGCGGGGACTCGGCAGCCATGAAAGCCAAAACCGGTTAGGGGTGCCAGGGGTCGCCTGCGCCCGAGCCACGAGTTGGGATCGGCCACCCATCGATCGCATGGCCAATATCAATGTGGAGCCGGGCGATCGCTCGCTGGCTCAGATCATCGGCTCCATCGAAGACGGCATTTATATGGAAGCCAATCGCTCTTGGTCCATTGATGATCAGCGCTACAAGTTTCAGTTTGGGTGCGAATATGCCCAGCGCATCCGCGATGGGAAACTGGCCGAAACCGTTCGCAATCCCAACTACCGGGCCACGACCCCACAGTTTTGGGGCAGTTTGTCTCAGGTGGGCGATCGCAGTACCTGGCAAATGTTTGGCACTCCCTTTTGCGGCAAAGGTGAGCCCAACCAAATTATTCGGGTTGGCCATGGAGCCCCGGTCTGTGCCTTTGAGCAAATCGAAGTCTTCGGCGGAGTCGGCTAATGCACCAGTGGGAAACAACATTTAACCAATTGATTGATGCGCTACTGCCCCAGCTCCAGCCGGAGGAAGCGGTTAGAGTCAGCCTCATTGCGGAAGCCAGCCAATTCACTCGATTCAATCGGGCGCAAATCCGTCAGACCGGCAGCATTGCAAAAGGCACCCTCTCGATTACGTTAATTGCCCTGGAGTGTTCGGCCACTGAGTCAGTCACCTTTACAGGCGATAAATCAGTCGACTGGCCACTGTTGTGGGCAGCCATATCAACGCTCCGGGAGGAACTAGCTGGGTTGCCGGCGGATCCCTATCTGATCCGGCCAGAAGGCACGGCCCAGAGCCGCGAGGTCTATGGCGGAGAACTGTTGCCCATCACCGCAATCGCTCCGACCTTATTGCCAGCCATGGCCGGGCTAGATGCGGTGGGTCTGTATGCCGGCGGACGCTCCGTACGGGCCTATGCCGATTCGGCGGGGCAGCGCCACTGGTTTGAGACCGAGACCTTTACACTTGACTACTCTCTGTTTACGCCATCGGGGCAAGCGGTCAAAGGCATTTATGCTGGCAGGGATTGGGATATGGCAGCCTACACAGCGCAATTGGTCGCGTCTAAATCCCTTTTGGAACGGATGGCTCAGCCTCCCAAACAGTTAGCCCGGGGGCAATACCGCACCTACTTTGCACCGGCAGCCGTTGCAGACTTAGTCGGGATGCTGTCTTGGGGCGGGATTGGAGAAGCCGCGATTCGGCGGGGGGGGAGTGCGCTGGCAGCCTTGCAACGAGGTGAGCAAGCCCTCTCGGAGCAGCTCTCCCTAGCAGAAGACTTTTCCCAGGGGCAGGTGCCCCGATTTAATCAGTTCGGGGAGTTGGCGCCCACGACACTGCCGCTGATCGAGGCTGGGCAGTTGGTCAATACCTTAGTCAGTGCGCGGACGGCCAAGGAATACGGGATGGCCTCAACCTATGCCGAGGGGGGAGAGTATCTGCGATCGCCTGTCCTTGGCCCCGGCACCCTAGCTGAAGCGGACATTCTCACCGCTTTGGATACTGGCCTCTACGTGTCTAACCTGCACTATCTCAACTGGAGCGATCGCCCCCAGGGGCGCATTACCGGCATGACCCGCTACGCCTGCTTTTGGGTCGAGCAGGGTCAGCTTATTGCCCCCATTGAAAACCTACGGTTTGACGAAAGCCTTTACAACTTTTGGGGCAAGAATCTAGTGGCTTTCACTCAGGCTCCTCAGTTGATCCCAGAGGTCGGCAGTTACGACTATCGCGACATTGGGGGGACTACGGTTCCTGGCATGTTGGTCGATAAGTTTGCCTATACATTGTGACGTTAGCTCGATCAGCGGAGCATGCCTGCTGCCAGGCATGATTTTTCCAGCAAGGCTAAACTCACCGAATCATCCGCTCAAGGCAAAAGATCACCGCAGCGGGGTCAGAGATCGCAGTCTCAATGAATTCTTAAACCAAGTTTTATTGAAAAATTAACCTTCCTACGGTCTTTCCTTAAAGGGGATATTGAACAATATTGACAGCTTTTTTTATGTCTATTTAGGTATAGACGTTTGTCACATCCTGAGTGTGTTCTCCGACAGAGTCAGGGATGACATGATAAGAGGCGATATTCAGCCATCTTGGAAGCACTATGCGACCAGTCAATCAACGCCTTGACGAAATGTCCTCACGGCAGCCAGCGGTTTTTGTTGACCATTTGTCGAAATCTTTTAAGGGGCAATATGCCCTGAGAGAGGTGACCTTTGAAGTGGCAGCCGGCGAGCGCATTGCCCTAGTAGGGGCATCGGGATCGGGTAAATCAACACTGCTGCGCAATGTCAATGGTCTCCACATTGGCGACAAAGGCGTTGTGGAAATCTTTGGTAGCCCGCTGCAGGCTGATGGCGCGCTGCACTCAAAAGCCCGTCAACTCCGTAGCCGCATCGGCTTTATTTTCCAGCAGTTTAACTTGGTCAATCGGCTTTCGGTCATTGAAAACGTGATGGTTGGCAGTCTCTCCAAAGTTTCCTTAGGACGATCGCTCTGTCAGTATTTTTCCAAGACAGAAAAGCTGCAAGCGCTCGCGGCGCTAGAGCGCGTGGGCATTTTGGAGCAGGCCTACAAGCGGGCTTCATCCCTATCGGGGGGACAGCAGCAGCGGGTGGCGATCGCCCGCTGCTTAATGCAGGGTGCCCAGATCATCTTGGCAGATGAGCCGATTGCCTCCCTGGATCCCGAGTCGGCCCGCAAGGTCATGGAATTGCTGACCCACCTCAACGAAGATGAGAGCATTACCGTCATCACGTCTCTGCATCAAGTGCAAATGGTGCATCGATATTTTGACCGGGTCGTGGCTTTGAGAGATGGCACAGTCCGCTTTGATGGTCTGACCAAAGACCTCAACGACGACCAGCTCAATAATATCTACGGTTCTGCGTCCGAAGAGCTGGTCTTTAGAGGGCATGCTGAGGTGTTTTAATTCCCACCTTTAGCCACCCCAACTGCGAGTTTGCTCCTTACACACCTGCAATGCTGAAACTGGTTTCAGCTGTTTGTTTGCTCGACATATTTTGATGTTTAGTTTGGAAACTGCCATGAAATTCTCTTTACTCAACAACTGGTCAGCTCGACTGGCGTTTGCCCTCGCCAGCACGGCTCTGATTGCTAGCTGCAGCAGCTCTTCGACCCCGGAGGCCTCTGACGCTGAGACCTCTGAGGACACGGCTGAAGAAACCGCCTCGGCGGAAGGCGAAGCCTGCGCCCCTGAGATCGCTGAAATCGACTTTGGCATCATCTCAACCGAGTCACAAACCAACCTGCAAGAAATCTGGGAGCCGTTCCTCGAAACGATGGCAGAAGAGATGGGTCGCCCCGTCAATGGTTTTTATGCCACTGACTACGCTGGCGTCATCGAAGCGATGGGAGCCGGTAAGATTCAAATTGCTTGGTATGGCGGTAAGTCTTACATCGAAGCGGCGAAGCGATCAGGGGCTGAGGCCTTTGCTCAAACCGTTGCAAGTGACGGTTCTAAAGGCTACTACGCACACCTAATTACGAATAAAGAAAACCCCATCGTCGGTGAAATCGATGTTGAAGCGGGTAACGGTGACCAGTACGTGATTGATAACGCTGGCAACCTGACCTTTGCTTTCAACGACCCCAACTCTACCTCTGGCTTTTTGGTGCCGAGCTACTACGTGTTTGCACAAAACGGCGTTAATCCTGAAGAGTCCTTTAGTGAGCTAATTTTTGCCGGTAGCCACGAGGCAACGGCTCAAGCTGTAGCGAATAATCAAGTCGACGTCGCAACCAATAACAGCGAGTCCATGTCTCGCCTTCAAGAAACCGATGCAGAAGCCTTTGAGCAAGTCCAAATCATCTGGACTTCGCCCTTGATTCCCAGTGACCCGATTGCCTATAAGGACGATATTCCCGAGTGTCTGAAAGCGGAACTCAAAGACTTCTTTTACAACATTGAGGATGAGTCTGTATTGGGCCCCCTCGACTGGCAAGGCTTTGACGAAGCGGGCGATACCGATTGGAATACTATCCGTGAACTCGATGTCGCTAAGCGTATGGAGGAAGTCAAGAATGACGATGCGTTGAGTGAGTCTGATAAAGAAGCTCAGCTAGAAGAACTCAATAAAGAGTTGGAAGCATTAAAGTAGGCTACCTCTGACCGACGTTGGGCATTCAGTCTATGAAACTTGCTCAGTGCCCAGCGTCGGCTAACGCCCTCTTTACAAGCAGTCAGGGAATGCGCTGAGCGTTCCTGGCTGCTAAGTGCTGTTTTGTCCTTAGCTGCTTAATTCACCATGGCCAATAACTCGTCATTCAACACCACTGAAATGCATTACTCCCCCGCTGTGCGCGAGGTCCTGGCAAAGGAAAAGCCATTTTGGACAGTCTGGAGTATTGGAGGGCTATTACTTGCCATCGCGGTGTTAATCTACGCTGGCATATTAAGCGACTTGAGCTTTGTCGAGCTGATCGAAGGCATTGGTGCAATGGCAAACCTGGTGGGTAAGTTTTTCCCTCCCGACTTTACGCGCTGGGCCAGCTACTTCAGCGCGACCATTGAGACGATCGCGATGGGCATCTGGGGAACTTTGTTGGCGGTGGTTGTGGCCATTCCGTTATCGATTCTCGCGGCAGAAAATGTGTGTCCCCCTTGGGTCGTGTTTCCCACTAGGCGTTTGCTCGATGCCATGCGCGCCATCAATGAGCTAGTGTTTGCCCTCATTTTCATTGTGGCGGTCGGCCTAGGTCCCTTTGCTGGCGTATTGGCCCTGTTTGTCCATACTGCTGGCACATTAGGCAAACTGTTTTCCGAGGCAATTGAGGCGATCGAGCCCGGTCCCGTGGAAGGTATTCGGGCGACCGGGGCCAGCAAACTACAGGAAGTGATTTTTGGGGTGATTCCCCAGGTGATTCCCCTGTGGACGTCGTTTACGCTTTACCGGTTTGAGTCCAACGTGCGATCGGCTTCAGTCTTGGGCATCGTGGGCGCGGGCGGTATCGGTGTTGCACTGTACCAAAACTTCCGCGCCTTCAACTATCAAAACGTTTGTGCTGTACTCATTATCCTGGTAGTCACAGTCGGTGTAATTGACACCATTTCGGCACGCATTCGTAACCGTCTTGTCTAATGCAAATTGGAGAGTCAAGCACTTATGGGATTTGAATGGATGCTCTATCTCCTACTGGGCTTAGGGGTTGGCACCCTCAGCGGTCTGATCGGCATTGGCGGCGGCGTACTAATCACACCCGCTCTAATTTATTTTTTTGGCTTTTCCCAACACTATGCCCAAGGGACGACCTTAGCGCTGCTAGTCCCCCCCATCGGGTTACTAGGCGCTTGGACCTATTTTCAACAGGGCTATGTCGATGTGCGGGCCGCCGGGCTTATTTGTTTGGGTTTTGTGTTTGGGGGCTTGATTGGTGCCAAATTCGCGGTCGATTTGCCCGAGCAGTTTTTGCGGCAGGCGTTTGGGGTTGCGATGATTCTGCTGGGCGTCAGGATGGTAACGTCTTCTTGAGCTTGAGCCCACAATAGAACGATCGCTGCGGGTGTAAGTCATCCTCTGCATGGTAAGGGTTGACTGCATTTCGCATCGATATCCAAAGTTGGATAGGCGTCGGGTAACGCCGCTAAGCAGCAGATCTGTACGGGCTTGTCCGACCGCGCCGCCCCATTGAAGCCAGTGGACTGTTAGCCTGCCACCGGCCAGTGACTCGCAAGAGACAGATAACAGGCTCAAAGGTTTTACATCATTGCCGACAACATTTGACATGGGAGGGGTTATGGCAGAGCAGGTCTACACCAACTACTGTTTGCAGTTACCGGATCAAGAGGTCTTGGGGACGCTGGTCGTACGCGATGGCCGGATTGCGGAGGTGCAGCCGGGTACCGCAACTGCGGGGGAAGATGGCAAAGGCCAGTATCTCTTACCGGGTTTGGTTGAGCTACACACCGATAATTTTGAGCAACGGTTATCCCCTCGCCCTAAGGTGCGATGGCCGATTGAGATGGCGGTTTTGCACCACGATCGCGATCTGGCGGCGGCAGGTATTACCACAGTGTGCGATGCGATCGCCGTTGGCGACATTACCCCTACCTCGATGCGGATGACCCAATTTGACCCGATGATTCAAGCCATTCACCAGGGGCAAGAAGCGGGACGCTTGGCCGTTGATCATTACTTACACCTGCGTTGCGAATTGGGCTACGACAAGGTGCACGAGGTGACAGCGACCTACGCCGGACATCCCCTGCTGCGGCTGATATCGTTGATGGACCATACGCCGGGGCAGCGTCAATTTGCTCAGGTGGATAAGTACAAAGAATATTATCAGGGCAAGCACGGTGTCACCGATGCGGAGATGGAAGATTTTATCCGCGATCGCATTACAGCTCAACAGCAACATGCAGAACTCAATCGGCGTCAGCTCGTAGCATTGGCCGGCGATCACCAAGTCTGCTTGGCCAGCCACGATGACGCCACCTCAGAACATGTACAAATGGCCGCCGCTGAAGGAGCCCATATTTCGGAGTTTCCCACCACCTTATCTGCCGCCAAAGAAGCTCATCAGCACGGACTACAAGTGTTGATGGGAGCGCCAAACCTGATTTTGGGTGGTTCCCACTCAGGTAATGTCTCAGCCATGACGCTGATTGAACATGACCTGGTCAATATCATTTCCTCTGACTATGTGCCACAGAGTTTGCTGCAGGCGATGTTTTTCATTGCTGAGCAACAGGCCCGGCCGCTCCACCAAGTGATGCGCCTGTTCACCAGCAATCCAGCTCAGGCGGTGGGGTTGGCGGGCGATCGCGGCAGTTTAGAAGTCGGCAAACGGGCAGATTTTATCACCGTGCGGCATGACGGCACCCTGCCGCGGCTGACCGCCGTATTTAGCCAGGGCCAACGGATCACCTAAGGGCGGTCAAACTTGGCCAGTGTGATCGGTATGGATGGGGTGTAGTTGTCAGCAGTGTTTAAGGGGCTTTATGGCGTCTCAGTTACAGGATTTATTTCAGCTCTATCGAGATCGCGGCCAAGCTCAGTATGGCGGCGAGGCGGTAAGCCAGCTTGAGCATGCACTCCAATGCGCGGCTTTAGCAGAGCAGGCTGATAGCCCACCAGAACTGATTGTGGCGTCGCTGTTTCATGACTTGGGACATTTGGTCCACGACTTGGGAGAGGGCGCAGCTCAGCGGGGTATTGACGATCGCCACGAATATCGAGCATTACCCCGGCTCAAAAGGTTGTTTAGTTTAGCGGTAACGGTTCCCATACAGCTTCATGTGGCGGCCAAACGGTATTTATGTGCCGTTGATCAGGGCTATTGGCAAACCCTCTCTCCAGCTTCTCAGCGGAGCTTGGCACTGCAAGGGGGAATTTTTTCGGCGGCTGAGGCTGCAGCATTCATTCAGCAACCCCATGCCCCCGCAGCGGTCAAACTGCGCCGGTGGGATGACCTCGCCAAGGTCAAACAGCAGCCAACACCAACGCTAGAGCACTTTGAGGCGATCGCAAACGGCATCACTCAGTAGTCGAATCGGCTTCTCACCGAGTTTACTCATGGTACAAATGCGCATGGTGCTTAAGTGAACGGCGATTTCAGAAAGATGGCGCGATACACGGGCAAATCCTTACCTAGCGTCAGAATTTCGCGATCAGTTTGCGCCGGAAACGGACTCTCTTTGAGCCAAGCTGCCTCACTGCGACGAAACATGGCATTTTCGCTGAAGCGATCGCACATTTCCTGGGCAACCGCTTCGACGTCCGATTGCAACACCACACGGCCGCCCACTGGTAGGGTCTTCGCTAGCGCCTGTACCAGCTCTGGCTGCACAACGCGACGCTTTTGATGGCGTTTCTTAAACCACGGATCCGGAAATTGGATACTGACCTGTTGCAGCGTATTGGCAGGCAGCGTCTCCAATAGCTCTGCCAGGGAAGCATTGGCATTACAAAACAGGAAATGTAAATTCTTGAGGCTTTGGCGATCGCGCTGCTGGAGGGCATAGTCCACCAGCGGCGCTCGAATCTCTAGCCCTAGGAAATTCCACTCAGGGGTAAGCTCGGCCATCTGACTAATGAAGTAGCCCTTAGCACAGCCGATATCGATATGCAGCGGCTGTGAGGGCATCTGATAAATCGTGGACCAGTCAAGCTCGCCGATCTGGGTTTGATACTTGTGACTGAGCGGATTTACATGTTGTCGAACTCTAACAGCCGCCACGGGAAAGACTCCTTTTCCTGTTCAAACCATCACCTTACCTTAGAAGTCAGGGGACTGACTGATGCTATAGGAGTGAGGCCTTGATCTCGGATGCATGGCTAGAAGCTGGTTTTAAGAGTTTCCCGGAGTTCAAACGCAGTGTCGTCATTGTTGCTTGACACCATAATCATAACGGTTAGGTCATCCAAGCTTTCTAAGCAGACAAAGACCGCTGTCGAGTCTTCGGTGGTTCCTGCCACGCTATTCCCTTCGACCTGAATGTTACCCAGTCCTTGGTTGCTGAGGGCCGTAGTCGAGCGATCGATGCAGGCAACAACATCCGCTTCAAGGGTGCGCCAGGCATAATACAGTCCTGGTGACTCAGCTCGCGCTGGGGCGGCTCCAAAGACAAGTCCAGCGGCGATCGCGGCAAACGTCCAAATTCGAGATATAGCCATGCTCTTGAGTCCTTATTGGCAAAAAGGGCGCAATCACTTTTCCTGGATTAGTCTAGCTTTCTCCCTTAGCGAAGCTCAAACTTTCTATCGGGTTTAGCAGTCAGCCAACGCCCACGCTCCGTCCGATCAAATCGATCTCACGGGGTAAGCTGAGCCGCTCTTACCATGCTCTTAGAAGCCGTATGGGCTCCGAGGGTTCCCGGAGGTATGACGAGGCTTGTGGGCAATTGGCAATGTGACCGACACAACGCGACGTTGGGAAAAAGGTCAAGCTATGCTTATTACCGTTATATGTGGAGAGGCAAACATATGGTCGGGGTGATACAAAAACTGGGATGGCCACTGGCACTGAGTTTGTGTGTAGGCGCGATCGCCGCTTGTCAGCAGGCCGCAACGTCAACGGAGCGGCCCCCTGGAGGCCGGGCGGGGGGGGGGGGGGGGGGGGGGGGTGGGGGGGGGGG
>JBHJHA010000069.1:0-19951 GCA_050331235.1 Leptolyngbyaceae cyanobacterium
AACAAGTTTTGGTGACTGGCGCAATGTTCATCCATGAGTCCGACGGTCGGCTGGGCTGTACGGGGCGCTGTCATTGACTCTGCCTAGTTCTCAGCCTCTATACCCTAATTTATCTACCGCTAGAGTCATTGAAGAGCGATATGTGTGCCCCTTCACCGTGTATCAACCTTTGACACCGCTGCCTGACTCCGTAGGGACGATGTAGTGCTGCATTACGACAAAGAAGATCAACACCGGCAAAATTGAAATAACCGACCCAGCCGCAATCAAGCGCCAATCGAGGGAAAAGCTGCCGGCTAGCTTCGCGACACCTAAGGGCAAGGTGTAATATTCAGGACGGTCAAGCAAAATCAGCGGCCAGAGAAAATCGCTCCAGGCTCCGATAAAGACGAAAATTGCCAGAGTAACCAAAGCAGGCCGTGTTGAGGCAATCATCACATTCCACCAGATGCCCAACTCTGAACAGCCGTCAATGCGGGCAGCTTCCTCCAGCTCTTTGGGCACACCCAAAAACGCTTGCCGCATTAAAAAGATGCCAAAGGCAGAGGCAATAAAAGGAAAAATCAACCCTAAGTAACTGTTACGTAGGCCTAGCTGTACGGCCAATACATACAGGGGGATCATAACAATCTGAAAAGGGATCAAAATGGTTGCCACGATAAGGGCAAAGAGCACTCGCCGTCCTCGAAATTGCAGCCGGGCGAGGGGATAGGCCGCTAGGGAGCAGAAGAGTAAATTCAGGCTGACGGTCAGCACCGCCACAATAATGCTGTTGACAAAGTACTGACCAAAGGGATTTTGCTGCCAGACAGTGATGAAGTTGTTCAGTGTTGGGGCAGCAGGAATGAACTGCGGGGGAAACGCAAAAATATTTTCATCTGAGGACTTGAAAGCCGTGCTAATGAGCCACAGCAAGGGCAGCAACATCGCCAGCGCGATCGCGCTGAGGATGCTATAAGTGATGGTCAGCTGCACCCAGGGTGACTGCCAAAGTCGGTACGCAAGTGGGACTTTATCCTGAGTCATACTGCTATCCCGGTTGTAGCCCCGGCAACAACCAAAAACCAGCAAAGGCTTCAGTGTCTGGGCTCGTTTGGACTGCTAAGAAATGTACCTGATTTGCCTGCTGTTTAGCAGTTTCAAAATCGGCGGCCTCTTGCTGTGTCTCCGAGGTATTCAACACGGCGACCACCCAGCTGTCAGCGTTGCCAGTCTCCAAAATCAGTCTTGGTGTCTTACCAGGTTCGACTCGGAGTTCACTCACCTCTAACCCAGCCAGCCAAGCGGCCATAGGCTGGGCACGGGGGGAAAAGATCACGAGACCTGGGACCATCCGGTCTGGAGCAACTCCAGTAACGGTGAGAGGAAATGCCTCCCCAAAGTCAATGGGCCACTCAGGCATATCAACTAAATCCTCTGCCGGTAGGGACACTAGCGCCCACTGTTGCCCGATCAAAGCATCGGGTAGAGGGTTTGGCGCTGGCGGCGGTGCCCCCACGCTCGGAGCGGGTTTATCGGTATAGCCTGGTTCATTGGGATACACTTCCTGGCGACGATACTCCATCCACTGCTGTAGGGCCAACGTGCGACGGCTGGGCTGAGCCGTGATACCCAACTCATCACAAGCCCGCATAATCATGTTTTGCATCGAAAAGCGAAAAAATCGAATCCGGCTAGGGGCAGATGGCGCTTGGGCGATCGCTTCTTCTATGGCTTTTTTGAGCTCGATGGAGTTCACCTCAGTATTGGCTACATACTTACTGAACCGAAATAGATTATTCGGGTCAGCATCCACCGTTTGTAGCCCTTCACTAATCAGGACTTCCCAACGCTTTTTATTGTTCTCATCGAGCACAGGACGAGAATAAAAATCAAGTTCCCAAACGGTTCCCATGGAATTGCTCAGCGAGGAGTGCAGTGTAAAGTTACCACTCCGCAGCACTTTCGTGGTGCTTGAACCGGTTGACCCAGGCTGTTTCGGAGCGGCAAAATGACTGATTCAGGCACGGTTAAACTCATTGCTAAATTTCGCTCTCCGCCAAGAGCTTGCCGACATTTTGCAAGCGGCTATCCACATCAGCCATCACGGTGTCAAACTCTTTGAGTACCTCACCAGGATATTTTTCTAGCACTTTTGTAGAGAGAGAAATCCGTCCCCGCTGGTCGTCAATATTGACAATGACAGCTTTGATAGCTTGACCGGTGGTCAATAAGTTAGGCAACGAATCCACGTAGTTTTTGCTGATCTGGTTGATGTGCAGCAGCCCAGTCACCCCCTCAAAGCTGACGAACGCTCCGTAGGGTTTGAGGCTGGCCACTTTGCCGTGAACGAGTTGCCCAACTTCTAAGGTGGACATGGCCTGCGATCGCGCCGCAATCCGTTGCGACAAGACCAATTTGTTATTCTCTTGGTTAACTTCTAGAAACGCTACTGACAGGGTTGCGCCGACCAACGACTCCAAATCCTCTGCCTGGGTCAGGTGTGATCGTGGCACAAAGCCTCTCAGTCCCTGAACATCGACGATGACGCCGCCCTTATTCGTACCAGTAACGGTGACATCCATAATGTCGTTTTGGGCTTCGCGCTCCAGCAACCTTTCCCAGACCCGCTGCACCATGAGCCGCCGCAAAGACAGCACAACCCGACCATCTATATCCTGATCGCGGATAATGAGAAACTCTTTTTCTTCACCCACTGGCAGCGCTGTCTCTAAGTTTTCGATCCGCTCTAGGGAAGCTTCTTTGAGGGGCAAAAAGGCATCGGACTTACCGCCGATCTCTACCATGACGCCTTCAGAGCCGTGGCCAATGATCTTTCCCTTCACCGTACTTCCCGATTGAAAGGTGTAATCATGGTCAGCCAAAGCACGGGCAAAATCTTCAGTCGAAAAGGTCAAGGTCGGGCCTCCCCCGGTTGCTTCAAAAATTCAGTTTTCCAATCATAGCAATCGGATTTGCCGCATGAGACATTCCCATTGCAGTTTGTGTCATGGCGGCTGCATTTTCCCCTCAGGAAGCAAATTGCAGCAAAGCCGATAATTTTGCTGCATGGCTAATCAGCTACACTGAGCGAAACGATTGGGCTCATCCCATGACTAAACCATTGGCCTCGCTCTTTGCGGGTAGTGTGGCGCTCTTCGCCATCACCGCAGCGTCTGCTTGTTCGCCCCAAGGCAATGGTGGAGCAGAGCCGATTTTGTCAGCGTCTTCCACTGCGTGGGTGGTGGTGGGGCAATTGCCGCTGCCATTGGAGTCGCACCAGACCGTTGTACTTAATGACTTTTTATATATTTTAGGGGGCTGGAATGATGCCCATGGCCCCTATGCCGAGGTATTCTTCACGCCGATGACGCCGGACGGCCTTGAGAATTGGCAGGAGGCCTCAGCAGCTTTGCCATCCCGACTGCAGCATCATGCAGCGATCGCCTATGGAGAGGCACTTTACGTATTGGGTGGAGACAACGGTTTTTGGGATGGCAGCACAGTTTCCGACCGCATCTATCGGGCAACTCCCACCGCAGAAGGCGACATCACGGCATGGATGGAGGTCGGTCAGCTCCCGATACCGCTCACGGTCCACGCAGTCACACTGGTTGACAATCGGCTCTATGTCATTGGCGGCAGCCAAACTTTTCGCCCGGGCCTGACCTTTGAAGCGACGGTCTTGACAGCAACCATTGCTGATAATGGTGAGGTCGGAGCCTTCCAAACGCTAACGCCCTTTCCAACGCCAATCGGCTGGTTGACAGCAGTAGCCATAGACCAGCAGATTTTTGCGCTCTCGGGGCTGACGCAGTTTCGCCCTAATCAGTTGGCGGCCGGGGTTTGGGTGGCGACCACAGAGGAAGGGCCGCTCTCTCCATTTGTGGCGGTCAATACCGTTATACCTCGTCAACGCCACACAACTGTGTTGAGCGATCGCACCTTGGTGGTAGTGGCAGGGGGGGGCGACCAGCAGGTGATGACCTCTGTACAAGCAGCGGACATTGACAAACAAGGTAATCTCACAGCTTGGCGCGATCTCGCCCCCTTACCAGGGCCCCGGTACGCCCATGCAGCTTTTACCTACGAAGGGGACGTTTACGTTTCGGGGGGCTTCATTAGCTACGGCAGCAACGAGACTAGCCGCGATATTTTCCGGCTATCGGCCATGGATGTCGCCAACCCAGACTGAATTCAATTCTGCATGGCTTCATCCGCGATCAGTCTCCGGCAGAAGCACCTCAACAAATGGCAATGATACTCTGCTGTCAGTACTGACCTTGAGCCTCGGTCGCGATGCAATCTTTTTCTGCCAGTGCCCATATGCCTGTCCGCCAGAAACCGTCTGGGAAGTGCTTACCGACGCCTCGAGCTATCCGAAATGGGCAGTTGGGATCCATCGACTGGAGGGTCAAATAGCAGAAGGCAAACGGCTGCAACCCTTTACAATCTCCAAACCGCAAAGCCCCATGACGCTCAGAGTTAGGAACTTAGTCCGGCCGAGGACCCTGACCCTCAGCGGTGGGTTGCCGCTCAATCTTTTCAGGGGTGATCGCACCTTTACCCTCATTCCCCAACCCGATAGCACAACCGAGTTCAGGATGTGCGAAGTGTTTAGTGGACCCCTATCACCGGTGCTGGGCCGCATAATTCCTGACCTCACCGCCTCTTTCGAAGCGTGTGCGACGGGGCTCAAAAACTGGTGTGAGAATCAGCGTTAGAACTATCTTCTCCCGAGCTTCTCAATTGGCAAGCCGAAATTATAAACGGTAGGTTACCGGTATTGCTCCAGGGGTAATGATGGGGTTGTTGAGAGGATGTTTGAGAATTCATCGAAAGTGTCAAATCAAGCTCAGCGCTGCACCATCATCCGAATCATGTAACCCCTCTTCAATCACGATTGAAAGAGAATAAAATTCGGCGATATCAAAGCTCTGTTTAAAGCAATTCGTTTGAATGCTTTCAAAAGTTTTCTGTGTTTGGGTGATGCCCTGCCGAGAGCAATAATAGAGTGACACTCTTTGAAGAAAGATATTTTCTGGGCGGGATTAGAGCTTTTTTGAGCATTATCCGAGAGGATAAGTGGTTGTAGTTGAGCAGCTGAGCGAATTTTTCCATGCGCGATCGCACTATGTCTAATTTGGGATGGTTTCGACAAATGCTCCTAGTCAAAAAGTGGCAACCCCAACGTACTTGCGTGCTAGTCGCTCTGGCGATCGCTGTCCTCTTGGGTCATGTAATCTTTGGTCCAACGTCTCTAGCCGCAAACTCACACACGTCGTCAGCAGACATCGGCCTCGAAAAAATTGCGAACGACGTGGCCTCGAGTTCATTGCAGAGAAACTTTGGGGTCTTTAACCTATTCATTATTTTTTTCGTGACCCTAGGCCCCCTCAAAGTCATTCCCGCTTTCATTCAACTCACTCAAAATGCATCCCCAGGCTTGCGACGACAACTTGCCGTTAGAAGCACAGTTGTATCGACCATCGTCATCTTGCTGGTAGTTATCGTGGGGCAAAATCTATTACGTGTCTGGCAAATTCAACTACCTTCATTGATGATTGCAGGGGGCATCCTATTATCAGTGGTTTCCCTACGGATGGTACTGTCTCAATATGAACCTCGCCAAGATAATGCAGCGATTCCCGAAGATCCGGGGCTACATCTCGCCATCAATCCCTTAGCGTTTCCTACTAT
This sequence comes from Leptolyngbyaceae cyanobacterium, assembly GCA_050331235.1. GTDB lineage: Bacteria > Cyanobacteriota > Cyanobacteriia > Phormidesmidales > Phormidesmidaceae > Halomicronema. The sequence goes on from JBHJHA010000069.1 coordinate 5,680, forward strand.
CTTGCCGCCCTTTGGTATTGCCATTTCGCTGACGCTGATGATTGTCTCCACCAAGGTTGGCTTTCGCCCATTTGCGGTGATTGTCCTACTGCTGATAGTAATGGGGCTAAACCTGATCTGTATGTTAGCCGCCAGACCGATCTTTGAATTTATTCGCCCCGTTACTTTGCGCATCCTAGGATTTACCCTTAGCGTAATGCAATTTGCCCTAGGCATTCAGTTCATTCTGCTGGCCATTCAAATCGAGGCACTTTCCATCCAATTACTGCTACAAAGTGCTCCTTAGATAGCATGTCCAAACCTCCTTAGACACAATACGATAGCTACAGGCGCCTGCTTTTTCAAAGCTTTGCGAACCTCAGTTAGTGGTCTCGTCATCTTCATCCCTGCCTGCCGCGCTCACCGGATTAGTTTCCTGCGTGCCTATTTTCGAGGTTAGAAGCTCAACAATGCCCAAATAAAACTTGTCACTGAAACCTGCTAAAAAACAGGCCAACATTGCAAACCTCTCGGCATTCACTGAGGCTAAAGTATCGGAATCTTCTGCTTCTAAAAATAGGATGCCTGAGACAATCGCGAGGTAAGCAACGGCGCTCATCAATATACCCGTCAATGGTCTTGCAATCAGCCACTGACGCTCAATCGAAGCCCGTACTCGTTTGCTGGTACTATAAAACCGATGCAAGATCGCTGCAAGGCTGCCGAGTGCACCCCAGACCAAAGCCCATAATGGAATAGAAATGAACGGAACTTCAGCACTCGCTAAGGCAGGGTTGTAGATTGCTGTGTATAACATCACAGCAAGGATAGAAACGGTGTAAATCACAATGACATATACATTATTTCTTTGCCAGCCAGCTTGGGCTTTCTGGGCCTTAGCCTCATCTTTTCTCAGTCTTTGCAACGAACCAATCGAGTAGTTGATGTCGTTCATTAGCTCAGAATCAAGGCTTTGATTCTCATTCAGCTTATGTCTTAATTCATCTAGATTCTTGCCAATTTCTCGACGCAATCTATCAGAATCGGCTTTGTTTTCATCACTCTCAAATGATGTCCGGCCCAAATAATGTAATTCCCTTTGGTATTGATAGTGAAGCTCCTTCAATCTGAGCTCTGGGTTGAGCATATCGTCTTGCCGAGCTCTAGTTCTCTTCTTCCCATATTCGCTTTCTGCTGCACTGAGCTTTTCAATGACTTTATCGATATGATTTCCTAGCAATAGCTCATCGATAAACTCATAAATTCCGAATAAGATGGTGGTGAGCAGTATGACAATAGCTGCGAGCTCTATATAAGAAAAGTTTGAAATAAACTCCGAAAATCGAAACTCATAACTCGCTTGATTGACTTCATCTAAGAGTCCTGCAACGGGAACAATCAAGAGAATTATTAAGGCTGCGATATGCAAGTTTTTGAGAATTCTCAGATTCCTTTGATAAGCTTCTCTTTGAATTTCGAGATCATCTAGATACAAGACATACTCATCAATGAGATCTTCATCTTCTAGGTCAGACGAGCCAATTTCTCCCAATTCTTGCTTCAAGCTATCTACGTCAAAAACCAAAAAGAATCCTTTTAGAAAAGACCATAAAGAGGTTTCTTGACTACGGACTCTCGAGGTCATAGATACGGGCGCAGAGCTGACGCCAAGGTCTTGAGTTGTCTGTTGACTAGTTTTAACCATGGAAAAAATTGGATGAAGTCCCTGCGGTAGTCATCAATAAAAATTAGGACATTCAAGGTATTTAGTCAATATCGAGCTTCTATTTAAGCCTTCTTCTCTTCACATAAACTATTCCTAGGGTGACTTGAGTAAACAGATTGTCTCGACAGAATAGTGATTTCAAATACCATGTATAGTCCTTGAGAGACTTTGCAGGGTAAGAGGTCTTTGGGGTTCTTCTGCTCTCAGATCGCTAGCGGTTCGCCCATGCTGGTCCGGTCCTTACCGAGTGCCGGATGGGTAAAGATTAAGTGAATAAATGAGTTACATGCTCAGACAAAATACGGTCACAGCGTTATCGAGAAATCGTACTAATCTGGCGATCTCTCGACAACAGGTGCTGTGCTTTCCCTCCTTTGACTGCCGGGAAACTTTTAGATTTTTAATCCTTAACGCCTACGGCCTTGACTACACTGCTCAGAAGCTCTCCCGTAGCTCAGTTGAGTTGTCGAACGAATGACACTCCGGGAAAGTGTCTAGCATCGGCAGCGTTATGGGAGGAGACCCGTTACGTTTAATGTAACGAGACTCATAACTTTGCTGAAATTTTCCTGTTTGAACCGCAACTACACACGCCTGTCTATGTCCACCGTTAGTCTTAGTTCTCTTCCGGTTAGCCATCAATCATCTAACCGCTCGCGATGCTCCCCTTGGCTAACGCCGATCGCTTACTTTTTAGGAGAGCGGATAGTTTTGCCGGGCTATTTCAGCCGCATTGAGATGGTTGGACAGGGCTATGTGCCCCATCAAGGACCCGTTATTCTCGCACCAACCCACCGTGCCCGCTGGGATTCTATTGTGATTCCCTATGCAGCGGGTCGCTCAGTAACGGGTCGTGACCTCCACTTCATGGTGACTTCAGATGAAGTCAAAGGGATTCAAGGTTGGCTGATCCGCCGGTTAGGGGGCTTCGCCATTAACGTGCGATCGCCGAGTATTTCTAGTCTGCGCCATGGCCTCGAGCTGTTACAGCAGGAAAAGATGTTAGTGATTTACCCCGAGGGCGGTATCTTTCGCGATCTCGAAATTCATCGTCTCAAGCCCGGACTGGCTCGTATCGCTCTGCAAGCCGAAGCCCAGATTCATGAATTAGGGGTCAAAATTCTTCCCGTCAGCTTGCAATACGACGATCCGCATCCCCATTGGCGCAGCCGCGTTGAAGTTGCCTTTGGCCCCCCCTTAGAGGCTTCGACCTATTTGCCCACTCAACACAGCCGGACTCTAACTGCGGAAGAACTGAAAACCTCAGCCCGGCACTTGACTCAGGACTTAGCTGACCGCATGGTTGCTTTATCGGCTGAGCAAAAGGAACGGTTAGCATTGAAGCGCTGGTCGTAGCCAGATGTGTTTGGCCCTGCCATGACTCAGATATCGCTACGGCTGGAACGCCAATCCCCTTAACTGTTTTACCCAAGTCAACCGTGGCGATCGCAGCGCATTACGATTAATCACCGCTGTCTTCTACGCCCTGAACAATGCGCGCGAGTTCAGATTTCTCATCCACTGCGATGCGCGTTGGTGAGCCGCTGATGACGCGTTCCATATTGTGAAAAGATTCTCTAATCTCGGGACCACCATCGGTAATCTGATACTCGCGGATACCCTTGTCGTGCCATGAGCCGCGCATCTTAAAGACATTAATCGCCCGCGACATTTCACCCCGAACTTCAACATACTGCAACATCAAGATGGTGTCAGTAATGGTCGAAATATGAGACTCCGTAATAGAGTGCAGCCCCATAAATTGCTCGGTGGTGTTGGTAAAGAAGCCTGTGATCTCTTCCTGCTTGGCGTAGCCGGTGACCCCAATCACAAATTGCCGGAATGAGCTATTGCTGACGCCGCGATCAAGGGCCGAGAGCGAGTCGATGGCAATGCGAGAGGGCTTAAACTGCGAAATTTGGGTTTTGATAATTTGCAGATGATCTTCTAGCCCCGCTGACTCAGGATACGCGCACAAAATCTTGAGAAGACCTCGTTGCTCCAGATCTTCAAAGTCGATGCCCCACGAAGTGGCGTTGCGTAAAAGTTGAGCCCGGGATTCTTCATAAGCAAAGAGAATGACGCGCTCATTATTGGCACAGCCATTTTCTAAAAACTTGCTCACTAACAGTGTTTTGCCGGTCCCCGTTGCCCCCGTTGCCAAAATGATGGAATCGCGGAAGAAGCCACCACCGCACATTTCGTCCAGGGTCTCTACCCCCGAAGAAACGCGCACATTGGATGAGCGCTGGGTAAGGCGCATCGCCCCCAGAGGAAAGATGTTGATGCCATCGTCGATGATTGTAAACGGGTACTCCCCTTTCATATGGGTTGTGCCACGCAGTTTTAAGATCTCAATGGTGCGGCGACGGCGCTCTCCTTCCAACACGTTGCGCACAATGACCACATTGTCTGAGACAAACTCCTCTACGCCATAGCGAGCCACTGGTCCATACTCGTCGACGCGCTCAGTCGTCATGATACTGGTGACGCCCATTTGTTTCAGCCGAGCAGATAGGCGAAAGATTTCGCGGCGGACCACCGATGCGGCATCATACTGCTGAAAGACAGCGGTTACGGAGTCAATAGAAACTCGCTGGGCCTTGTACTTGCGAATGGCATATTGAATCCGTTCAATCAGCGCTGACAGGTCGAAATTGCCAACCACATCCTGCCCCTCTGGATCGGGGGACGCATCCAGGATAAACAGCTTGCCTTCATCAATCAGTTTCTGTAAATCCCAACCAAAACTTAGGGCGTTTTTAACAATGTCAGCAGGGGCTTCCTCAAAGGTGACAAAGACACCAGGCTCATCAAAGTGGACAATCCCCAAATACAAGAACTGTACCGCCATCAAGGTTTTGCCGGTACCGGAGGTACCACTGACTAAGGTTGTCCGCCCGACGGGGAGCCCACCATGGCTAATGTCATCAAACCCTTCAATTAGAGTGCGGATTTTAGCGATGCTATTGGAGCGCGTAATCGAATAAATATCAATATCAGAAGGTTGGCTCATGGAACTTATGAAACAGCCTCTAAGTCGACTTTTGCAGGTTTGAGGATGCCCAGACTCAGCAACTAACATTATCGCGATCGCGCCATCTTGGAAACCGTTGAAATCAATCTCCACATCAGATCTACGCAAATTCAGCTTAATTTAGTCGTCAAAGTTGTCTTCACGGAGCTCCTCGTAGAGCAAATCGAGCCCAATGAGCACGCGTTCGCGATCAGACAGATCACCGATAATTTTGCGCACTGGCGGGGGCAAAATCTTGGCGAGGGTGGGGGTTGCGAGAATTTTGTCTTCTTCGGCGAGCTGAGGATTCTTAAGCACATCAATCACCTTCAGAGCGTATACGCCTTGAAATTCTTGCTCCAAGATTTGATTGAGCGTTTTGAGGGCTCGGACCGAATTCGGCGTGTTGCCGGCAACATAGAGCTTGAGAACGTAGGTTTTCTTGGAGGTGCTCATTGATTAGTGCTCAAGAAGAGGACGGACAGGCTAGCTCAGCCAAACTAGCCATAGTGATGAATAGCGACCTTGAGATACTCTAAGTTCAGTCGTTGCCTAACCCAAGACAGCCATCTACCACACGTCATCATACTGAATCACTATCGGTTTTTCTGGCCGATGGAGCAGAAATAAACGTTGGCTTTGGCGAAACGGCTGACAGCAACCTCGGCGTAGCAAGCCGTGCTGCGGCTGGCGGACGGTGCCATGGCACTCAGAGCTGATTGTTGTAAGGCGAAACGACTTTGCGTTGGCGCGATCGCGATGGCAAATCAGCGTAGAAGACTCCCATTTTGATCTGCTGTTGTTCTGCCAAAGCGATTTGTCAGAATTACTCTGTCGCCGCGAGCTTGTCCTGAGTGCGGGTATCAAAGTCACTGGCGGCATGGCGTTCATGGAGTTGCTCGGCGGGTGGTCCCCAAGTGCGATTGACCATGCGGCCCCGCTGCACCGCTGCACGGGCCTCGATTTCTTTGGCCCAACGCATCAGGTGTTGATAGGTGTTGGCCGCCAAAAATTCCGCCGCGTCATAGACATTGCCCAAAACCACGTTGCCGTACCAGGGCCAAATTGCAATATCTGCAATGGTGTAAGTCTCGCCAGCAATATAGGGATATTCGGCGAGTTGACGATCAAGGACATCAAGCTGACGTTTGGTTTCCATGGTGAAGCGGTCAATGCAGTATTTGATCTTGACCGGGGCATATTGGTAAAAATGGCCAAAGCCTCCCCCGAGGTAAGGGGCTGATCCAATTTGCCAAAAGAGCCAAGATAAGCATTCTGTGCGTGCTCTGCTATCAGTTGGCAACAGCGCGCCAAATTTCTCAGCTAGATAGAGCAAGATGGAGCCGGATTCAAAAATGCGAGTGGGGGGAGTGGTACTGCGATCGACCAGCGCCGGAATTTTGGAATTGGGGTTGACTTCGACAAAACCACTGCCAAACTGCTCACCCTCATTGATTTTAATGGGATAGGCGTCATATTCCGCTTCCGCAATTCCCAACGCGAGGAGTTCTTCTAGCATGATGGTAACTTTTTGGCCATTGGGAGTTGCCAGCGAGTAGAGCTGTAGAGCATGTTGGCCGATGGGCAAGGTTTGCTCATGGGTAGCGCCCGCAACCGGACGGTTGATTTTTGACCAGGTGCCACCTCCCTCGGTGTCTGGTTGCCAGACCTGGGGTGGGGTGTAGGTTGAAGATGATTCCATGGGTTAGGGAGTACAGCTCGACGATGTCAGGGTAGCTTAGTTTGTTCTCGTTGAATGTGCTGTGGGCATGGCAAACGGATAGGCTCAAGAGTTTGAACTCTTTGACCGGGCAAACGGTATCAATGGCTGAATAATCGCAGCACTTGCTGGCAATACTTGGTGGGTAAATCGACCTATTCTATGGACGTTACCCCATTTGAGGAATCTCTCACCACAGCGAGATGTCGGGTGGGACCCCATCCCATAAAGTCAGATTGAATTGATTGTGGAGAGGTCTAGGGTGGCGAGTCTACTCACGCGGTTAGTTTTGGGGCTTCTTTTTGCTGTTTTTGGTTTGTTCAACTATTTCACTAGCGTCTCGACGAATCCAATCACTGGAGAAAACCAGCGAGTAGCACTCTCACCGGAGCAAGAAATCGTTTTAGGGCAGCAGGGACGGCAGGAAGTGTTGCAGCAAATGGGGCAGCTCCATCCTAGTCAATCATTGCAAATTTATATTGACCAGGTTGGTCAGCAAGTACTGAAATTGTCTCAGGCGTCTCAATCCCCCTATCCATTTGAGTTTCATGTGCTTGATGATCCCGAAACTATCAACGCCTTTGCCCTGCCGGGTGGCCAGATCTTTGTGACTACTGGGTTGCTGACAGCGATGGATTCTGAGGCTCAATTAGCTGGGGTGTTGGGCCATGAAATTGGCCATGTGGTGGCTCGTCATGGTGCAGAACAGCTTGCCAAGCGGCAGTTGGGCGCAACCTTAGTCAGCGCCATCGGGATCGCAGCTAGTGAAGACCAGCAGAGCGCTGAGCAGGCAGCGGCGATCGCCCAGGCAGTCAACCAACTCATTAGCCTCAATTACAGCCGTGAAGACGAATTGGAAAGCGATCGCTTGGGGCTGCAATTTATGACAGCGGCTGACTACAACCCAGAAGGCCTCGTGGAGCTGATGCAAATTTTTGAATCGGCTGAGTCGCGCGGTCGGCCCCCCGAGTTTCTCAGTACGCATCCCAATCCGGGCAATCGGATCAGTCGCCTGCAAGCGATTATTGAAGAAAACTACCCCGACGGTATTCCCGAGCCCCTGATCGAAGGGGAACAAGCGTTTGCTCGGACGGTGGCGCCAGCCCTGCCTTAGTCATCAGCCTGAAATCCTGGCTCAGATATAGAACTGACGCGCTCTGTCCACCCAACTCACTCAGTTTCAACCGACTTGCTTATGGACTTTACCGTTTTGTATTGGATACTCGTTGCCATTATGCTGCTCGGGGCGATCGGTGAGCTCATTCCCGGTATGCCTGGAGCCAGCATCATTTTGGCTGCAATCTTAGTGTGGTCAGTGGTGACTCAGTTTGCTGGTATCGGTTGGCCCATTGTTGTGGTATTTGCCATTCTCATCCTGAGTGCTGCGGTTGAGTTTATTGCGGCATATTGGGGCGCTAAACAGTTTGGCGCAAGCAAGTGGGGCCAATTTGGCGCAATTATCGGCTTGGTGGTTGGCTTTCTGGGCCTACTGCCTGCCTTACCCATTGGGGGTCCCATTCTGGGTGTGTTGGTGGGGCCTTTTATCGGTGCTTTCATCGGCGAATACCTATCCCGCCAGCCAGTCGAGGGGGAATCTCGATTTCACACGGCGCTTAAAGCCAGTTTTGGTACCGTTGTCGGTTCGGTCGTTGGCAACCTGATTGATGGCTCGCTCGCCATTTTGGCGGTAGTCATTTTTGTGCTGACGACTTGGCCGATGGTTTCGACGCTGTAGGGTTGCTACCGCTGTCCAGACATGGCTGATGGGTACAATCCCTTAGCGCAGCAGTCGGCAATCTGATGGTGCCAAGGGCGTATTCGGTTTTCTGGCGTCAACCCAGCTGACAAAAGACTATCAGGAGATTGCCCTGCGAATCGGTTGACAAGTGCGGTGGGCGTTGAGGGCGACTCTATCCTGTCGGAGCTTTCAAACTCTTTTATCCAGCTCTGACAAAGTCCCGATGTTCAAAGCTTTAGAATTATTCATACACATTAAAGAGAGGCTACCTTCGGCTGACCGTTGTTAGCGAATGGAGCAGTAATGACCTGGCAGCTTGACCAAACTATCAAAACGAGTGCTGGAGCGATCGCGGCTGGCAACGCTGGGGATGGACCTGAGCTGATTCTGGCTCATGGATGGCCATGGTCGTCTTTTTCTTGGCACCGAGTTATTCCAGGTCTGGCAAAACACTTCCGAGTGTATTGGTACGACATGCCCGGCTATGGGCGTTCGGATAAGCGCGATCAGCAACGGACATCCCTTGATGTACAGGGGCAGATCTTCGCTGAAATGCTCGACCACTGGCAACTTGAGCACACTTTTGTGGTTGCCCATGACTTTGGGGGGGCGACTACCCTCCGGGCCCATTTGCTGCACAATTGCCAGTTTGAGCGATATGTCCTGATGAATGTTGTGGCGATGCGTCCATGGGGGTCGGAGTTCTTTGACCATGTCGGGCGTCATGTTGATGCCTTTCTGGGGCTGCCGCCTCATATTCAAAACGCAGTAGTGGAGGCTTATATTAAGGGCGCGATCATCGGCGATGTTGCCCGCGATGATATGAGTAAGCTCGTAGAACCCTGGCTCTCAAATGAGGGGCGCAGCAGCTTTTATCGACAATTTGCCCAGGCTGATGAAAAATACACCGCCGAAGTAGAGCCGATGTACGGTGCAATTCGATGCCCAGTCAAAATTCTTTGGGGTGAGAACGACCCGTGGATTCCGCTGGAGCGGGGCAAAGCACTCCACGCCCTGATTCCTGAGGCCTCTTTCGAGGTGCTCTATGATGTAGGGCATTTGCCCCAACTAGAGGCACCTAAGCTTGTTTTGGCACAGCTCATCGAGTTTTTTAGCCGCTAGAAAGAAACGTAAAGTTTGTCAGCTGACTCTTAATGAATAGGATACTTGCTTCCTAAGGAATGATGGCCATAATGCTATCACTGTAAAGCTTTTAGCCCATGAAATGCCTCTGTCACCAACGGTTTCACGACTTCCCTTTCAATTCATGCTTGCTCGACTTCTGGAGACTGTGGCGAAGCAAAGTCGTCCAGATAGCGAGTGATTGGGAGAGTCGCTGACTACACGACCAGCTTCTGGCGAAGCGATCGCCCTGCCAGAAGCTAGCATCAATGCAAAGCGGGGCCGAACAACGCTAAGAGCTCCAAAAAAGCCGCAGTCTAACCTGTCTAGACCACGGCTAAAGCACCACTTGAAATCAGTAGTGAAGTATTGATTGAGCGGGCAAACAGCCGATTGGAGTAGGCGATTTCAATCCTGAATCTACGAGCAACGCAGTCAGACCTCGTCGGCGATAACCTGAAACGCTAATGAGCGCCCCAACTGACCCACTCACGGGACACCCCAGCCGCTTCCTGTTCAGACCGAGAGAGAACTTGAGAGATATCGGTTTCTTCTAGATCCACGCCCTCTAGGTCAACTCCTTCTAAACAGGCGCTTTCTAGCTCGACCCGGCGAAAATTAGCCCCGTTAATACCAGCTTCCGTAAGATTGGCTCCACGTAGGTCCGCACCTTCGAGGTCGGCGGTACGCAGGTCAGCGCGGGTGAGATTGCTGCCCACTAACTTAGCGCCATTTAAAACAGCACCGATGAGATTCACCGATTCGAGGTGAGCGCCACTGAGATCAGCATGGCTAATATCGGCACCGGCCAAGTTGGCATACTTCAAATTGGCGCGACTCAGGTTGGCATTGTTTAGGTTGGCTCCACTAAGGTCAGCGCGACTGAGATCAATGCCGCTCAGATCACGATTACTGAGGTTTGCACCATGCAGCAACACCGCCGAGAAACAGCGATCGCCTTGGCTATAGCCATACAAAAAATATTTGACGTCCATTACGTATTTCCTAATCTGCCGACATTCACACTCTACGAAGTCATTGTGAGGAACTTATGAGGCCATCGGCCGCCGAGACTTTTGTAAATATGCTGGAGCAGAGTTCAGGAAGAGCGTTTTGAATGCTGCTGCTGCGACAAGTACTGAAAAATTATGACTTGACGAGCTGCTATCGGAGAGGTCACGGCATCAATCGCCTCACGGGTAACGCTTCATACAGTACCCATTTCAACCCAGAAGTAACCCCGCTGACCGGAGACCGCTGACTTCTGCCCATAAAGAAACAACGGCAGCACTTAGGTTGATGCACCCAATTCATCAGGAGACAGATTTGAGAGGCAGCGTTCCAGGTTTAAGGCATACTCCATTGATCCGCATAACGGCCCCTCGCTGGGCGTGTATGGGGAGTTGTCATCACTTAGCAGCTATAGTCTGTTGGCGGTGCAAAAGCCACCATCCAGTAGAAAAAAATGATTAGCAGCGCCAGCTTCAGCAGCCGCGGCGAGACCCCTAGCGCGATCATGAGACAGGCAGTGGCGACTAATCCGGCTGAGATCACTTCAGTCTGGTTATGTGCAGTCAGAAAAACCCGAATCGCCACGAGGAACAGGGCCATGATGATCAATAAGGTTGTCCACATCCGGATTCACCTCCTACCGATGGCAAGGTGTCGCAACCTGGCAGATATCTCGCACCAGGCCATTGCCCATAGCGTAAAAGAACACTTTGGGGAACTTGTGAGCATTCGGAACGTGACTAGGTAGCAACTTAAGAGCATTCGGCTGAAGACCGCTGGATACGAAGCAGACAAGACAACGTTTGGTGAATTGCTAACGACACCGCCCACCCCAATTAAATGACCAAGGTATTCTATAGACAAGGCCCTATGTCATGAAGAAGCGATGCGAATATTGCTGGTGGATGATGACGAAGCCCTGATGGAGACACTAGCTGAAAGTCTGATCAGGCAGCGCTACGCGGTCGACATTGCGGTAAACGGCGAAATCGCTCAAGAGTTTCAAGATCTCTTTCCCTATGACTTGATGGTGTTGGATTGGCTGCTACCCGATACCGAAGGCATTACCCTCTGCCGACAGTTTCGCCATCAAGGAGTAAGCCACCCGATTTTGATGCTTACGGCAAAGGATGATAGTGCTGACAAGGTCAAAGCGCTGGATGCCGGTGCCGATGACTATATGGTGAAGCCATTCGATTTTGCCGAGCTGTGCGCCCGCATTCGAGCCTTGTTGCGTCGCGACAGTCCCGTTGCGACTTCGATCTTGCAATGGGGCGAGTTGAGCTTAAATCCCAGTACATTTGAAGTGTTTTTTGGCACACATCAGATTCATACAACCCCTAAAGAATATGCTCTGCTAGAGCTATTCCTCCGGCATCCCACTCAAGTGTTTAGCCTCAATGCCATCATTGACGATATTTGGTCATTCGAAGAGCCTCCTAGCGGCGATGCGGTCAGAACCCATATCAAAGGACTGCGGCAAAAACTGAAAGAAGGGGGCGCGCCCAAAACCTTTATTGAAACGGTATACGGTTTGGGGTATCGTCTCCATCCGTTAGAGGCTGCAGATGCATCGACTGACTCAACGGCAAGACCAGACCCGCAACCCCCCCCACCCGCAACCATACGGTCAACGATCGCACAAGCCTGGGAGACTCATCAAGAGACCATGCAGGAGCGACTCCGAATCTTGGATGTCATGGTGACGGCAGTGCAGGTAGGCCATCTCAATTCTGATTTGCGGCAGCAGGGGCGATCGCAAGCCCATAAACTAGCCGGTTCCTTAGGCTGTTATGGCTTTGCGCAAGGGTCACAAATTGCCCGTAAGTTAGAGCGCCTGTTGGCGTTAGAAGCGCCCCTGGGAGATGAGCAGACCTCTCAGGTCGCCCAACTGGTGCATCAATTGCGACAGAGTTTGGCTGAGCCTCCCTGGGCCGAGCTCGAGGCAGCGATCGCCCAAACTCCCCACCTATTAGTAGTTGGAGCCGAGGCTGCCGACCGCCAGTCGCTGGTCGCCGCCGCCGAAGCCAGCGGCATGCGCTGTATGACGGCAGCCAATCTGACCCAGGCCCACGCTATGGTGCAGGCCCAACCACCGACGGTGGTTTTACTCTGTTTAGCCGCAGCGGATTTTGAGGCTGCAATGGGGTTATTGACGGCGATCGCCGATTGCTCAGAACACATCCCCGTGCTGATCATGACCGACAGTCATGACTTTCAGCAGCGTCTCCAACTGGTACGCCGGGGTATCGAGCATCTCCTGCCCATCGCCGCTAATCCACACCACGTCATCGAAGTCGAGCAACAGACACTGCGGGCAGACGGCGCAGGATTAAATATTTTGGTCATCGATGATGATCCTCAAGTCTTGGCTCTGCTCCGCACTTTCTTAGCTTCTTGGGGCATGCAACTGACCGCATTGGCCGAGCCGGCTCAGCTGTGGGATAGCCTGGAGCAGGTACAGCCCGATTTGCTAGTGCTCGACGTGGAAATGCCTGGAGCCAGTGGTTTAGAGCTGTGCCAGGCGTTACGCGCCGATGAGCAATGGCGACAGTTGCCGATTTTGCTCTTGACCGTACATGAAGATGCTCAGACCCTTTATCAGGCTTTCAATGTAGGGGCAGATGACTTCATTTATAAGTCAACCATGTTGGCTCAGCTGCCCCAGCGAATTCTCAAGCGACTGCAGTAATTGAGGCTGATGGGTCGAGGCCATGTGGTGGATAGCCTCAGAGGCTAGATGGAGATTCGGGTGTAATATCAGTTCTCCGAAGCAAAGTTACACGTATTAAACTTATCCCCCACCCCTTGAAAAGGGGACGGCGAGGGCGAGGGATCTTTAATCTGCAAGCATCTTACAGAATTGGTGTAAGGAAAAAGAGACTGAATGCAGTCGCGGGGATGGAGCCATGTATAGCTAGCGCTACGCTAGCACCTGTGGGCAATAGCCTAACCCGGCGACAAATTGTTTTTGGAAACAGCCCACCTCTGCGGGATTAGGTGCGCCATGGGACACGATCGCCAGATGAAAACGGTTCATCACTTGGGTTGGTTCATGACCAGCATCCAGATCTTGTAGGGCCAGCACGAGGCTCAGTGTGGGATGATATGGCCTACCATTTTCGTTGAGCACCGCCCGGCAATTGTAACCGCGCTCAACATCTACATCAGGGTGCAGCCTCAAGTGAGTTACCCAGCGATCGTTTAAGAAAAATATCGTCACCGAGGCCACATGTTGGCGCATCTGTTGGTGCAAATAACGGAGTATCCCCTGTGTCGAACTAGCATTTGCAAAACAATAGAGAAATTCCACAGCGTTTACCCTAGCAGCTACGGTTTACACCCTATGGAACGAATCTGAGGGAGTTGTGAGGAACTGTAGCTCTATGAGCGATCAACTCACTGCCCCCTGAATGGGGGTTTCTGATGAGAAATTTGAACTGTTTCATCTTCATCACTGAGGGAACAATCCTGGATTGGGGCTAGCGGGGTGAGTAGGATTTCAAGGGTGGAGTGCTCCCTCAGTTTCCTCTCCCACCCAGAAGCGCGATCGCTCGCCTTTGCGATCGCGGCCAGGCCGTTCGCATCAGTCTTGACCAATCGCGTCTGTCGCCTTGAACTGTGTCAGTCCTGACTCGGTGAGCTATTTGCTTGGCGGCAGGGCCTTCCTGCGCAAGCTAAAGAACAGCTGAATCTTCCGTTCAACACGGCGTCAATTTGATCAGTTGGCAGGTCTTATCTCTGTGAATTTTCCGACAATCCGTTCGCACTGAACTCTTCTGGCTACAGACGAGATGATAAACCTCCAAAAGAATCTGACTGACTTAAGCCATGGGACGTACCGTCAACGCTGACCCTTATCCTTATCCATATAATGGTGACTTGCGCCCTGATAACACAGCGCTCATCGTGATCGATATGCAAACGGACTTTTGCGGTGAGGGTGGCTATGTCGACAAG
>JBHJHA010000070.1:0-8845 GCA_050331235.1 Leptolyngbyaceae cyanobacterium
CCCATGGTGATTGATGGTGAACATTTGAAGGCTCCTTTTTGAATATGATCAGGCCACTCTTTACTATTAATAAAAGGGGTCTTCATTGCTTCCTTCCTATTATAGAGCTTAAATTTATCCAGATACTTTGAGAGAATTATATGAGTCAAAATAACAGCTTATCCCGCACTGGGCAACTGCCCAGAGGCTTCGACCTGCTGCGGATTTTCGACCCTCAAGCATGATTGATTTTGATGGTCTGGAATAGCCCTAACTGATAGTAATCATAGCAGTTAGAGCCTGCGTGCTTAGGCACTTATAACCCTATCTGCGGAGTAAGCTAACCTAATTTTAGATTTAATCTTGTGGGAATAGTTGATAATCTCGATGCCAACAATTGCGCAGATTAGCGGATTATCAATTGGATATTTATCGTTCGCTCGAGTAGTCCGCAAATGGCAAGCCTGTCGGTTTCTTGAGCCGTCTGTCCCCAATAGCTGTCAGCCCCTGTTCGCAGTAAGCAAGGGCGCTACTAAGAAGATCTAAGCTAGCTTATTAATTACTAGCATATTCGGATTTCAGATTGATTAGTAATCACTCTGTTTGATATTCTCCAGCGATCTTAAAAGTCTTGAATTGACGTTTATAAAATTGCTGTTCCGAATCGCATTTGCGATGTCAACGTCAGTTTGGTCACGGAAGGCCTTGGATGCTCTCAGCTCGTAGATGCGTCTCTCCAGGTTACCGATGGCTGGTCTGGAGATGAGAAGCCAGAAAGCATTTGGAAGGCGTTTGGTGACAGTACTGAGAGTGGATTGGAAGAGGCGTAGAGGGATAACATTCTTGGGGAAATCAAGTCAACTCTTCGTGTGATTTTTATACTCCTGAACGATCTGCTTGGGCTGGCGATCGCGCGTCATCCCGGCTAATTTGGCATCAGATACATCGTCTGACGTCAGGCCTCGTGAGCTAGACACTAGAGGAAGTAGATATGCTTATGGACTGCATGAACTGCGGTATTAGGGAGCAATTTTGTATTCTAAACCCAACGTTCAACCTTGATTTCATCGCTATTCATGTCCATAGGCCACGCATACTTTCGCTTTTACGGTAATCTGAACGACTTTTTGCCGGTGGAGCGCCAGCAACAAGGGTTTTGGCGACGCCTCAAAGACCGTGGCTCTGTTAAAGACACCATTGAAGGGTTGGGCGTGCCCCATCCAGAAGTTTGTTTGATTGTCGTGAACGGCGAATCTACCCCCTTTGACTATTTAGTGGAAGCAGGCGATCGCATCAGTGTATATCCACGCTTTTATCAGTTCGAGATTGCTGACATTTCTAAGGTGCAGCCAACGCCGTTGACGCCGGTGCGATTTGTGCTGGATGTGCACCTCGGCAAGCTGGCGGCTTACCTGCGCATTTTAGGGTTTGACACGCTGTATGCCAACGATGCTGAGGATGCTGATTTGGCGCTAGTCTCTAGCCGAGAAGCGCGGGTGTTGCTGACCCAGGATCGCGGCTTGCTCAAGCGCAGTATGGTGACCTACGGTTATGCCGTGCGATCGCCGTATCCAGAGGAGCAAATTGTTGAAGTGATCGATCATTTTGAGCTGCAGGATGCCCTGGTGCCGTTCCAACGATGTCCGCGCTGTAATGGCACCTTGCAGCTCAAAAACAAGGCGGACGTTATGGATCAAATTCCCTATTACACGGCCTTGACCTATAACGACTATGCTCAGTGTCAAAGCTGTTATCAGGTTTATTGGCAAGGAGCTCACTACGCTCGAATTCAGACGCTAATCAATCGGGTTAGGCCCTCGCCGTCACCGTCCTCGGACCCTGATTTGGCGGATCTATAAACTCGATCTGGAACTGTTGACGCCAATTTCAGATCGTGCGATAAAGCAAGAAAATTTGACTACAACCGGTTGCCCCCAGTGATATACGGCAAAACGATATGAACAGTCATCAGGGACTCTGCTTTGGCGTGGTGCTATGGGGAATGGCGATCGCCCCGGCTTTCTCGATGGCGGTTTGTGAAACCAGTGACGCGAGTTCAGATTATTGCTGGTCAACGATGGACCTAGCGGCGACGGAACAACCCTTTATCGCTCCGGAGGTAGCGTTGGTTCTCCCCGTCGCTGCATCTGCTGGCCCTGACCTATCGCCGACTGCCAATGTAGCCAACGTGTCATGGGGCGCTGCCCCTCCGACGGCAGCGATCGCGGTCTCGACATCACAGCCCGAGCTACTGACCCCGTCAGTGAAGTTCACGTTGGCTGATTGGGATGAATTGGCCGAAGGTTCCCCTGAAAATCCATGGCGATTTGAAATCCGCCCTTATTTAGAAGTCCCGTTTTCGGTCAATGCTCGCATTGAAATTGACCAAGATGATCAGGATGACGGAAATGATGGTGATGACGGAAATGATGGTGACGATGGCGACGGCATCGATTTACCTTCCCTCGACTTACCCTTTTCCGCGGGGTTAGATTTGAGCGACTTCTTTTTGCTGGGGGGAGAAGTCGAAATTTGGCACAACGATGTGGGGCTGCTGATTGAAGGCTTTTATGCCGACTTGGGCACCCGCGTCTTAGTCGGCTTTGTCGACGGTAACTTGGTTGATTCCAGGGTGGAGCTGAGAGCCAGCTATACTCGCTTTTCTGCTGCCCTTGGCTGGCATGTGGGCACTTTTCCGGTGTTTGAAGCGGCAGGGGCCGATCCTGAAACTACGTTTCCCAATGTCAGGCTGGAACTCTTTGGGGGTGCTGAATATACCGAGTGGTCGGTAGGGGCCATTTTGTTTGATCGGATTGACTTAAGCTTAGATCCTGACTGGATTTCACTGATTGCCGGAGCCAATGTAGATTTTCAGCTAAATTCCGGAACGCAGTTCTTTGCTAAGGGGAAAGTAGGTGGCTTTGACATCGGGGATGCTCCTGATTTGGTGCTGTCACTCCAAACGGGGTTGGACTGGGAATTTTTGCCCGGGCTGTCTTTTCGTCCCAGCTATGTCTACCGTCAAACGTTTTGGGACTCTGGCGACAATCAAATTGACCTGGGCACCAATGGAGTTTGGGCGGGTTTATCCCTTACGTTTTGAGCGAACGAGAGAATTTTATGCTGGAGCAACCAAACCTTCGAGCCGCGATCGCGGTTGCCCTAGGGGCGATCGCTGGGGCCCTAAGCCGAGCCTTATTAGCGGCATGGGCGATTCGGACTGGGCCAGGGGATTTTCCTGCAGGTACCCTGCTGGCAAATCTCATCGGGTGCTTTTTGATGGGACTGATTACCGAACTGGCGGTGCACTGG
This sequence comes from Leptolyngbyaceae cyanobacterium, assembly GCA_050331235.1. Classification (GTDB taxonomy): domain Bacteria; phylum Cyanobacteriota; class Cyanobacteriia; order Phormidesmidales; family Phormidesmidaceae; genus Halomicronema. Next base: position 3,292 of record JBHJHA010000070.1, read on the forward strand.
TTGACCAACCGGCCTGAACTCAAGCTATTGCTGACCACGGGCTTTCTCGGCTCGCTGACAACGTTTTCCTCCTATGAGCTGGATGTGACTCAGCTCGTTGATCAACCCGGGTTCCAGTCTGACTTACTGTACTGGCTGGGAAGTCCGGTTTTGGGCCTGTTGCTCCTATTTCTGGGCATGGCGATCGGCAATAACCTCGCGCCTTCATCCACCCGGTCAGAGTAAGCGCAGTGCTAGCCACTGGCCGGCCAGTAGCCCCCCTTCGGCACAAATCAGTCCTAGGAGGACGCTGCCAAACCAATATCCCAGGGCAATCGCATAGCGGCGACGGCGTAACAGATTAGCCGTGTCGAGAATGTAGCTCGAAAACGTCGTATAGGAGCCCAGAAAGCCAACCATGACGACGTTGCTGACCCTTACGGATAGGTCATATAGGTCATATCGCGTGATCAAAAATGATGCCACCCCAATGATAAAAGCGCCGGTCAGGTTGACAAATAAGGTGCCATAGGGGAACGCCGAACCCCGCCACCGTAGCCACAGCAGGGTGAGGTAGTAACGACTGAGGGCACCCAAAACGGCACCGATCGCAATGTTAATGAGCAGCCAAATCGTCATGCCTGCGGTCCAACTCGAGTTTGCAAATGCCGGTACCGATACAGTGGAAATGCGATGAAACTCACGAAAATAGCTCGCTCTGGCGGAGATTACTGGGCGATATCCGATTCTCGTCGCACCAGCCGGATAGGACGGGGGGCATGGCGCACGATATCTTCGAAAATACTGCCCAGCAGTATTCCCTGCCAGACGGCTTTGGCATGGGTGCCCAAAACGACTAAGTCGGGCTTACGGTCAGCGATCGCGGTCAAAATTTGTCCCTCAGTTCCGCCCTGCAACACCAAGGTCGCCGTCCTGACGCCAGCGGCAAATTGGGGAATGGGTTCCGGCAACAGCGTTTCTGGTCGCTGCCTAGACTGCGCCGCAATTGCGACTGGGGAGAGCAATGCATCGCTGCTGTCAGTCAAGGCTGGCGGACTGAGACGGATCAGCGTCACAGTGGCGGCGACGGCTCGGGCCAGCGATAGCCCCGTTTCGGCGACTTTTACCGCTAGGGGAGGCTTTTCCATCGCAATCGTAATATGGTTGGACGTCATGGGCGATCGTCCTGCAATGATGGCGTTAATAGGCTCTCAGCGTGGCAAGTCATTGCAAGTGGATATGCTACGAGGCACTAGAGATAGACTGTATAGTCTTGACTCAAATAGAGCGATCGCTCGGCTTGGCGTCGCCGTTCGAGTCCGGGCAGTTTTTGACCACCCGCATAAACCCAGCGCAAAAACTCATCAGCCGCCCCAGCAAAATCGCCAGCATTATGCTTGCGTAACAGTGTGGAATCGCGATAAGCCCCCAGCCCGACATTGAATGCAAAGGACACCATGGCCGAAAACTGGTCCGAATGGGTGTTGATGGTCAGGGCATCTTCGACGCCAGTTTCAAACACATCGAGATCTTGGCGCAAGATTTGTTCAGCTTCGGCCTCCGTAATCACCATGCCTGGATACACGTCGGGAGGACCGGCCATAGACGTATGGCCATAGCCAATGGTCCACACCCCCACCGAATCTTGATATGCCTGGAGCTCTAACCCTTCAAAACTTTTGATAATGAGGAGACCGTCATCATTGATTTGTCCAGCGGCGGGCGGTGGGGGTGGCGGTAGGTTAGGCATCGGCTCCGGCTCGGGATAGCCTGTCCCCATGGAGAACACGATCGCCGTTGGTGCATCGGGCCGCAGGAGCCACTGTTCTAACGCTGTGGCGTCGGCCACCTGCTCCTGGGGATTGGTCGTGGAAGGATATTTGGTCAACCGCGAGATCCAGTAGCCGCCATCCATTAGGTAAAACGCTTTATCGGTTTCTTTGATCCAAGTCCCCATGGTCGATCTCTCCTTAATAACCGTAATCCCAACGGGCGCGATAGCCGCGGATGTCGATGTGAGTAAACACGGTGGAACTCGCTAAGCCACCGCGATTACCCCACCACGGATCTAAATCGGCAAACACGTCGTAGGGATGAATCCCTGGCACCACGAAATCGACCGCATCACCAGTCATATGTCGGGATTGAGACGCCCCGCCGATCGCGGCATTGGTGGCTGGATCCCGATACCAAGAGTTGATTTGCAAGGGCTTATCTCCGTACCGACGACGAATATCTTCGAGCACTCGGGCAATATCAAGAATGCCGTACACCACGCTGGCGCTGGTTGGGCGTCGATAAAAGCCGGTCGCCGGATCGGCGTGCACGGCTTCCCCCCAGGTGAAGTGCCCGCGCTCCCCGTATTGCGTTTCAAAATAAATAGGATCGTTGGCGTAGTAGGTGCCTTCAAAACCAGGAAACTGGAGGGGAATGCCTCGGTCAGGGGGATCCGTTTGCCCGCCTGAACTGCCACTGGGATTACTGTCATCGGGTTGGTTGCCGATTTCGGTACCGGAAATAGTGATATCGGGCTCAAAGCAGTACCAAGTTGTGCGGTTTTGCGGTCCCAGAAAGGCCCCTTGTAAGGCGACCCGCACGTGCATGTCAGCCGGCTGGGCGTAGGAGTTCACCCAAAAAACAGTCTTATTTTTGACAAAAACTTTGTCTTCATCTGAAAGCTCAACGGACTGCACCGGTGCCGACTTGAACAGCGTGTCACTAATGACTTGCAGTGTTTGACGCTGGCCTTTGATTTTGACGTCGGGTGAGTAGGCATACCACGTAGAAGTTTCGTTTTTGCCTAGTACCGCATCTGCTAGTTCAATTTTTGTGTGGCTGCCGGCGGCGGGCTCAAAGCTTACCAGCTTAAAGCGAGTACCGTTGGCAACAAAGTGTTTGGCCGTGTCGGACAAGTCAATGGAAAGTTTGGGCTCAAGCTTGAATAGCGTGTCACTAATGACGGTAAGGGTGATGTCAGTCAGCAGTTCTACAGCAGGCTTGTAGACATACCAGCGGGTCGTCTGACGATCGCCCAAGGTCGGTTCGAGCAGTTCAACTTCCCAGTGGCTGCTGCCCACCTCGATGTAATACTCAATATCAAAGACTTCGCCATTTTCTACCAAGACTTTTTCTTTGTCAGTGAGCTGACTGGAGTCTTTCAGCGCCAGCTTGAAGTAAGTGTCTTCCGTCGTTCGCAGCTGCATGCCCCCATGGCTAGCCGGTGGCAGCTTGTCGCCCGGTGGTCCCGGTAAACCGGGTAATAAGTCCGGCTGCTCAGGGAGGGGGTCGGGCTCGGGTGTACCGGTCCCCACAGCCATAGTCATACGGCGGGGCTTATCTTTGCGCTGAAACCACCCTTTGAGCGCCTCAATGTTGGTCACTTGCTCGACGGGATTGGTGGAGGAAGGGCGTTTATATACCGCATCAATGTAGTAACCCCCATCCATCAGATAGATGGCCTCGTCGGTTTCCTTGATCCAGGTGCCCATGGTACTCGTTTCCTCACTTGGGTGGTCTCAGGCGATCGCCCGTTGGCCTGAACTCATCAGCGCTCGGCGATCGCGATTGGCGAGACTGTCCCATTATGTCTCTGCTGCGGCAAAGTAGAACCCTTTGGTCATTAGAAATGTCTCCCGCTGCCCCGGCTCAGTGAGTCACTGCGCGCAAGGGACCATGGCGGCGATGGCACTATCGGGGCATGGCACCCGAAAAATTCTTTGAGGGTCCAGCTCTCCGCTGTTTACCGCCAGGGGAATGTTCTCAGACTGGAGTGCTGGGGCCCTTGACGATGGCTGAGCAACCCTCTGAGTTTGGGCTGAGGAAGCTGAATAAAATTTTGAACTTGCAACCACAGCAAACTCTTATTTCACTCTGACTTGACAGTCGGTTTTAGCGCTTGGTGATATGGCAGATAGCGCTAAAATCGGATGGGGCTGACTGATGGCTTAATCCTGTTGAGGCAAAACTGATTCAGCAGCAGTTCAGCGCGGTGCTTACAGACTTGACTTAAGGGGCAAGCCGCGCTTTTTTGAGGCGATTTTCTTCGTACCAGGCAGCGATCGCGGGGGCCCAAGCCTGAAAGTGGGGCCAGATGGCTTCGCACATCTTCTGGGCTTCGAGCTGGGCATCGGCTTTCCAACGTAGATCCAGAAGGTGCATGAGCGATCGCGGATTGGCCGACATTACCCAGTGCTGCCGCACGTCAAAGGGAATTAAGCCTCGGGCATGTTCCTCAGCAAATCCGGCTTCAATTTTTTCTTTGTAGCGCAAACAGGCTTTGAGGCACCAGTCAAGGTCGCGCTGGCGCTCTTCCGTGGTGTATTCATACTTTTTGCCCTGGCGATCGCTATAGGCACCCACAGGACGAAGATAAAACACCTCATCGATGTCTCGCTTACCCTCAACGACCTCTAAAATGCGGCTGCCCGTGTAGCGGAAACTTTGTACATCGAAGCTGACGCCAACGCGATGCGTCCGAATCTGCTGCATCGTACTGTGGGGAAACCAGCCGACATTGAGCACAATTTGCGGATGTTCCAACGGCCCGTAATGGCCTCGTCCCCCTTTCAGCAGGTTTTTGATGACAAGCTCGCCAGCCTTCTCTTCGCTGGGCCAAGCCTCACGTTCGTCGGCCACAAAACCCTCAGCTTAGTCCTGATGCATCGCGGCGTAAATAGTTTGTTGGGGGTTCGGGGTTTGGGAAATTACCGCAACGGTAAAACGATCCATGGGGGGGTGACGGTGAACAGTGAAACAACAATGCGGGCTAAACAGTGGTAGGCATGGCAGATGCTTTGTTAGGCTACCGTGATCTGATCGCTATCGTTGAGATTCCCAGTTTGTTTTAAGGCTCGACATATTCGACCGATCGCTGCCGCACTGGCGTCGAGATTGGCTGGGGCTTGGCTGGTAGGGGAGCAATCGCGGGTTGGCCCGCCGGAAGTTGGGCTTTCGGCTGTAGGGTCTTGAGGCCCTCTAGCAGGGCAACGCGGACCAGCGGCTCGGACTCGTGGGTCAGCATAATGCGAAAGCAGTCGATCAGGTGCGATCTTAGGGTGACATCCGTGCCCGGCACGTAGGGGTTCGTGGTGTCCTCGAGGGTGAGATACCACCGAAGAAAGGCTCTCACGGCGACCAACCGCTGGACTGGGTCAGCGGCGGAAAGATGATCCCAACTGGGGCCTAGCTGTTCTGCAGTCGTGGGGGGCGACATGGCGGCGGTCGGGATGGAGGTGTTCACCTCCCGCAAGAAAAAGAGCAGATTGCCCGCCCCTAGGCCCAAGAGCGTAATGGCCGCCCAACTGCCGCCCAGTTGTGACCTAGCCGCGGCAAATCCATAGGTGGTGTCAAAGGCCAAAGTGCTTGCCAGGAGAGGTGCCTGGCCCAACCGTGCGAGCCGATTGCCCACCCGCTGGTAAAGGGGTTCGATGCGGTCCCAGGGAAACTGTCCGCCAGCGGCTAGAAATTGATAAGTGAGGGTGCTAGTGGCGATCGCCAAGAATATCTTGCTGTCCGCCATTGCGCCTAGCCAGGTAACGGCATACCTGCGGCCATATCAATGGATGGCGGTCGCATT
>JBHJHA010000071.1:0-16030 GCA_050331235.1 Leptolyngbyaceae cyanobacterium
TGGCGAGATGTGAATTTGGTCTGGTGAGTGAGGACACTGTTTTGCATAGCCAAACAGCGAACGTTTTACCCTTTTGTCAAACTCTAGGCTCGCGATGGTTCCCTATCTCCAAGCACTTTGAACCTGAGATCTTCAAAACAAATTTTTCTGGCTCGCCTGCTGAATCCCTGTATCCGGCACTTTTATCTCATACTGCATCGTACCCAAAATCCCCACTCCTACCCATGCAACCTATCAACGTTCTTCCTAACATTACTCTCCAGTCCCACGGCGTGGTCTCTGAGCAATTTCTCCAGCGCGATTTGAAGACCTTTTATGAAGCGTGTCACTGGACAAAGAATCTGCCCTACGGCAAGAACTCAAACAATGAAGACTCTTTGATCTTGTTTGAGGAAGGCTGTGGCACCTGTACCACCAAGCATGGCGCGATCGCTCGTTTGGCTCAGGAGCACAACTTGCCCATCTATAAAAAACTTGGCTTCTACCGTCTCAACGACGAGATTGTGACTGGGGTTGACTCGATCTTGGCGGCTTACGGTCTTGACTTTATTCCTCAGATTCACTGCTTCTTGGTCTATGAAAACTGTCGGGTGGATCTGACCGAGGGAAACTGCAATGGCAAAAACAAAACCATTGAGGACTATGACTACATCGTGCAGGTAGAGCCAGATCTGTCAGCCGGGGAGCACCAAGCCTATTATTTGGAATACCTACGGCGATATGCTGACCGCTTTGCGCAAATCGCGGCCCTGAACGAGGCGACAATTCTCACAGCCTTGGCTGAATGCGATCGCCAATTGAAATATCAGTGCTCTATCTTTGCTCAAGCCTTGACCACGGCTTTGTAGCTGATCACTCGTGAGCCATCTCGACCCACATTTGCAGCGCTGAGCATTCCACATCTAAGTTCCTGCAAGCCACGAGTGACGAACCTTTCCCATCTGATTGCCGATACGGCAGGGAGATAGGCTTTGAGATAATTTTGAGTAGTCTTTTTTCGTACCCACGAGACTTATGAGCTTCGACCACAAACCACGTATCTTGTTTTTGTACGGCTCGCTGCGCGAGCGTTCTTACAGCCGTCTACTAGCCGAAGAAGCCGCCCGCATCATCGAAGACTTTGGCGCAGAGGTCAAGTTCTATAACCCTCGAGGGCTGCCTTTGCACGGAGCTGAGCCCGATACCCATCCCAAAGTGCAAGAACTGCGCGAGTTATCCCTTTGGTCGGAAGGTCAAGTATGGTCGAGCCCAGAACTGCACGGCAATATTTCTGGGCTGATGAAAACTCAGATTGATTGGATTCCCTTGACGATGGGGGCAATTCGTCCAACTCAAGGTCGCACCCTTGCTTTGATGCAGGTTTCCGGGGGGTCTCAATCGTTTAACGCGGTCAATACCATGCGTCTCCTGGGGCGCTGGATGCGCATGTTTACCATTCCCAATCAGTCGTCTGTGGCCAAGGCCTATCAGGAATTCCATGAAGATGGTGCGATGAAAGAATCGTCCTATCGCGATCGCGTTGTTGACGTGATGGAAGAACTCTATCGGTTTACCCTGTTGCTGCGAGACAAAACAGAAGAACTGACCGATCGCTATAGCGAACGCAAGGCTCAAGCCGCTGCGGAAGTCGCCCAAACTGCTCAAAAAGCTCTCGATTAACAGTTTGGCTACAACTGAGAGAGCGTTAGGTGTTCAGAGGTCAGGGCACAGTAAACATTACTTGGGTTCAAAAGATTGGCAGTCATCCACCGCTAATCAAGCTTGCTTACCCAGGGGGCATATTTTCGCCGATAAACCTGCCCCCTTATGTCGGCTCAGGCAGCCATGGGCCAATCTTCGATAAAGCCATGACGCTGGGGTGCAAGTCCTGAGTTAAGTAACTGCCGGAGCCGAGGAATGTCACCACTGTTGTATACGCGAAACTCGTTTTGAAGGCTGGCATGGGCGCTCCGCACAGCTTGGTTGATCACCAAAGAACCACTGGGATCAGAGACTGAACGGTGAAATGTCCCGGGTGGCAAGCGCAAGATGTGGCGATTTGCGTCTAGGCGTACTTCATGGAAGGGGTCGTCCCAGGCAAAATTGACGAGATAAAAAGTGCGTCCCCCAGATACGGCTAGCAAGTTATCTTCCTGGTTGGGATGCAGATAAAATTGCCAATCTCCCGTTGCCGAATTGTTGGGGCTTGTTGCTGGCCCATCGTGAAATACTAGATCGCGAGCATTGGAAGATTGAATAGTGATATCAAAGAACTGAACACTGGGCGTATCACGGAAACGGTGGAAGGAGAGGAGTTCAAACATGGCAACCTGTCAAAATCAGCATGGCATCAGCTTGCCCGACAACCTAGCGCTGATCTTTAAGAGAGATCAAAACCCTCCGCGGTTACTATTTATTCGCTAAGCGAATAGATAGCTGCCATGAACATTCATCAGTTGGCTGTACTCGCGGCGATCGCTCGCGAAGGCACATTTTCCAATGCTGCCTTGGCCCTCGATACATCACAAGCGGCGGTAAGTCGGGCGATCGCGGCCTTGGAAACCGAGCTTGGCGTCCCCCTGCTCAATCGGGGCCGCTTTGGGGCAAAACTGACCCGTGTCGGCGAGCGGGTATTGACCCATGCCCAAGGCATACTGGAATTGCGGGAGCAGATTGACTATGAGGTCAATTTAGAAAAAGGGTTATACGCTGGTCGCCTGAGAATCGGTTCGTTTCGCAGTGCCGCAACACATTTATTGCCAGCAATTCTGGCGCAGTTTTGTGCTAAGTTTCCCCGAGTCGAAGTGAGCTTGGCTGAGCTTGATCCGGCGGGGGTAGAACTGGCCCTGCGCGAGGGACAGGTGGATATGGGGCTAGTCCCCTTGCCGCGCTCAGAGGAGTTTCGCGTGTGGGAAGTTGCGCGCGATGAATATGTATTGCTGCTGCCGCGACATCAAGAGGCTTTGCCTGCCAACCTGACCTGGGCGGATCTCGCGAATTACAATTTTGTGCTCTACAACTATGCCGAATGCACCCATGTAGTGCGGGAGCACCTAAACCGCTGGGGGCAAAAACTGCAAATCACCTATGCCGTCAAAGAAGACTCAACCATTGTCAGCATGGTGGCCCAAGGGTTGGGAGCTGCCATCTTACCTCGGCTCGCGGCCTTGCCAATTCCTGAGGGCGTGCAGGTGCGATCGCTCCCTGAGCCCTTAGAGCGGATTATCGGTGTGGCTACCCTAGCCCAAACTCCTCATTCACCCGCGGCTGAGGTTTTCATCTCAATGCTCCGGGAGAGTCCCTGAGCCAGTTCACCGAATGTGAAGATTCAATTCAGATGGCCCATCAAAATGTGTAGGTCAGAGTTTAGCCCCAAATACAACGTTCCGAAGATTGCTCAGGCATACTTTGAACCTTAAACCCGATACCTTGGGCCAGCCCTCTAGCAGTTAGTGTTAATTTCCTGAATGTTGAACATCGCTGTAGCGATCGGAGGCTGATCTAGCCGTCTTGAAACAGCCGCTCAAAGTCTGACTGGATGGATGGAGGTAACCGGCGCAATACTTTGCGCTGCACGTGATCAACAGGTACTAACGTTACCTGGGCCGATACACAAAGGTCTTGAGTCTCCTGATTGACAATTTGATAATGCCAAACAATTCTGACACCCTTGCGAGTAACCCAGGCTTTCACAAGGACTACTGCCCCCAGTGTGAGGGACTGGTGGTACCGCAACGATAAATCAACTACAGGCAAATCAACTCCAGTGCCAACCCAGTGGGCAAACTCAATGCCTTGGGTGCGCAGATATTCGACTCGGGCCTCCTCGAGCCAGGCTACGTAGGTCCCATGCCAAACGATACCGGCATAGTCAGTATGGTGCGGCTGCACTCTAATGACATATTCAAATGCGCGATTCACAGCCAGCTCAGAGAGAGACATCGTAAGTAATAACTCATCGCTGTGCTCAGATTAGCAGCCTGATAACAGGCTTCAGGCTGGATTAATTGGGTTACTACGAATTATGAAATCGTTCAAACCTGCGTGAAGCCAGATGTCTATTATTGACATGGGGCGTGTAGCCCTTATTTGGCAAGGGTTTTCGACTACACCGCCACGCATCACATGTTTATCCAAAACGCTAATTAGAGACGACATATTCTTTGAGGTCATCATGATCGAAAAAATTCTGCTCGCTGATTCCGGCACTGGCAACACCGAAGCCATGATGAAGGTACTCATGGAAATGCCGTTGATTCAGCGAGCCGCGATAACTGTACTACACGTGGTGCCTTCTCAAGTCTCCGCCGAAGGGATGACCGCGAAGTGGGAGGCCGGGGGGCGTACGCTGGCTGAAGCCATCAAGACGCTAGATTTGGATCCCACCCATGTCACGGCTATGCTACGAGAGGGTGATCCTAAAGATGTTGTGGTCAAAGTAGCAGATGAAATCGATGCTGACCTCATCATCATGGGCTCTCGTGGTCTTCAGGGACTAAAAGCCATTCTGGAAAACTCCGTCAGCCAATACGTGTTTCAGCTTTCTTCGCGCCCCATGCTACTGGTAAAGGATGATTTGTACAGCATTCGCCCGATCAAACGGGTGATGGTTGCGATGGATAAGTCTGACTCGGCCAAAGAGGGGCTGAACATCGCGATCAATTTGCTCAGAGATATCAGCGACAGTGAGTTACTTCTGGTCCATAGTGTTTCCAACCTTAAGGCTCGCCCCTTTGACGAAGTCGAGCCCGATCCCGGCAAAGACCCCGTCCTTAACGAAGCGGTAGCAGAGGCCAAAAAGTATGGTATTAAAACTGCGGTAGAAGCGCCAGAAGGGAAAGCCGGACGTCGTATTTGCCAATAGTCAGAAGACAAAAATGTCGATTTGATTATTCTCGGCTCCCCCGATCGCCGCCCCTCGATCGCCAAGGGAATGCCAGATTTAGATCGTCTTCTCGGGGAGTCATTGTCAGATTTCGTCCGAGTTTACACACCCTGCCCCGTGCTCCTGACCCGTATTTGTAGCTGACGCTGGTTGTTTGCCTGTTTGGGAGTGGAGCTCAGCGAGGCCGGATGGGCATTGGAGGTTGACTGATTCTGGTTTCAGTCTCCAAGGGCTTCATTCAAAACTCTAAATTGCCGATCACTTCTTCCCCGTTAATCGCCTGCTCTAGAGCTTCAGGACGAAGATTCGGAATGAGACTTAGGGGATCTAAGGGTGATCGCGCCACAGAATCTTGAATAAACTGTGACGTCAGGGCAGCTTCATAGCGCTGATCCTGGCGTAAATGGCGTTGGAAAAATGCTAATGCCAGGATTTGCAAATAGTCTTGGGCTAGCTCCGGACTATCCCCCAGTAGCGCAGGTGGCACCGGAATCGAGGGAACGGCTTCGGGCGCGAAGTCAATTACAGAAAAGTGAGTGGCCCCGCTGGCCAACGCCAAATATCGATGCTCCGTTTGCAGCCAAGTAAACGGCTCAATCTGCTCCGGCAGGGCTGGCGCTACGGTGTCTGCCGTTGCCGCCATGATGAAGGTGGGGATGCTAATTTGACTAAAGCCAGCGGGGCCAAAAATATCGCTCCCCACTGGATTAACCGCAAGAATTGCCTGCACCCGCGGGTCTCTGAGCACTGGTGACTCTGTCGCTACGGCGATCGCCTGGCACTGTAGCAGCAAAGAAGGATTGAGGTAATCCGGTTGGGGATTGCAAATGTCTACTAAGTTGTCGACGTCGTAGGTCGCACCGGCTAGTGCCAAAGCCGTATAGCCACCAAATGACTGACCGATGACGCCAACATTTTGGGTATTGATGCGATTGACTAGGTCGGGACGTTCTCCCGCAAATTGCGCCACCACATCGATGACAGCCGAAACCTCTTGCGGCCGCTGAACAAACTCCTGGTTATTGATCAGCTCGGGGGTCAGGCCTGATAATAGCTGAGCGATTTGTGCACTATTACTACCGGGATGATCCAAGATGGCAACTGCAAATCCTCGTTCCGCTAAATAGGTTCCTAGGTAGCGATAACTCTCGCGCTCATCTCCCAAACCGTGGGAAATCACGATTAAGGGAATCTCATCAGGCAGAGATTGGGTAGGAAAGCGCCGAGCAGGAAAAAATAGCGTAGACACCACTCGACGATCGCGGATATCTAACTGGGTTTCCCCGACTCCAAACTGAGGCAGTTCAAAAATCAGTCGCCGGGTGAGCGAGAGTTCTTCCAGCGGTGGTTGCTGAGCGGCCTCACCGGCTAGTGCGTGGACTAGGGCGATCGCCCGTTCGGCGTCATCCAGCGTCGCAGTCACGGCGCGAGCCACTTCGAGACCATTGCCAATATCGATACGAATCGCTGGCGTTGGGTATTTTTGCAAAAAGCTGATGATTGATAGCCCTGCGGATTCGTCGGCTGCCGACAAGATCAGACCGCTGCGAATGGCATAAAATCCGGACTGTCGAGATGGTGTCTGAACAATATTGCCAAGCAATCGCAGTAGGGTACTGCCCTGTTCTGTGTATAAAAATTGAGCAACATCAACCTGACTAATCGCAGCCTGTTGGGTCAAAGCGCCGCGGATGGTCTCTAGCTCATCTGCCGTCAGGCCAACATAGTCCGCATAGGCCGACAGTTGGGGGCTGAGGGTCTCTCCGGCTGCAAAAGCCTCCAAATCTCGGATGGGAATGGTGCGCTCTAAAAAGCCGTAGCCAATAATGACTTCTTCGGCACTCCTGGCTGGTGGATTGACCAAGCTGAGAGCCAGGCCAGCGAGGGCGATCGCCTTCAGGACACGTTTCCCGGTACGGTTGGGAAGTTTTTGCATCAGAGGGGCCAAGTTCACGATGAACGCGCTTTATTGGACGCATTAAAGACATTCCCGCTAGCCCATCGAGATTACAGGGCTTTGATTAGCGGGACTACTTACCATTACAGACCTTAAGCAGGGGTTTCCTGAAGCAAACTATCTAAAAAGCCTTCACAGGCATCCATCAGCAAATCGACTACGTAACGAAATCCATCGGCTCTGCCATAGTAGGGATCAGGTACCTCAGTATCAGAGTGATGGCGACAAAAGTCACAAATTTTGCGAACTTTGTCGGTGTATTGTCCCGTCGGATCCAGGCGCAAGATATCGCGATAATTATCGTCATCCATGGCCAAAATCCAATCGAAGGTCGCCAAATCCTCCGCTTTGAGCTGCCGGGCTTGGCCCACGAGCTCAATTCCCTGCTGACGAGCGGCCTGTGCCATTCTGCGATCCGGCGAGCTGCCGATGTGATAACTCGAGGTCCCCGCCGAATCACAGCTAAAACGGTGGGTAAGCTGACGAGCTGCTAAGAGATGATTCATGATGTTCTCAGCAGAGGGAGAGCGGCAGATATTTCCTAAACAAACAAACAGTAAGCGAGTCGTCATAGCTGTCTCTCTCAACGGCAACGAGATGCTTCAACGGCTAGTGGATGACAGTACGAATCACGCGACGGATCTTGTTGTCACAGGCAGAAACCGCCGGCGGTTTCTGCAATCTGACCTAGCCCAGGAACCAGAAAAAACGCTTAGCCTAGATTGGGAAGATTGAGGCCACCGGTCAAAGACTCCATCCGATCTCGCATTGTCTCGGTCGACTTCTGATAAGCATCTTGCATCGCCGCGCCCACGAGATCTGAGAGGACCTCTGCACCTTCTTGGAGAGCTTCCGGGGAGATTTCCACGCGGCGAGGTTCTTGGTTACCACTGACAAAGACTTTGACAAGACCGCCTCCAGCTTGGCCTTCAATTTCCATCGCTTCCAGATCTTCCTGGAGTTGTTTGGCCCCTTCTTGGATTTGTTGTGCCTTTTTGACCGCGTCGGCTAACTCCTTCATCTTGCCTAAACCGAAGCCGAATCCTTGTCCTTGAGACATGGCGGTTCTCTCTCCTTTGTCTGAATGATGTCGAATTATTCGATTCTACAGTGCTTTGCAGGTTTCATTCTGTCAGGAAAACCGCCCCTTGACCTGGCCTAAGACGCTCATAGACATAGTCTTTTGTATCGCTGGCAAGATTGCCTACCGAGACCCTCAGCTGTAGTTCCCTGCCTCTGCCGGGAGGTGAGCCTAGGCATCCGTGACAGTTGTGGCGGTGGGCTGTGCTGAGCGTGTTGATTCAGCTTGATCAAACAAAAAAGAAAGTGGATAGCTCATGTTTTCAGCAAATCCCAAGATGCCGCGATCGCGGTACTCGTATTGCAGGTTGCCGGCTTGGTCAAACAAAAATGTGCCGCCCCGCTGGGTCATATATTGTGCGTCGGGGACATAGGTGTTCCATTTGCCCAAGACCTCGGTCATGTTTTGCAACCGTAAGGTTGCCAACTCGAAAGGGCGCTGAAACCCTCTGCCACCCGCCTTGGCAAAGAACGCGCCTTTGAGAGTGGGGAGAGGGGTATGGTCAATAGTGTCGTCATCGGCAAAGAGCTGAGGGGCGGAGCGATCGCCAGTGTAACCACGTAGCACTTCTCGTAGGGTGCCGGGACTCGCAATTCCTGCGCACATCAGCATCAGATTGACCCAAGCGGTCTGTGCCGGGCGAAGTCCCGGCCAGTCAAGCGTCAATCCAGAATAAAGCTCCAAATCCTGGTGTAGTTGGGCTGTCGGATCTACAAATAGTGATTCTGCGGGAAACCCTGTGAATGCGGCAAACTGCTGTCCGGAGGGGCGATCACCAATGCCCACCGCTCGCACAGCAATATTGGCAGCTTGCAGCCGTTGCCAATCGCGCCGCAGCCACCAGGCATATTCCAGACTGTCAAAATCGCCGAGTTGAGGCCAGACTACAACGAGGGTTTGGGTCGCCGTTGCCTCCGAGGACAAGATGTGTGCCGGTTCACCATCGCTGACGCGCAGCCGAGATGTCTGGTGCAAGTATTCAAAGATATTCATGCTCGATTTTTGAAATGGCCATCGCGGATCGATCGCTGATCAGGCTCACGTACCAACGTCCCCTATTCTGTAGTCTGACACAGGCTCGCTCGCTCAGGTGACGCTGGCTCAACCGGTTTGCGGGTCACAAAATAATAGTTTTGGCAAATGTAGGGTAGTAATTTGCCTGCCGCCCAGTCGAGCCAATTATAGGTAGAAGCGGCGATCGGACCCCACCGGCGGTGGCTGAGCACTGTCGCTTGCCAGATGTTGCGGGGTAACAGCGCGTAGCGGTCAACTTCGAGTAGCTGAAAGGGGGTTGCTTCAGCTAACGCCCGGATATCAGTGGAGGTAAAGAGATAAGGATGCGAAAAGCGATTGGTAAACCGGGCTAGAAACTCAATCCAGCTATAGCGATTAGGAAAATGAAAACATAAAAAATGTCCGCCTGGCTTCAAGACGCGATAAATTTCTTTGAGGCTGCTGAGCTCGTCTCCGCCGGTTTCCCGCACATGTTCTAAGACGCCAACCGAGACAACCACATCAAAGACCGCCTCAGCAAAGGGCAAAGTCGTTGGGTCTTTAGGACTTCCCTGGTGGTAGGCATAGTTGCTCTCAGCCAGGTTTTGACAGGTTAATGGCCGAGAACTGAAACCAAAGCCGCTGGCTTGATACCCAGCTTGGGCCAAAAAATAAGAAAAATGTCCTGAACCAGTCCCCCAGTCCAAGACCTTGACCGTGTCGGCAACTGGTGCATATTTCTCGAGCAGACGATAAAGCTTGAGATACTGATAGGCACTGATATACGTTGCGAACTGCAAGCATTCTTGGGTTTGCCCATAGTCCTCAACAAGGGTTTGAATTATCCGTTGATGGCTGAGTCGCTGCATGCTAAAAGTTACGGCACGGATTGCAAGTGAGGGAAAAGCTGAGCAGGAGGAACATCGTTAAGCCCGGGAAAATCTGCCTGAAGAAGGCGATCACGCTTAGCGATCGCGGGGTTCCTCTGTCTCTGGTCGAGAGGATACCGATCCCGGTGCGGTAGTCGTAATGCGTGGTAAACGGTGTTTGAAGCTGCACAAAATTTCCCAGGAAATCGTGCCGGTCAAAGCGGCCCAGTGATCCGCCGTAATGCTCAGGTCGCCACTTTGACCGAGCAGCGTCACGACACTTCCCTCCTGCAAGTTGGGAATTTGCGTGACATCAATCATGAGCTGATCCATGGTGATGTTGCCGATTTGGGGGGCCGACTGACCATTCACTAAGACTGAGATGCGGTTCGATAGTGTTCTGGGAACACCATCGGCATAACCAATTCCCACAACGGCAATCCGCATGGGGTGCTCGGCAACAAAGGTATGCCCATAACTGACCCCAGTGCCCGGCTGAATCTCCTTGAGATGGGTGATTCTCGCTTTGACCTGCATGACCGGCTGCAACGACAAAATTCCCTGCAGGTGAGAGCCTGGGTAAAGGCCATATAAGGCTAGCCCAACCCTGACCATGTCGTAGTGCAGATTGGGATCCGCTAGGGTGGCCGCTGAATTCGCTAAATGACGCCTGGGAATGACGATGCCCTGGCTGGCGACTTGGGCCAGCACCGATTCATAATACTGCTGCTGCGATCGCATGAAAGTCGTGTCAGGTTCATCGGCTGTCGCCAGATGGGAGTAAACGCTATGGATGTGTAGCCGTGGCAATCGCCGGACAAATTGGACAAATTCAGCTGCATGTTGCCAGTCAAAGCCGAGTCTCGACATGCCGGTATCAACCTTGAGATGCACCGGCAGTGAGTGACTGGAGTTCGTCGACAGCGTTTCCGAAAAGACTAGGGCCTGCTTGGGCGAAACAAGGGTGGGCTGTAGCTGCCAGCGGGCGATCGCGGTGATTTCCTCTGAGCTGTTGACGGCTCCCATGATCAAGATCGGTGTAGTCAACCCCGCTTCTCGGAGCTCTACACCCTCAGGAACCGTGGCTACCCCCAACCAGCGGGCTCCAGCCGCGACTGCTGTCTCTGCGACAGTCACTGCTCCGTGGCCATAGGCATCAGCTTTGACCACGGCCATCAGCACCGTCTCCGGCCCAATGTGCTGAGTTAGGGCTTGGACGTTGTGTCTCAGGGCCTCAAGATTGATTTCTACCCAGGCTCTGCACTGACGCATGGTGGTCAGTGCAGGCATTTTATCCCAACTCAACATGGCATCGCTCCTTACCCACACGCAGATTGAGCCAATTGTGCAACATGTTTGCGCTTGTACCAACTATATGGCGAAGATACCCTGGCGGTATTTTTCCGCCGCGCGCTGTCGAACTAGCTTGGTTAGGGTTGATGGCCGTCTCCCGTCGCGTCGCTCAGACCGACACCTTCGCTGCCAACAGTGATTTTTTTAGCCCTCTTACCGCAAAAGCGATCGGGGACAATGGGCCAACAAATTGCGATCGAATAAATAATTCGGCGTCAGAGGATAAAAAGCCCGTAGCCATAGGGGTTCTATGACATTCGTTTACATAATTTCGAGTGGTCGATTACATTGCTTTTTATCATCATTGCTACTTTAAAGGGCTGTAGCCCTTGACCAGCCAATAGCCTAGCGAAAACCTTTTATTTATCTCGGTATATGTACCTTCGCAAAAGTTAATGAAGTTGCGTATACTAGGGCCATGCATTGGAGTGAGTAGAAATGCTCACCTAGACTTCCCGGTTGGTTCGCCTAGTCATTGTGGTTTCAGCCAAGGTTGAAACACTTGCTGACATCCTCCGACCTTAACTGTTTGGGTAAGGCCGCTGCGAAAATGAGACGATGCATTATTCAGATGTATCCATCAGCCTCGAGCTAGACAATCCCTAAACCGGCGTTCTATGTGCACTTGTTCATCCGAACTCACGTGAATGTCATGATTAGTGAGCAATTTCCGTGGTTGACCACGATTGTCCTTTTCCCTTTTTTGGCAAGTTTGCCAATTCCATTCCTGCCCGGCAACGACAATAAAGCTGTCAGAAACTATGCTCTAGCCGCAGGGCTTGCAGAATTTGCACTTATCCTCTTTTCTTTCGGCCGCTACTACTCTTTGCAAGAGCCCGGTCTGCAAATGATTGAGTCTTACCAATGGGTTCCTCAAATTGGTTTGAACTGGACTGTAGCTGCTGATGGTCTCTCGATGCCCTTGGTCATATTGAGCGGTTTAGTTACAACATTGGCAATTTTTGCCTCTTGGAATATCTCAACTAAACCTCGGCTGTACTACTTTTTGCTACTGCTGATGTACAGCGCTCAGGTGGGGGTTTTTCTTTGCCAAGATATTCTGATGTTCTTCCTGATGTGGGAGGTTGAGCTGGTCCCGGTTTACCTGCTAATTTCCATTTGGGGCGGGCAAAAGCGTCGTTATGCGGCGACCAAGTTCATTCTCTATACTGCCATCGGCTCTGTCTTTATTCTGATTGCCGCTTTGGCGATGGCTTTTTATGGCGACACGGTTAGCTTCAATTTCGCTGACCTAGCGCTGAAAGATTATTCTCTGCCATTCCAATTGTTTGCTTACGCCTGTCTAATCGTAGCTTTTGGTGTCAAGCTGCCGATTTTCCCCTTTCACACTTGGCTGCCCGATGCCCATAGTGAGGCTCCTGCTGCGGTTTCCATGATTTTGGCAGGTGTTTTGCTGAAAATGGCTGGATACGGCATCTTACGCATGAATGTTGAGATGCTGCCCGATGCTCACATTTTCGTAGCGCCTTTCTTAGCCGTTTTGGGGGTAGTCAATATTATTTACGCCTCTCTTAATGCGTTTGGCCAAGACAACCTCAAGCGGCGCATGGCCTATTCCTCGATCGCCCACATGGGATTTGTCTTGATTGGATTTGCTGCTTTTACGACAGTGGGTATCAGCGGTGCGGTACTGCAAATGATTTCCCATGGTTTGATTGCAGCTGTGATGTTCTTCCTGTCAGGGGTCACCTACGAGCGCACCCATACGCTAGACATGACTAAGCTTGGCGGTATGGCGCGCAAAATGCCTGCGGCGTTTGCATTCTTTACGGCCGCTGCCATGGCCTCCCTTGCCCTTCCGGGCATGAGTGGATTCGTGAGTGAGATTGCCGTGTTCTTAGGCATGGCGACCAGTGATGCTTACACGATTCCTTTTAAGGTAGGCATTATTGTTCTTGCGGCGATCGGTGTGGTTCTTTCTCCTATCTATCTACTCTCTATGTTGCGCCGCATTTTCTACGGCAACACTGGCGAGATTGTTGAGAAGACACCGCTCATGTTGGATATTCGTCCCCGCGAAGCTTTTATTGCAGCCTGCCTTCTGGTACCTGTGATTGGTATTGGTCTGTACCCCAAAGTGGCTACCCAAACCTACGATGCCAAGACGGTTGCCGTGCTCAATCGTGTACAGGACACCATGATGCTGGTTGCAGAGCAGCCAAGTCGTCCAATGTTTAGCGCGATTCAGTCGCCTGAGCGGACAGCTTCCCTGACTGCACCAACTATCCTCGAATAACTTTCTGAATCACTGTTCGGACATCGAAGCAAAGCGGCGATGATCGCCGCTTTTTTAGTGCCTTCTCGAAGCACCTCAAATCGACGACGCTGCCATCATCGATAGAATGACTTCCCTTAGATCGCTTTGGGAGCTTTTCCATATGCTTGCCAAGCGAGATCAATCAGCCCGGTCATGATTGCTACGGCTGTTACCGGATTACCTTTTTGCCCATCGATGCGGATATGCGGCACCATGGTCTCCTGTAAACGGCTCTTGAGCACGTTGGTATCGAGAAACCCTGCGGGAGTCGCAATAATCAGTGCAGGCCGGACCTGATTGGTCTCGGTGAGCTCAACTAAAGATTCTAAGGCCGTCTGAGATTGTCCAACTACGAAGATTCCTTCGGGGTAACGCTGAGCTAAGGTCTCAATTCCCCAAGCCGTTTCACTTTTGCCTTTTTGAGGACGCGTCAACGCGTCCATGCTGCAATATACGGGGTTGACGAATGTTTCTTGTATGGGTGGAGCGATGCCTACTTGCACCATCGGGACGTCAACGACGATCGTCGTTCGGGCTGCTAGGGCGGCAGCTCCAGAAGTGAGTGCATGTTCTGAAAAACGGATCAGAGAGGCAAATTCAAAATCTGCCGTTGCATAAATGGCTCGCCGCACCAATTCATATTCGGAGGGAGTGAACATGTGGTCACCAATCTTGCGATCAATTACTCTCAGACTTTGGGCGTCGCTCACGTGCCATTCCATTATTGACTCCAAGCACTCCGGTGCGGACTGTGACTCTAGTATAGAGGTTGACTCAAATGCATCAGTGTTGAGTCCAGAAGTCTTTGCCAGTAAAAATTTAGAAGTTAGCTGTCAAAGATGGAGCTGTTTTTTTATCTAGGGAGTTGATTTCTTGGTCGCAAAATGTTGTTCTAGCCAAGCGCTGATATCGCTCTGCACTTCGTTAGGAATTTCCCAAGGAAAAAGATGTGCCGTTTGGGCGTAGGTTTTGCAGGTGCTATTGGGAAGCTGTCGGGCCGTTTCCTGACTCGCGATCGCGGTGATGTGGCGATCGCGATCGCCACACAGCACTAGGGACGGGGCCGTAATTTGCTTAACCGCCGGGAGTCGATTGTACCCCTGCTGCAAAGCTTGGTTCAAAGCAGATTGAGCTGATTTAGAGGTTTGTACGAAAGCCCATAGCCCTTCGTCTGCTAAGTGCTGATAGGCTTTAGGGGTATGCCGTTGGAGCAAATGTCGATAGAGCGATTGCCGACCCAAGAGATTGATATGCCATGGCTGACCTGGCTGCATCCAGTTAATGAGAGAAGCTACCCCGGTAAGCAGATTATCTTGCCAAGAGATTGGTGGATGGTCCCCTCGAGGGCGGGCCGCAGTGCCCAGCAAAATGAGACCACTTACCTGTTGTGGATATTGCAGTGCTAGCTCCATTGCCAAGATCCCGCCTAGAGACCATCCCAACACGACGCATTCATGAACGTTGAGACGTTGTAAGAGCTCGGCTAAATCACTCAAATGGTCCGACATTACAAAGCGCCCTGAGGTCTGGCTCTTACCATAGCCTCGTAAATCTGGAGTGATAGTTTGGAACTGCTGAGAGAGCATCGTCGTGAAAACTCCCATACAGCGACCATTGCCAGGATGGCCATGTAAACAGAGAATAGGATATCCGCGACCGCGAACTTCGGTAAATAACCGCATAGAACTCTTTTCTGGAGACATGAGAAAACCGTAAGAGCAATGGGCTCCTACGGCAATATTGACGGCAGCTTTTGACCCGACAGCCTTACACTTTAACGCTCTTGCGCTGTGCCAGGGTATGGTGAGCTGTGGCTCGAGCCAGCAGCCTGAGCGACTCTTAAGACGCTTTTTCAAAGTCGAGGGATGCCGAGTTGATGCAGTATCGCTGCCCTGTTGGTGCTGGCCCGTCGTTGAAGACATGGCCAAGGTGGGCATCACAAGCCGCACAAAGGACTTCAGTGCGGACCATGAAAAGGCTAAAGTCTTTTTTCGTTGCTACATTGTCATCTTTTGCGGGTGCCCAAAAACTGGGCCAGCCAGTACCCGAGTCAAACTTTTCATCTGAGTTAAATAGCTGAGTGCCACAGCAAATACATTTGTATACACCGGATTCTTTGTTGTCATGATAAGCGCCTGTAAAGGCTCGCTCAGTACCCTTCTCGCGAGTTACATGATATTGCTCAGGGGTGAGCTGCTCTTTCCACTCTCGCTTCGATTTCTCAACCTTCTGAACCATGATGCTGCTGATAATTTCCTATCTCGTTAGCGTTGTAGAAGGAAAAGGAAATAATTAACCTAGCCTTTTCAATCTGTGTCTATCGTAACGTAATGCTAAAGGCAAGCTGGTACGGTGAACTCGACAACTTCCGAGGAGGGACAGGTTGCTAGTACTCAACGGCACAAATAAGCATAGCCATTATGCGGTTAAGGGCTTGCCCGTATAGTTCCATTTGAAAGGCTTGGCCATGGTGCGATTGAAGTAGGAAATGAAGTCGAGAATCTTGGCTCTGAGAAGAGCTTGACTGTTGCAACTGGCGCGTCGCAGTAACTTCCGCATGAGAATAGAGAACCAGATTTCGATTTGATTGAGCCACGAGCAATGTTTGGGGGTGAAGTGAACCACCAGGCGATGT